>JAZDOW010000271.1:0-14735 GCA_043798185.1 Pseudomonadota bacterium | reverse complement strand
AAGGATCACCGACCGGGAATTCGAAATATTTCAACTTATCGGTCGGGGCATGTCACCGAAACAGATTGCCGGCCAGTTGAATATCAGCGTCAAAACTATTGGTACCTACCGGGAACGGATCAAGGAAAAACTCGGTCTCGGCAGTGCCGGCGAATTGGTCCGCTATGCGGTGATCTGGGCGGAGACCGGCGTTTTCAAAGGATCCGACTGAAGATACTCTCCTCCGCACCCTCCCACCTGCAGAGCAACTTCGTTGTGGTCGATTTACCGACAGAGTTATGAGTCTTTCGCATACACTACAATAGGTGTTTCACCGATTTTATTTCTTGCCCGTATCGCCTAAAGGTATTGCTCAGGCTTTTTCCACGTTTTCTCATGGGGTGACGGATTCCTGCAAAGCATCGTTTGCATGGAATTCATATCGGCCGAATGACAGCCCAGTGCTGGCTTTTCGGCCACTCAAACTAAGACAAACAAAGGAGAAAAAAATGGCCATGAAAAGACCGGAGGGAGAACGGCAACCGGGTATTCGCTGGGGAAAATTTACTACCCGCATTCCAGGAATTCATGTGGACTTTTCGCTACCTGAAATCATCCAGGGTGGCCTGTTGACCACAGCCACAGCCGGTGTTGTTGCCGGTCTTACCATGAAATATTTTCAGGTGCCGTTTGAAGTGGCCTGGGCAGTGGTTCTTATCCAACTGTTCTGGGTCTGGGTCGTGCCGACGGTGATCTTCGGCGAACCCTATGCACCGGGATGGATCACCCCGGCCCTGCCGTTGGTCATGACCTTTCTCGGGGCCTATGAGCCGGGCGTGCAGGCCATCCAGGCGATGATGGCGGTGACCATTTGCGTTTCCGCTATCTTCCTCTTTTTTGCGGTCACCGGCCTGAGTAAACGCTTTTTCCAATGGGTGCCGGTGGAACTCAGGGCGGCAATCATTTTCGGCGGGGCTATTGCCGCCTTTAGTGCGGAATTCGGTCGCCTGGAGAAGTTGCCGATAACCCTTCCCGTTGTCTGGGCGGTGGTTTTTCTCCTCATGTTTTCAATCTGGTACACCAAGGCACGAAAGAAGAGTAAAGTTCTCAATTTACTCGGTTCCATGGCAATGTTGGTGGGATTCCTGGTGGCGGCAATCGTCGGATCCTTTTCCGGTGAGATAGCCTTTGATATCAAGATGGGCTGGCATATTCCCCAGATCGGCGCTTATATCAAGGCGGTTTCCCCTTTCTCGATCGGTTTTCCCGATCTTGCGGTCTATGTGAAAGCTTTTCCCTTAGCCCTCATGGTCTATATCTTTGTCTTTGGTGACCTGATCCTTGCAGACACCCTTCTCGAACAGGCCGGTGAGGTGCGCCGGGATGAGAAAATTGAGGTTGACACCACCCGCAGCCATGTTATCCTTTTTGTACGTAATATCGGGCATCTCCTGACAGCCGGCCCCTTTATTCCCCTGCATGGACCAATTTGGACGGGGGTGCATGTGTTTTTGACGGAACGATATAAATCCGGTCGCCATAACATGGATTCTTTTTACACCGGTTTATTCAACTGGTATTGGCCGGCTTTTATCCTGATCTTTCTGGTGCCGGTGGTGACTTTCATGAAGCCGCTTTTGGCCGTGGCACTTTCCATTACCCTTATTCTCACAGGTTTTGCCTGCGCATATATCGCCATCTCCATGGTTAAGACGCCTGCCGCTCAGGGCTATGCCTTTTTTGTCGGCATGGTTATTGCCAAATTTGGGCCGGCCTGGGGTATGGTTGTCGGCATTGTTCTTTATGGTCTGCTGCTGGTGCAAAAAATCGAAAGCCCCATGCCGGGGCTGGCGACCGAACCGGCAACAGCCCTCGATCCACAGGAATCATAGCGGTTTTTCAACCCCGATAATCGGAAAAATTCTTTTACGGAGAAGAGAAGGCGGAAAATACCGGGAATTCTTCGTAAAGGGCTTCAAAGGAGACATCATGACGACAAGACTCATCACCCCGACAAAAAGTGCCTACAGCTATCCTCTGCTCATCAAACAGATGCTGTCCACCCCTCTGACGTATTCCCCCAATCAGCATATCGTTTATCGGAATATTTCCCGGTACGACTATATAACTTTCGGCAAACGGGTGGCAAAGCTGGCTTCCATGCTCCGGGACCAGGGTGTCAAACCCGGTGATACGGTGGCCGTCATGGATTGGGATTCGCACCGTTATCTGGAGTGCTTTTTTGCCGTGCCGATGATGGGGGCGGTGCTGCATACCATCAATATCAGGCTGACACCGGAACAGCTCATCTACACCATCAACCATGCCGAGGACCAGGTGATCCTCGTCAATGAGGATTTCGTGCCGCTTCTCGAATCGGTAAAGGATCGGTTCGAGACGGTGAAACGCATCATCCTCTTGACCGACAAGAAGGCCGAACCGGTTGGAGCCCTTGGGTTCAACGGCGAGTATGAGGCTTTGATGGCAGACGCCTCGTCTGAATACGATTTCCCCGATTTCGACGAAAACACTATGGCCACCACCTTTTACACCACCGGCACCACCGGGCTGCCGAAAGGGGTGTTTTTCAGTCATCGGCAGATCGTCCTGCATACCTACGGCGTTATGTCCGGTCTTTGTGCCTATGCGTCGCAGGCCAATATCTCCTCGGCCGACGTGTACATGCCGATGACCCCGATGTTCCATGTTCACGCCTGGGGCATGCCCTATCTCATGACCCTTCTCGGGGCCAAGCAGGTGTATCCGGGGCGTTATGAACCGGAGATGCTTCTGAAACTCATTGTCGGAGAAAAAGTCACCTTCTCGCATTGCGTACCGACCATTATGAATATGCTGGTCACCAGCCCATTGATCAAGAGCCTGGATCTCCGTGGCTGGAAGGTCATTATCGGCGGCTCGGCCCTGTCCAAGGGGCTCTGCAAGGAGGCTTTGAAAAACGGTATCAATCTGTACACCGGCTATGGCATGTCGGAAACCTGTCCGATTCTCAGCTTCGCCAATCTTAAACCGCATATGCTCGAATGGGGGGAGGATGAGCAGGTGGAAATCCGCTGTAAAACAGGACTTCCCGTCCCCTATGTGCAGCTGGAAATTATCGATTTGTATGGAAAACCGGTGGCCCATGACGGGCATACCGCCGGCGAGGTGGTGGCCAGGGCGCCCTGGTTGGCTCAAGGGTATGTTAAGGCAGGAGAAAAGAGTGAGGAACTCTGGGCCGACGGTTGGTTGCACACCGGCGATATCGGGGTTATTGATGGCGAGGGCTATCTGAAGATCACCGACCGGTTGAAAGATGTCATCAAAACCGGGGGGGAGTGGTTGTCTTCCCTGGAAATTGAAGACATTATCAGCCAGCACGAGGCGGTAAACGAGGTAGCGGTTGTGGGAATCGCCGACGAGAAATGGGGCGAACGGCCCCTCGCCATGGTAGTCCTGAAAAGCAACTTCCGCGATAAGGTCTCGGCAGCCGATATTCAGGACTTCTGTATGACCTTTGTCGAGCGCGGTTTGTTACCGAAATACGGGGTGCCGACTAAAATCATTTTCAGTAACGAAATCCCGAAAACCTCGGTAGGAAAGATCAGCAAAAAGGATATTCGGGCTGATTATAAATAAGGTTCATCCGACTAAAGCGTACTTTTCAAATCAAAAAGTGGACATACTACTTTCCTTATAGTGATCCCCATCAACTAATAAAGGAGGTGACAGTATGTCCACGAGTATATTGTATCATGGGTTCGGTATTCATGGCTATCGTTACACAAGCACGCAGTATCGGGATGGAGCAATTATCGTTGCTATTGAAAAAGATCCGCTTTCTCTTCGATGCCCTTGCTGCAAGAGCGGGTAAGTTACGAGGCGAGGATTCCAGACTCGCTGGTTCCATGCATTGCCGATCGGGAGAAAGCAAATTTATATCAAACTGGACATCCCCCGTGGTTTTTGTCGTCTGTGTAGCTTTGTCCGGCAGATAACTATCGGTTTTGCGGATGCGCGTTTTACCTACACGAAATCCTTCGAAAGATATAGCTGAGTTGAGCAGCTTGTCTGCTCGTACGAAACTTATGCCCTTGTGGTATAAGTCGTGGAATTGTCTCGTCACATGACCATTCAAGACGTTGCTCATCACCTTGATGTTGGTTGGGATAAGATCAAGGAAATTCAAAGACGTTATTTGACAAAGCGGTATTCTCATCCGATGTGGTTTCAGAAAAACAAATATTTGCGAATGATTTTCGGGATGCTGAATACGTATTGACGATGCGGGACAGGGGAAATAACGTTGTCATCGGCGATTCCCGAGGTTTCCTGTCCCGATAAACTTCCCCTTTGTCGCTTGAGTCAATTGCAGTCCCGTTATGCTGTTAACAAAGGTTGCAATGTAACTGGTAGCACTGACATTTTTCTTGCCGATGAACTCTCCTTGCCCACCTCCAACCAATCCACCCCCATTATCAAGGGGAAGAGGTGCTCTTGGCAATCTTAGCCATTTAAGCAAACTTGCGTTAACACTATTCCTGAGAAGGTTGCTGGCCAATATACGTAGCAAGATCCCATCGGACAAAGTTCATATATTTCCAAAGAATCATAACCGAACGAGGACGTAAAACACAGCAGATTTTTCCCTGGAAATTCCAAAAAATAGCCCATCATTTTAATTAGCTGTCGATTTCGAATTCTCAACCAAGTTACTTTATGATAAACCTCGGCCGCAGGCCGGGTGGACGGCTAATTTGCAGCAATCGGTGTATTCCCTTGAGAATGTTCGCCATCAGCTCATGGAACAGCATATGAGCCTGCAAGCCAAGCTGGATCAGTTGTTTTCGCTGGAGCAGGTTAGGACTGCCGCCGAGAAATTATCCCTTTTAAAGCATGGTTTAGCGGAAACAGAATGTTCGTTGCAAAAATTGCCTTGAATAGTTTCCCTTGTGCGGTGCTGGCGCAACTCTCTTCCTGCCGGATAATTGTAAGCTTGATAAAAACAGCAATTAGAGGCATTCTGTGGTGACCCATACCCCCCTCAAGTGGAGATGAGATATCGAAAAGAAGTTCTTTCTATCGGGGGTAAGCGAATGTCTGCGGCAAGGAGCTTTTAAATGCAGTATCCGAAAAATAATCTGCGAAGTGGAGGTGTCTTGTGGAGTTTGAAACAGTTCTTGTTGAAACGACGGAAACGTTTGTCGGGATTATAACCCTGAATCGTCCGGAGCAGTTGAATACCTTTACCAGTCAAATGGCCGGGGAGCTGCATGCCGCCCTCCTTGCCATGGAGGCCGACAGCAATGTTCGCGTGGTTCTCCTGAAAAGCTCGGGACGGGCCTTCTGCGCCGGAATTGATGTCAACGAGCTTGCCGGGAAATCGGCGACGCAGTATCGGCAATGGATTGAGTGGATGGAAAATCCACTGGTGACCATATCTGCCATGAAAAAGCCGGTCATCGCACAGGTGCAAGGCGTTGCCACAGCGAATGGCATGGGACTTGCGGCGGCGGCTGATTTGGTTATTGCCTCGGAACGCGTGAAAATGGGTCTTACCGCCATCAATGTCGGTCTTAACTGTGTTGGCCCGGTTCTGCCGGTTGCCCGTTGCGTGGGACGGAAGAAGGCCTTGGAATTGCTTCTGTACGGCAATCTTTTAAAGGCCCAAGAGGCACTCGAGCTCGGACTGGTTAATAGGGTTGTTGCCCACGAAGAACTTGACGAAGCCGCTCTGAAATGGGCGGAAGACCTGGCGACGAGAAGTCCCCTGGCGGTGCAGATTGCCAAAAGCGCCTTCTATCAATCGGAGGACATGGATTACCAAAAACAGTTTCAGTATATGAACGAAGCCTTTGCCAGGCTGTGCACCACTGATGATGCAAAGGAAGGGGTGTCAGCATTCCTTTCGAAAAGAAATCCTGTATGGAAGCTGCAATAGGGTTTGACTTTTAGCAGCAGATGCCGATATTTGCAGGTGCCAATGAAATAATCACCTTTCCAGCAGACATGCAAATGCTCTGCACACTCCATAGGAATCTGCAAGATGTCGGCTAATCTGAAAGTTCTTTTTGCCCTGACTCTCATCCATTTCACCGGCGATTTTTATACCGCCTTCATTACCCCTTTGTTCCCGGTTTTTGTCGGCAAGCTGGGTCTTACCCTGACACAGATAGGTATCATCGCCGGCACTATGCGTCTCCTTGCCTTTATCATCCAGCCGACCGTCGGATATTTCGCCGACCGTAATCCGACGCGGGCCTTCATCTTCATAGGATTGGCGCTGACCATTGTCTTTATACCGCTGGCGGGCCTTGCCCCCAATTTCTGGATTCTGCTTCTTTGTGTCGCACTCGGTTCGGTTGGTTCTTCGATGTTCCATCCTTCGGTCACCGGGATGGTACCGGTCTATGCCGGCAGCAAAGCCGGTTTTTCCATGTCGGTATTCAACACCGGCGGCACCTTGGCCTTCGGTCTTGGCCCTCTCTTTATCACTTGGTATGTCGCATATTTCGGATTGTCGGCCATGCCTTTCACTATGATAGCCGGCTTACTGCTCTTGGTGTATCTTCTGCGGGTGATACCTCAACCGCAAAGCGAGGGCATGAAGCGAACCAGTTTTTTTGGGGCACTCAGGGAAAGCCTAGGGGGGGCCTGGAAAAGTATTGCCTTGATTTGGCTGGTCATGTTCCTCCGGGCGATTGTCGGCCAGTCATTTCTGACCTTTATGCCGGTACTCTATGTGCGGGAGGGCTTCAGCGTGGTTTCGGCAGGAGCGATTTATTCGATTTTCCTTGTGTCGGGTACCATCAGCGGCTTGCTTTCCGGCCACATCTCCGATCGCATAGGTTTCAAGCCGGTTTTTCTTTTTTGCTATCTGTGCATGGCCCCGGCCCTTTGGTTTTTTATGCAGTTGAACGGTACCTGGGTGTATTGGGGCGCGGCCTTGGCCGGCTGCTTTGTCCTGGCACCCCTGCCGCTTGGTGTCACCATGGCTCAAACGCTGGCGCCGAAAGGTCGGTCGATGGTGGCGAGTCTGATGATGGGTTTTGCCTACGGTCTTGGCGGTGCCATTACCCCCATCGTCGGAAAGATGGCCGATTCCTATACCATCCGCCCCGTCCTGACCATTATCGCTTTTGTTCCCCTGCTCACTTTGCCGATTATCGCACTTTTCCCAACGACGCGAAGTAACGGCTGAAGACAATAAAAATGGCGCGATGCATCCTTATTCCAATGAGCTTTCAAGTTGACTCTAAACGTAGGGTGCACTCCGTGCACCATGGCGATTTTGTTGGTGCACAGAGTGCACCCTACGAAAAACAAATGCCAGCTTGAATGCAAATGTGAATTACTATGCCAACATATCCTGAACTTACCGCCTTCATCAAAGATATCCAGCATAACTGCGATATTTCCGATGCGCGGGACCATGGCATTTATACCATGTGCACCATGGTCCTCAAGCTCCGGAACCTTTATAAATGGGAAAATGGTCTGCAGCCATGGGAAGAACCTGAATCTGCCGATTTGCTTGACTGGATCGAGGCTAAAGAAAACTTTTGGGCGACCATAGCAGGGGAGCCTTTTCGATCCCTGTCGTTTGCCGGGAAAACCTTTGCACCTCTGGATCTGGAAGAGATCAACGGCGAGCTTGCAGGCAAGGACGTTCTTTATGGCGCCGGGTTCGGGCGGTCAATGAAGACCGTCTATTTTCTTGCCGAGATCCTTGAGCGACGCAGGACGGAGGGTTGTCCGATAATTGTCCTGGGCAAAGAGAGGGCACGGGAAATGGCCGCCCCCTTTGCCATGGTGCAGGACGGCCTGATACTCATCCGCAGGGAAGCTCTTCGCTTTTTCTTTTGGGATCAGATTCTCGAAGTACGCTCCTCCTGCAGGAGTTCGATGCGGCAGGCTTTACAGTCCTATGGCGTCTACAAGAACGGCGCGCTTGATCAGGAGCTGTTTAAGGCGGCGCTGGACAACATTGTTGAGCAGGAAATGAACCTTTTTATCTACCACGAGATCGGCGAGATCCTGCAAACGACCCTGACCTCCCAATCACTTGGGGCAATTGTCGGCCATTTTCCTGGTTCGGTGCTTGAATTTGTCGGCCGGGCGGTTAAGGATATCCTGGCCGACAGCCACCCTCAGGGGCTTTTAGCGTATATTGTCCGGGAGCAACGGGCATCATCCCTTGGGTTTTATCTTTCTTTACTCGATGGGCTCCGACAAAGACTCTTTCCGGAGATAACCGCTGCCTGGCAGCAATTTTCCCTGGACCGGAACTGGGCGCATATCGAAGAGGCGCGGCGCACCTGTTGGCAGAAAAATCAACAGGTTGCTGAGCAGATAAAAACGATTTCCCAGGCAATAGGCAATGATCAGGACGAACAGATCATGCAACGTTTCGACAGCCGGATTCTCGCGCCGTTGGGACTTGAGAAGCCCAGGGCTGTGTAGGTCGAAAATGGCAGCTTGAATATGGGGCAAGCAGCCGACTATCGCACCCGCACTTCAACGGCGTTGATTTTGTCGATGACGATGATTGCATCGAAGAAATCTTTCTGCGCCAGCTTTTCAAGGTGTAGATAACCGTTCTTGACGTTCTTGACAATACCCGAGATAGTCTGTCCGGTAGCTAATGTTACCGTCACTGTTTTTCCCTGAAAGGACAGAAGGTTGTCGGAAAGGGTGAGATCAATGTTGATTTGCGGGGCAGCACCAGGTGCCTCGGCCGCCGAGGAAGAACCCTGAAAAAGAAACGTTGCCGATAGAATCATACTCAGTAGTAGGGTGGTCATTACAGCGTGCTTCATAGTTCCGGCCTCCTTGTTTGCCTAGATTAATCCGCTGAGTTTAACTACCTGCCTGGTAGTTTTTCAAGAAAATTGTCAAGTAACTCTCCGCTCTCTTTGTAATAATCCTCATTTTTTTCAACCACGGTTGCCGAGCCTGCCTTGATTGCAATCGCCGGAGAAGCGGCAAATATTGTCAAAGCCGGCGAATTGATTGACGACAGTGCGGCGGCTGGAGAGAGCTATGCCATGGGTCTCAGGCTGACCGTGGCCTTTTCCGTGGGGGTTTCTATTTTGCTCGGGGTGCTGCGCATCCTCCTTAATTGGCCGCTGCATTATCTGGTCATTGGTGGCTATGTTGTGGTTATGTGTATGACCGTATTTGCACCGGAGGAAATCATCGGCATCGCCTATGATGCCGGCGGTGTGACTACTTCCACCATTACCGTACCCCTGGTCACTGCACTCGGAGTCGGTCTTGCAACCATTATCCGAGGGTGCAATCCCTTCTGGTCAACAAACGACATGAAAATGACGCCTGGGGGCTGGTGACAATCCAGGATCTTATTACCGGCATGTTGATTCCCGGGAAAAAAGCGGAAGACGTCTTTTCCAAGATGAAGAAAGGACTGCCGGTATGAATGGAACGTATCGACCAAGGACTTTATATTTTCATCCCCAGAATTTCTTTTTTAACCCATGAACAAAGACGGTAGTGCAAATCATTCTGGATGACATCGCGTTCGTGGTGTACATTGGAAGATTCTTGGGTTTGTCGGTAGGGCTATAAAACAAAAGGAATGTTGGCGTGAACCGATTTGCAATTACCGTTTTTCTGCTTTGCTGCAGCAATGTCTTTATGACCTTCGCCTGGTATGGACATCTGCGTAATTATGCTCATAAGCCATGGATTATCGCAGCGCTCATAAGCTGGGGCATTGCCTTGTTCGAGTATCTTTTACAAGTGCCGGCCAATCGAGTGGGGCATGAGATAATGCCGGTCGGACAGCTGAAGATCCTCCAGGAGGTTATCACCTTGTTTGTGTTTGTGCCTTTTTCGATCTTTTACCTGAAAGAGAAGCTCTCCATGGATTATCTGTGGGCGGGATGCTGCCTGCTGGGGGCAGTTTTTTTTCTGTTTCGGAGTAAACTCTTTCCAGCATAGGGTGATGATTTTGTGGCTTGGGAAAAAACAAGGTCTACAGTGACACCGCCCATGATGACGAGGGGTGGCTATTTGTATGTGTGTGGTGCCGTGCCTTGGCTGGCGGTATCAAGCTTTTGGGGGCGGGCGTGAAAATGACTGAAAAGTCAGGTGGCAGCGGGGACCATGCCGGCAATATGGGCAGGATAGGCAATCGGCCCTATTGGGTTCTGAGTCTGTCTATTGTTATCAGAGCTATGCACCTGATAGGTGCTTCGGTGATTTTGTCATCCACTCTCCTCGGTGATATGGTGCGGCCACCGTCACTTTATCTCATGCTTGCCTCCGTCAGTGGGATAATGCTGCTCTCTACCGAATGGCTAAGACACCGACAGATCTGCCGGGAATTGGCAGGAGTGTCAACCTTGGTCAAGATGCTTCTGTTGGGTGCGGCTTATCATGGACTGCTCCCGCTACAGGGAACAGTGCTGCTGGTTTTCTTCTTGGCCTCGGTGGCTTCCCATGCTCCGAAATTGGTCAGGCATAGGCTTCTCTTTTAAGGGACAAACAAATGGAAATTATGTGAGCACAGTGGGTATTTTACTATTTTTTCATGATAGACGGGTGCAGTGCTTGCAGAGAATCTCTTCTTTGAAGCTAGCTGAAAGAATGTCATGATCACCTTTTTAAGCAAGATAGCGCAGCTCGATTCCGTAACCGCTGTGATTCTTCTTTCCCCTCAAGGTGAGTTCCTTTTTTACCAGCAGACCGGGGCCTTGGCATCGGTTGACAGGGAAGGGCAGCGCTGGAGCGAGATCATCAGCGATCTGGACAGTCCAGTGACAGCCGACTTAGTATTCATAAAAGGGCGTTACTATCTGCACTCAACCGATGTCGGTTATTTGATAGTCGGTTTGAAACACGCACTCAATCTCAATAAAATTCGGGCTGCCTGCAAGAGTGTGCAGGCAAAGCTTATTGATGCAAAAGTTCGTAAAAGAGTATTGTTGAAAATGCTGAGCGATGGTGCGGAGATGACGAAACCGCAACTCGTCAACGCCCTTATTCCTCTTGCGGATGCGGAAGTTGCCCATGAACTGCTTTCGGTTATGCAGCGGGTGGAGACAATACACCCCGACTTTAAAGAAAAATTGCTGCTGTCTCTCTGTAAGGCGCTAGGGGAATGTTCGACCCCTTATGTTGTGCCGGCTTTAAATAAAATTCTCCTCACATATTCTTCCAATACCAGCCGAACAGGGGAAGAGATCCGAGCGGTGGTAAGCCAGGCGATTGAAAAACTGGTGACGGGGCGGCAGCCGGGACCGGGAAAGGAAAAGCCGGCGGTGGCCGATACCAAGGCAAAAAAACGGTCGCAAGCCAAAGAGCAATCCGTGGCCTCCGGTGATTTTGAAAACCTTTTGGAGGTGGACAGCCCGGAAGAGCAGCAGATCAAAGAATTGCTGGGGCGGAATGAAAAACGTCAAGCGGTCGCTCTGGTCATGCAGCTCATAATAAGCAATGCCAGAGAGAAACGTTTCCAAAAGGCCGAGAAGTTGCGGGATTGGCTCATGCAGATTGATTCCATGGCGCTGGTCGAGAGTATTCGTGCCGCAGAAATAATTGAAGAAGAGAAAGGCGCTTCAATCAGTGATGAACATTTGGATATCTGGAAAGAACTCCTTCGGACTCTTTCACCCGCAGAGTTTTCTGCTCTCTACCATGCGATGACCCAAAAAAAATACACCGATGGGGAGATAATCGTGAAACAGGGAGATTTTCTTTCCTCCCTGTTTTTCGTCAATAGCGGACATGTTCAGATAAATACCGTCAGTCAAGGCGGGGAAATGCTGTTGAGAGAGGTGGGAGCGGGGGAGATAATCGGCAGTGACACTTTTTTTGAGCTCTCGGTCTGGACAGTGACTGTAGCAAGCAAAGGTGCTTTCCTTTCCCAGTTGACGCGGCAAAGGCTGCAGAGCCAGAAAGACAATTGTCCGGCTCTGTACGCAAAGCTCCAGGAATTTTGTTTGAAATGTGCAACAAAAGGCAATATTTTCAGCAACACCAGTCGGACCAGAAGAAAATTCGAGCGAAAAAAGGTGTCCGGCAGAGTTAGCATTGACCTCCTTGATCAACAGGGAAACGACATGTGGATTGTGACAAAGGGGGAGCTTCTTGATGTTTCCAAGGGCGGTGTTGCCCTCAGTCTACGTTTTTCCAAGAAAAAGAATGCTGCCGCACTCCTAGGGCAGAACATCAGGGTAAACATTCGCCCCGATAGTGCAGCCGAACCGTTGCTGCGTATTGGAAAGGTAATGGCCGTGCGGTGTCATGACTTCATCGGCAACGATTATTCTCTGCATATCCAATTTGAAGAGGAATTAAGCAATGCGGAAATCCATCTGGTTGTCGGCAAGGGGCGGTAGTATGCGCTCGAATTTGTTTGATGAGTGAAGGGTGACTGGTTGAGGAAGATTCGCAGAGGAAGGTGTGGTTACAATGATGTTGTCTTTTCGGATATCTTCTTTCTGTGAAAATATCTGAAAATCGCATAATTACTTGTTGGGCGTGACCTGAATGGACCGCATTCAAGTGGGATAGAATTCAATTTTCATTGAACACCTTACCATAATTTGCATTTAAGAAATCATCATGCGGCTGATGTTTGTTGATATTTTAGAGGTCTAACTCATGAATCGAATAAAGAATTTTACAATAGATGGTTTTAAGTCAATTCGTCACCTGGAGCTTGAACTTCGGCAACTGAACGTATTGATAGGAGCTAACGGCGCAGGAAAATCAAACCTTATTGGCTTTTTTCGATTACTTAACTTTCTCGAATCTGGAGCCTTGCAATTACATATTGGTGAACAGGGGGGGGCAAATAGCGTTTTGTGTTATGGTCCAAAGATCACACCTCAACTGTCATCCACTATAAACTTTGAGACAAATAGCGGTTACAATCGCTATCACATGCGTCTTATCCACGCGGCAGGGGATACACTCATCTTTGCTGATGAGGAAATACAATATTCAAAAAAAGGAAAAACAACTGAGGGGCCAACAATTCCCCTAGGTGCCGGGCATAAAGAATCGGGAATGATTGCCCAATCAGAAGGTAAGGTTGGAACGACAGCCACAACTACCGCCAAGGTTATTCGTACTATGATGCGTGATTGGCAGGTATTTCAATTCCATGATACTTCTTCTAATGCTCACATCAAGCAGTCAAAATATGTTGACGATTCTTATTTTTTAAAAGCTAATGCGGGCAATCTAGCTCCATTTCTTTATCAAATGAGAGAGCATAAAAAAGAATATTATCAACGAATTGTCGAAACGATAAGACTTTGTGCTCCATTTTTTGATGATTTTGTTCTAATCCCACGCGATAAGAATGTCATATTGAATTGGAAAGAAAAGAATTCCGATATGCTTTTCGGCCCACATCAGCTTTCAGATGGAACGTTACGGATGATGGCTATCGTAACCCTGCTTTTACAACCTATGCTTCCCTCTATGGTCATCATAGATGAACCTGAGCTTGGATTACATCCTTATGCGATTACCGTTCTTGCAGGATTGTTAAAAAGTGCTTCTGAAAGGTCTCAATTATTGATTTCCACACAATCGGCTAATTTGGTAGATGAGCTAGAGCCACAGGACATTATCGTGGTTGACAGAAAAGATGGCCAATCTGTATTCAGCCGACCAGATCCGACTGTTCTTGATGAATGGCTTGACGAATACACAATGAGTGAATTGTGGGAGAAAAACGTTCTTGGTGGGAGGCCAGCTTAATGATACGCCTCAACATTATTGTAGAAGGACAAACAGAAGAAACTTTCGTTAATAAGATTCTCGGGCCGCATTTGGGCGGCTTCAATGTCTTTGTCAGTGCACGACGTGTAGTAACTGGTAGAAAACGTGGCAAAATATTCCGAGGAGGGATGGTCTCTTATCTAAAAGCCCAAAAAGATATTAACTTGTGGATGAAAGAAGATAAGGGGGGTGATGCACGGTTTACGACCATGTTTGACTTTTACAGGTTACCCAATGATTTTCCCGGATTCGAAGAAGCAAAACAAAAGTCCGATCCTTACAAAAAAATCGAAGTAATTGAAGACAACCTCACAGCTGACATAGCATCTCCTCGCTTTTTCCCATACTTACAACTTCATGAATATGAAGCACTGCTTTTTTCCGATCTCGACAAATTCCATCACTACTATATTGACCACAACAACCAAATCACTAAATTAAAACAGGATGTTTCTGAAGTCACGAATCCGGAACTTATAAACGATAACCCTGAAACAGCCCCTTCAAAACGGATTATTAAATACCTGCCTTGCTATGAAGGAGAAAAACCTTCTGCAGGTCCAATAATTGCTGAACACATCGGACTGCAGAAGATAAGGTCAAAATGTCAACATTTTAATGCATGGGTGTCACTACTCGAAAGCCTCAATAGTTGATTGAACGCGCAGGGGAGTGAAAAACCACTGGTTGATTTGACGAGAATTCAGCGGAACTATGTAACGAATTCCAACAATAAAATGCTCCGGGTGCGACCTGAAAGTCGCCTCTTTTATTGCTGACCTCAGAGTCAGCCTGCCGTTTCGTCGGCAGTTTTTTATCCCGGCACGCATAGCTGGTAACGGCTTTGTGTGAAGCCTGGGAGACAATGAAGCCCTCAGTCAATGACTGGAAGAAGGAGCCGTGAGGCAAACTCAACTCTGGTAGCATCGAAACTGGATGGGAGCTAGAAATGATGGTATGCGTAACATATGTGAACTGCTGATAAATGTCGTTATTTT
>JAZDOW010000169.1:0-27935 GCA_043798185.1 Pseudomonadota bacterium | reverse complement strand
TGGTTCATCCTCTTGCCATCGACGGAAAAAATATCGACCAGTGGCTCGAAAGATATTGTGGCCAGCAGGGGATACGTCTCAGTGGCCAGCAGGCGGTTGCCGTCCGCTCGATCGCCTCCAGCCGCTTTTCGGTGCTCACCGGCGGGCCGGGTTGCGGCAAGACCACTACGACCCTGGTTATCGTCAGATTGTTGGAGTATCTCGGCAAGAAGGTGCTGCTTGCCGCCCCAACCGGTCGGGCCGCCCAGCGGATGTCCGAGGTAATCGGCAGGGAAGCGAAAACCCTGCACCGGTTGCTCGAATGGCAGAACGGTACCTTCCAGAAAAACCAGGAACAACCGCTTGCTGCCGATGTTCTCATCGTCGACGAATGTTCGATGCTTGATATTTCTCTCACTGCTTCGCTGTTGAAGGCGGTTCCTCCGGGTTGCCAGGTCCTCTTTATTGGCGACGCTGATCAGTTGCCGGCCGTCGGTGCCGGCAATGTTCTCCGCGACATTATTTCGTCCGGGGTGGTTGCGGTCTTTAGTCTAACCGAGGTTTTCCGTCAGGCCCAGGACTCGAAGATCATCGAATATGCCCACCAGCTTAACAGGGGTATAACGCCGCATATCGAATCACCCTTCAAAAAGCCGAAGCTTTGGCAGGAGAAGGTCGATTGCCTGTTTATTGACTCCGACGAAGCCACCAAGGAGCAGCTTGACTTTGTGCGGCGGGTGAAAAGGCTCTCGGTTTTGCAAGCGCCCGGTCAGCTTGAAGGATTAACCACCGCTGAAAATCTCTATGAATTCAGGACCGGGGAGATGATTCATTCCTCCTACGAGCAGGACTTCGTCATTCCCAAAAAATTTCAGCATGTTGATCTGCAGAAAGTTAAGGGGGCGGATGGCTATGTTGAGGAGCTGATGGCGGTTCTCGCCAAGGTGCATCCCTGGTCGACCCTCCACTACGGCTTGACCGCCGTCGATGCCGTGGTGCGCCTGTATTTGCAGTGGATTCCCAAGTATTACGGCAAGGAGGAGATTCAGATTCTCACACCGATGACCCGCGGCAGTCTCGGCACGGCCAATCTTAACCGGACCATTCAGGAGGCAGCCAACCCACCCGCCCCCGGAAAAGCTCAGTTGCAGGTAGGTGAAAGGATTTTCCGTACCGGCGATAGGGTCATTCACCGGCGCAATAATTATGAACTAAATGTTTTTAACGGCGATATCGGTAGGATATCCGACATAGATAATGTCGGTCTCAACTGTGTGGTCGAATTTTTCCCCGACGGGCGGAGAGTCAACTATCAGAAGGATGATATCCTTGAGCTCGATCTGGCTTACGCCATAACCATTCACAAATCGCAGGGCAGCGAATTCGGGGCGGTCATCATTCCGGTGCTTACCCAGCATTTCAAGATGCTTTTTCGCAATCTTATCTATACCGGCTTGACGAGGGCTCGTCGGCTGGCCGTTGTCGTCGGGACCCGCAAGGCTTTGGCAATGGCGGTTCATCGACAGGATACCAGTAAACGGCAGACAGCCCTGCAGATGCTTTTATCCAACTCAGAATAAGCGGGTATCGAGCTGGTTGCCTGCCGGTTTCAGCAAATTATTTGACCATGGTGAAAGCTTCCAAGTTGCAATGTGTGGAATTTGCATTAGATTCATGGAGAATTTATCTGGGAATGTCTCCCCTGGATCGACAGTTATTCGCAAATATGAACCCCCAAAACCTCCGAGAATCGTATTTTCTTAGGGGGCTCGTTTATGGCTGCGAAAGATTTTGCAAAAACCTGTGGAGGTTGCATGTACATATGTGTTGATTTTGATGGAACTATGGTCGATCATCGCTATCCGGAGATTGGCCCACCGGTTCCCGGAGCGATAGACTGGTTGAAGAGGCTGCAGCGGTATGGGGCCAAGTTGATTCTTTTCACCATGCGGGCAAATAGTCCGGAAGGCGGCAATCTCCTACGCAATGCCGTGCAGTATTTTGAAGAAAACGGCATTGCCTTGTACGGAGTGAACAGGAATCCCGATCAGGATTCGTGGACATCCAGCCCCAAGGCGTATGGTGATGTATATGTTGACGATTCGGCCATCGGTTGCCCGCTCATCAAGCCAAAAGGCTTTTCAAACCCCTGCGTCGATTGGAAAAAGGTCGGGCCGCAGCTTGAACATATGTGCTTGAGTAAGAGATAAATGGGAGAAACTTAGTGTGTAAAGTGGCAAGGCGGGGCTCCGAGCGAGCAGATGACTAATTGCAGTGTCGTTTTTTTAATCGGGCGAGGTAAAAATCGAGGGCGGTGAAAAGCTCTCGAGCGACGATGAGATTTCCTGTTTTCACGGTTTGCGACAGATCAAAGACCAACGACCCGAGTTCCTGGAAGCCAAACATCCCGGCGACGCCCTGCAGAGAGTGGGCCTTGGCATGCAGGACTGTATAATCACGTTGTTCCATGGCCATTATCATTGAGTTGAGGTCATTGGTAATCGTCTGGATCAGAGTGGGGAGCAATTCATTGAGAGCGGCCGGGATATTCTCCGGGGTGTCGCGTTCGAGACAAAAGCCAATTGCTTTGTTCCCTAACTTTTCCTGCAGAGACAAGGTCCTGTCAACGACTGAAAATCGATAAATGGTTTGAATGAGATCTCTCTTGAAAAAGGGTTTGCTCAGCACCCCGTCGAAACCTGCCTGGAGGATTTTTTTCTTTTGCTCCTGAAAGGCATGGGCGGTTAATGCAAGAATAGTCTGGGGCCTGAGGGTTCCCAGCTTTTCCCTGGTCCTGATCTCCTGAGTAGCAGTTATTCCATCCATGACCGGCATGCGGATGTCCATGAGAACGAGGTCGAATTCGCCTGTCAGAAGGGATTCCAGGGCTTCTTCTCCGTTTTCGGCGGTCTCTATCAGTATCGGGAAATCTTTGAGGTATACCTTGATAACCTCGATATTTTCCTTGATGTCGTCGACCGCCAGAATGTGTAATTTCGGGAAATTGTCCGGTATAATGTGGAGAGAATCAAGGCGGATCAGGTTCCTCTCAGGAGTCGCCACCGGTGGAAGCGGCAGAGAACAGGTGAAGATGGAACCCTTCCCGGGTTCACTTCGAACTGTTAATTTTCCGCCCATGGCCAGGGTGAGTTTCTGACTTATGGCCAGACCAAGGCCTGTGCCGCTATGTGACCTGGAGAAGAGATCATGGACCTGGGAGAAACGGTCGAAGATGATTTTCTGGTTTTCTGCAGATATGCCAATGCCGGTATCACTGACGCTCAGGTTCAGGTTTCCAGGTATTTGGCGATCCTCTTCAACCTCGAGAATAATAGTACCGTTTGCCGTAAATTTCACTGCATTATTGATGAGATTAAGGAGGATCTGGTAAATCTTGAGAGGGTCGCCTATTCGCTCGAAGATGAGCTGGGGGGCATGCTTAACCAAGTACGCAAGTTTCTTTTGCACACAGAGAGGCATGATTGATGCCTCAAGTTGATTGATGATCTTTTCCAGACTGAAGGGCTCCGGCTCAAAGGCGATTTTCCCCGCTTCAATGCGTGAAAATTCAAGTACATTGTTGAGAACTTCAGTGAGCTGTCTACCGGTAACTCGCAGGCTGTGGAGGTATTGGGTCTGGATCTTGTCCAGACTGGTATCGGCGAGCAAGTTGGCCATCCCGAGAATGATATTGAGGGGTGTGCGGATTTCATGGCTCATATTGGCGAGGAAATCCGATTTGCAAATATTTTCCTTTTGTGCCTGTTGATAGTAGTGGAGAAGCTTTTGGTGGCTATGCTTCAGGAGGCGTCTGTTAATGGTGTCGATTTTGTCCTGTCGCACCTGCTTTTCTTGCAAGTGGACAAGTTTTTTTTCAAGGTAGGCACACCGCTTGCGCAAATGGCCTATCTCATGCTCTTTGGGTATCTCGTCCTCTTCTTTCACGCAGTCCTCGATTTGAAAGCGATGCTGACGCAGGCGTCGTCGTGCAAGCGGCAAGATTCGACATAAACCTTTTTAACTATACCCCAAAAGTCAACGGAACAAGAATAAAATCATACGGAAGTTTTCACTGATTAATGCTACTGTTAGCAGGCAATGCGATTCAGGACGGTACTGCAATAAGCAGCCTTTAAGGGGATATTTAAGGAAATCCCAGTACTCGGGAAGAGACATCAAGAGAATACATTCTCAGACTAAAGCTGAAAGAATATAAGGGAATAAGATCATGGGTGTGAAAGTCACACAGTTGTATCGACAAATTTCGGAAGATCAAGCCTTTTGTTTTCATATCGAGTCAAAGCGAGAACTCAGTTTGGAGGAGACAACCTGCCTGCGGTTGATTCTGGCCGACGGTTTTCTTCTTGATTCGGTTAAGGACGTCCCTGTACCCCAGGGACAAAGGGTGGTGGAGGTTGGGCCGAGACTGAATTTTGCCACTGCTTGGTCATCGAATATGGTGTCAATCTGCAAGGCCACCGGCCTTGGCATTATCACCCGAGTGGAGAGGTCGCGCAGGTATCTGATCCCTGAAGGCGAGGAGATTCAGACCTTCATTGATTGCCACCATGACCGGATGACCGAGTGCCACTATCCGGCACCGCTCACCACCTTTGAGACCGGAGTCGTACCGGAGCCGGTGTATGAAGTGGATCTTAAAACGTACGGTCCGGAAGGATTGACGCACTTGCCAGGCATCTCGATGGACGAAAGGGATCGTAACCTCTACTACGATTATTTTGTCAATCGCCAGGGCCGCAATCCGACTATTGTTGAGATCATGGATCTGAATAATGCCAACTCCGAGCATTCCCGCCATGGTTTTTTTAAAGGAAAGCAGGTGATTGACGGCGAGGAGATGGCGGACACCCTGTTTGGCCTGGTGACCGCCACACTCACGGCCAACCCCAAGGGCTCGGTCATTGCTTTTAAAGACAACTCCTCGGTGATTGAGGGCTATGAGATCAAAACCCTGATTCCTGAAAAACCGGGCATCCATTCGCCGTTTGTGCCGGTGCAGACCACATATCATCCGCTGCTGACTGCCGAAACCCATAACTTTCCCACCGGTGTGGCACCCTTTCCCGGGGCGGAAACCGGCACCGGCGGACGGATTCGTGACGTGCAGGGAACAGGGAGGGGAGGCTTTGTCATCGCCGGCACCGCCGGTTATTGTGTCGGCAATCTGCATATTCCGGGCTATACCCTGCCTTGGGAGAAAACATTTCCCTGTCCCGACAATCTGGCCACCGCCCTCGATATCGAGATTGAGGCGAGCAACGGGGCCTCCGATTACGGCAACAAATTTGGTGAGCCGCTGATTCAGGGCTTTACCAGATCCTTTGATATGCGTCTTGAAAGTGGCGAACGTTGGGGCTTCCTGAAGCCGATCATGTTCACCGGCGGCATTGGCCAGATCGATGCCAGGCTTACAGAAAAAGAGGCTGCCGAGAAAGGGATGCTCATCGTCCAGGTGGGCGGACCGGCCTATCGCGTAGGCTTTGGCGGCGGGGCGGCTTCCAGCATGCTGCAGGGCGAGAATGAATCGAGCCTTGACTTCAATGCAGTGCAGCGCGGCGATGCGGAGATGGAACAGAAGATGAACCGGGTCATCCGCGCCTGTAACGAGATGGGTGATCGCAGTATCATCGAAGTCATCCACGATCAGGGGGCTGGTGGTCCGGCCAACGTTCTCAAGGAGTTAGTGGAGAAATCCGGCGGTCGGGTGGAAATCCGCAATATCCGCGTGGGCGACCCGACCATGTCGGTACTCGAAATCTATGTTGCTGAATATCAGGAGCGCAACGGCTTTTTGATTAAACCGGAAAATATCGAAAATTTCCAAGCCATCTGCGCCCGTGAGAAGGTGGGCTGCGAGGTGCTGGGCGAGGTAACCGGCGATCTGCGCTTTGTCCTCCATGATGCACACGACAACACCACCCCGGTGGATATCGAGTTGCCGGTGCTTTTAGGAAATATTCCGCAGAAGACCTTTACCGACGCAAGAAAACCTTTTATCGCCGCGCCTCTCAAGTTACCCGCCGATCTCACCGTTGCCGGGGCCCTGCATGACGTCCTGCGACTGGTGTCGGTCGGCTCCAAGCGCTTTCTCACCAACAAGGTTGACCGGGCGGTTACCGGGCTTATTGCCAGGCAGCAGTGTTGCGGTCCCCTGCAGCTGACGGTCGGTGACGTGGCGGTGGTGGCCCAGAGCCATTTCGGCAAAACGGGAATCGCCACGGCTATCGGTGAGCAGTCGATCAAGATGCTTGTTGATCCGGCGGCGGGCGCAAGAATGGCAGTGGGCGAATCCCTCACCAATCTGGTCTTCGCGGAAATTGAAGACCTGGCCCAGGTCAAATGCTCGGCCAACTGGATGTGGGCACCGAAACTGCCCGGTGAGGGTGCGGCCATCTATGACGCCGCCAAGGCAATGGCCAAGGCGATGATAGAAATCGGCATGGCGGTGGATGGCGGCAAGGACAGCCTGTCCATGGCCACCATGGTCGGCGATGAAACCGTCAAGTCGCCGCGTGAACTGGTAGTGTCTGTCTATGCGGCGGTTCCTGATATTGGCAAGGTTATCACTCCGGATATCAAAAAGCCTGGATCGCCGCTCCTCTACCTTGATCTCGGCGGCGGTCGCAGTAGGATGGGTGGCAGTGCCTTAGCCCAGGTTATGGGCCAGATGGGTGATGTCAGTCCTGATCTGGTGGATGGTGCTTCCTTGAAAAACTGTTTTACCGCCGTCCAGGAGCTGATTGGTAAAGGTTTCATCTCCGCCGGTCATGATCGCAGCGATGGCGGCTTGATCACCACCCTTCTGGAGATGGCCTTCAGCGGCAACTGCGGCCTGGATATCTCTTTGGCCGGATCCGGTACGGCTTTCGAGGCGCTTTTTGCCGAGGAACTCGGTCTGGTGCTTGAATGCCGGCCGGAGCATATCGCCGAAATAGAGAGTATCCTCGGCAAGGCCGGTGTGCCTTATATCCAAATAGGTACATCCACACCCGATAAGGAAATACGACTCAGCTATAACGGCACCAAGGTTCTGGATGAAAAGATGGTCGTCTTGCGGAGTTGGTGGGAGGAAACCAGCTACCAACTGGAGCGGCTGCAGATTAATCCGCTCTGCGCCGAGGCGGAGAAGGCAAATATATATGAACGTCAGGGGCCGACCTATTATCTGCCCTTTAGCCCCGAACCAGCACCCGTTGAACTCTTGACCCGCGCAAATAAACCCAAGGTGGCGATTTTGCGAGATGAGGGTTCCAATTCGGATCGGGAGATGACCTCGGCCTTTTATTTAGCCGGTTTTGAGCCATGGGATGTCTGTATGAACGACCTGCTGAATGGCAGTGTCAACCTCGATGCCTTTCGTGGTCTTGCAGCGGTCGGCGGTTTCTCCTATGCCGATGTGCCGGATTCGGCCAAGGGTTGGGCCTCAACCATCCTCTTCAACCCACGATTGAAGAAGATGTTTGAGGAATTTTACCATAGGCCTGACACTTTTTCCTTTGGAAGCTGCAACGGCTGCCAGCTCTTCGGCTTGCTGGGCTGGGTTCCTGAGCCGGGGCTCGCCGCCAACCGTCAGCCACGGTTTATCCGCAATGTTTCCGGGAGGTTTGAGTCCCGCTGGGTTACCGTCAAGGTGGAAAGGAGTCCGGCTGTGATGCTGAAGGGCATGGAGGGGCTGGTCTTCGGGATCCACGTCGATCATGGCGAAGGTTTTCTTCATTTTCCCGACCAGGCAATTTTCGACAAAGTAAGAACCGGTGGCATGGCCCCTGTGGTCTATGTCGACGACGATGCCAAGCCGACGGAAAAATACCCCTTTAACCCCAATGGTTCCCCTGAGGGTTTGGCCGGGCTCTGCTCGGCCGACGGCCGTCATCTGGCGCTGATGCCCCATGCTGAGCGGGTTTTCCTGCCCTGGCAGGCTCACTATCTACCGGAAGAGATGAAGGGTCTGCAGGTTTCGCCGTGGATGCAGATGTTTAGAAATGCCTACGAATGGTGCTCTACCGGTAAAGAATAGATGGTTCAGGCACCGCGACTACCGTCGTCGCGGTGCCTGTTTGTAAAATATTTTTCCTTGTGTGGTGTCATAACACTGTGACGACCAGCAATATTCCTGAGAAAAACTCCTTGACCTGTCTACGGCTTCATACCCCATCATAGTTTAATTACGAGGTTGATGGTGTGCTTACAACAACAAGGAGAAGGAGATGGAAAATAATAATCAGAGAGTAATCAGGGAGTATAACACTTTTTTAAAGGCCACACCGGAACGGGTTTTTCCTCTCTTGTGTCCGGTACGGGAATACGCTTGGCTGCCACACTGGCGTTGTGAGATGCTGTATAGCCAGTCCGGGTTTGCCGAGGCAGGTTGTGTTTTTGCCACTGATTTCCATAATGAATACGGCCGGGAAACCTGGGTTGTCAGTCACTATGAGATATCATCGAAAATCGGCTTTGTCAGGATCGGTGGCAAGCGAACAACCCGCTATGAAATACTGCTCGCTATGGTGAACGGCGGGTCTGAAATAACGTGGCGGCAGGAGATAACCGGTCTTGGTGTGGAAGGTCAATCTCTGGTTGCGGGCTATACCCAGGAACACTTCCTAAACCTTATGATCCCCCTCAACCAAATGCTCGATCACTATCTGCAAACCGGGGAAATGTTGCACCTCAACCTGCTGCCGGTTGGTTCCGGTACAGCAGGCAGGGATGGCACATGACCCTTACCATCGGAAACCTTGCAAGAAAATTCGGCTTGTCCCGGTCGACGCTTCTTTATTATGACTCCATCGGGATACTTTCCCCGCGGGGCCATGGAAAAGGCGAATATCGGCACTATGGCCAGGAAGAGGAGCGGCGACTGGCCCAGATCTACCGGTATCGCCAAGCCGGTATATCGCTTAAAGATATCGGCAAGATCCTCGATTCACCGGATACCAGTTTAACAAAGGTCCTCGAGCAGCGCTTTGAGGACCTCAATAATGAAATCAAAGAACTTATTGAGCAGCAGCGAATTATCGCTGGTCTTTTAAAAAATTCGAAAATACTTCAGCTGCCGGGTGTGATGACCAAGGAGTTGTGGATTTCTCTGCTGGAACATGCCGGATTCAGCGCCGCTGATATGCGGCGCTGGCATATTCGCTTTGAACAAACCGATGCGGAGAAACACCGGATATTCCTGGAATATCTGCAGATTCCTGCCGATGAGATCATGCTCATCAGGCAATGGGCAGCAACTTCGCAAAAATCAGAAGCTGACGAAAATGAGTGATCGGTTTAATTGCTGGTGCACCCTTGTACAATCCAGTCATCTTTTTCAACTCTGGCCCACAGGTTTTTTGCCCTTGTTCAGCTGTTTTTCCATCATGATCTTCAAAATGGTTTTATCGGCCTGCTCCATGCTGTTATGGCTGAGAGCCCCCATGTTCTGAACGGTTTTTCGGGTGGAATTTCCAATGATTCCATCGGTATCCTTGACATTGACGCCGTGCAGGGAAAAAAGTGCGGCCTGGACGGCAGCCCCCGCCGCGGTGTTCAGCTTGATGGCGCAACCGGCCTTGGCGCCGTCGCAGATAACCCCGGCCAGGTCCTCAAGGATGTTGCCTATCGCCCCTTCAACCTGGTGGACATCACCGCCGACCAGATAGGTAATACCGGCAGTCGCCCCGGCTCCGGCCGCAACCGAACATCCGCAGACGGCTGACAGCCTGCCGGTATGGGCCTTAACATAGGCGGTGATGATATGGCTGAGACCTATAGCCCGGAGGAGGGTGTCGCGGTCATGGTCGATGAAGTCCTTGATCGCCCAGATCGGCAGGATGGCGGTTAGGCCGTGGTTGCCGCTGCCGGCGGAGCTCATCGCCGGAAGTTTCACCCCGCCCATCCGGGCATCGGCGGCGGCCGAGGTCAGTCTGCGCGCCGAGTTGGACATGTCGTTGACCATCAATTTCTGCTTGATCAGCCGGTCGATGGCCTTGCCGATTCCTAGGCCGCTGCCGTGTTTCAGGCCGTATTCGGCCAGGGCCAGGTTATGGTTGACGCCGACCTCGAGAAAATCGAGGTCATCGTCATCAAGCTCCGCCGTCAGTTCGAGAATCTGTTCAAGGTTCAGGCTGCGCAACCAGGTCTCCAGCTCGGCCATGGTGTGTCGGCCGCCCTTTTTCAGGGTTCGCTCAAGAAGAGGCGAGTTCGTTACTTCCTGGCCATTCAGCTTAAGGCTGACAATATTGCTATGCAGATCAACAATCAGCGATTCGGCAGTATTTTTTTCTGCCACAATTTTTGTTCGGACATAAAGGCCGACCTCATCCCGCAGATTGACGGTGACCTTACCTGCGGCAAGGAGCTCCTTGGCCTGGGCAATGGTGGCATCGGTTATGCTTTCCAAGACTTCCAGGCTTCTTGAGGGATTACCGCCAAAGGCGCCGAGGGCGGCGGCGGTGTCGAGGCCTTGCATGCCGCCGCAACCGGGGATGGTGACCGCTAGGCCGTTTTTGTAAATATTCGGGTCAATCCAGATCTCAATGGAATCGAACTCTTTGCCGGGCAGGAGGGTGGCTGCGGCTGCGGCGCCCAGCGCAATGGCTACCGGTTCGGTGCAGCCGAGGGCCAGGGTGACCTCCATTTCCAGGATGTCTTTGACGGTAAATTTCATAGGGTGTGCCTGAGGGGAGCGATTTTATTTCTATCGCAAGGGCATAAGTTTCGTTTGAGCAGAGAAGCTGCTCAACTCAGCTTTATCTTGCCAGGATACATTCGATTTCAATTTTCGAACCGAGCGGTAAAGCGGCAACCTGAACAGTGCTGCGTGCCGGCGGAGCCTCGGGGAAGTGGCTGCCGTAGGCGCTGTTCACCGCCTGAAAATCGGCGAGATCGGTGAGGAAGATGGTGGTCTTCAGGGTCTTTGTAAGATCAGTGCCCGCCTCTTTTGCTATCGCTGCGATATTTTTCAGGATTTGGTGGGTTTTGCTCCCGATATCGCCCTCAACCATTTTTCCTGTCGAGGGATCGATGGGCAACTGGCCGGAGATAAAGAGCAGATTATCGGTGGCAATACCTTGGGAATAGGGGCCGATTGCACCCGGGGCCTGGGCGGTGGAAATGACATTGCGAGTCATGGTTGTTCCTTTTGTGGTTGAGTGTTTCTGGTTGCTCGTATTTTCTTAAGATAATTATAGACAGTGAATCTGGTAACCCCCATCATCCGGGCTACCGGTTCCACCGCCCCTTTGAACTGAAAAAGCCCGTCGGTGTCGAGAGCTGCAACCAACCGTTTTTTTTCATCGCTGTTCATTGTTGTTGGATGTTTGCCTATCTCTTGGACTGCGTTTTGGAAAAGGGCTTCTATCGTCTCGCCGGTTGTGTGGGCGAAAGTCTCGGCACTCTTGGTTGGAGGATCGACTTCGGGAAGAGAGAGAAAGGGCAGCAGAGCCTGGCCGGCATTGTAGAATTCGGTAGTGTCGAAATTGATGCAGAGGGCGGCAACCGCATGTCCCTCCCCGTCGCGGATGACCGTCGTCGTCGACTTCAGCGACCTGCCGTCATTACTGATGGTCCGGTAACTGTGTACGGTTCCCGAGCGGTCTTGGCTGTTGACGATTTTCACGAGAAGATCGGTGGCTGGGGC
The DNA here is from genome assembly GCA_043798185.1 of Pseudomonadota bacterium. Classification (GTDB taxonomy): domain Bacteria; phylum Desulfobacterota; class Desulfobulbia; order Desulfobulbales; family Desulfocapsaceae; genus Desulforhopalus_A. Next base: position 16,309 of record JAZDOW010000169.1, on the reverse strand, counting down.
ACCCGGCTGACGGTGGGTTACATCACCGCAGATGTACACCAGGGATCTGTGCAAGGCTGTCAGGTCATGGACACATGCCTCGCAGTTACGGCCGAACATGGCAACTATCGCGTCGGCGAGACTTTGCAGGTTTTGCAAAACACATTCTTTGTCAGTCATAATAAAGGAATGAACAGGCAACAGGTTGTTTTGTGAATATGCACTAATCCAGCTTGCCAGTCTTTAGTGAGGGAGTCAATTAAAAAAGTTAAACACTGTAAAAAATGTTGAAAACCGTCGAGTTCAACTGCTTATAAGATTCTGTGCGAGCCAATGAAACGTTTTCTGCAAAGACGAATTATTATTGAGAATTCCTTGAATTAATTTTTAAAAAGCTGATAATAAATTAACAATACAGCGAATCAACTTTACTAACCTGTCAAGGAGGGCAACGATGGCAGAGCAAAGGAACAATTCACTCCATTACCATATTACCTCGGTTAAAAAGGGCGAACGGGTTTTTGAAAACGCCTTTCAGAGTGTCAGCCGCATGGTGTTGGGAGGGGAGATCGACAAGGTAATGGTCAATGGGAAAAGCACCTTTGACTTCAGGATATTCCGCAATGGTCCTAAGCATATTGTCGGCATGTATGACGAAATCAACTCCTTTGTCTCCTTTGTCAAGGACGCATCCGAGGGGGGATCATCGGCTGAAATGGCCTTTGTCCTGGTGGGTGAACCGGGTAACGGCAAGACCTTTCTGGTCGAATATCTCTGCAAATTGTATCGTCAGTTTTTGTCGATTCCCGTCAACCGGAAGTATACCTTCCGCTTCACCAATCTCAATAAGCTCGGTTCCTACGGCAACATTACCACTATCGAATCACAGACCTATGAAGATCCGATGGTACTGGCCATGAACCTCCTGGAAAATAAAGACGAATCGATGCAACTGCTTGCGAGACGCTACCGGGTGGATAAAGGCATGCTGGAAAAATGGTATGAAAACTATCGACCTTTAGGTGCCTGCACCGCCTATATATGGAATAATATACGGGAATTTACCGGTGATAAAATCGACGATATGCTTGACTTCATCGATATCGTTCCGGTTCCCCTGGTTGAAAGTCTTGGGACGGTGACCGGCAAATATCCGGCCAAGGATAAAATCACCTCCTCGGCGGTGGATTTGCTGGGCGAGGAATCGATCCAGCGGCTCCTGCACATCACCGACACCAACAACCCTTATCGCTTCGATCTGCGGCGGGGCGCTCTCGCCAGGGTGGCCGGCGGCGGCATCCATTTCAGCGATGAGATTTATAAAAACAAGAAGGATCTGGTGCAGGTCTACCTCGGCATCATTCAGAACCGCAGCATTGAGATCGACGGCTATAAATGGCCGATCGATAGTCTTATAGTGGCAACGAGCAACAACTCCGAGTTCAACCGTTTTCTTGCTGAAAAAGAGGAGGCGCCGATCGTCGACCGCTGCCGTATCTGCTACGTCTCGCACAACACCAATCATGTGCTGCAGAAGGAGCTGACCGCCTACGCCATCGGCAATGAATCAAAAACGACCCTGACCGGCGACGTGATGCATCAGGACCCCAACCTCAACCACGCCGCTTCCGTTGCGGCGGTTCTCACCCGGTTGCCCAGGTCGGAAAAGCTCACCCCTATCGAGACCATGAAGCTTGCCGCCGGTGAGGTAGCTGGAGAAAAGAGCCTGAAGACTCTTTCGGAGGTCATTGATACCCTCAGTCAGGAGCACGATATTACCAAACGCTTTGGCCAGAAGGGTCTTGGGCAGAGAAATCTCGGGCGAACCATTCAACTCATGCTGGAGAGCTCCGAGACCAACGAGGGCAAATGCATGTTCGCCTATGACGTGTTTCACGCCTTTGAACGGGTCATCCTCGACTATGTCTCGGAGGCCAAAGACCGGGCCAAATTCCTCGACGATCTGAAGATCGCCAAGGGACTGTACCGGGAGCGGATCATGACTGAGATGTTCAATGCCTATATGGATGAACCGCTGGCAATCAGAAAAGACGTATTGAACTACGTCAATATGATTATCGGCATCGACGCCGAGAACCTTGGTGCCGATAAGATGTGGAAATACAAGAATCCACAGACCGGCGAGCTGCAGGCCCTGAAGATCGATGAACGCTATATCAATTCGGTTGAAGATTGTTTGGGGTTGAAGACCAAGGAGCAGAAGGATTCTTTCAGGACGTCCATTCGCAAGATCTATGGGCAGAAGATATCGGTGCGTCCGGATTATGATTTTATGGATAACCTGGAGTTGGTGAAGGCGGTGACCGATGTTCGCCTGAAGTCGGATATCGCCGGTTCAGGGAGTCTCATCGGGGCGCTGGCCAACCGCACTAATGAGGAAAACCAAAAACTCTATGACCGTATGATCGAAACGATGCTCAATAAACTCGGCTATTGTACCACCTGTGCCCAGAAGACTATCGAGTACTTTTGCACCCAGGTAGACGAAAATTAGGACGTTCCTTAACCCAAAACAAAGGGTGAAGCAAAAGATGAAAAACAGACTCCGGGCTCTCTATAATACCCTCAAGGAACAGGGATTGACTCCCGAACAGGAGAAGATGATCCGTTATGAACTGGATCTTCTCGACCTGGATGGTGAGCATAGGTGTATCACCCGGCCGACCATTCGCAGCCTGTATGCCTATAATGATCCGGAGATGCTCCACGATGCCTCTCCGCCGCACCTCATGGCTCTCACCTCTGTTCAGTCCCTCGACTATCTGTTGGAGCGGGATAAACAGCGGGAAAAGGATGGCTTTCCCAGAAAAATACGAATCGGTAAAATGGTCAAGCCGAGTCAGGATGGCGATGACAAAGTAGTCATTGTTCCGACCACCGTTGAGGAAAAACTGCTTCATGACAAGGTGCGGATCAATGAAGAGGGCGAAGGCGGAGGAGATGGCCAGGGTGGAGAGGGCGGTGCCGGCGAGGGTGAAGAGGGAGAGGTAATCGGCGAACAACCGGTACGACCGGATCCGGGCTCAGGGCAGGGCGGTGCCGGTCAGGGTGAAGGCGGCGGCCATGACGTGGAATCGAACGCCTATGATCTTGGCCGTATTCTCACTGAGCAATTTGAGCTACCTAATCTGAAAGATAAGGGCAAAAAACGATCCCTTACCAAGTATACCTACGATCTGACTGATAAAAACCGGGGTTTTGGCCAGATCCTTGACAAAAAAGCCACCCTCAGGCGAATTATTCAAACCAATATTGCCCTGAAGCGTATCAAGGGGCAGGGGGCGGTCGACAGTCGGGATCTGTTGATCTCTCCTAAAGATCGGATATATCGGATTCTTTCCAAGGAAAAAGACTACGAATCCCAGGCAGTGGTGTTTTTTGTGCGCGATTACTCCGGATCCATGGGTGGCAAACCCACCGAACTTGTGGTCAACCAGCATGTCCTCATCTATTCCTGGCTTATTTATCAGTACAAAAGTCAGGTGGTGACGCGGTTTATCCTGCATGATACCGAGGCAAAGGAAGTCAACAACTTCCAGACCTATTACAATTCCAGCGTTGCCGGCGGCACCCAGGTGTCCAGCGCCTACGCCTTGGTCAATAAAATCGTTGAAGATGAGACTCTTGAACGAGATAATAACATTTATGTTTTCCATGGTACCGATGGAGATGACTGGGATACCAAGGGAGAAAAAGCCATACCCGAGCTCAAAAAAATGCTTGCCTATGCCAGTCGGGTCGGCATCACCATTGCCGAAAACGGCTATGGGATATCCGGGCAGACCGAGGTGGAGAAGTATGTCCGTAAATCCGGCCTGCTTGAGGAAAAGCAGGCCCTGCTGCGTCTCGATGTCATCTCTAAGGATACCACCGAGTCACGGCTCATCAACGGGATTCGGGAGCTGATCTCCTGAAAACCTGTAGCGTGCGGTAACGAGGGACAATAGGGGCCTCTCTTCGCAAGCGATAATTTTTGCACTACCGTTTACACTCACTGTGAGGTGCTATGGAACTGGTCAGTCAACATGCCAAAAAGATCATGGAAGGATGCAAGGCGAGGGCGCGTGATGCCGGCCTGCGCTTTCAGGATCAGAGTCTCGAATATATAGTCACCAATCGCGATTTCCTCCAGCTGTCTCCGAAAAACATGATCCCGACCTTGTATGATTATTGGGTGCAGGACGTCGAGGTGTTAAAAGAACAGGGGCAGTACGAGCTCTATCCCAACAACCCTTACGAAACGGTAATCAACACTCGGCCGGCGATATCTTTTTATAACGATAATAATCCGGATTGGTTGAATGTGATGATTTTCTATCATGTTCTAGGCCATATAGACTTTTTTCAGAACAATCTCTTTTTCCGTCATACCTGGGATTATGATTTTGCCGCCAAGGCCCTTGCCGATAAGCGCATTATAGCCAAGCTCCGTTCGGAAAGAGGGCGGTGGGTTGACTATATAATTGAGTTCGCTCGATCCATTGATAATCTGGTAGGCTATTTCGATCTGCTCTCTTCGTTCTCGCAAAACGGCAAGAAATTGACGATGGTCGATTATTACTTCGATGTTTTTCTGCAGGATAAAGAGAAAAAATCGATTGCCGCCTATGTCACCGAGATAGAACTTTATAACAAAACGCTCCGTGAGTTTCCCGAGGATGGAGAAGAGCGTTTTATCGAATATGTAAAGAAAAAATACGCTGAGTTCGAATCTTTTTTTGAAAAGGCCGTCAAGGAGAAGGACAAGGGCGGCAGGCGGGATCTCCTGCAATTCATCATGGAAAACTCCAAGTTCCTTGGTCGGGAAGAGAATACCTGGATGCTTACGGTAATCGAAGTGGTTCGATCCACCTCCCTCTATTTTCAGCCGCAGATCCGCACCAAAATCCTCAACGAAGGTTGGGCAAGTTACTGGCATGACAATCTTTTCATGAAAGATGACCGGATTAGAGGGCACGAGGTGGATTATGCGGTAATCAATGCCAAGGTTACCTCCATGCCCAGAGTGGGACTTAACCCGTATGCTCTCGGCATGCGCCTTTTCAGCTTTCTTGAAGATCAGGCCGATAAAGGAAAAATGTCATTTGATTATAAGCGGATATCTGACCATCATGAGAGGAAGCTCTACAATGAAAGTACCGGTCGGGGGAAAGAATTTATTTTCTCTGTTCGGGAAAATTTCTGCGACTCCATGTTTGTAAATTCCTTCATCGACCAGGAGTTCGTCGATTTGCACAAGCTTTTTGTTGTCGACAAACGACTGAACAAAGAGCGTATGACCTGGGAATATTATGTAAGGTCTCGTAAAGCTGAACAATACAAGACGATGATAGCTGATTCCCTCTACCATCCGCCGGCAATTACCGTAAATGTCGATGATGATAATGCTCTGATAATCAATCATATTTTCGAAGGTAAGCCCCTTTATCGTGATTATATCGAAGGCGCACTTCTGGGAATCGAGTTTTTGTGGGGGGGCAAGATCTGTCTGTATACTTTCGAGCCCGAGCCGATAAAAAAAGATCCGAACCAAACCGACAAGGATGAACAGCCGCCACGGGAGATAAAATGGCGACGGATTCGCTACACCATGAAGGATAAAAAAATGACCAGGGTGCAGGTTTGATCCATAGATGAGAAAGGTGAGTGCATGCGCGATCTAAGCAAAGCCATGGGGAATCTTGATAATTGCCGGGGACAATTGAGCCAATCGCCGATTCTCTCTTTCCAAGAGTTTCTCCAGGAGGTCATTGCCAATCCACAACGGGTAATTCGCAATGTCTACCAGGTGTATACGGATATGGCCGACACCTTGGTATGCGATGGCATTGATGAATATGGCGAGGACCCGGAGTCTATTGGATTTTTGAAATACGATTGTTCGAAGCTTTTTGTCGACGGCACCGACAGGGCCTTTTTTGCCGATCGTCTTTTTGCCAATCGTTTGATGCGCCATGTCGACAGTTTCAAGGTAGGTGCCAAACAAAATAAGATATACATCTTCGACGGACCGCACGGCAGTGGCAAGTCTACCTTTCTCAACAACCTGCTGCGTAAATTCGAAGAGTATGCCAACTCACCGGAAGGATGCAGGTATGAAGTGGTTTGGCGGCTGAAGCAGGACCATCTGGTGGGAGGGGTGCACAGCCTCAATTCTCTGACTGAAAAGTTGGCATGGGTCCTGGAAAACGAAGGAAAGACGGAACTGGCAACCGAGATGAAATGTGCCTGCAACGTCGATAACGATCTGGGCGGCTATTTCGATGTACCCTGTCCGAGCCATGACAACCCCCTTCTGCTTATCCCGAAGGAGATTCGCCGGCAATTCTTTGACGACCTCTTTGAAAATGATGAGTTTAAATGGCAGTTGTTTACTGAAAAGAAATACGAGTGGATCTTCCTTGAAGAGCCCTGCACCATCTGTGTCTCACTGTACCGGGAACTACTCAAAAAACACCACGATCCATATAAGGTACTGGAATGCATTTTCGCTCGGCCCTATGTATATAATCGACGTCTGGGTGAAGGTGTGTCGGTTTTTAATCCCGGAGATAAGCCGCTGCGGCAGAGTGTCCTCACCAACGAAGTTCTGCAGAAAAAGCTCGATGCCATGCTTGCAGGCAGCAAACATGTCAGCTATATCTATTCCCGCTATGCCAAGACCAATAACGGTATTTACGCCCTGATGGACATCAAGTCGCATAACACCGAAAGGCTCATGGAGCTCCACAATATCATCAGCGACGGGGTGCATAAGGTTGAAGATATAGAAGAAAAGGTAAATTCTCTGCTCTTTGCCCTGATGAATCCCGAGGACAAAAAACTACTCGATGATCTGCAGGCTTTCAGCGACCGGGTGGAGTATATTAACATCCCCTATGTTCTTGATTTGCAGACAGAAGTTGATATTTATCGAGAGAATTTCGGTAAACATATCGACGAAAGTTTCCTTCCTAGGGTTCTCCATAATTTTGCCAGGGTCATTATTGCTACCAGGCTCAGAACCAAGTCGGAGGCGATGGAGGAATGGATCACCAAGCCGGAAAAATATGAGATGTATTGTGATACCAACCTGCAGCTCCTCAAGATGGAGATTTTCACCGGCTATATTCCCGAGTGGTTGAAAGAGGAAGATATCGCTATTTTTACGGCCAAAAGGCGGAGGAGTATAATCTCCGAGTCGGAGAAAGATGGTTGGAAGGGGCTTTCCGGTCGCGATTCAATCAGACTGTTCAATGAGTTTTATTCCACCTATGCTCGGGATGATAAGCTTATTGATATGTCGATGCTCGGCAAGTTTTTCCGCAAGTATTGCAAGGAAGATCGCAATATTCTGCCCATGGGGTTTCTCGACTCCCTGTTGCGAATGTATAATTTCACAGTTCTCCAGGAAGTCAAGGAATCGCTCTATTATTATAACGAGGAGCAGATATCCCGGGAGATCATCAATTATATCTTTGCAGTGAATTTTGAAATCGGTTCGGTGGAAAACTGCGAATTTACCGGAGAACGTCTTGATATTACAGAAGAATTCTTTAAAAGGCTGGAGTCGCGTCTGCAGGTAGAGCCGCGCAATGCTGCACCATTTCGCCATAGCGTGCAAAAGTCGTATTCTACCACGGCCTTACCCCAGGAGATGCTGCGCGATGGGCTGGCCATTACCGAGACCACCCTCTATCTCCATCTTTATGAGAAATGCACCTATAATCTTAAGGAAAAAGTGCTGGAGCCTTTTCTTAAAAACGAAAATTTCAGGCGGGCGGTAAAGGATTTTGACCAGGATGATTTTAGAACCTACGACCAGAAGATTCAGAATGACATAAGTTTTATGATAGATAATTTGCAGAAAAAGCACCGTTATTCGCGACAAGGTGCAAAGGAAATCTGTATCTATGTCATCGACAATAATATTGCCGAGATGTTTCCCGGCAACACCACGAAAAAATAGCCGGCCTCCGGCGAATAATTGCAAAGAATAGAGCCATTTTTTTTTCATTATCACCCTTACCGGATCTTCATTCCCGATGGGGCAACCAAGATCATCGTCGGAACATTGCCGCCGCCGCGGTTTTCAATCGGAAAATTGCGGGAAAAGGATGTCGATTTTTGCTATGGAAGCTGCGACGGCTTGCTATGGCCGGTGCTTGATGTAATCTTTGATCTCTCCTTACGCTATGATAATTCGGCACAAGCGATCGCCCAGCGTGAGAAATTTCTCATCCGTGAGAAAATAGGGATCTGTGATATTGTCGAGTTCTGCTATCGGGAGAAGATCGATGCTTCCGACCTCGGAATGAATGATATTCACCTGCGCGACATTATTGCCCAGATTGATTTGCATCCAACGCTTCATACCTTGATTTTTACCGGAGGAAACAGTAAAAACGGCCCGGAATATCTGTTTCGAAGGCAATTGCACAGCCACGGACTTCGCCTGCGTGCGATAGGTCACGTCCGCCCGCGGCAGCACCAATTTTCTTATGCCGGCAGAGAGATTACCACCATTTCTTTAACCTCCCCCTCCAAGGCGGCTAACCGGGCTATCGGCAGCAGTGATCTTTATAAATTACGTAAAACGGAAAACCCTGCTTTCACTCCCTTCGATTTTCGCGTTGAACAGTACAAAAAGGTTTTTTTATAGATTTGAACAGGAAGATAAAGGGAATGGAGGCAAGCGTCAGCCACATGACAAAGGTGAAATCATTGAGATAGCCAATAGTGGCAGCCTGTCGGGTCACCTCGCCATCGAGTGCGGCTCTTCCGGCAACACTAGTCCAATCGAGTATTTTCGGCAATTCGGTTGGCAGGAGGGCGAGACGAAAGGGATTGAGATTTGCAGCCAGGCTGGCGTGATTGATCTGAATATTGCGCGCCAGCAGGGTAACGACAACCGAGATGCCGATACTGCTGCCGATATTGCGCATCAAGCTGAACATCGCCGTTCCTTCGGTACGAAAGCGGGAGGGAAGGGTAGTAAAGGTAGTGGTACTGAGCGGCACAAAGACAAAACCGAAGCCAAAGCCCTGGATAACACCCGTCCATGCCAAGGTAGCTCTGTCCACATCAAGGGTAAAGGTGCTCATGGTGCCAAGTGCCAGGGCGGTGAGAGCCAGCCCGGTAAAAATGAGCAGACGGGTATCGACCCGCCCGATAAGACGGCCGACAATCACCATGGCAACCATTGTGCCCATGCCCCGCGGTGCGAGAATAAGGCCGGTAGTGATAACCGGAAATCCCATCAGCTGCTGCATGAACGGCGGCAGCAACGCCAGGGTGGCGTATAAGGTCGTTCCGACCACAAAGATAAACATCAGGCCAACGACAAAATTGCGGTCCTTGAACAAGCCCGGTTCGATGAAGGGACTTTCGGCGGTGAACATACGGACGAGGAACATATAGAGAAAAAGGCCGGTAACCACTGCTTCAGCGATAATTTCCCGGCTGGAGAACCAATCCAGCGACTGGCCACGGTCGAGCATAAGCTGCAGCGCACCGATGGCGAGACTGAGGAAAATAAAGCCATAAAAATCAAAAGCGTGATGCTTGCCCAGCCGGCTCTTCGGTACAGAGGTGATAATGCCGAGAAGGGCCAAAAGACCAATCGGCAGATTGATGTAAAACACCCAGCGCCAGTTATACTATTCAGTGAGATATCCACCAAGGGAAGGACCGAGGATAGGGCCGACCATTACTCCCAATCCCCAGATAGCCATGGCCGAGCCGTGTCTCTCAGTCGGATAGGTGTCAAGGAGAATTGCCTGGGACAAGGGCACCAGGCCTGCGCCGAAAACACCTTGCAATAAACGGAAGATAACGATTTCTTCAAGCGAGGTTGATGCCCCGCACAACATGGAAGCGATGGTAAAGCCGATGACCGAGGCGATAAAAACCTGCTTGCGCCCAAGTCGACCGGCAAGCACCCCGGTAACTGGGGTGAAGATGGCTGCGGCAACTATGTAGGAAGTAAGTACCCAGGAAATCTGATCCTGGGTTGCCGACATTGCTCCTTGCATGCTGGGCAGCGCCACGTTGGCAATGGTGGTATCCAAGGCCTGCATGATGGTTGCCAGCATGATCGAAATGGTGATCAGGCCGCGGGAAACCGGCGGTGCTGCAGTTTTTTGGACGGCGGGGTAGGAAACGGACATGGAGGTGTGGTGTTCCGTTAATTGGCCCAGGCATTCCGGGGAAATCCTGCCGCCGTGAAAACTCTTTGTACCAGGGAAGGTAGCGGTCTGCTGTAGCCGGTATCGATACGCACAACAGTGCTCATTCCGGCCAGCAGATTGGGGCCGTTCGGGTCGGTACTCACCGTAATGCGTACTGGAATTCTCTGAACAACTTTTACCCAGTTGCCTGTGGCATTTTGTGCGGGAATAATCGAATATTCACTGCCTGTTCCTGGGCTGATAGTGGTGACCGTGCCCTGCCATTTTCTGTCGGGGTAGGTGTCTACCTCGATTTCCGCCGTTTGTCCCGAGTGAACATGGGTCAACTCGGTCTCCTTGAAGTTCGCCTCAATCCAGAACGAAGAGTCGGCGATCAGGCTCATTATCGCTTTACCGGTATCAACATATTGGCCGACATTGGGAACCTTACTGACCATTCCGGCAAAGGGCGCTCGAACAACGCATCGGGCAAGGTTCAATTCCGCCTGCTCGACCTCAGCCTTTGCCAGGCGATAGCTGGCCTGCCGTTCGACATCGGCTTCAGGATCTCCGTCCAGACGGGCGAGGATCTGCGCCATTTGGTCATGTACGATGCCTATTTGTTGGCGGCTGACTTCCAGGTTATGTTTGGCATCGTCGAGTTTGGCCTCGGCAACTGCTTTGAATTTATCGAGATTCGACTGTCTTTGGTATTCCCGCTCGGCAAAATCGGCATTGACCTGGGCAAGCTTCAACTCATTGAGTTTCTGGTGGGCGCTGGCTTTCAGCATGGCAATATCGGCTTTGACACCCTGGAGACGGGCACGAGCCTCTTCAAGGGTGATGGCATAGGTTCGGTCATCAAGAGTAAATAAGGGTTGCCCCTGTTCCACATGGCTGTTTTCAGTGACCTTTATGGCGGTGATGGCTCCAGCCACCTGGCTGCTGATTGCCACTTTGTCTGCCTGAATATAGGCATTATCGGTGGAGATAAAACGGCCACTTGTCAGATAGAGGTATGCACATGCCAGACCGACGAGCAAGGGACCGGCAAAAAGCATAAAACGACCGATGCGTTGCTTCCGCCTTCGGGGCGTCGGAGGTCCTGATTCTTCGGTGGTTGGGTCTTTTGTAGGAGTCATAATATTTGGTAACCTGAGTCACATAAATTTGTTTTCATCTTTTTCAGCAGAGCGAACAATTGTTGATGTTCATCCTCGCTCATGCCGGTCAGGGCCTGCGCTCGAGTCTGGAGCGCCAGTTCTCCCATTTTTGCGAGAAGAGGCCTTGCTGTTGCACTGATATACAGCCGTATAGCCCTGCGATCGTCGGGGTCTGCCCGGCGCTCAATCCAGCCGGATGTCTGCAACCGGTCGAGTAATCGGGACAGGGTTATCGGTTTAATTTCAAGGATTTCTGCAAGGGTGATCTGGTTGCAGCCCTCGTTGTGAGCAATATGGGCAAGAGCCCGCCATTGGGCCTGGGTCAGGCCAAGGGACTGAACTCGCAGGTCAAAGTTACGTCTCAATAGACGAGAAACCTCATAGATAAGAAAGCCTATGCTCTTATTTGGATCATTACTCTTCATAGAAGAATAAAATAAGAGACTGGCTTATAATAAGCAATGCTTATTATAGTTTCGACAGTAATTCCCGGTTTTCTTACGCCACAATGGCTATGACTATTGTTTTGCCTGTGGTATGAAAACGGAAATTTGCACATCAAGGCACACTCTCTTTCGGATTGAATATGCGAAATATCGGCAGGCTTAAAATATTTCTAAGACCCTATATGATCAGGGCAGTTACCGCCTTAGTTGGCCAGACTGGAACGGGAAAGACCACCATCATCAACCTGTTGACCCGGTTCTATGAGATCAACTCCGGCCTCGTCACTATTGATGGAAAAGATATCCGGGCGATTAAAAAAGATGATCTACGCCACCATCTCGGCTTGGTGTTACAGGATACTTTTTTGTTTGCCGATACGGTTCTTGAAAATATCCGCTTCGGGCGATTGGATGCAACTGACGAAGAATGTTTTCAGGCAGCCAGGCTGGCCGATGCCGACCATTTTATCCAGCAGTTGCCGAGTGGATATCGGACGAACCTGTCGGAGAGGGCCGGCAACCTCAGCCAGGGACAACGTCAGTTGCTGGCCATCGCTCGTGTCATTCTTTTAGATCCAGGTATACTGATCCTCGATGAGGCTACCAGCAGTGTCGACAGTCGGACCGAAATTCGTATCCAATCGGCACTATTGCGGCTGATGAAAAAGCGAACCAGTTTTGTCATCGCCCACCACCTTAGTACGATTCGCGATGCCGACCAGGTACTGGTTATCAACAACGGGGAGATCGTTGAGAAAGGTAGGCACCAGGATCTGTTAGACCGGCATGGAAGCTATTACCAGCTGTATATGAGCCAGTTTAAAGGAGAGAAGATATAGAAAAAAAACGTTATGACTCTTTCGCCTTTTCAGGGCCAGGGATTCGCATTGAAAGACCACCGGCCAGGGCGGTCAACACTGCCGCAAAAAGATAGGCGGTGGTAAAATGTCCATTATCGCCGCCGATTATACCGGCACAGGCAGGACCGATGGTTTGTCCACAGGCGAAAAAGAAGGTGGCATTGGAAAACGCCCTGGCGACCCTCGACGGACTGTAGTGATCACCTATTGCTGCAGTTACTATAGCGGGTGCAGCAAAAACTGCCATCCCGTAGAGGATAATGGACGCTATCAGGCCACCATTGCCGAGCTTAAGCCCAGCCAGCAGATATGCTGCAGTTTGGACGGCAAACACCACCATCAGGCCGTATCTACGCCCAATCTTATCGGAAAGAGTCCCGAAAGCAATCCCCGAGAAAAAGCTGAAAAAGCCGACCCATGACCAGTACATGCCGGCGGTCTTTTCGCTGAGCGAGTACTCGTTGATCATCGTAGTGACAATAAAGGTGCCGTAGATCATGAAAGTGGTGCCGAAAATAAGGTAGGGGATACCTATGCGCAGCAGAAAGCCGGAACTTTTTTCCGGGCCGCTGAGCTTCGGCTGATTCGGTCTGGTTTGCAGGCCATGGCCAACCGGCTGCAGCCCCATCTCGGCAGGATCATTTCGAAGCAGCAACCCTGCGATAACTGCAATGAGAAAAGAGATAAGTCCAAGCGTCAACCAGCTCATCCGCCACCCTTCGGCACCAAAAATATTGCTGAAAACCGGAATAATCCAACCGACAAAAATAATGCCGAGGCCGTTGCCGCAAATGACCAGACCAGCAGCCCTGCCACGCTGCTCTTTGCAGAACCAGTTGGTGGTCAGGGTCATCATTGGAATATTGGCAAGGCCTGTGCCGACACCGGCGAGGGTATAGAGGATGAGGATTACCGAAAAACTGCTGCAACGGCTGATCGCCAGCATACTGACGCAAATTAACAGGAGGCCGGCGACGATTGTCGCCCGCGAGCGAAAACGCTTGATGAGAAACGGCGCAAAAAATACCGCCACGAGGTAGCCGGTGAAATTGCTGGTTCCTATAAAGCCAAGACGCTCATAACTGAAATGCAGCCCAGTCTGCATGCCGGGAATCAGCACTGTATAGGCAAATCGGGCAAGGCCGATACAGCAAAACAGAACCAGAACTCCGGTGGCTGCGATTACCCAGCCATAATGGAAAGAGGGTAGTTTCACAGGCAAAGATCAGGAGAAAGTACACTCATTTGGGATCTCCCTGCCCCCGCTCTTTCAGCCTTTCCTGGGAGCGCATTTCTCTTCGAGCCTTGGCCTCTTGGTTTCTTCTCCGGTCGTCGTCGGTTACGAGAACGAGTGGAGGGATTTCCAGAGGACGACCGGCCGTATCCAGCGCCACAAAAGTCAGATAGGCGGAAGATGTGTGTCGAACCTCACCGGTAAAACAGTTTTCGGCTTCGACGTGAACGCCGATCTCCATTGAAGTCCTGCCGGCAAAGTTCAGGCTTGCCTTGAGGTTTAAAAGGTCCCCGATAAAAACCGGCCGGTGGAAGTCTAGGCGGTCAATGGACGCAGTGACGACATTGGCACGGGCATGACGAATAGCGACAGTCCCGGCGGCGGTATCGATCAGTTTCATAATGACGCCGCCATGGACATTGCCGGCCGGGTTAGCATCCTGGGGATTCATGACCTGAGCCATAAAAACTCTGCTTTCATCTACACGTTTGCCTTTCAAGGTACTCTCCTTTGCGGATAAATCGAAACTCGAGGCAGGTGGTTATGCCTTTGACCATAGCATTCAGCTTCGTCACGCTATCTTTTTCTTCGGGTTTTGGCAACTCTTTCCCTTTGAGTTTTTGGCCGGGTGTAACTTAAGGCTTCACCCGGTCCTGAAACGCATTTTCCAATGTAGATAAGGATGGATAAGGTGGAAATCCCGCAAAGGAGAAATCCAAGTACCAATGGCAGAACCGACCCATCGTAGCATTGTCCGATATACCCGCCTACTACAACCGAAATCAGGGTCTGAACGGAACTGATGATGGAATTCGCAACCCCGGCAATATGCCCCAGGGGCTGGAGGGCTAGGGTGTTGAAGCTGCCGAAAAGCACTCCGAAACTGAAGAATGTTATTGTAAGGTATCCCATCAAAACAAATAGAGCTGGATGACCCGAAACACTTTGGGCGTATACATAGAAAAGAAAGGAGCTTATCGAAAGCATGAGCACAGAATAGAAATTGAGTGTTTCCATGCCAAACCTCATGATCAGTTTCGAGGTAAAAAAAGACGAAATTCCAATTGCAATTGCCAGTCCGCCAAAATAGAGGGAAAAGGCATCGCCAAGGTTATACTGGATTTGTAAAATTTGCTGAGCTGAGTTGAGATAGCCGACAAATGCTCCGAATATAATCCCGGATGCCACCATATAGGAATGGGATATGGGATTTTTAAGTGTTTCAATGACTCCTGCGATGATTGTTCGCGCCGAGAAATCAAGTCGTTTTTCCTCAGCCAAGGTCTCCGGTTGACGGAAAAAAAGCCATAGGCCACCGATTATGGCAATAACTAAAATAAACCCAAAGATTGCTCGCCAGTCGGCAAAAAAAAGAATCAGCTGTCCTATAGAAGGAGCAATAGCCGGTACAATGACGAAAAGAACCATGATCAAGGACATTACTCTTCCCATTTCCCGGCCTGAGAGTTTGTCGCGAATCATGGCAAGAGTGACTACCCTGCAGGATGAAATTCCAAACCCCTGGCACACTCTTCCGATCAATATGAAAGTGAAACTTGTTGATAAGAGGGTAATCAGGCAGCCAACTATGAAAATTGATATGCCAAGATAAATTGCTTTTTTGCGGCCAAAGGAGTCCGAGAAAGGGCCGTAGAGCAATTGTCCTAAAGCCATTCCCAAAAAAAAGGTTGAAATAATTAGTTGGTTATTGTTTGGGTTTTCCACTCCCAGGCTGCTGCCAATTTTATCTAAAGCCGGTAATACCGTATCTATCGATAATGCCGCCAACGACATTAACACTGCCATAAGACAGATAAATTCCGGTTTGCTGGTTTGAAGGCCTTGGGTGGTCATGAGTACACCTATTGAAATGCGACAGCTGTGTAACTGCCGGAACGATACATTAATGTATAATTTTTGCGGTGATGCCTCTCGTGCTTAACGCAATGATATGGCGAGTATAACCGGTAACTAATCGCCTTTGAACCAGAATGGTGGCAGGTGAAAATGGGCGATGAGTGACGAGGAATCTTTTACAGGGCAAAATGCATGGAAGGGATGATCAAGTCAGATATAATAATGCGATGTTAAATTTTGAACACAAAAAACGTGTGATACTGCCGGACTCGATCTCATATCTTCTCTTTACGGCTCTGCGATAATTTCATTCAAAACGTTGTCGACGACAACCGGGGTATAGAGGTATGTCAACACGGGATCGGAGCCGTATTTGCTGCGCACGAAGGCTTTCCACTCATCCGTGTACAAGCGCTCCGCATCTTCTCGAGACTGTCAAAGATATATGCCTCCGGCTTTATTACTGAAGTTTCCTGTGAATTTATATATCATAAATCCTGCTGCCTCTAAGCAACCATGCGCAGCAGCGTTTTAACGAAAGAATTTTGTGGTCTTTGCTTTGGTAATGGGCAAATCGATTGAAAATTCTGATCCAATGCAG
>JAZDOW010000168.1:0-20117 GCA_043798185.1 Pseudomonadota bacterium | reverse complement strand
GCAGCCCAAAGCCGCAAGCACCGCTCATTCAGCAAGGGTTGTAACACCTTGTATTTCTCTCTAACTCGATCAGTTTCAGACATGCATGCATCTTAACACATCCGACCAATATGCGACAGTTATTTATGCGCGGCTCCTTAGCCTAGCCATTTTGCTAATGACGCAAAAAAAGAGGCTGATTTGATTGTTTCCAAACAACTGGCGAACTAGACCTGTAGAGTCCTACGGCTCTTGTCCCCCGGTACGTTTTCGAAGTCCATATATCTCCTCACTATATTGATTAACGATTATCCAGCTATATCCGAAAATCGATCCAATCTCCCTCTTCTTATCTTTCTCCTTCCTGTGCCAATCAAAACTCTCCTGATCCGACCAGAAGCGGCTTTCTGACTGACGGAACACCTGTCGATCTGAGAATGTCAGCATGTGGACCGGTAGGTTGGGTTTGTTTCTGACGGCGGGTGATATGATATCATCATCTGGAAATTTCGATTAACAGACATCAATCCTTCATCATATGACCAGTGACAGAGTTTGCAGAGAGCCATGCCATTGGTAGGGTAGTCGTTGTGACTTGTTCTCCATGAGTTTGATATGGGCGGCATCGGCCACGGTATAGCCAGCCTTCCCGGGTAAGCATTTTAGTGCCACAGAGCGCGCAACTGTGATCGTAGAGTTGAACAACAGCCTTTCTGAAACCCTGGTTACGAACCTTGTCAATATGGGTGATTGGAATATCGGCGGTAACGGCTGGAATCTGCACATTTATTGTCAGCAACACATTCGAGCATTTTTCCAACAGGCAGGTGAGCAGGGACTGTTTCAAGACGGCTTGCTGCAATTCAGAAACAAATAGGAATTGCTCCAGAATCCAGAAGATCCAAGATGGAAAAACAGCAAGGCCATGCTTGCCTGTCGGCCGGTTGGCGGCAATAAAGCCCAGTAATCCTAAAATATTTGCGCGAGTTCAAAATGAGGGCTCGATAAAATTTCAGCTGATGAAACGTCAGATGTTGCCGGTATGCCATCGCAGAATATATCCGAGCCACACATCATCACTGCTGATTTTCGACATTTGCCGTGAAAAATCGACAACTGAGAAGCCTCTTTCAATGAAAATCCGACGAAGTTGCCGGTCAGTCCAAAGAGTGAATACTCTCCCATCTTCATGCTGCCGTATTCCTTTTCCTTCTTTCAGGCTTAAGAGGATATGTCCGCCTTGTTTCTTCAATGCCTTAGATATGTTAACCAGGATGGCGGCCAGATCGTTATGAGGAACGTGCACAAGGGCACCGATCAGTATCAGGGAATCAACCTTGATAAGAGAGAAATCATAATTAACAAAGTCTCCTTCAATTACCGGACATCCTGAAAGCAGTCTTGCTAATTCAGCTAAATGGGATGCACGTTCGAACCCTGTTGTATGAAATCCTTTATTTTTAAACCACAATAAATCACGACCGGAGCCGCAACCGATATCGAGAATTGAGGCACCGGTAGGAAGATAGCTTAGCAGAGGGTCAAGAAAACTTGTTGGATCGATTGTAAACGTTTCTGAGGAGTATTTCTTGAAATTGGCTTGGTAGTAATCCGGCATCTCGAATCAGCTCAATTGAAGAAGTGTTTGTAAAAGAAAAGGAGGATAGCGGGATAAACGCAAGTGAATCTACATAGATCCCGCTCTGCGATGATCTGTCTCTTTTAAAAGATCATACACTGTCGTCCTGCTGCTGCTGTTGAAGCAGGTTGATTCTTTCGCTGATTTTCTTAAGAGAGTTTTCAAGAGCGGCAGCTTCGGCCTTGACTATCTCCAGCTCGTCCACTGATGCATTGATCCCGGGAAAGCTACTTCGACGACCGCCAGATTTACCAAAGGAGAAACGTTCTCGCCCATTTCTCCAACCCTGGCCCCGACCACAGCCGCCGAAACCTGAGAAATTATTTCCATAAATTTGTTGAGTTGTTGTAGCGCAACGGCCCCTTCCACCGCCTGTCATTGCTCCTTTGCCTTCTGGTCCAGTTCCATTGAATCCCGGCATGGGTGTTCCTCCTTATTCTCTGTTTGATTGAAGTGTTGAGTGCCTTGGAAATTCTCTGTTGTTTTTCAGAGAGAATTTCGAGAAGGTACGTATTCCCCCCTTGTTGGGAGGTGAGTTACTGTTGATTGCAGCGTCCTCTGTCGCCACCTCCGCCACCTTTTCCCCCTCCTCCTCGCCCCATCCCACCACCGGTTCCGTCGCGACGGCCTTTGCCGCCACCTCTGCCAAGGCCTCGACCGATGCTTTCATTTTGTGGTCCGGGACCAGATTTCGGCAATTTCTCGGGGTTTTCGGGTTTGTTTCCATCCTGATTATTTTGTGTCATTTCTTCCTCCGTATTACTGTTTCGCCTGCCAAGCGACAGACGACCTGTATCGTATTCAGGACAAGGTGCACTCTTTAAAAACATATAAGAAAATAGCAGAGTATGTTCATCCTCTCCCGCCCCGATGTCGTCTTTGACCTCCGGGGTGACCTTGGCAGGTATATGATCCTCCACCAATTTCGATTCGTAAATTATGTACCAGAGCCTCGGCGACGACCTTACGAGCTGCCGTCAGCACTCTACCATAAGTCTGCCGGGAGACCCCCATTTGGGCCGCTGCCGTCTCCTGGGCCAAGCCTTCAATATCACTTAACTTCAGCGCCTCCAAGCCCTCAAGGGGAAGGCAGTTTGTGCCGGTCGAAGGACAATTTTCCGGTATAAAGCCAGTTATAGTGAGTGAAGTGTTGACGAAACGTAATTTTTTTGGGCGTACCACGCGAACCTCCAGTTATGGTCGTTTGATCATATTATATAACCGGAAGAGCCGCAGTCAAGATTTATTTTGAGCGGATGACCAAAATAATCTCTGTTGGAAAAATAGGGGAAATTATTTAAGAGAGATTGCCTGGCGCTTCCAAAAATCACAGCAGAGATATATTTCCGTTGATATCCAGCAATACGTATTGCTAGGAAATTTTGACTGTCAAAGCAGTAAAAGAGCGTTAAAATAAGAAACGTGTATGAGCAACAATGTATCATGCCAAGGAACAACAAGCTGAATTCATACGCCTGCAAAAGTAAAAAGGAGCCGTGAGACCATGGAGAAGAACACCCTCAACCGTAAACCCAATCGTATGACCGCAGAGAAAAGGCACCGGCAAGTTTTAGCTATTATTGCCTTAAGTCTCTTCCTGTTCGATCTGGCAGGGGAAAGAGCTCACGCTTCCGCTGATACAGCAAAGCCGACCCTTGCCGAACGTCGCAGAGCATTTGCCGCAAATCCCGGATATGATGCTTACAAACTGCAAATACAGGAAGGTGAAGCGGTAAATGAGTCAAGAAAGTTTTGGAACCAGAAGCGTTACGACGAAGCATATCAACGAATGTTCGATTTCTTGAAAGAGTATCCGTTAAGTATTCTTGCTGTTGAGTCGTTACGGAAGATGAGTGCTTCGCAGTCCCGATACGAAATAGATCCGGAAAAAAAGAAGCGGGCAGAGGTGTTGCTTACGGCCTCAGAGGTCCAGGAGGATGAATTTCTCAGAACAATCTTTTCCTCCGGCGACGGTAAGAGTCCGGCCACGGCCTATTGGGTGCTGACTATCAATGAGGAGTATTACATCATTAATCGCTTGGGATATAAACATAAGGAACAGGCCCTGCTCTCTGTTTCAGGCAAAAAAATCGATGAATTAAAGACGGTGGGAGAAAAAGGAGATGCCCGCACCTTCTATTTTGACGTGTCCCACTTTTCCTCGCGTGGCACCGGGGCGACAACCCAGCCGTCAGCAAATGGTGGACCGGCAAACAATGGTTCCAACGTTGGGAAGGAACAAGTCGAAATTTTGCTCGGGAATGCCGAACCCAATAAACCATTCCCTCCTCTGAACCTGCAAACCACTACCAAAAAGCAAACTGAAATCCCGAACCCTCATCCCTTCAGACCACGAGAAACAATTCAAGCCAAAATTGCGGCAGACAGGCAACAGAACTGAATCGATCCTTAGCAATGCGAACTTGCATAGGAAAGGGGAAAAAGTCATGGGAGGGGAATATGAAAATCAGCTCGACCTTGTTGGCAATTGCGCTCTGGACGTTACTATCGAGCACCATCCATGCTGCTCCGCTAAAAAGCGAAGAGAGTAACAATGCCCTGCGTGTTCCGCTCAACAATATCGATAAGAACAACTCAGTGCCGGAACCAAAGAATGACTTGGTAAAGGCAATTATCGGGACCTGGTTGTTACGTAACCAGAATACTGAGATTTATTTTTCAATTCACGGAAAACGGTCGATTAATCCGCAGAACAGTCGATTCCCGGCCGACCGAATCGACGCAGGGCTTCTGGACGATAAGCGGCGATGCTATGAAACTACGCTTTCAAGGTGACGATGAAGTGCTGAAATTTACGGTGAAGATGGTCGATGCGAACATCCTGGAGTTGTGGGAGAACCCCGAAAGCTGGTTGCGTCTCATCCGCCGGGGCGAGGCTACCGAAACACCCTCTGCCCGCCGGATGCCTGAGTCCCGTACCTCTCGACCGGCGGATCAAAGCCCCGCCAATTTACCCACAGAGAGCTCGAAAACCATTGCCGATGCGGGACGTCCGCAGTGCCCGCAGGGTTGGACCGACTTTAAGAATCCCCTCATCGGCATGCAAGCCTGTGTTCCGGGCGACTACTGGGTACGCCTGCGAGGCGGTATGACGCTCACCTCGGCCTCCCAAGGCAGGCTGGATCAAGAGATGTCTACGCTCAAGAAGATTGCCCGGAGTTTCGGTTTCGTTCCGCCATTGGGGCGATGGATCGATTATAAATCCCCTGCCGGAGGATTCACGATAAAAATACCTGAGAGTTGGCTCGTGCAAAGCAATGACGGGCAAACGCACAAGGATGATATCGACTGGGTCGTCTTTGACCAGAAAACGCCTTCGAGCAGGGTATTTCAGTGGTGTCCGCGGTATTGCTCACCCCAGTTGCTGCAAGATCCTCTTCATGCTATGCGCGGTTACCAGGCGGCACAATTTCAAAACCATGAACAAGTGGTGACAACCTCGCTGGGATAGATCACTCAGAATGTAATACGTATCGCGAGAAGAGGTGGAACGAGGCGTGAATATCGACAGCGCGACGGTACTGCGGGATGCCTACTCCGATGACTATATGCGGGGTGTGTATGGGAGAATTGAGTTTTAACAGCTGTAAAACCAAGAATCATTTCTGTTGGTTATAGGGCTCTATGCTTTTCCACTCCGATGACGGCGGGTCCCAGCTGTCTTGGGAGAGCAATTCGCCCTGGGTATTCATAAAGTGGTACTTGTCGGTCGGCAGATGGTAACGGTTGCCATCCGTCCCTTTATAGGAATGATATGGGCTGGTGAGATAGCCCATGTCGCGGGCCAGTTCGCTGGTCGTCGCTGCATGGGAGTCGGCGATATCTCGTTGAACCCGGTGGCAGTAATCGTCCATCTGCTGCTGTGATATGGCGATATTTTCAGTCATCTTGGTAAGATGCAGCTTCCAGCGCGGGTTGTTCTCCACGCTTGTGGCGATGGTGGTAAACACCGGTTGCCACCGGTCAAATTCTTCTTTCGGTGCGCGATAGCTGAAATTGACCCTCGGCCAGAACATCACCATGCCCGCCGTATCAATGTACTGAATAACCGTGACGAACGTCTCGCGAAAGGGGGTTTGCCCATCGGTGTAGTCGATGGTGATTGTTCCGGCCCTGAAGTCCAAGTTGCCCTGCACAGCTGTAGATGCGATGAGCTGGTTGAACCGGTTGGCCTCAGCGGCGAACAATTCGGCCAGCTTGGGCAGTGGTTCCTGTTTGACAACGGTAACGCCCGCAACCTGCCCGCGCTGCTGCGGATAAACATAAGAACTGATGTACTGTTCGGGAGTCAGGACCGGAGAAACGATCATGCCGCTGTAGTTGCTTCCCGGCTTGAAGCCGTATCCGGCCTGATTCATTGGCGTGCGGCTGGTATCCACCCAGTACTCTGCGGGGTAGGAGCGCAGCAGGTAGCGGCCATCCGGGGAGAAAACGGCGTAATCACTTCTTACAGGCATAAGGGTATCGGTCTTACTTAATTGGTCGGGGCGTTTTTCCCTGGCCACCCAGCGCAGTCCCCCCTGAAATTTCCATCCCTTGGGCATGAGCAGTCGAAACGCTTCGAGCCATTCCCCGGTTGTTTGATCGCGGAGGCCTCCCTGGTCAATATATCGAAAGACAACATAGTTAACCGGGGCTGAGGAGGATTGCGACAGGGGTTTCTTTTCGGGTAGGCTTTCGGGAGGTGGCGGTTGCGGAGAGGGCCCTTTGAGCATTTTCTGTACCCCCGGACCGTTTTGTGTGGAGGATGGCGGCGGGCTGTCATTCCCCCGTCCCGAGTCCGCCTTTCCCTTCGCTTCTGCCGCAACCTGGTCGGCGGGAGTAATAGTGGTCTTCATTTCGTTGGTGCTTTTCACCATCATTGTCAGCGGCTGTCCTTTCTCATCGGTTGTATCCAACGTCGCGGAAACATTCAGGGTGTTCTCATCCACTGCCGCAATACCCGTATTGAGATCAAATTTGATAACTCCCTTCTCCGCCACATCCAGCTTACTCACCGTTACTTCCTGCCCCTGAATCTTGCCGGGTTTTGGCTTGGTCGCTTCATACTTTCCTGCTAGTTGAACGACGGCCAGCTTTCCAGCCGGTGATTCCTCAACCCCCTGGAGCAAACAGTCAAAGCGTTGCTTGACCTCACCTACCAAAGGAAGGTCGGATCGAATACCCGCTGTCCACTTATCGCCGGTGGCCACGGCTTTCTTCGGCACGACAGACTCAAGGCGGCGAAGCGACTGTTCAATCGTTTTATCGCTGAGATCGATGCTCACCTCGGCAAGGCGGCCTTTCTGGGCGTCTGTTGCCGCATTGGGGGTGAGTTTTTGCCAAAGCTTATCCAAACCGCTGACCTCGATAACCGCATCGTCTGGGTCCAGGTTGATTTCTATCGGAGTGCCGATGAGCGGTCCGTACACAAAGACATTGTCCTTGTCCTGCTGGGCGACTGGGGCTTCGCTATCGTAAGATGAAGAGCTCTCTCCCTCCTCTTTGAATTGGTACTTGACGATTTTGGCCATGATTTTCTTTTCACCCTGGCCATTGGGTTCTCCGACACGAAGCTCCCATACCATCGTTTCGGTCGATCCGGTCTCTGCCGTCTCATTGCTGATTGTCTGTTCCCCCTGGGATTGCTGGAGTTGTGTCATTACATAAACACCCGGCGGCCATGCGTGCTTGACATCGACTTTGTCACTCTGAGCCAGGCTTGCGGTGGACGACAGCGACAGCATGGCCGCTAAGATGACGACGATTCGGTAAATTTTCATTAATTATCTCCTCCAACCATCTGAATATTTTCATCATGCAGCCGAAGGCAACATTGCCATCCGCTCTTGCTAGACATCTACCTTCTGAACTCAAAATACCAGAACAGCACCAAGAGAAAAGCCAGACCAAAAAAACAACCGAAGAAAATAAATGCGGTTTTAAAAAAAGGACCAAAAAAACCTTTCCAGAGATTGGCGAGTTTTTCCGGGTCCAACCTTGCCGCCCCGGAGAAGGATAATCGCCCACTCGACCTGAGCGATGCTCCGCAATGACGGCAGAACCTGTCTTCAAAATCGATAGAATTTTTGCAGTTGGGACAATGCTCCGACATGAAAGATTCCTCCTTTAGCTCTCTGAACAGTTGGGGTGTATCTCCACAGAGGATACACCAAAAATAAGGAAAAAGGAGGTTTTTATGAGAGTGTTTTACTGCATCGGAGAGATATTTTATTCCTGGGAGCGGAGGAGTCAAGAATTACATTGAGTGAATGACCAAAATAAACAGAACCACTTTGGTCATGCCATCGCCTTTTCCTTAACCCGCATGAGATACAGGGCAAGAGGGCGGTAGAGCAGATGCGCCCATTTGGCAAACGGCACCTCCAGGACCAGCATGGGAATGGCAATCATCATATGAATGACGTAGAGAGCATAGGTGGGGAGAGGCATTTCCAGCAGCCGGGTGAAGTGGATCAAAATACCGCTAAAGGTAGTCAGCCAAAGAAGGATTAAAAATGCCCAGTCGGAAGAGTGGGAAAATTTATAAACAGTTTTCACTTTTTTAAGGCGACCCCAGATTGCATAGGTCGTTCCGTAGAGGATGGCAAAGGTACCATAGTAGCCCAACAACCTGACGGGATTCCATAGCGGCAGGATCTCGTCGCGTTGAAACCAGCGGAGAAAGACGACTACCAGGATGAAGATGGTCGAATAGCCGCTCATAATCAGCAGATGGGCTATCCACTGAACACGCTGTTCCTTGCTGCCGCAGCCTTTGAATTTTTTCTGGGTAAGAAAGTGGGTGAGAAGAACCTTCAGCTCACTGAGATAGAGACTGAGCGAAATGCCGTGCCATTTTGCCCCAACTTTTCCGGTCTCGCTTTGATATTGACCGGGGTCTCCGAGTATGGCTTTGGCCATAAACCGGGCATTGGTCAGGAGAAAAAAAGAGAGAATAGCCAGCATGCCGAGGTCGAGGATTTCGATAACATGACTTGAGGCAAATTGGTTGAGCGCTACCCGATCGGTAACGATTGGGCCATGGAAGAAATAGAAGCCGAGTCCGACCAAGGTCGCGAGGAATAAAATAGCGAAAATTTCAAAGGCTTTCGAGGTATAGAAGAGTTTTGAAATGCCGAAGCGATCATAACGGGCAGTCAGATATCGGCGCATACCCATCATCATTTCTCCGGGGTTGGCATCCCGCGGACAGGTATCGGTGCATTCGCCGCAGTAGTAGCACAACCAGGGTTCCGGGCTGTGCAGCAGTTTGTCGGCTGCGCCTATTTGCAGATAACGAATCACCTTACGTGGGAAGGGGGTGTTTTCGGTCGATAATGCGCAGACTGCTGTGCAATTGCCGCAGTTAAAGCATGTTGCGGCATCTGTAACGCCATATTTTTTCAACTCTACCGAAAGACTGGGATCAACTGAAATGGCCATGATTTTCTCCGAGTGTGGGTAATACTTTTTGAGTACCGATTATTTGATCATTTGATAGGTAAAGTAATCGCCGTCCTTGGGCCCTTCGCCAATGATGCCGTATTTTTTCAGGGTGGAGACATAGACCAGGACGGTATCCGTGTCCATGGCCAAGAACTCCGCCAGCTTGGGGATCGTTCTGCCCTCCTCGGTCAAGGCCTGCCTGATCGCTTTAATAATCTTGTTTTGCTCTTTGACCTTGTCACGGCAGCGATCAATGCTTTCCTTTCGCTCCTGTCGCAGGGTCTTGAGATCCATGGACGCCAGGTATTCTTTTTTATCGTCTTTCATCTTTTCCTCGGCAATTTGCTTCTTGGCTAGAACTGGATAATGGCATCCACCATATCTTCATATTGTTTTAAGGTCCAACCCTGTACGTCGATGGCATTTTCGGGGCAGACGGCGACACACATGCCGCAACCGGTACACATGGCGGGGTTGACTTCGGCCCTGTTGTCATCTCCCCTATGAATGGCTTCCTCCGGGCATTCGGTAATACACTGGCCATTTCCCCGGCATTTGCCGTTGTTCACTTTTGCTACAAATGGATCGAGCTCGACATAGCCCTTGCCAAGAAGGGCGGCCGCCTTGGCTGCGGCCGCCTGCGCCGCATTGCAGGCCTCGTTGATGTCCATCGGCGCCTGACAGGTCCCGGCCAGGAGGATGCCGCCGTTGGCCATTTCTACCGGGCGGAGTTTCGGATGGACTTCCTGGAGGAATTTGTCGGCGCCGACCGGAAGCTTCATCATTTCGACGAGGTTGTTGATATTGGCGGCCTGCATGCCGGTGGCCAGGACCACCAGATCGACTCCCGCCTCGACTTCTTCGTTGAAAGTCAGGGTGTCGCGAACCGATATTTTCAGTGGGAACTCGCCGGATGACCTGGTGATGATTGGAGAATCCTCGGGCTGATACCGGAAGAAGAGGACATTCTTGGCGGCGGCCCGGTCGTAATAGCCTTCCTGGTTATGTCCATAGGTGCGAATGTCCCGGTAAAAATCCAGGACCTGGGTGTCCGGATACTGTTCACGTATCTCCAGGGCGGCCTGCAGGGTTGCCGTGCAGCAGGTTCTTGAGCAGTACTCATTCATGTAATCGTTGGCATCGGCCTCGTGGATGCCGGGAATCTGCCGGCTGCCGACGCAATGGATCATCGCGACTCGCCTGATTTTTCTTCCCTTTAAGGTCAGTGTTGAGCCGTTGCCTTGATTGTCCGCCATAAGACGGATCAGTTCACGTAGAGTAATAACCTCTTTATTGCTGCCGTAGCCGAATTCGTCCTGTTTCGGTTGGTAGATGGTAAAGCCGGTGGCAAAGATAATGACGCCGGTGGTAAGTTCGGTCTCTTCAGGAGAGGTTGGAACACTGTCGGGGAGATAACCGGCAAAGGGATGGTAACTGCCGGGGTGAGCGTTTTTCAGTATTGCCCTGATGTTTTCTGCTCCTTCATCCTGCGGCTTTCGGCGGCTGATTCTGATCTTGAAATTGCCGATATAGCCTTCAAATCCGGTGATTTCCGCGCAGGTATAGATGGTAATATTCGGATCCTTCACAGCGGCGTCAGCCAGATATTGAATAAGATCTCCAGCCTTTTCGTCGGTCGGGAAGACTTTGTCCAGCAGGCCGACGTTGCCGCCGAGGAAGGGGGATTTTTCAATGAGGGCGACTTTAATCCCTCTTTTGCCGAGATCGACCGCCGCTCGCAGACCGGCGATACCTCCGCCGATAATCGTTGCGTGGTTTTCGGCGTTGACCCGGATCGGTTCGAGGGGTTCAAGGTTGCGGGCCTTGGCGATGGCGGCGGCAACCAGGGTTATGGCCTTGGCGGTGGCAGCGTCGCCGTGATGTACCCAGGAATCCTGCTCGCGGATATTGGCGTGCTCATAGAGAAAAGGATTCATTTGTGCCCGGCTGATAGCACAACGAAAGGTCAGCTCATGGAGGGCGGGTGCGCATGAGGCCACGACCACCCGGTTGATGCCGCTCTTTTTGATATCTTCCTGGATCAGTTCCTGGCCGGGATCGGAACACATGAACATATTGGTCTGCGAGACCTCGACGCCGGGGATATTGCGGACTGCCTCGGCAACCTTTTCGACATCGACATGGTCGGAAATATTCCCGCCGCAGTGGCAGATATAAACCCCGATTTTGGTTTCTTCGTCTCCCGCTGGTTTGTACGGTGTTTCAGGCATTGCTCTCTCCGTTTCCTGCACTGGTGTAATCTGCTCTTCGATGCTGCAGATAGGCTGTTTTCTGAAAAGTTGCTTAAACGGCCAGGCTTTTCAAGTAATTTGAGGCTTCCATGGCAGCAGCACCTGCCTCGCAAATGGTGTCGACAATATCCTTTGGGCCGGCCGCCACTCCGGCGGTATAGACCCCGGCCAAGTTAGTGACCGTCGGGGCAATCTTCGGCATGATGGACTCGATGAAACCATCCTGGCCGCAACCAACCGAGCATATCCCGGTCGGATTCCACTGCGGCACAATCCCCTGGGAGAGAATCACCAGATCATGTTCTCGTTCCATGACACCACCGTCGCCTTCTTGGTTTTCAAAGCGTACTTTGGCCGCCTGGCCTTCTCCCTGAGTGATTTTCGCCACCTTGGCCTTGACAAACTCGATGCCCATGGCCTTGGCGTTCTGGAAGAACTGCTCGTAGCCTTTGCCGAAGGCTCGGATATCCATGTAGTAAATGGTGATGTCGGCAAGGGGCAGAGCACCGGAAAGGAGCATTGCCTGCTTGATGGCATACATGCAGCACACCCTTGAGCAATAGGGGATACCAATACTTTTGTCGCGTGATCCGGCGCATTGCACATAGGCGATGGATTCAGGTTCCTTGCCGTCGGAAGGGCGGAGGACGCGATTATAGGGACCGTGCGGCGCCAGCAATCGTTCCATCTGCATGGAGCTGACGACGTTCTGCAGTTTGCCGAGGCCGTACTGCGGTTTTCGATCCATGGAGGTCAGCTCAAAACCGGTGGCGAGCACGGCGGTCTTGGCGGTTATGGTAAACTCCTCCGGCTGCATGTTATAATTTATAGCGTTTGTCGGACAGACGGTGGCGCATTTGCCGCACAGGGTGCAGTTCTCCACATCCATCAGGGCAACCTGGGGAATGGCGTTGGAAAAGGGGATGTAAACCGCCTTGCGCATATTAAAACCGCCCTGTTCCGCATCGCTGACATAGACCGGGCAGCCGTATTCGCACTTGCGGCAGCCGATGCATTTGTCGGGATCAACGTAGCGGGCCTTCTGGGTCAGTCGGGCAATAATTATGTCAGGCGCCTCGCGGGAGAGGGAAGTCAGACTGCAATAGGTGAAAAGGGTGATGTTGGGATGATGTGCCGCCGCCGACATCTTGGGGGTGGTAATGCAACTGGCGCAGTCAAGGGTTGGGAAGACCTTGGACAGGCGGATCATTTTGCCGCCGATTGTCGCGTCTTTTTCGATCACCGCCACCTTGAAGCCCTGGTCGCCCAGGTCGAGAGCGGCCTGCAGGCCGGCGATGCCGCCGCCGATTACCACCGCATCATAGCGGAGATTTTGCTGTACATTCATCGAATTCTCCCTTGCTGATCGTACTTGCGGCCGTTATGCGGCAGCATCAATGTCAGGTGTTTCATGCAGAATTGGTGGCCCGAGTTCCTTGATGAGAGTGTTCATTTCATTGACTTCCCGCAAAAAGGGGCGGTTGCAAACGGTACAGATGGCAGTCAGCCGTAATCTTCGCAGATCGAGATTGTAGTGTTTCATTTGTTGAAACACTCGGTCGATGCGTTTGGCAAAGGCGTGATATGCCCCCTCGTAGGGACATTCCTCACCGCAGGACATGACGATAATGCCGCTGATACCTTTACGAAAACAGTCGATGTAAAAGTGTTCGGGAAAAAGAACCGGCGCACGGACCCGCATTATATAGGTGTTGGTCGGGTAGGTGGAATGAGCCTGTCCGACCGAATTGGCACCGGGATAGGCGCAGGACTCGGTGGCCAGAATCAGGATTTTTCCCTCTTGTGTCATGTTTCCCATGATAATTCTGCCTGATAGTTGGTTGACTGTAACAATCCGTAAAAAGTGCGGAAGAACCTATCTACGGGTTCTTCCGCATCAGTACGTAATGGCTATTTTTTTCGGGTTATATAATGCTTGTCGTAACCATCGGCTTCCTTATATCCCAGGTATTCGTGGCCGACCTTGGTGGCCCAGGCCTTCAGGTCAACACGGGTGCCATTATCATTGGAGTAGATTTCCAGAACTTCGCTTACTTTAACTTTGCCGATACCCTTTTTCGCCTCAAGCAGAGGACCGGGACAGGCGGAACCACGTGAATCAATAGTGCTTGCAACAACGATCGTATCTAAATCAGCCATGATGAGCTCCTTTTTCAATGGGTTGAATTATTGAAATAATACGGTATGTTTTTGTTACCAGGAGATGATTTTATCCGCTTCGAGGAAGACATCGTTCATCACGGTGCCGGTTGTCGGTTCGACACCCTCGATCAGCATGCTGGGATCGACGGAGCGGGACTTGAGGCATGGCCCACACATTTTAACCTTGCCGCCGTTATCGATAAAATCACGCATGAGTTTGGCCATGGGAAGGCGATCAATGGAATGCACGGTTTCGCCGTAGCCTTTATACGCCAAACGAGTGGCCTCACCGAAAAGGAGGACGGTGACATCGCTTTCCATGGTAAGGCCGATATTGGCGAGGGCCATGGCGGTCAGCACTTTTTCTGCCCTTTCCGCGCCATCATTGAGGACATACACTAATTTTTGCCTTTTTTCCGACATCTTCTTTCTCCTTTAGTATGAATTTCATGTTTGCCGTTTTCGGCTGGTTTAAAAACGAAAAACCGCATTTTCCTTTATCTGCAACACCTTCCAACGTGTGATGTCGGGAGGCCTTCAGTGAAGGGTAGCTTTCTTTTTTCGATAACAACATTAATATGATTGGGCGGTATTGCTGATTTCATAACAGTGATTTGATAATGCTCGGGAGTAAGTATTTTGCTCAGTTCGTCTGGAATTTTCTCACCTTTGACAAGAAGTTCCAGTGATTCCCCTCCGGGCATTTCCCGCAGGATTTGGCACACCGTAAGGACAACGAAGGGGTCGAGCAAAGTTTCGAAAAATAAAGGTTGTCGCTTTTCCATTCTGTGTGAGTCTCCTTGTTCCTGTTTGTGCCTTTATTTGCAATGGCCGTGCCGGGAATGGAAATCGTTGTATTAGGAATAATAGAAAATTTATCAACATATTGTATTTACAAATATTACCTAGGGATCTTCGGACCTCGAAAGATGTTTTGAAGTGCGTTGTTAAGTGGCCTTTGCTGGAAGGATGTTAATTTGTTAAGATAAAAAATTAACGCAGGTTAAAAAATTAACAAAAGATAAGAAATGCTCAGCGAAGAATTGAATGAATATTGGAAAACCGTCGTCGATACCATCCAGGAAGGGGTGATGATCGTCACTCCCGAGGGGGTTATTGTTTCGGCAAACAGAGCGGCCCTGCAGATGACCGGCTACACTTCGGATGAGCTGATCGGGCAGTTTTGCACCCATTTAAACTGCACGAACTGCAATGCCGAGCGTAAGCAGGAAAGCTATCACTGGTGCCGACTCTTTCGCGACGGCTTCATGAATAAACAGCACTGCATCCTCACTGCCAAAAATGGCAAACAGATTCATATCTTAAAAAATGCCATCGTCCTGAAAGACCGGAACGGCAAGGTCATCGGTGCGGTTGAGACGATAACCGATATTACTGAGCTACTGGAAAAGGAATTCAAGATCGCCGCCTTTAAAAAGGAGTTGAACGAGAGGGATGCCTTTCACGGTATGGTAGGCATTTCCGCGCCGATGCAAAGAGTATACAGCCTGATAAGCAGTGCCGCTGATTCGGATGCTCCGCTGATTATCTACGGTGAGTCGGGAACCGGCAAGGAACTGGTGGCCCACGCCGTACATGAAATCAGTAGTCGCCGGAATTTCCCCTATGTGAAGGTCAATTGCGCCGCCCTGAATGAATCTTTGCTGGAGAGCGAATTGTTCGGCCACGTAAAAGGTGCTTTTACCAATGCCATCCATGACCGCAAAGGTCGTTTTGAAGCGGCCGAAAAAGGTTGCATTTTTCTCGATGAAATAGGTGATATGCCCCTTGCCACCCAGGTGAAGCTACTGCGGGTACTTGAAGAGAAGGTCATTGAGCGAGTCGGAGCCAATCAGGCCATTCCTATTAATGTTCGCATCATTTCCGCCACCAATAAAAATCTTGGACTCATGGTAAAAGAAGGGAGGTTTAGAGAGGATTTTTTCTATCGTATCAATGTGATACCCATTCATATGCCGCCGGTCAGGGAACGTGAGGGGGATATTCCCCTGCTTGCTGAGGCCTTTTTCAGCCATCTGTTGTTGAAGACTGAAAAACGTATTAAGGGCATAAGCAGCCTGGCCCTGGATATGCTGATGGCTTATAATTGGCCGGGTAATGTGCGGGAACTGCGCAGCACCTTTGAATACGCCTTTGTTACCTGCCGGACGGAAAGCATCCAACCCGAGGATCTGCCGCCGACCGTTCAAAACTACCTTCCGGAAATCGCCCCGCCGCAGGTAGCATTGCCTGCTATCCCGATAAAAACCAGGGAAGCTCGCCAAAAGGAGGAACTTCTGGAGGCGCTGACTGCCGCCGCCGGCAACCGAGAACGGGCAGCCGAGATTCTTGGGGTATCCCGGGTGACGGTCTGGAATCGTATGAAGCGCTTTGGTATCCGTTCGGAACGAAATTTCCGGCAGGAGTGAGAACCGCTATACAAGATATTATTGAAAAAAAATCTCTGCGTAGTTGACTGAGTTCATTGTCAATATCTGGTAGAGCACCTTGAGACGTGCATTGGCGACTTCCATTTGCAGGGCTTTTTCTTCGTTTTCTTTGTCGGTCTGGTAGCATGACAGACAGCGTTGGAAACTGTGCTTTTTATTATCAGCAGTTACGGCAAAGTCGGCGGCGAGAAATGTCTGGGAATTTGTATGGTTGGCAAAATGCTCCACCGCAGGCACATACTCCAGATTTATGCTCATATCCACTTTGGCTCCGCCTTTGGACATTTCAATGTAATCTTCCAGAGTCAGCGTCGTGTCTTGTTCTTGTTTATAGCCGTCAAATTTCAGGATCATCTCTTCAAGGGTAAAAAGCTGTCCGCCAACCTCGATATCCGCTTTTGCCAACCTATTGTAATCTCTTTGTAAATATCTGTTGGCTATCAATACCGCCTGGGAGACATGCACGCACTGATTGTGCGGACATCCCCGGGCATAGCATTTTCGAAAGGAATAGGCATTGCCGTCTATCTCGCCTGTGAACCGACAAAGAAAGATGTAGGCTTTATAGGAATTTTTCCGATGGAGAAAGTCGACTGGAAGGATTTCAAAGGCGGGAAAGCAGGTTACTGTTCGGCCCCTTTCTTTTTGTTCAATAAGATTGGTGATACGTCGAGGTGAAGATGATTTTGTGCTTTTCATTGGGAATACCTCTCGTGTGGGAGTTCAATCTGTTGAAGGTTGTTGCTGCACTTTCAAAATTCTGAAAATTCTTCATCCAGTTTCTTAGAGCCGGCTTATTCGTATTCAATGCTTTGTAAGCAATAATCATACCGATTGACTCGTCGTGGCAATTGGCACCTTGCCTTATGCCCTCGGGGCGGTATGGTTCTTGCTTTTACCAACGAATTTCGTGATGGTGCTTATCACCCTTGTCGGGGTGAGATATTTCATCTGGAATTTGAGTGGTCCGGAGAGAGTCTTCTCGCCGCCGCTATAATGTCTTGCAGTACATAAGCAGATGCTCACGGTAAGTTCCAAAGCGGCGTGACAGAGGGATTTCGTTCAAAAATTTCTGTTTATCATTGAGATGCCGCCGGACTTCTTTGGCGGTCATCCCTCGGCTAACATCATAATCCAGGATCGGGTAGAGGATTGATGATTTTATACTTTCCCGTATCCGATTAATAAAAAAAATTTCCGGTTCTCTGTGAATCTGTGACCCCTCGGTCAGGACAAATGTTCCGGAACAAAGGGCATGGATATTTTCTCTGTTAAAATCGATAAACTCAAGGGTGTGATTAAATTCTGCAGTTGTTTCCGAGGGAAAGCCGAAAAGTATGAAGATCAGATTGTACATTCCTGCCTGGGTGGAGTTAATGAGC
Organism: Pseudomonadota bacterium; assembly: GCA_043798185.1. Classification (GTDB taxonomy): domain Bacteria; phylum Desulfobacterota; class Desulfobulbia; order Desulfobulbales; family Desulfocapsaceae; genus Desulforhopalus_A. The sequence continues at coordinate 2,803 of JAZDOW010000168.1, read as the reverse complement.
ACTTGCTCAACCTCATGGATATCGGTTCCCTTGCTCATCAGATCCAGAATTCGCTGGCTGGCTGCTTCTACCCCCCACTGTAAAACCCGACAGCCTGAACGTTGAATCAGCTTGCAGAGATCGGAGTTGAATTTTTTAACTGGCTTGGCATAAGCACCATAATGAATCTCAAGCCCTTCGTCGATAATCTGCCCGGCCAGTTTTTTAAAACGCTGGGGTGGAATCATCTCGTCATAAAAATAAAAGAGGCTGCAGTCGTATTGCTTTTGCAGGATTTTGATTTCCGCGACACAGTCTTCAATCCTACGGGTGCGGTAACGGCGGTAACTATGATGGTGGGTGCAAAAGGTACATCTTCCCCAGGGACAACCGCGTGAAGTCATAAGAGGTAAAACCGGCTCCGGGGTCAGGTATTTATCCAGTTTGAAATGAGAAAAATCAGGGGGGGGGAGGATATCGGTTCCGGCCAAGGCCGGTGGATTGATTTGCAGAGTGTTGCCATTGAAATAGATGAGATTCGGCACATTTGCCAGATCAGCAGAAGTTTTAACTTGGCAAAGATAATACAGGCCGTGTTCCCCTTCACCAGGTATCAGGTAATCAAAAACTTCGTTGGAGAGTATCTCGGGAGCGTTTTCTTTCTCCTGGACAAGCGGTGTAGTAAGCAGTTTCTCCGGCGTGATCATGACACTGATTGTCGCTCCCCCCACCACAATTTTCACATTACTTCGTTTTTTGATCAGTTTGGCGAGCAGGGCGGCAAAAACGACCTGCTGCTGGTACAGAACGGAAAATCCAACCAAATCGGGATTAGTAGCCAGCACCGGTTCGATCAAGTCCTCGAAAAAGGTTTCGATTCTTTTCGGGATGCCTTGGCCGATCAGAGCTTTTCTTGCCATTTCCGCCATAAAAGCGTTGAAAATATTTTCAAAACTTAAAAAAATCGTCGCCCAATGATGATATTCCTTTAGGTTTGAATGGCTTGGCTGCCAGCTCTTGAAAAAGGCGACCGCCTGATCAAGATGACGGGCGGTTGTTCTTTCATTCCAGGTATACAGTCGGATGCTGAAAATTCCTTCTCTAATTTTATCAAAACTGCTCAGGTAGTAATCCAGGCTGAGATCAAAGACGGAAACATTTGCATCCGGCAGATATTTTTGTAGATAAGCGGAGAGGATCGCTGGTCCCAGAGGTGGACAGGTAGGATGGGTATGGGGAGTAGCGATCAAGGCCAAGTTCATAGTGCAAATTAAGCAAATGAGGTGCCAAAATGGAAATTAATGATACGCAAAGTTCTACTTTGCTGGAATTGTACAGCTTATCGATCGGATGGCCTTCATGAAAATAGTCGGAGACCAGTATCATAGTCGCCTCGCCGCGACTATGTGCTACCTCATTCAGTCGCATTCGTGCGACTCATGAGGGATTCTCTGTCTTACGGTACGCAGGCGGAAAAAGGTGAATACTCTCTCGCAACAAAAAAGCCCCTTGGTAAGTGTGTTACCAAGGGGCTTTTTGTTGAACCTGACCGTTTGTCACTTCTTTGTAATCATGCTCATCCGTTTTCCGACGGTTTGCATTGCCGGGGGGCCAAGCCATGTGCCTGCTAGCAGCAGGTTATAGTAGGCCCATTTGAAAAGGAGCTTGGAGAGATGGTTCATTTCGGTATCCTTCAAAAGACCCATGGGTCCAATGGAGGGGAACGGATACTCTCCGACTACCGGTTCGATGTCGTAGTTGAAGTCGATTACGTAGGCTTTCCCGAAGCCTGATTCGATGAATCAGAGTGCGTGGCCATCGGAACGCGCGTGCTGTGTCTCCCCGTTGATGAAAGACATAATGTTTTCTTCTAGGATATCCGCCTGGAAATGTGCTACGGCTCCGGCCTTGGAGGTCGGAACGTTGGTGCCGTCACCAAGAACCCAGACATTGCTTCGATCTTTCGGTTGCAGGGTATGTTTATCGACCGGAATATAACCCATCGGATCGGAGACACCGGAATCGATCATGACCTGGGATCCGAAGTTTGGTGGGATGGAGACCAACATATCATAGTTGACTTCGATGCCATCGTAGGAAGAAATCACCTTTCTCTCACCGTCTACACCACCAAGGGCAAAGTTCGGAGTAATTTTTATATTTTTCTGCTCACAGGCCGCAGTCAGGACTGCAGTGGCAACGGGCTTGGTGAACGCTCCGGTCAAGGGAGTGACAAATTCAATTTCGACCTTGTCACGGATACCGCGTTCTTGGAAGTGCCAGTCGGCAAGGAAGGCAAATTCCAGTGGTGCCACAGGACATTTAATCGGCATTTCAGCGATATTAACCACCAGTTTGCCGCCCTGGAACTGGGCCAAGGCCTTTTTCAGCTCGATGCAATGATCATAGCGATAATAGCCGTAAACATCCTTGCCCCACGTTTCCGCAAGACCTTCCACCTCTTCAGGCCGCACATCGCAGCCGGTAGACATTATGAGGATATCATACTGGAATTTACCTTTCGTCTTGGTGGTAACTTCCTGTTTGTCCCAGTCTACATTGACCAACTCAGAGATGACAAAATCAATTCCCGGCTTGATGAATTCTCTCTTGGTTTTTCGGATTTCTTTTTCTGTATTTATTCCGAAGGGAACGAAGAGGTATCCAGGCTGATAATCATGGATATTGTCTTTATCGATGATCGTAATATTCCATTCGTTACGATCAAGATGTTTTCTCATTTTATTGGCCATCATCGTGCCACCACATCCGGCACCGAGGATGACAAGCTTTTTCATGGCGTATTCTCCCTCCTGTCAATTAG
>JAZDOW010000167.1:0-23761 GCA_043798185.1 Pseudomonadota bacterium | reverse complement strand
TAAGCCCGCGGCTCAGTTCAACAACATTTTATCAATCATCCCGCAGCTCTTTCGGAGATTGGATGATGGTTGTGAGCTTTTGCTGTCACCGACGCACGGGGTAATTCGCTGGCGGGACAATTGATAAAACGCTCTTAGTTGGTCGCAGGAGAATATTTACAAAAAGGAGGAAAGAGATGGCGTTCAGCCAAATAAGTAAATTGCGGAAGAGTGGGTTAACTCCCCTTGGGATGATCAAGCTGATTTTCCAATGCAATTCTCTTTCTGGTTTGACAGGGATTACCATCGTATCGGCCTATACCGACCCCGTTATCATCGGCGAACTGCTGGATGAGTTGCAGGGTATGTTCGATTCTCGATTTCGGGTCCGGGTGTTGCTGGACATGGGAGCAAGCGGCTACCATCGCGATAATATAATCACCGATAGCCTTGAGAAACTCGCTGAGCAGTTGCGTGAAGATTTCGGTAAAGAGAGCGGCATTTTTGTCGTCAATCTCGGACGACTTATGCACTCGAAAGTCATCTTGCTCCACTTTGGTAAAGAAAATCGCATTTCTCTCGGGTCCCTCAACTTCACCAGACGCGGCTTTTTCGTCAACGAGGAGATCCAAGCGCACCTTGAGCGCGAGAAGGACGTAGAAGATGTCCTAGAATATGTCGCCTTGATCTTCAGAGACAAAAGATGCAGACAACTCCCGTTCTCCCAGCACATCAAAGAGGATACGGTTTCATCCACGAGGGAATGGCTGCTGAGAGGAAGACTTTTTTTCGAGGACAAGGCGGCCAACCCGTATAACTTCAAACTGGGACTCCCTAAGAAACTCCTAAAACAGCCTGCCTTCGTCATCCCCGGGGCCGAGGCAGAGGTTTCCGACAACATCTCCATCCTCAGTCTGCTCAAGATTCCCAGAGCAAAGCAGGCAGGAGGGTGGAAGACCTACTGCATAGCTACATGCTATGGTTACTGGTGTCCGGCACAACTGGTCAAGCGGACACAGGAACATATTAAGGAGGCGGTGGCAACAAAGCGGGAATCGAAGGTGGAGAAAGTTCTGCAGAATTCCAGACAACTGGAAAAGAAGTTTTTCGCTACTTTCAACAAGATTGAGAAGAACATTGATCAATTGAACAAGAAAAACAGGACTAGGTTCCGCTGGGACAAGGACGGCGCGTTGAAGCGCCTTAAGAAGTGGCTTCCGAGGGTACTGGTCAGGCTGGCAGATCCAAGAAATATGGAAAGGCTTCTGGCGGGAGTCGACGATTCCGTTGTTCCGGACCTCTGGTCTGGCGACGAAATCGCCCTCAGGGACTTCGAAGAAACCTTCTGCGCTCACATCGTCATAGAGCTGTCGAAGTCCAGGGTGCAGAACTGGGTCGCCCAGTGGTTGAGGGACGGGCAGGAGCATTTCGAGTTCGGGAATGGGCTGGCTCTCCAGGAAAGGTGGGAGGAGTCGTGGGACGACGAGGACGCTTGGCATGAGTGGCTGCACTGTTGCATTTCGGACCCATTCGCTGAGTTGCCCGACCAATGGGAGCTGGAGTAGAGGGGGGTAATGACAAGAGGGCAACCCTTGAAAGTAGAAATGAAATGTGATTCCCAACCAGAAAAATGGACGCCGACCGCCCGATAAAGACTAGGCGGTCGGGTCATTTCCCGATCCGTTAGCGATTTAAAAAAATATGGCAAGACCATTCCTAAAAGACAGCAAATCAAAAGATGAACTATATGAATGGATAAAAAGTGGCATTCTAACATATTCGAAAAATTCATTACTTTGCTGGGCTGATGAAGATTTTCTATGTGGCCATTTCTTTTCCTCTATATCCGGCACTTGTTCTTTTAATTTTGGCAACTTTGATATCAAATCCTATAAATTAAGAGGTAGGGGACCGTCTGCACCAGAGAAAGTTATCGGAGCTGATGGAATAGGAATTGTTATTTTAAAGTATCAAGACATTCACTTAAAGGGTTTCTTTTTATATCAAGCAAAAAAGGCTAAAACTACCGGTGACGGTTTAGGTAGAGCAAAAGAAGAGTGTGATGTAATGCTAACCCATACTCCAGCGTCTTATCTTTTAGTCCTTATGCCAACTGAAGTTAAAATGATTGGTGCAATGGCTGTTAGTGCAAATGCAAAAAAATCTCCATCATTAAACAATCTACCATTCCTAAGCTATCCCAGATTCGTGGTTGAACATTTACTCCATGGAATAATGCTAGAGCCTTTGAAAAATTTGAGGCCAACATTGTCAGTCGATTTAAACTCAGAAATAAAAAACATTACTGCTGTAATTGGAGGGAGTGAAAAATATATAGATGAGGTTAGTAAAAAACTTGAGCAAGAGCTAAGTAATATATTAGAAATGGATGATCAGAGAAATGATGATAACGATATAAAAAATGAAAATGAACACTAACAAGTCATTTCTACGGACCATGCAAACTGCGCGGGTCCGCAGGATTCCACGTTAGGGCTTGTGAGAGGGCATGAATTATCCTGTTCCAGTCATCGCCTACGAGCATGCGGAAGCAACCCTCGATAGGACCACAGTCTATGACTTCTGTGAAATAAAGGATGTCGATAGCCTCAGGATCTGCCCATACTGCAAGTCTTCATACATTCAATTCCCACAGCACACGGATGACGAAGGTCTTTGTCAGTGCGGGTATTGCGGCTGGTGGAAACTATTAGATCTGGAAGAAGTGTCTCATGGTTTTGGCGCCGAAGACATACGATCGATCTCTGCAATCGCAAAGGAGTTCCAGGTTAGCTCTCTTGAGGTTCCCATACGAGCACTCCGAAGCTATCTTGTGCGCCATCCACGAGACATCGCCCACGTTGATCCAACGGTCTTTGAGAGATTAATGGCAGATTGTCTACGAGATGCGTTCAATCCTTGTGAGGTACTCCACGTTGGCCGCAGTGATGACGGCGGAATAGATCTGAAACTCATCCTTGGCAACGACGCGTGCTATCTCGTACAAGTCAAAAGGCGTAGTTTTCTAGATAGAAAGGAAGGAGTGGAGGTCGTACGCTCTCTGAATGGCGTCCTGTTCAAGGAGGGAATACCGAGGGGCATGGTTATCACAACCGCTCACGCGTTCACGACGAGAGCTCATGGGAGCACCAAGATCGCCACACCGACAGCGGTCCCATACGACATGAAACTTGTTGCGTTCGACGAGGTCATTTCAATGCTAAAACTGAAGCCGGTGTTTCCCTATGAACCATGGAAACGATTCTCCTTCCGTGACAATGGAACTGAAAGACAGTCCTAACCCCAAATTTGCACTGGACACGGATAGAGTCCCATGCCCGTGAAACTTCGCGTTGAACGTCACCGCGAGGATCGCTCAGTCTGCCGCAGCATTATAGATACAGGAGCAACATATGTCCATTCGGGTGTTTATCAGCTACAGCCACGACTCCGAAACGCACAAGCAGATGGTACTTGAGTTCGTGAATCGCCTTAGAAATGACGGTATCGATGCAATAATTGACCGGTACATCAATGCACCCCTGCTAGGCTGGCCGCGCTGGATGACCACGCAGATTGAGGACGCGGATTACATAGTGTGCATCTGCACTCCACACTGGACATCCAGATTTGAAGGGAAGGAACAGGCAGACCATGGCAAGGGTGCAACGTGGGAAGGCATGTTGGCAACACAGATTCTCTACGAAGGCGGTACGCTCAACCGTAAATTGATTCCTGTAGTCCCCGATGAATACGCCGAGGCGATCCCGCTTGCGCTGAGACCCTTCACCCACTACCGTCTACCAACAGACTACGATCGCCTCTACTGGCACATCACGGGTCAGCCCGAGGTTTCCCCGCCCGGTCTTGGAATAATTCGAAAGAGACCATCATCCTCCACCGGCTCAACTATGTCACCGGAAAGCGTTAAATCTGATGGGCTGCCACCCGTCCCATTGGTAGTTCCTATTATATTGAGCAGCACAGATCTTCCTCAAGACGCAAAACGCCTACGGAGCCTCCAGAATTTCGCCTTGATGTGGGCACTAGTTGACCAGTTGGATGGTGGCGGATGGGGCAGATCCCTCGCTCCTTGGATGCATCAGGTTTGGGCTGACGTGGATGAGATCAGAGTCGACGCATCCATTCGAACCGAAGGAGGAATAGAGTCAGCCTGTCTGATGGTCTACTTCCTTGCTGGAGCTGGCGTTCCAAGGGGTAAGTGGTCGGACGTGGCCTTGAGTTTCCTCTCGACGCATCGCCACAAAAGGTCGGGCCAGTACGGCACGCTTGCAGAACTCCGCGAGGGTTCGCGAAGAATTCTTGGGCATCCGCGCCACACCGCTTGGGCTGCAATCGCTTGGCTTAGCTTGAATGAACTCTATGACGGAAGCTTCTCTCGGGAAGTGAATGACGCGCTCGTGGCCCTGTTCTGCGAGGAATCGCAAGATACGGTGGAGGAAGATCGCAATCCTGCGGTGCTCTATGTGTTGCAATGCCTTCTCGCCGCGGAAGCAACTGAGCCTTCGGCATTTCGCCTTTATTCTCCAACCAACGACGCACGTCTTGCCGCTGAGTGGTGGTTTCGGGCGCGATCCGACGCCCAGTTGCGCCGCGCAGAAGTTTCAAACACTGACGTCGAGAACCGACTGGAGAGGCTACGACCATGTCGGTTTGCTCCCATCCAGGGTAAACCTCAACTTACCGGAGGTCTGGTCTATCCATACGGTGGCTTTGCCCGCATGCAGACCTACACACACCTTCTCTCGTGCTGCTTTCTAAGCAAGGCCACTCCTAAGAGCCTTGTCCAGCGCTTGAAGGCTGGGTTGATGTCAGTCATTGACTGGTATATCGAAGACGCTGGGGATGGCGGTTTCGAAAATCCGATGCAAAGCCCAAATTTGACTGAACTCCGATACCCTCTACGCGGCGTCCGACCGTTCCCTGCCTCTAAACATCCTGACGCTGCATGTACCGCCCTACTCCTATTTGTCCTCTCTCAGGTTGAGGCACTTGGCACCCTAGGAATCGAGGATTCTATCAAGGTGGCCCGCATCCGCCGCATGTTGGCATGGGACCTCATTCACTGCTTTGATCGCTTTCTTGTTGAGCCAGAGTACTTTCACTACACTGCTGCGACCGCTTTTGCCTCCTTCCTTCTGGCTGACGTACGAGTTGTTGGCGGGGATAATCAAGACGGAAACGAGGCACAATTCGCCCGACTCGTTAACTCGACAGATGTTTCCTGCCTCACCCGAGAAGGCATTGAGAAAGCGGTTGCTGAGTTCGTATTCTACTGCGATGGTCCCGGAGCACTCCCTGCCCAGGTCTTCTCGGACTCAGTTGTCGAGCATCTACTGAACCGGAGTGGCCTTGAGTTCCCTGACCACGGCCAAAACCGTACGGCACAGGCCTACAACCGCTGTGCGGACCAATTTGCCCACATGGTCGATGGCCTACTCAACGCGAATCCGGACGGACGCGGAGCGACGATAAATAACCTGCATACTCGATTACGAACCACGTTTGGTGAACAGAATCAATGTCGCGTGTTAGATGTTGGTTGTGGACCTGGGAGGCATACAGCCGACATGGCCGCATTGGGCATGCTTGCCTATGGAGTTGACATCTCGGAAGGGGCTATTAACGTGGCCCGCGATACATTCCCATATCTAAGTGACCGGTTCTACATCGGCGACGTTGATGTAGATGCAACATGGAATAAGTTGGAAGAGGTGATGCCTTTCCACGGGATCTATGCAGTTGCATCGCTTCATCACATCCCTACTGAGGTGCTGGACAGAGTGTTGACACGAATACACCGTGCTCTCGTGCCTGGAGGCTGGGTATTGATTAGTCTCCAGATTGGAAGACGGAAAGGCTACGACCCTGACGGTAGGTTTGTTGAGTACTACGCTGAAGGCGAACTCTCACGGAGACTAACGAGCCTCGAGTTCGTCCAAGTAGATTCGCTTGGCCTTTTCGTGGTGCCAAATGGAATGAGCACGTTCCGAAGACAGATGACGTATACCTTTGAGGAAGTCGTCGCTCAGAGGCGGCCAGATTAACCGGCCGCTTTGAGCACCATCGGGCGAGTTCCGGGGACACGATATCGAATTCCAACAATAAAATGCACCAGGTAAACTGGTGATTTTCGCGTTGACGTTTTTAAGGATTCCGAGTTCAGGGAAATCAGAAAGCATTCCCAATTCATCCTCGAATCGGTGTTGGTCTTTGTTTTTGTGATCAGTGTGAGGTATAAAAATCCTTGACTTTCGAGTCTTTTCCAAAATGAGAATTTTGTTCATGATCAAGGTATGCGAGAAAATTGCACCGTAGGCATTTGCTCAATATTTCGAGGATATAATTTCTAGCATAACGAGGAAATTGGGCGGGAAGACTATGTTACAAACGGATCTTTCTTTACGCCACTCTAAACACCCAGAATGCGATCAGGATTGCTCGGGTGCTTTGCTGTTCATCGCATCGGAAATAAACACCGGGGTGGACATACTCAGTTTTGTAGGCTGGCATGGGTTCATTGTATAACCACTATAAAGGAGGAAAAGGTCGTGCAATCAGATAGAGGAGCAAGGAAAAGACTTCGTGAGAGCCTCATAGACGGACAAGCCAACGACCTGAAATGTAAGCTTCATGGTGAGTTTGAAATAATCGAGGGGAAGGCAAAAGATACGTGGGTTTCACTGATGGGACATGACAAGGGTTCGCACAGTGGCAGCACCCACCTCAAAGGCACTGAAGACCTGATATCCCATGTTTTGGAAAAGATGGCCTACATCGAATTGAGCTCAGTTGAGTCCTTTGTGCTCCTCTGCTCCGTCCTTCTGCATGATATCGGAAAGATAGTCGACCACAGTGCAGCCCTAAAGCTCGACAAAGATCCGTTCGTAAAACGTTCCATGCTGGCTCCCTTTCTGAAAGGAAAATCAGTTGAGACTCTCCATCATGGAATCGTTTCAGCAGCGTTTATTCTGAAGAATCATGAAAGTTTAGGGTTCAGCGATTTTGGGATCGCAGAGTGTGTCGCAATTGTCTGCGCAGCTCACAATCTCAATACTGCTAATGAATTAAAAAAAGAGGGTGTCCTTGGAAACAGGTTCCTTGACCAATATGGGAGAATCCGCATGTCCGCTCTTTGTGCGCTGCTGGCACTGGGTGACGAATTGGACAACAGCTATCACCGGGCGACTCCTGAATGGATCAAACCATCCAAAGACGAGACAAACACGAAACGGGAATTGCGGGCCAAGCTGAGCGGTATCGAAATCAGCAAATGCGGCAAGCTTCTCGTGGTTCATCTTTCCCGGGATTTGTACGAGCCGTATATAGAAGATCCTGGTAAACCAGAAAAGGATATGGAACCGTACAAATCAAACCTGTTGCGGTACGTCATCGAAGATCTGCTCAACAAGCAGCAACTCCTTGATTCGTGGCGTGATGAGTTTTTTAAGATGCATATTCATCTGCATGGTGTGGCGCTCAATGTCAACGGGCATCTTCTAGACCTGAGATTAGGGCAGGACAATCCCGCAGCACATGAAACCGGCAAGCGTCTCAAATTATCCTTGAATTTGACATATCCAGCTTTTAACGAATTGCTTCGCAAGTGTGACCTTAAAGAGTATCGTATCAAAAAAATCCTCTCTGCAGAAAATAAATGTGAGATCGAAGTCATAGCCAGAGAATATAGCAATGCCATGACTTTCCTTGCTAGCGTCTTGGGGAAGAAAGAGTGGTACTTAAATCTATCGAGCTTAAAACTGGCCGTAGAGCCTAACATTGGTCAGATGAAGGTGGAAAGGGTACTGCATACCGCCCTCCAGTTGTCCTTGAGAAGTTTTGGCCTTACAACTTTCCCATGGGAAACTCTGGCTTCGGAGGCTGGCATTCAGCATCTGGATGAGATCAGACTGATTTTCCACAGACTTTCGATGTTGTCGGAGATTTTTTTCCACCGCCCCGGCGAAGAGAAATCCCGTTTGCTTGAATGCTTGAAACAACTGGGACCAGAATCTACAAATGAGAAACGCAAGATCATCATAGCTGCCTTGGACGGCGAATGGAGCATGGCCTTCAGCTCCACTTCTGGTAACGAGAGAATATCTTACGAAGAAACTCATAAGATACTCAAGAGCTTTTGCCAATGGCTGTATGAAATCATCGGTGGGACGAATGAAGGTAAAAAAGTGCCGCAGTCTCCAAAAACACAGAGGCCACCGAAATATATCCACATCAGGAACGAAGAACTCAGCTATCTGTTAGACGAGACCAACCCTGAGCACGCGATTTTGTTTCCTGAAATTGAGCGGTGCAGCTGTGGAGAGTCCGGTCCTTCACATGCCGGCATAAACCTTCTGATTACAGGGCCTGCAGGGGTTGGGAAGAGTACTTTAGCAATGGAGCTCATTTCCAAGGGTATCCTTTTTGATGGAATTGACGTCATAGGTCCAGCCATCAATGCCTATTACTCGCTGGAACAACCCCTGGAATCCATCCGGCAAATGACCAGGGGCCTGGACCTTCATGATTCTGATCCTTTAGAGTTTTTCCCTAATTCGGGCAAACGGCAAGAAGCCTATATTAATAGTTTAGAAAAAACAAAGCCTGTTCTACTTTTGCTTGCACTCGCCCCACGAAGTTACGGTAGTGCGGTGGACGAAGAGCGCTTATTCTGGTTCCGGTACGAACAGATATCCAAACTCCTCGAAGAAAACCGGAAAATGTTCATGGCTGGCGAACGAAATTGCAGCTTGAGCTCCATTGTCATTGATAATCTGAATGCCTTCTCGCGCACTCCTCTGGCCAGGCAGCAGATTCAACAGCTTTTCAGGCTCATTTCGTGGTATGGCGTTTTAGGAATTCACATCATTGAACATACTCCGTCCAGTGAAATTACAGCTTTTCAGTCTGAAGTCGAGTTTCTGGCTGATATCGTGGTTCGGCTCAGCTGGATAGAAGGCGATTATCAATACAAGGCATTGGAAGTAGCGAAATCAAGATGCCAAAGACATGTTTTGGGCAAACATCCGTTTAAGATCAGACGGGACAATGGAAAACAACAGCATCGATTACTGGACATTTGCAGCAATGATGAACCTGGTTTCCAGGTATATCCGAGCATTCATAGTCTGGTATCCAAGAGTGAAAAAGAGTCACATGCTAGGGAGCAACAGCGACTTAACGCGCGATTCTCAACAAATGAAGTTTTAAATGCAATGGTGCACAAGAAACCCCTTGGCGACACCGGCATAGCCAAGGATGCTCTCATCGTGCTCCAGGGAAGGTCTGGCGGACACAAGTTGGCCATCGGAATGAGCTATTTGCACGCAAAAGACGACAAGGAAAGTGTGCTTGTCATCAACTTGGGGCAGACCATAAACTATTCAGCCGTCGCCGATAAGCATAACTGGTGGGAAGATTCTGGGAAGGCCTATGATTCAAAGCCCTTCCAGGGTTTAAAATGGTTAAGAAACCCGAAGGTAGACATCGACATGTATCTTCCGCCAGGGAAAATAGCAGTCGAAAAAAAAAATAGAGTTAAACCTCCGCCTGGCGCTGGAGCGATATACGTCTTGAATTTCCATGCCGGATTCCTGCTTCCTGAAGAATTCCTGCATATTGTCAAAAAATTCATTGAGGACATAAATGGCATTGAGGATGAAAATGGTGGAGACAAAAAGAATAAGATCACTCGAGTACTGTTCAACTCCACAGGGCACCTTCCCGAACGCTATCCCTTGCTGGACAAAAACCCTCTCCTTCTGCACGCGCTGGTGCGACTGGTCAAAGGCATGGATGCCAGCCTGATGATCATCGCAGTTAAGGGAATGGGCGAAGACGACAGGATCATGGCATTGGCCGGTATGGCAGACCTGAAGTTTAACATCTATGACCTATCGGAGACAAGGATGCCCGCCGCCTGCAAGCGTGACCTGGAGAAAGCCCAGAAGTCTGCGGCCAGCAACGTGCGCATTATTTCATCGGATAATATTACAGGGAAGGACTATAGCAAAGAATATCGCGTCTTTCAGGTCATATCGACCAAGAATAACCATAATCAACAGGAATTCGAGATCTCGGAGGCCATTAGTCTGTCTTAAGCAGCAAACCTTCACCCAATTCCTTCCACTAGCCGATGGGGAGTGAACAACAGCTGAAGGCGCTGATGGAATAAGTAGTTGTGAGATGGGCTCGAATAATCTTATGGGCTACTCGAAAATTTATAGCAATAAATGGCAGCCAAATTTGTTGACTTTGCTGAAATATCAGAAAGATATGTGCTAATATTTCGAGAATTCATTCAACAGCTATCTCGCAATGGAGATCGACATGCATCAGCTATGATTTCTCGACTTCTGGCGGAGTTCCGTGAGTTCCGGACTCGGTGTACGAGGGATAAATGGAGTGCGAGGGACAGCATACGTATTACCAACAATTCAATACACCAGATGAACTGGTGATTTTTGCGTTAATATTGCCATTTATAAGGTGTGAATTTTCAGTTATCGCTTCAGGTTGAGCTTTCTACTGTTATGTTGCGCGTTTACCTAACTTGGTAAAATTACAAGATATATTTGGCAAACCATGTCTGCTCTAATTTCTTCTTTTATTTCGGGCAGTTTTACCATTTTCAAGAGTGATTCTCCTTTTTCAGGTAACATAACTTATTGGGGTTTTTGCTACTTGTCCGTGACCCATATGGGGGAGCAAGGAGCCCCCTAAAGGGTATCAAGCCAATTTAAAATTTCCTCTTTGTTCTTCCAGTCGATCAATTCATCTATCTTGTCATCTTGATTGGTCAGTGACTGTGTATAGGCGACGAATTTTTTCTGAATCTGCTGTCGGTGCCCCAAATCAAGATGCAGATAGACCATTGTTGATTTAACGCTTTCATGACCGAGACGGTTTTTTATGTCAGATATGGGGTGACCGGCCATGAGCATATTTACCGCGCAGGAATGCCTGAAACTGTGGGCAGGATTAAGATCTTGCAACCGTTTTCCCGGCAGGACTTTTTCCAGATATTTTAGACAGAGCCGATATATTCCGTGCCGGGTAAATTCTTTTCCCTGCTGATTGAGAAACAAACGATTCCGGTAGAGCGTATGTGGTGTAATCCGGTACTTCTTGATATACTGACAAAGAAGATCTGTCGTTTTTGGCCAGAGATTTATCATTCTGAAGTGCCCGCCCTTACCGAGAATGGCCAGCGTTTTATTCTGTGGATCAAAGAAATCGAGGTCGAGGGCTGCAATTTCACTGGCCCTGGCACCGGAGTCGAAAAGCAAGTGAAGCATGGTATAATTTCTGAAGCCTTGTGCTGAGTTGAGATCGACGGAATTGAAGACCGCCAGAATTTCTTCCTGATAAAGAAAGCCGATTATATTTCTGTGGTACCGTTTTTTGGGAATATCCAATATCCTTGCTGCAACCCCTCTCTTGTCCGGATGCATAAAGAGGATCATCTTGGCCAGTGATTTTATGGCCGCCAGTCGGTGATTTCTGGTTCTGGCACCACTTGCCCGCTCTTTTTCGAGCCAACCAAGAAAGTTGACAATCAGTTCCGGGGTAAGTTGCTCAACTTGCAGAGAGTCAATGGGCATCTCAAGGGTATCCCTGGCAAAGGGCAAAAAGAGTGAGAAAACATCACGGTAGCTCTTGATCGTATTGAGCCCGCACCCTTTGATCCGAGGGAGATACTGCTCAAAGAATTGGTGGATGCAGACTGAAAGTTTCATAGTTTCGATGGATAGATAATCATAAAATCAACGAGATTCCGGCGCTGGTCTGCATCGATCAGTTTGAGGTAATAGATGGTATAAGTGTATTTTTTGTGCCCCATGTATACCGCAAGAACTGAAAGGGCATTCTGTGGTGAATCACCTCGCGCTGATATCCGCCTGAGGGTGTTGACCGCAAAGGAATGCCGTAGACTGTGTGGGGTTGGGGCGCTGATGTTGGTGTTGCCGATAACCCGTTTGGGTTGAGCAAGTCCGATGTCTCTGACAGCTTGATGGAAAAAATCACGAACCTGTTCATTATTTAGGCCCTTAACGGGATCGCTGACCAAAAGGTACGGATTCCGATTATCTGCAGGCAGCAAGGTGTTGCGAAGGGAGAGGTAATCCGACAGATGCCTTGCTACATCAACAGGGATGGGGATCAAACGATCTTTACGGAACTTTGTCTCTCTAATATAGATTGTTCTTTCGTCAGCTCTAAAATCCTTGAGTTTCAGTCGCAGGGGTTCCGAGATCCGCAAGCCGCAACGGGCCAGGAGCTGTAGAGCCAGGCAACAACTCATGTCCTTAAGGAAAAAGGCCTGGTTCCCTCTACGGACCTGCCTCCAGGCTTCTTCGAGCAGATGTTCAGTTTCCTGGTCGGAGAAAATGAAGGGGATAATGTTGTTTTCCTTGAAACGGGGAATCCCGGTAAGAGGATTATGCTGACAGAACTCAATCCGTACGAGGTAGTGAAAAAAGCCACGCAAGGCATAAATTACTCTATTTATTGTGTTCTGGTTTATCGCAAGATCAGTTCGCATCTGCAGGAAGAACAAAGGGGTGAGCGTCTTGAGCGTGGTAACATTCTTCGATACCAGGAAACGATCTAATCGTCTCAGACTGTCCAGTGCTTTTGCGGAATAGCCAAGACTACAGCGATATTCGCAGTAGCTTTCCATCTGTGGCGCCAGAAAACTTTCAAACGAGTTCACCAAGAATAACCCTCCTCATCAGTTTGATATGAATATGGAGATATCTTTTGGTCGCCTCGATGTCGGCCTGACCAAGCATTTCCTTGATCTCAAAGACAGAGACCCCAGCTTCCAGCAGGTGCTGTGCATGAGTGTGTCGTAGCCAATAGGGGGTGGCCTCTTTGGGCAAACCAGCCTTTTGCATACACGCTTTTATGGTAGAGTATACAGTCATATAACCGACAGGTCTGTTGGGACGGTTGCCTTGCAGAAAAAGTTCGCGATAGTTGTTCTTCGGGCGACCTCCGACCAGATAGGCGGTAATAGCTTTGAGTGTTTTGAGTGGGATGGGCAGTGTGATTGGTGCGCCGGCCTTACGATCTTTTATGTGCATCTCGGCTTTGCTGAATTGAATATCATCCAAGGTGAGCTTGCAAATTTCCTGAGGCCGTAGCCCCATAGTATACGCGATATGAATCATGGCATAGGTTCGCAAATCTGCAGGGGTTGACAGTGTCATGTTATCAAAGAGTTGTTGGATTTCATCAGTGCGCAGGAAACAGGGTGGTTTTGTCCTATGAAATATTCGCGGCACTTTGAGCAAGGCAGCAATGTCTCGCGTGAGCACACGGCGCTCATGATACAGATATTTCAGGAAAAGCTTGAGATAGCTTCGATTAAGTTTTTGGCTCTGCTGGGCATAAGCTGCATTATATTCCTGATTAAAGGCATCTATTTGCTCTATGGTTATTGCCGAAAGGTTGAGGTCGTGCCGCCCCAGATAGAGGTAGAATGCCTCGAGAACTCGTCGTGTATGCTGTACTGTTTTTTCTGTGTCATACCGGGCGGTGGCGCAATAATGCAGATGGTCTTCAAAAATGGCGGGAAGTTTTGGTCTTGATTTTAATGGGATGGGCTGAGAGATTTGCCTCTGTTTATAAAGAAATCTTGCCAGTCCCCGAACCGCGCGTCGTCGTTCATTACTGTTACCTTGTCGCATAAAGGCTTTTAATGTTTCGAGGGTAAAGATCTCATCCCATTCTTTTGGCTGCCGCTCCACAAAAAGATGGAAATCCTGAAGGATCTTACCCTGAGTGTCGATGAACGTATCCGTATTTCCCTGTTCGATCCGCTGCAGGAGATATTGTTCAACTGCCTGCGAGAGTCTTTTTGAATCCTTATGATTCATGGCCACGGTTGAATTGTCTGCGGATTATTTGCCTGATTGTGGCAGGGTCAAATGTTTCCATGTCGTCTTGGTTTTTGAGCAACCTGGCGGATTGCTTTACAACCATTCGCGGCAAGGAGAGAACTTGAAAAAAGTTGCCGTCAAAGGCAATCAGGTCTTTTTCTATCAACTGGTCGCGGACAACAATATAGTCATCCACAGAAAAACAGAGCAAAGAGCAGATCTTGTCGTAGTGGTAATAGGAAAGTCCCTGGCGATCAGCCACAAGTACCAGGAAAAAATACAGGAGCAATTCATTTTGGGTGAGGCTGGTAAAAAAGCCCCTTCTAAGAAAGCTGTGATTGATCCAGGCAAAACTTCCGTCTATCTTCCTGATGCGATTGCTAACAAGAGGGTTTCTATTGATCATGTGCGCCTCCAGGATGTCAAAAATGACTTGATATTGGTTGCTAAATTCCTTTTTCCATAGCCCCGTCGTGGAAAATGCTCCACAATCACACCATTTTCACCGCAAAAATGGCAACAAGGAACAATAAACGGGCGATCTGGAGGTAATCTATCATGCTCGATAGTAGGTGTAGAAGATGTATCAGCCACGGTTTTTTCGGTATCGTGCATTCTTCGCCTTCTTTCCCCTTGCCGGTGGGTCTCCCGACCTTTTGCTGTTTGGCGATATTGTCTCTGTGCCAGACAGTGTGCTTCTCGCTGGGATGCCTGTCGACAAGCATCACAACAATAGGCCTGCCCTCGCCAACAGCTCTGGCAGATAAAGAAAATCCTGGCACACCGCCTGCACGAAACAACCTTCAGTAGAATGATTTCCATTCTCCCGTACTTGAACAAATACGAAAGCCGTGATTTTATGCAGGTGCTTGTTGGGCGTCCGTATTTATGGGATGTCCGTAGATAGGCGCGAAGTGGCTACTTCAGGCCTTTTGTTGGTTATGAGTACTTTCCCAGTACTTATCGGCCAAGCAGGAAGAAAAGGAACGAAATCCAAAGAAAAAGGAGGAAGAAGAGACAAAAATTAACCACTACAAAAGGAGGGAAGAAAAGAAAACAGAAAAGAAAACACACAACATAACGCGTCTCGCACCATAACTACTGTACCTTGGAACTTCTGCTTGCCCAGATTCCTAACAACAAAATATGAATTTTGTCGATGAGCTTCTCCATGAACACTTGCTCTTCACAATTCAGTTATTTGCTTTATGCGTGAGAGAATGGTCGGGACCCTGGATTGACTCGCCCAATCCGGCGGCAGATGTCCTGAGAGGGCCTCACGAAATTGATGACTTTCAAAAAGCTCCCGGAAGCTCTCGGACAGGTGGTGCCGCAGCGTGATTCGAGCCTGACCGATCTCTTCCACAACCTCAGGCCTTCCATCCAATACTGTCACTATATCCTCCATGTCGTGACTCATTAAGTAATCACCTTCACCGCGGCTTCTGAAGGCTGCCAGCTTGCACGCCAGAAAATAAGGTCCTGTGATCATGTGAATGCCCTTCCCTGATGGCAGAGTCTGGAGCGTTGCCGTCTCGAAAGCTTCTCGATACCATTCGCTCCCGAAGCCGAGCAACTGTGGATTAGTCGGCATGACGTCCAGGAGAAGGCCGCCCGCTTTCCAGCGGCAAATAGGGGCATCCCCACTAGTATCTTCTTGGAAACCACTTGCTCGCAACCGTTCGGCCAACCGATAATATTCTGTCATGGTAGCTACTTCGGTGATGACGTCCACATCTTGTGTGGCACGGATCGGCGGGGCGGCCATATCTGTGAGCAATAGACCGGTGGCGCAGCCACCCAGGAAAACCAGCTGGTCGATCAATTCGTCAAGGAGTTCGACTGCTACTTCCAAGATCTCAAGGTTGGGATTTGTTATCCGATGCATACCGCTCCAATCGCATTTGCAATTTCTTCGTGGCGATTTCCCTCTCTCTGGCTCGGCCGCTGCGAACCGCGTCCACCAAGGATAGCAGCTCGTAGAGATTCCTATCAGCGCGCGCTGCCTGGGGAGCCGCCTTATATAATGGTTGAAAGGCAATCCCACGTACCTCGCCGTCCGGATCAGGCCAGACCGGGGGAGGCTCCACAGTAGAGCTGACCAATAAGTCCGCAAGAGGGGGGGCTGCGTAGGCGGTCGGCATCCCCCTGGTCATCTCTCCCTGCTCAGCCCAAAAAACATATTTAAGGCCATGGATGAGAAATTCCTCGAGATTTCTGAAATGGGGCACGATCTTCTCACTATGGCGTACGGCCAGATTTGCGGCTAAGGCACGCTTGACCGCCGAATGAATCTGGGAAGGGCTCATCCCTAGTTCCACTGCCAAAATCGGATACGACCATGGTCGTGAGTTCATTACAACCAGCTTAAGCAGTACGAAAATATCCTGTGGCTTCAACATGAATCATTCTCCATTCTAGATTCTAGAATGGAGAATAGCATGATCTAGGTAAAATGCAATTTGAATTTACCTCTTTCTGATTTTGCTTTCTTTCCATGAAATAGAGATTCCAATTGGCAATTGTAAACCGAGAAAGAAATTCAGAACCTTATACTTCCTGAGCATCAATATTTTCTGGAAATATTTCGGGCTGGCCACGAAAGACATAGCTAATTGTCGCTCCTCTTATACGGGGTAAGGTAAAATTCAGACGGGGGATGAACTAAACTTACTGAAATCGTATGATTATTTCAATATGTCAGCAATGGTGTCTTACCGAATTGAGTCGGATTTTGTAATTGCTTCAATATAAAATCAGCAACATCCAAACGAGAAATTCTTTTAGCAGTGACTCCCTTCAGATCGTTAAAAATATGATATTTACCAGTGAGTTTTCCATTTGTTAGACTAGCAGGTCGTACGATCATCCAATCAACCCCGCTACCTTTGATAAGCTCTTCTTCCCTGTCTTTGTCAGCATAGATATTTTTCAATAAAAGAGGTTTGAATATTTTGTCATAGAGGAAACCGCCGTGCCCTTTCGATTCACCCGCCCCAATCCCGGTCACTGCAATGTATTTCTGTCCTGGATTTTGTTTTACGGTAACAAGTATATTACGAGCTGCTTTTGAAAAAAGATCTACCGGTTTAAAGGTAATTGGCACTCCAATACACGAACAAATAGCATCCTGCCCGTTTGCAACTGCTCTTAGAGATTCAGATTCCAAGACATCACCCTTAACGACTCGGAGCTGTGGGTGTGAAACTGTAATTTTTTCAGGTATTCTTGCAAGGATGGTGATATCGAACTTATTCTCAAGCGCAGTTTCAAGCAATGCTTTCCCAATTCCGCGCGTTGCACCAATTATTAAAATTTTCATACTTGTCCTCTTTCACTTTGTCTCGTAGACTTTTATCAAAGGTATTGAGCACTAAGATCATTGATCGTCCGTGCTTTTGATTAAAAATAACGGTTTTCTGTCAAGAAGATAACTCTGAAGCAACGAGTTACAAGAAAATGGCAAAGAGTGTGACTAGAATTATCAATATCCCCACACGCCAACGACGTATAAGGACAACAATAATCTGGAATTATCTGGGATTTCTAGATATTTTTTTCTTGCCCGGCATTTCAGAGCAATGTCCGGATTTCGAAAGGTCAAAAAACACCTTTCCGTGTTGCTAGGTTTAGGAGACAGCTGATTAATTCGATTCTCAGTAAGCAGGTCAACATGATGTGAAATTAAATTTTCAAGAGGTTTTTGCCTGGCAATCTCAAGTTATTGATGTTGAGGAATTATCACGGTAGTGTATTTTTCGGAAGAATTTGAGGGGAAGCTGATAGTTTCGTTACAAGATAAATCAGAAGAAAAACCTGCTGTTAATTTAGAGGAGCATCTTGCAATGATTGAAAAATCGACCATATCGCACCGATTTGTTACCGATTTGATTCAGCAATTTATCGCCACTTCGCCTCTCAATACCATGCAGGATGCATCCGGTGAGTCCGCCTGGGACACGGCTTTGGTAGGTTTTTCCTCTGGCGCTGATCCGATCTGGCAACAATATAAGGAATATGTAGGCGCCTTCCACTGGACCCCTTGGGAAATTTTCAACCAACATCGTTCCGAAGAAAATGTAAGCGCAAAGCAGCTCACCGTCATTTCGTGGGTTTTACCTCAACGTAAAATAGTTCGTATGGCCAATCGGCGGGCCAATATGTTTCCCGCCGAGGAATGGGCTAGGATCAGGGTGTACGGTGAAGAATTCAATGTAGCCTTGAGAAAGCATGTCGCCGAGCATCTTGAAGGGATGGGACATCCGGCAATTGCTCCCATGCTTGCCCCCAATTGGACCATTATTAAATCACAACGTTTTTCTTATGCATCTTCCTGGTCTGAACGTCATGCCGCCTATGCGGCTGGGCTTGGAACATTCGGTCTCTGTGACGGTCTTATCACCGCCAAGGGAAAAGCGATGCGTGTTGGGTCCGTAGTTGCTAAGATATCACTTTCGCCAACCCCGCGCCTCTACACCGGACATCACGACTATTGCCTTTTCTATGCCGATGGGACCTGCGGTAAATGTATTGACCGTTGCCCGGCTCGTGCCATAACCCAGTCCGGCCATGACAAGGAAAAGTGCCGCCAGCATCTTGTCCGGTCTCGTGATTATGTCAAGGAAACTTACAAATTTGCCGGGTATGGATGTGGATTGTGCCAAGTGGGGGTGCCTTGCGAGGCGGGCATTCCGGTTAAAGCGGCTCGCGAGGCACTCAAACGAGGAGAGTTGCCACCTGCACCACCTCCTTTAGCATGATGTAATTGATTTTCCACTAAGAAGGCGTTGTTGTTCTCAACATCGTTGGTCAATGAGGTCCTTATGAATCAAGATACTTACCAAGCGATTCTTGACAGTGTTAAAAATCCTATCGTGTTTGTCGATAACGACCACATCATCCGATATCTGAATCGATCTGCCAAGGTTCGCTATTATGAAAAACGTGGCTATTCAGATTTAATAGGGAAATCAATACTCGACTGCCATAATTCAATTTCAGCAAATCAAATTACCGAAGCGCACGACCGACTCCAAAAGGGTGAGAATGAGGTGTATCTGGAACCAGACAAAAATCAAGAGAGGGTGACTGTTGTCGTTGGTGTTCGTGATGTGGGTGGCATACTGCTGGGATATTATGCGCGGTCTGAGAGACAAAACCGGATACAGTTGAACGCCACCCCTTCCATCAGTTGTTAAAAAATATCAGGGGATTACCCTTTATGTCACATCCAATCAAGTCCAGAAAAGGAGAAAAAGATGGAATATGATTTTCTCATCGACACCTATGATACAGAACGACTCAAAATCCTCAGTGTTTGGAGCACATTCATGGATGAAGATCTTGCAATTCGCCCTCATCCGTTGGATAAAAGAGATAGAAATGCCCTCGAACACATGGTGCATCAGTGTTTGAGCGAAAACAGGTGGTTTTGCAATATGCTAGGCGTTGATGTTGGAGCACCTCCCTTACCTAATCCGGAAACTCGAATCGAGTTTATAAAGCGGTACGCTGAAGATAGTGGAAAACGACTTGCCATCCTTAAGGAAAAGGATAAAGCCTGGTGGGAAGTTGAGGTATCTTTTTTTGATGTAAAAAGATCAAGATCCTGGATTTTGCTGAGAAGGATTACACACACTGCGCATCATCGGGCAGAGCAAGGTGTTTTACTGAGATTACTGGGGAGAGTAAACTATAGTGTATATGGACCGTCAATCGATTCAGGATGTTTGGCTGAACACGGAGCCGTCACCATATATCCATATCCTGACATTAAATCTCTTATCGAAGGAGAGTTGGCAGGTGGACGGAAAGCAAAATTGCCAGGACCTCGCGAGCCATGCACAGAGCGTCCCGATTGTTGAGAAGATATGGAATTGCCAGGAGTTCGGTTACATCCGTTGAAAGGGGAGGGGAGCAATGGGCGATCTCAGGTTCAAGGAATTGGCGAGTGGTACTCGAATTGAAAAATGGTCACGCTTACGCAGCCACTTACTGGAACGATTGACCGGCAAGCGAAACCCTTTTGGAAATTCCCTGACTTCTACCGAACCAGTTGCAGCAGATTTTAAAACAGAGTCTTCACTGAGCACACCGCATCAAGCAGCAACCATTCCTGTGGGTTCAACTTGATGGTAGTCGGCTGCTCTATTTCTTTCCTTTTCGGGGGTAGATCCCTTAGAACATCCAACATGCTCGGAGTGCATTCGTGTTCGGCTGAGTACGGCAAAGCATAGGAAAGAAAGATCGACCGTAACAGCCGGTCATTACCTTCGCCGATGGTGGCTTTGCCGTTTTCCCACCGAGACACCACAGAATCGGAAACTCCGAGTATTCGGGCAAGATCCTTGGCTTTAAGGCGAAGCTCTTTACGTATGAAAATTATTTCCTCGGGCTTCAGGAGTGCTTTCTTGTTCCGGCAGATTTCAACGCCAATTACCCTGTGTAATTTTTGAGGACTGGGAATGGCGGCGAATTCCTCACCACACGACCGGCACCGATACTGAGTTATTCCCAACAGGGTTACATTCAGTCCGCATTCTGAATATTCATAGGGCTGGTCCCTGATGACTTCCAGGGATTCACCACAAGAATAGCATTTTTCCATCTTTCTCCTCCTACCCCAGCACTGTAATGACAATCGAACTCATTCTTCTGGCTATGGCGACAATCACCGTTCCCGTTCCCCCGTCAAGATCATCACCATGGAATCTGTATTTCCAATTGCCGGTCAGCTTATCAAACTCGCTTGATTGTACTTTGCCATGCGTAAGAATGAATTCCACATCCTGAGTTGTGTAACCTCTTTCGGCCATACGCTCTTTAGTGTGTCGGGAGATTATCAGTGTCCCATTCTCGACAATATCGCGGATCAAAGCCGCTGCATCATCCTTGGATAGCTCTTTTGCCGAGTTAAATTCCATATCAACACAATAATGGTAAACATGAACTAAAGTCAAGTTTATCTGCTATGATCAGAAAAAACAGTTCTGGTTGAGAGATACAATACGAATCGATATATTTAGCACTGTAGCGGTTTTTGAGTAGTATTTGAATTTAAAAAACGGTGACACTCACATAGTCAACTACGAAGATTATTATTACTGAGTTAAGGAATATAAAATGACTATTCAACAACATAGCCCTTTGCATCCAGGGGAATTTATTAAAAGGGTGTATTTGGACCCGTTCAAGATTGGTTCAAATGAGTTGGCGCGTAAATTACAGGTTAGCGCTGGACTGGTTAGCCGATTGCTGAATGGAAAAACCGACCTTTCCCCGGCAATGGCATTGAAACTTTCAAAAGTTTTGGGTCGATCCCCTGAAAGTTGGTTGCTAATGCAGGACAATTACGATCTTTGGCAAGCTCGACAAGAGGTTGATTTAACCAAATATGAAACGATTTGCTTTTCGGGGTAAAGAACATCAAAGTTTTGTCTCTAAATCCATACGTCCATGCAACACACGGACGATCTCAATCTCATCGCTTTGTTTTTGACGATAAAAAACAACATGGCTGCCAACATTTATCTTCCGATAACCGTGCCGGATATCGCTACAATCTCTTCCTTCGGCAGGCTTTTCGGCCAAATCATGAAAACAACTATCCAGCATGGTGAGATATTTGTTGCGCTGCTCAAACCCCCAATGCTCTTCGGTGTAGCGGCCAATGTCTACGAGATCAGCCATTGCCCGCTTGGTAAGACTGAATTTGGCCATTAAACGAGACTTTCCTTGTCAAGCGAATCAATCAATCCACTGAGGGAATAATCAGCGGTGCCGCTTTCTTCGCCCTCAACAAGCGCTCGGCGTAATAGGGTTAGTTTGACCTCTCTTTCCTCTAGAAGCCGCAATCCGGCCCTTATTGTCTCGCTCGCTGTGCTAAAATAGCCTTGGGAAACCTGCTGAGCGATAAACTTTTCGTAATGTGCACCTAATGTGACGCTCGTATTTTTCTGCATAATGTAACCTCCGTTAATACCATCTGATAATATATTATAATATAAAATGGTACCAAATCAAGTCAAAACGCCAAATACCACACATGGTCGGAGTTCCATTCGCTCAAATGTCGTTTCAAAATGATCAGCAAATTCTTGCCCGAGTCTCGTCCGATCCTGCCTGGCGACCCTTCGCAAATAGCATTCAGATAGTCACGATCTATGTCCTTGGCCGTGGCAAGTCGCGTTTGCCCACCCCTGCCTTCTTCCTGCAATAAATGATTCAGTTCCACCTGGAACTGCCTATACCTCGAAATTAATTGACCTATAGGTATATTATTTACCTATAGGTCAATTAATCAATAAAAATATGCACTTAAGTTGTTTTCCCTTCATTTTTTATTTGACAAATTAACGCACAAGAAATATCAACATCTTTCATGGAACCTATCAAGAAATCAATCTCGCAAAAAGAAATCGCGGAGTTGGTCGATATCAGTCCTGGCTTCTTGTGTCATATTCTTGCGGGAAGAAAGGAGTGTCCGCGAAAGGTCGCCGAACGCCTTCAAGAGGCTACTTGCATTGACAGGTGCTTCTGGGTATTTGGCTCACCAGAAGAAAAACGACAAGCCATCGATAAATTCATGTATCCAGGACTTTGACTATGGACCTTGATGCCAGGCTGGCTGCCATCGAAAACAATCAATCTGAGATACTTCAAGCGGTCGGGATCATTCAACTGCTGATCCAGGGGGAACCACCGTCCAAGGGAATCATGTCCCTGAAGGATGCTGCTGAATATGTCGGTTACTCTCCCGATCATTTCAGGCGACTCGCGGTTGAGCAACGATTAATCCCTTTTACACGACCGTCAGGACAGCAAAAAGGAAAATTGCTGTTCCGAAAAAATGATCTGGACCGATTCCTGGACGGATCGAAAAAATTCGAACAAACCATTTCTCAACCCGGGCGTAAAAGAAAATCGAAAAACATTCATAGCTGGTGACAAGTTCATGGAACAGGAAAGCGATCGATATGCCGGTATCCTTCAAAGACTCTCACCGGAGGTGCAGCAAGAGATCCGATATCATGAAGAACATCCCGTCCTTCCGGACTGGCCAGCTCATACACGAGGTGTTCCGAACATATACCTGCGCTCGGCTCTTTTTGGGGTAATTAAACGCGGGAAACGACGTGCTGTTAAAAAAGAAACTATCGGCACGTTCAAAGGTTTGACCATCCGATATACGGGTTGGCAATTGGACCAAGGAGACCTCGACGTCTTAGTGCAATCACTGCACTTGCATAAATATCACCTTGATCCAGACTCTGCCTGGTATATCCGCTTTACTGTCAAAGGCTTTTTACGATCGATCGGTCGGCAGCCAGGAAAATCCGGACGGGAATGGCTCAAAGACTCTCTTCGTCGGCTGAAAGCCAATGCCCTCGAAATCACCACGGAGATTCACCGGGCCTACAGCAGTGAAACCATCACCTACGCTGGATCCTTGGTTGACGAATTCTATTGCAACGAGCAGGAGCAGAGCTATTTTCTGAAAATTAACCCTAAGCTTGCCGCCTTGTTCAATGCGGGCTGGACGCAGGTGCAATGGAAACAGCGGCTGCAATTGAAAGCCGACTTAGCCAAATGGCTGCATGGTTTCTATGCCAGTCATCGGGACCCGTTTCCGATCAAGGTAACCACTCTGAAGTATCTTTGCGGTTCCGACTGCAACAGGCTGACCGATTTTCGGCGTAACCTTCGTTTCGCCATGAACGAGCTGATCGCCTCAAGTGCCATCGACGGCTGGGAAATCGATGCTGAAGACAAAGTCCATGTGCAAAAGCCCGGGGCAAAAATCGCCCAAAAGCTGGGCATGGGAGGGGGCATAGCACTCACGCAAGGGGGGCATAGCACTCACGTTGGGGGGGCAT
>JAZDOW010000251.1:0-5396 GCA_043798185.1 Pseudomonadota bacterium | reverse complement strand
TGGCCCCGGTTGTAAAAGAGCTCGCCAAATACCCCGACATATTTGCAAGCAGGGTATGCGTTACTGCCCAACACCGGCAAATGCTCGATCAAGTCCTGGAACTATTTAAAATAAAACCGGATTTCGATCTCAATATCATGAAACCTGGTCAGAATCTTACCGATATTACCACCAATGTCCTGCAGGGCCTGCAACATGTCTATGCAGAATTCAAACCGGATGTGGTGCTTGTGCATGGCGATACGACAACAACCATGGCGGCTGGTTTAGCCGCCTATTATCAGCAGATCGCTGTAGGCCACGTTGAAGCAGGTCTTCGCACCGGCAATATCTATTCGCCCTGGCCGGAAGAAATGAATCGCCGCATAACAGGCGCAATCACCACCTACCACTTTGCACCAACAGATCGTTCCCGAGCAAATCTGCTTGTCGAAGGTGTGGATGATTCCAAAATCCTTGTTACCGGCAATACAGTCATTGATGCACTACTGGAAACAGTTGGCCTGCTTCGTGGAAACGTCGCACTACAAACTGAAATGCAAACCCGTTTCTCATTTCTTAACAACCAGAAGCGAATGATTCTCGTAACCGGACACCGCCGAGAAAACTTTGGTGCAGGCTTTGAAAATATATGCCAAGCACTTAAAACCCTTGTAGAGACACATGCAGATATCGAAGTGGTTTACCCAGTCCATCTAAACCCCAACGTCCAGGAACCTGTTAACAGAATCTTAAAAAATATCCATGCGATACATTTGATTGATCCTCTTGATTATTTGCCCTTTGTTTATCTGATGGACAGGTCATACCTGCTTATCACCGACTCGGGCGGAGTGCAGGAAGAGGCGCCTTCACTGGGGAAACCGGTTTTAGTAATGCGCGATACAACCGAACGTCCGGAAGCCGTGACTGCCGGTACGGTAAAACAGGTTGGAACCAATACTGCAGCAATCGTGCGCGAGGCTACGACCCTCTTGCGGGATAAAAAAGTCTTTGAGGCAATGGCCAGAGCGCATAACCCTTATGGCGATGGGCATGCAGCAGCCAGGATAGTCGCTTTCCTTAAGAATTCCTTGTGCCATTGAATGTTGCCCGTGCGGGATTAAGTGAGGGAATAAGTGAGGGAATAAGTGAGGGATTAAGTGAGGGAATAAACTTGCTGTTGGAGCATATCCTGAATGCGCCGGGGAAACGGGTGCCACAGCTTGCTGGCCACTCTCGGGTTACCCGCAAAAACGGTTGAGCGGTGGATTACCGAGTTGAAACGGCAGGGAAGTGTTGAGTATCGGGGGAGTAAAAAATTTTGTCAAAGGCATTCAGGCTTATCATACGAAAAAATTGCGTATGCAATTGGCAGCGCTAGACACAGCTTGCATAATAGATGACTTAGACATTCCAGGTTACCGTTTGCATCCGTTGCATGGCAATCGGACCGGTATTTGGTCCATTACCGTTGATGGTAATTGGCGTTTAACCTTCGAGTTTATTGATGGCAATGTACACGTTCTTAACTATGAGGACTACCACTGATGGCTATGTATAATCCACCGCATCCTGGCGAATTTGTATATTCAACGTATATGGAACCTTTTGGTTTGAGTTGTCGTTTTTCAGCTTCAAAACTTGGTGTTGCCGCTTCCACATTGAACCGAATA
The DNA here is from genome assembly GCA_043798185.1 of Pseudomonadota bacterium. GTDB lineage: Bacteria > Desulfobacterota > Desulfobulbia > Desulfobulbales > Desulfocapsaceae > Desulforhopalus_A. The sequence continues at coordinate 3,741 of JAZDOW010000251.1, read as the reverse complement.
TTGAAAATGCAAAGTGGGATACGCCCTGAAATGGCCTTAAGACTTTCAATTGTTCTTGGTCGAAGCCCTGAAAGCTGGCTCGCCTTACAGGATGCTTATGATCTTCGGCAGGCAAAACAGCACATCAAACTTGCTGGAATCAATAAACTGGAACTTCTTACGGCATAACCAATTAGGATTGAGTCGATCCGCGTAGCGGTCGAACTCAATCCATTGTTCAAGAGTCAAGAGCAGACTTGACCCTTTGCTTCAGCAGTCCGGTTTGAAACGGCAGTATTCCGATGGATAAAAGAGGTGTTCGTGACAATAATATCCCGGATATAAGCTAAGGGGAAATCAGAAAATGCCCCGGCTGTGTTTGGCACAACACAGGAGAAGCCTGGAAGGGGGCTGAAAGAAAGGTCGTAAAGGGCAATGCAGAATTCCTTTCTTATGAAAAATTGAGGGCGAGTCGTAAACAGTGGTAGTCAGGGGGTTGTTACATTCAAACCAAACATCATTTGGAGGGGATATGGCTGTTATTTCGATGTTTTATGGGATAATAATTTCTTTGTATTTTTTTGACAAGAAACAACATAACTTACCACACATTCATGTTCGGTATCAGGAATTCGAAGCAATTTTTTCAATACCGGACGGAGAGATCATAGATGGGAAAATTCCCCACAATAAAACGCGCCTGGTGCAAGCCTGGATTGAAATACATAGGGAAGATTTAATGGCAGATTGGGAACTTGCCTCGTCTGGACAAGAAATATTTAAAATTGATCCGTTGCGATAATATGGAGGGTGCAATGAATCCGAGAATTAAAGCAGTTCATCCAACCGATGATTTTGCCTTACACATTCTCTTCGACAATGATGAAGAGAGAATTTTCGATGTTAAGCCATATATGGAGAAAGGAATCTTTAGCCAGCTAAAAGATCCCGGAATATTCAAATCCGTCAAGCCGTTTCTTGGGAGTATTCAATGGATAAACGGTCTGGATTTTTGCCCGGATACCTTGTATCTGGAGAGCAAGAAAATAGCTAAAAAATCAATAAGTTGCTAATGTGAAAGAGCACGCTTGTCATTATCAAACTTGTCACCCCGGCTCCAAGCCCTATGGCTCTTGGGTTGAAGGGGACTGACTTTGTTTGGCATCTTTTCGCAAAAAATCATTTTGTCCCCGATTTAATGGAAGTTATTTCGGAGGGGATGGAAAAATGGAAAAGAGAGAGGTTCAACTTGCTGTTCTTATACTCCAGGCAGGTAATGGCGCACGAAAAAGAAAACAAAAAACAATGGATAAGCATTTTCAACATTTGCGAGAAGTATTAGCGAAGCCGCCGCGCGCTCTCAAAGTCCGGCGGGATCATGAACCGTCAAGGGTCAGGTGTCAACTCTTGACAAATTCTGCACACATCAAGCGTGGAAATTATGGACGCTGCCCACAAATACGCAGAATCCGGCAAGAAAAGCAACCAAACTTATGTTTCCACCACTAACTCTTGAAAATGACAAGGTGTCAAGAGTTGAGACCCCATTTTTTAGCGTTGTGTGCTGTAAAGTTACGAGTTACAATGAAACATGATAAAAAGTTTTCAACATAAAGGGTTGGAGAATTTTTACACAACCGGCAGTAAAGCTGGCATTCAGGCTAAAAACGCGCCCAAGCTGAGAAGGATACTTGGTATGTTAGACGCGGCAACAAAAATAGAAGATGTCAGCCTGCCCGGATTCAGGCTGCACCCTTTAACGGGAAAACAAAAAGGATTTTTCTCAGTATGGGTCAATGGCAATTGGCGTGTTATTTTTCAATTTGTCGGTGATGATGTCGAGCTGGTAAATTATCTGGATTACCATTAAGAGGAAAAGATATGAGTGCAATGCATAATCCTCCCCATCCTGGGGAAATCATAAAGGAAGATGTCCTGGAAGCGGAAGGTATAAGTGTTACTGAGGCGTCCCGGCAACTCGGAGTCTCCCGCATCACCTTGTCCAGGCTGTTGAACGGCAAAAGTGGTATTTCCGTGGATATGGCATTGCGCCTTTCTCAGTGGCTTGGAACAACCCCCGAACTCTGGCTGCGCATGCAGGATGCCTGTGACCTCTGGCAGGCCGGTAAAGCAAAACGCCCTAATGTGAAACCTCTGCAGAGCAGGGAAACTACCTCTTCCCCATCTTAGACAACCAAAAGTGACTAAGGGTCACCCATTAAAAGGCTCCTTGTCAATGAATAAACTCCGCCATTCAAGAAAAAACACAATTTTTCTTTGCAAGGGCTTGTATATGAATGGTCTTATGTAGCTGGTTTTTAGCAACTTTCCGCGCCCGATATTTCATTTTTGCGTGTCGGCGGAGAATCCGCCGCACCAGTCACCCATCAGGATCAAGGCTGGAGAAACGAAACGTGGAGATGATTCATTCCATTTTTCGCTCTTGCCCCTTCCGCCATTCGGCGGTCCAGAAAATCAGCGGTTCCATGCCGTTCCCAAAATGAAGATTCTCACAGATCAAATGGTTTTTGAACCAACCCTATGATGGTTCACGGCATGGGCGGTAAAGCAACCCAAAAACCAATGGACGGGACAGTTGCCAATCAGGTCTGATGGTTTTTCGCCAACCCCACGACAGGTTCACAGTCCCGTCCAAATATCATGTGAAAAGCTTTCGCTGGTCGAACTCTACATTGTCCCTCATTATGTAATACGCCGCTCTTGCCAGTTTGTGAGCCAGCGCGCCATGGGCAATCATTCGATTGGTTTTGCCGGCCTTGCGGTTGAAAAACGTCTTGGCATGCTCATCGTAGCGACGGGCAAATTCCGCTGCCTCAGAAAAGGCCCACGCCAGATACTTATTGCCATTTTTTACGTTTCCTTTCCCTTTTTTTACATCATTGCTTGTCCATTTGGTCGGTACCTTTCGGCAATATGATGAAAAATTTCCGACAAGTATAGCAGAGGAGTTTCCACTGACCAACTGAGGGAGGTGCCTTTTAGATGATTATCAGGTCTCAACTATTGACATACCGAGAAACTAAATTTGTCAAGAGTTGAGACCTGACCCCATCTCCTCACTAGTATATTTGGATTGCCGCAGGATTTGCCAGATGGGTTGTGTAGCCATTGTCCATCAGGGCATCCACCAGCCAGTACCAGTTGAAAGTCGATTCCACTGTAGTGCCAACGAGCTTTTCCTGAAACGGAGCCAACTCAGCCAGCAATACATCGGGTTCATTTGGCAATCGTTTCTGATAGACTCGTTGGTAATACTCATCAATGATTGCCAGGTAATTGTTGTTTGAATGTAAATCGATTCCGGCGTATAATTGCATATGGCACATCCTGGTAAAAGTTTGGTCGCTTTCTTTTCAGTATAGCAGAGGAGTATCTCACTGACTATCTGAGAGAGGTGCCTTTTAGATGATTATCAGGTCTCAACTCTTGACATACCGAGAAACTTAGCTTGTCAAGAGTTGAGACCTGACCCCCCTTCTCCCCAGGTATTGAAAATGACACTAAAAGCTGAACTTCGACTTCGTCGTAGGGATATCATCAAAATTGCACAATGCTATGGTGCACATAATATTCGCATTTTCGGTTCAGTCAAAAACGAGCTTGAAAGGTTGGATAGTGATATCGACCTCCTGGTCGATCTTGAAAAAGGAAGAAGCTTATTAGATCTTGGCGGAATGGTTTTCGATCTCCAACAACTCCTGGGAAGAAAAGTCGATATTGTTACAGAAAAAGGGCTTCACT
>JAZDOW010000203.1:0-2072 GCA_043798185.1 Pseudomonadota bacterium | reverse complement strand
TTTTGAATGAGACTGCCGTCAACGGCAATATCCTCTGTGTATTTATCAATGGTCGCCTTAGTAACCGGAGGCTTTAAACCAATGGCTTGGCTTCCCTTTTCGATCAAACCTACCAATGTACGTACTGGACCGATGGGCAACGAAAACCTCGGTGGCTTTCGCCCAACATCTTTATCATAAACCAGCGTCCGTCGATTGAGACCGCTTCCGATAGGGATTCCCGTTTTCACAGGAATGACAGAATATGGAATTTGCAGTCTTTTTACGAGAACATCAAAGGTCTCTCATAAAAAATAGGGAATCTCGACAAAAGAATGTTTCTCAGGATTAAAATCCTTAGTGTTGCGGGTGCTCAATTTTATGTCTTGGAGTATGGCAATGGCGGCCTGGAAGGCATCAGGGAGCTTCCAGCCATGCTGTCGTCTTAGTGTAGCCGCCTTCTCGGCTACAACTGCATCTATTTTCAGCATCTTGAAGCTACCGAGAAGTGGCCGTGCTTTTTTCACTCCGTCTTCGTCCAGCCCAGTCAGAATTTCGGCATAGCTGATCACCGAGATTGCTGTTTCGTCCGGATTCAGTGCAAGCAGAAATTCTGACGCCTGCGGAACGTTATTGAAGTGGTCGATGAGAATGACCGAATCGAGAAGCCTCTCTATCATTACTATTTTCCCCACTCCGAGCGTATCTCTTTCTGGTAGGTTAGGGCATCACCTTGCTTCCAAATTCCTGCGGTGTTTTGCACAAGTTTACAATAGGCGTTGTGGCCCTCCGCTGTTTTCAGACAGGCAATACCCCTGCGGATGGCCTCCGCTAGCGAAACACCGTGGAGTCCGCTGTATGTGGCCAACCAACGTTTCTCTTGTTCAGAAATCGTGATAATGGTTCTCGCGTTCTTCATCTCGTCGTCCTTTGATAATTTTTTTCACTGCATCTTGCTTTAAATAATGCTATCAAATAATGTGATATATGTCAATATATATCACTCTTAAATATGTTGCACCTCAAAACCATCGGATCAAGCAATCTCAAAATTATCAGAATATATTAAGATTGCCACACAGCATGCCCAGACATTCGAGACTGTATCGCAATTATTTTCTTTGATGGTGCCAAAAAAATGGCCTTCTACAACCTAGTTTAAATTTTTCTTCCCATGTTATGGCATTACGCCCATTGACCTGCGCCCATCCCGACGCCAGAAATTAACTTATATCTTCTGCATCTAAGATGCATGAAGTGTAACCAGGATTCGGTAGTCTCTGAATACTGGTTACAAGCATATCTCGCCTTTCTCAGCGTTCTCTGCGCCTCTGCGAGAGACAATGCATTTTGATTTTCATCTGTGTCCATCAGATTTCTATCTGCGGCAAAAAAGCTTTTCTTGTATCTTTCAACTCACTCACTCTACTGTTTTATTTACTGTTTTATTTACTGTTTCACTTACTCACTCACTCAACTCACTCACTTACTTACTCTACTCACTCAACTGCTTCACTGTCTCTACTGCTTCTCTCCATCCGGTCGCCAAACCATATTCCGGTACAAAACCCAGTTCTTTTTGAATGAGACTGCCGTCAACGGCAATATCCTCTGTGTATTTATCAATGATCGCCTTAGTAACCGGAGGCTTTAAACCAATGGCTTGGCTTCCCTTTTCGATCAAACCTACCAATGTACATACTGGACCGATGGGCAAAGAAAACCTCGGCGGTCTTCGCCCAAGAGCCACACAAATAGCTGTGATAATTTCGTTCAGTGTGTGAAACCCTCCATCAGAAACATTGTAGACACGTCCTGCCGCATCTGGGTGTTCCACTGCCAATACTGCCGCTCTCGCTACATCCTTATCATAAACCAATGTGCGCCTGTTCCGGCCATTCCCAATAGGGACAAAACGATGCCGTGCCAAAGCACGTGTCAGCCGTTCGTAATTCCCTTTGATCCGTGAACCATAAACCGCACCCAGACGCAAGACAGTACCGATCGGTTGACCATCTGCCCGCTTAGCATTCAGTACAATCTCTTCAGCAGCAAGTTTTGTCCGGGCATAAAAAGTTTCAGGTTGAGTTGGT
>JAZDOW010000175.1:0-13628 GCA_043798185.1 Pseudomonadota bacterium | reverse complement strand
GATGAGATATTGTACTGAAAAAGATGGCCGGTTTTCTTGGTCAGATTTGGGAATTATTGAAATATGTGGTGTGGAACAAGACATTTGCCCAAGAGGGCACGGTGGGTGGCTTTTTCCGCGGAGCGGTTTAGTTCAACAAGTTATTAGCTGGACGGATTCCGTCCAGCTAATTTGCCAAATTATGATGTTGCCTATAAACGCAAGAATCGCTCCAAAAAACATCATAGTTTTTTTCCTGCCGTCTAACTCAAAATCAAGAGGGCTCTTTGCTTCCTTTACCGTCAGATTCGGTATGCCATGCATAGACACCGTCTTCTCAGAGACTCAAAAAGGTTTTGTATTGCTAACTCTGAAATATCAAATCAGATTACCGTATCCATTTCTGTGTGATCTTTCAATGTCTTCTTCATTCACTGATGGACATTCTACGAGGCATGTAAAACACAGGATTTCTCGTTCTCAGTTCGGGAAAGGAAAATAAAACGGAGGGAGTAGGTTTAGATCCCTTGAGGAGCATCGATAGTTCTTTTTTCAGATACATGAGGTTGCTACTGAACCTCATGTATCTTGAAGATTAGCTAGGACAAGATGCTTCCTGACAGTGTAGGCTTTACTAAATTCAGAGAATTTAGAAGAAATGGAGCAACTGCTGACTTTACCTTGCCAAAGAATTTCTCAAAAAAGTGCAACCGACCCCTGCGAGAGGTGTCTTGCTGTACCGTTAAGGGCGAGGGTTGCCTGTCCCCCGCCCATAGAGGTAGGGCTACCCGTAAAGAGTCTCAATCCACCTGATGGCTTCGGAATCGTTCACCTTCCCGAGGTACCGCTGAGTGGTTGAGAGGTCAGCATGGCGCAGAATGACCTTGCTAACGATTTCTAAGGGAGTACCAGACCTGGAGGCATACGTGGCTGCATGCCGCCGAAGATTATCCAAACGTTTGGATAACCTGAGTTATCCAAACCTAAATAAAATCCAAACCTTTTTCGTATATGCCTGATATTTAAGGTTCTTAATATAGAAATGTTTGGTTTTTTTCTTTACTTTGTCATTGACTTAACACCACAGAATTCTGGCAATCCACCTTTTACATTTTTCCATTTCTTTGACACCTTTTTGTTATTCTCATCTTCAAGTGTTGCAAGGGCTTTTAATTCCTGCTCTAAGGTAATGTCCATATATACCATTGTTGTCTGTAACTGTTCATGCCCTAAAAGAAAGGAAATTTGTACAATGTTCATGCCGTCTTCCAACCAATGGGAGGCCTTGGCATGCCTCAGCTGATGAGCATGAATATCCCGTGGCACCTCGTCGCATATTTCATATGCAGCTCTGGCATGTTTTTTCAGCTGCTTATTTACTGCAGTCTGACTCATTTTTCCATGTGGTCCGGTATTCCTTGAATAAAAGACATAAGCTTCTGGATTTGGAGCACCATGAAATTCTTTTAGATATTTCTTTAAATGGGCAACTGCCTTAGGTAGAAGATACAGGGTTCTTATTTTGCTTCCCTTTCCAATGATGGTGACATTCGGCTTTTCCGCCTCCAAATGAAGCTGTTTTATTTTTAAAGATAGGATTTCGTCCATTCTGGCGGCAGTGCTGTATATGAGAATCATAAGTGATAGATCCCTTCGTCCTGCTTTTGTCGATAAATCCGGAACTGATAACAATACTTGTACTGCTTTTTTGCTCATCCCCTTTATTTTATCGCGTACTTCCTTTTTTCGTGGAATTCTTGTTGCATCCTCAGAGAGGTACAGCAAGAGGATCTCTCGACTACCCAGATATTTTAGGAATGCCCTTAAGGATGCCAACCGGTTGTTACAGGTTTTCGGGCTACAGCCACGCAATTTCATCAGCCACTGCAGCCATTCCTCGATTATTGTCCTACTGAAACATCCACCGCACAGGCTTTCTGCACTTATTCCTTTTTCTGTCTCCAAAAAACCGATGTATAAGACCAGTGCATACTGATAGGATTTCAATGTATGGTTGCTGTGGCTTTTCTGAGAAGGGACATATTCATTCAAAAAGGTATTGATATGACGTGCGATTATAATAGATTCATTCGTCGCTTTCTTCATAATCCACCTCCGGCAAAATGCTTACGAAATCCATTCCTGTTTTTTCTTCCAAGATGTCAGCTATTCTTGGCACGAGGGTATAGTAATACTTAGTACTTTCCAGGGTGCTGTGTCCCATGCTTTTGCTGAGAGAAAGCAGTTTGGCGTCGAAACCAAAACCTTCATCTGTCCAGCAGTTAATGTTTTCGATGGCATAATGATGTCTGAGTTCATATGCTGTAGCATGCGAATTGTTATTTTTATCCCACAATTCTCGGAAGTTTTTCTGCACCCATTTCCTTGTATGAAAAGTGTTACCCCTTGCAGGAAAAAAATAAGCCCTGTGAGGGTACAGCTTCCGTATTGCTGCATCATATATTTTTAAAAGTCCAAGCATGGAGTCGTGCAGTACTACATAATGCTGGGCATGACCTTTGGAATAATGAATATCAATAATCCCATGGCACAAATCGACATCCTTAACCCTCAACATTCTTGCCTCAATGGTTCGTATTCCACTACTGTAAAGAAGTCGGAAAAATACCGGAATAGTTAATTTCCGAGAACATTGTCCGGGAGTGCGGGGTACGGGATGTAAAGTGTCACAGGCATGAAAAAAATTGTTCAATTCAATATCTGTAAAAGAATGTGGAATAAATGTTCGCCGTTCTTTTCTTGGAATATCGGGCTCCATAACTTCTGTTTTTCCACGCGCTCTCAAGTATCGTATAAAACTTACAACAACATAGATTCTTGATCTGCATGAATTATTGGTTTCCGTATCGCGCTTCTGGCACCATCCATCCACCATTTCCTGTGACATAAATTCAGTCGGATATTTCTTGCAGTGCCGATCAAACAGGACAAGGTTTGGCTCATAAGAAGCTTCATCCCAATATCCGAATGCTTTCCGGTAAAAAACATATGCCTGCATGAGCGGCGCAAGAAAAGAAGTGAATTTATTCATGGAAAAACACCTCCTTTGGCACAGGAAAACGTTCTATGCTAAAGGCGCATTCCTTCAAATGCGGAAAATCTGCGCTTAAATATGGCTCAAGGGAATTTGGCGAAGTGTGACCAAGTGTTTTACTGATAACAGGCTGTGGAACTCCATTCCCCAAAAGTGTTGTGGCAAAGTGATGGCGAAAGATATGGAACCCCTTCCTATCTCCTTTGGATTGTCGTATGCCTGCAGCTTTCATGAGCCGAGCTGCCCCCCTGCCAAGGCTTCTGCTATTCAGTCGGTCGTATGGTTTAAGTTGTGAAACAAAAATATATTTGCTTTCTGAGTGGGGACGTTCTGATCTCAGATAGTCATAGATTGCATTTCCAACAACCGCTGTTAAAGGAAGTTCAAGAGGATGATCCGTTTTCTGTTGTCTGATATAAATGAGGTCCTTGTTCCAATCAATGGAATATAGGGTCAATCCTACAATATCGCAGACACGCATTCCTGTGTAAAGTGCAAGTATGGCAACGGCTTTATCACGAAGCGTAAGAAGGTTTTCACTATCAGCCAGCGCACCCTTAATTTTATGGATTTCATCTGATGTAAAGTACTGTATGTTTTTTCTGGTTTCCCTTAACGCGGGGAAAAAAGCCAAAACTCGAGGACATGTTTCTGGATGATAGGGAACACACGCCTTCAATACTGCAGCAATGTCTTTTTTGTTAGAACAGCTCCTGAGTAATGTTCCATCTGGAGTAATAAATAAGGAAAGGATGGCTTCTTCTGAAATTTTATCCAGACCGCTAAATCCTTGTTGCTGGAGGGATAAAAAAAATGTGGATGCGCTATGAGACTCTCTATAAATGGAAGTATGTTTCTTGCCTCGTTTCTTTTCCAGTTCACAGTAAAGGTCGATGACGGATTTGAATTCCGGCGATAACAAGTGATAAGCTCCTCTTTTGAAAAGCTCATGCCTTAGCCTGCCATTCGGGTATCTGCCATGAACATCAAATTGTTCTATGGCTCCGATGATAGTTCGTTGATAACGAAGATAAGCCGAGGAGCGGCATGTTTTAGTGTACTCCAGATATACATCTGTATAACATGACCACTCCTTTGAATCTGCAGACGTCAAAATTTTTTCAATTTCCCTTTTGATCCTGTAAACGTAATCTTTTGAGTAACTTTTTGTTTCCAGGTGGAAAATGAGTTTGGGATAATTATCCCGTAGGTTTTGTACATTCATTAGCATGACCTCCTATTTAGTTAATGAGAAGATCATACAGTAAAAAAAAATCCGAACATTTTACTATAAAAAACTTTAAATATCAGGCCTCTATAAAAATGGTTTGGATTTTATTTAGGTTTGGATAACGAAGATCATGAGGTCGCAGTTCGATATCAACCATTTTTCCGGCTTTTTTCACCATAGACCAGGCGGCAACATAGGAAATCGGAAAAATGCGGTCCTTCTTATCGATATTTTGAACTCTTACGTAGCCGGTTAACCTTACCAGTATTTTTCGTGGAACATAAACAGTCTCGCCGGTGCGGCCACTTTTCGGGTTCTGGATGGCCAAGGTTCTCTCTTGAATATCCCTCGGCGTGAGGTTTAACACCTCACCGACTCTCATGCCTCCTCTGGCCATCAACTCCAGCATGAGCCTGTTCCGGACGTTTGTGGTCCGAAAGATGATCTCATCAACCATCTCCTTATCGACGATGTCCCACTGAATAGCCATAGGACGCTTAAAAATCTTTTTGATCACGGAAGAGTTGCAAGGGTTACTGAGTGCGGGCAGGCCGGTGTTGATGATGTAGCTGTAAAAGGATGCAAGAACCGAATAACGGTTCCTTTTGGTTGCAGGTTTATTGTTTTTGGTAAGGTAAAGTAGAAAACTAATTACCTCTTCAGAGGTTATGCTGGCAAGATCACGTTTGCCAAACTGGAAAGCAAAACGAGAGAGGACGAACTCACAGGTTTTGACGGTATTTTTTTTTGGAGTTGGCTCTGTGATACTGCAGATGGAAATCGACGGCCTGGGATACTGTCATGGTGCACCTCCTGTTGTTGGGGTTGTTGGCGGAAACGCCATGAAGGAAGTATACACCATGGAGGGAGTAGCCGAAAGTAGAGGGGACGTATACTCATGGATAAGCTCATCTGCCAAATTCATATTTTGTTGCTAGGAATCTGGACAAGCAGAAGTTCCAAGATACAGTCTATTAACCCGACGAGAATTGGCTGAAGTCAGATATTCGATGTGGCAATATTAACGTGCTGGGCAGCCGCACCGGGCCACTGACATAAGATTTCAAAGCCGCAGCCTTCCCGGTGGCGGCTGGAATGGCTGTTGGGATTTTCGAAGTTTTCCTGAAGAGTTACAATTAACCGGTCGCTGTCCCTGTTTTCCCCGGGACAAATTACGTGTTCTGTTCAGGAACCACCTTGAGTCTTCCTCCGTCATTCACAAGAGTAAGATTTGCTTTTTTACATAGTTCACGAAATTTGAGCCATCCTATTTCACCTATTCCATCAACCATTTCCATATCACAACCAAAATAAGAGAATCCGGCAGTACTGTTATAGGCATCAACCAGTGGCTCAATCGCCCGTGGGTCACCTATGCGCAAGAGTGCATGAGCGGCAGAAATGCATAAGCGTGCATGAGCGGCAGAATTCCATGCAGTTCCGTCCTTGAGAGCAAGGATAAGCGGTTCGACAGCCTGTGCTACCATCCGTCGTCCCAGTTCTCGAGCAATTTTCTCCCGCACATAAGGGGCTATGTGATTTCTCAATGCAAATATAAGTGGGTCTGCTGTAGCTTTATCAAATGAATCGAGTCTATCAGAATTTGTCGCCAGACGAATCCAGAACTCCACCCAAATCTGATGTTCTGGGTCAATGGGTTGGCCTATGTTCTTAATTGAATAGGCCGCCTCCAAACGGACATCCTCCGCCGGATCCTTAAGAGCGATAATCAGATGTTCGATAGCACGTGTATCCTTCAATTTCCCTAATTTTTCAGCAGCTAGTCTACGTATCGCGGCATCATCGCGTTGATATTGATATCTCGAGGGTATGTTTTTGTCAATCATCTTTAGACCTGCCAAAAGCGGTTCCAGGGTCTGTGCCTTTGCTATTATATTAAGCAATGCTTTTGTGGTCACATCTACCTCATCTTTTCCGCCTGGCAACATTAAGGGAAGGCGTCTCGCATTATCAAGAGAGGACCTAATTGGTCCTAAAGCCCGCGTATCACCGAGATTTCCTAGTGTAATAACCGAGGCTATTCGAACATTCAAATGTTGGCTAGAAAGAGCAACAATTAGCTTTTCAACAATTCTGAGGTCCTTGAAAGCTTGGAGCGCCCACGAGGCATGACTAAACATTTCCCCTTCACAGCAGCTAAGAGCTTCCAAAAGTGGTTCAACGGCTTGAATGCCCACTTGCGGAACAATATTTGACCAATTTCTCTTTGCTAAATGACTCCAAGTGATAACCTTGGGATCATTTCTATAGGCAGGTTGGTCAAGACCTTTCAATATTGAGGTCCATCTTATTTCCTCAAATAAATGGATTGCCTGCCACCGAATATTAGAATCAGGATTTAGTAGGGCGGCTATTAAAGCCTTTTCTGTTCGTTTTATAAATTCAGCTAGTGCTTTAGCAGGATTAGCGCATACGTTGTTGTCCTCATCCTTGAGCGTTAGGATCAGCCAATCTAGTGGGCTATTATCCAACAAGTTCACTTTGATTCCAAGAAGAGCATGAATTGCTGATTTTCGCACATTGATGTTCTTGTCATCTATTGCAGAAAATAGAACCTCTATTACCCTATAATCTCTTGCCTTATCTGTGTCATTTATCTTGCCAAGAGACCTAGTTGCTTCTCTTCGCACTTCCCAATCAATGTCTTTCATTGCCACAACCAAGGATTCTGTCGCTCTATAATCTCTTACTTCAAGTGAGCCCAACCCAGCAGCTGAAGATTTGCGCACAACAGCTTCCTCATCTTTAATGCCTGCAATTAGAGGATCTATCGCACGAAGATCATTCAGTGTGGCCAGCATATTAGCAGCCAAGATACGCACATGCTTGTTTTCATTCCCAAGAGCAACTGCCAGTGATTCCGTCGCCCATTCTTTTTGTATTTCAGGAAGAGCCTGAACAGCAGGCACACGCACAGCATTGTCCTTGCTTATTGATGCCTTGAGGATAGGTTCAACTACTCTATTATCTCGAAGAGAACCCAGAGCCCTCATAGCACTGTCGCGAACATCGAAGTCCTTGTCACGGAGGGCATTAATTAGACCATCCACGTCCATTTTCTCCTTCATCTTCCAAATGTTCGGTTTGAAGATTCTCACCAGCACACCTCAGTTCTCAGAAAAATTGCATTGACAAAAAAATCTGTATATCTCCCAGACTTAGCAATTATTTTTCGCATGTTTCTCGGCCCATGTCAATCGGGAAAAGCTCTTCAACTATTTAACTAAGCGCGTTTTATCAATTGTCCAACGAGTCTGTAGGAAAAGGCCCTAGTTTTTTCAGAGTCAACTTTTTCTAGGTATTTTCAAAAAAGCATTGATCTATTAATCAGAATTTGCCATGTAATATCAACATGTTGATGCTTCGCCAACACCAGAAAAATAATGAATTTCATTAAATTGCATTTATTATCAATAGGTTAAAACGCAAACTCTCAGGTTTTGAACTTTCTGGATCAAATATTCGTAAATTCACTAAACAAAATTTTAATTCCCGTGTTTACGGGAGCTTGGCTATCCTTTTTCTACAGATTCAACGTGCGGGTCAGCCGCACCGGGCCACTACATAAGATTTCAAAGCCGCAGCCTTCCCAGTGTCGGCTGGAGTGGCTGTATGATACTGTGAAACTAATTGTTATTGTTTAATATTTACACACTTGTCAACACTAGAGATTTGACCCCGAGTTCTTCCTTGTTGTCAAAAAACATCTGGTGACCTGCTGGATCAAGAGTGCCTCGATGGGTGAGAAACACACACCCGCTGCCGAATATATTGGCAGCGGCCAGCTCAATTTGCTTTTGGATTTTCCCAACGAATCGTTGAAAGACTGGCTCGCGCGGGTTGATATTGGATCGCACGGCGGCCTGGATGGCCTCCGGGAAGACTACAATCCACCTGCCCCAGTCCGCATCACCTTTAAGATGGCCCAGAAACGAACTCTTTCCGCCACCTAGGCCGCCCGTGATTACAATAATTCTGCTCGATGGTTACACTCCATGCTTGACATATGTTTGCCGTTGTCACCACGGCTTGCAAACACGGCTCAGAAATCTTTCTCTGTCATTTGGGGGGGGATTTCTAAACCGATACCGGTATCATGATGCCTATTATTATATGTGCAATCTGAAGATTGGCCCGTTGGACCGTCTATATGCACATCGCCATGCGGTCTATTTATAGATTGAAATATTTCTGAGACATTGGCAATTCTCAGCTCAGGCTGGCGCGAAAGGATCCCGAGAATGGAGGTTGCGATTGTTTTTCGAATCGCCCAAGAAACGCTACGACATAATGCTTCAAATAACAACTCGACAACTCGTGGTTCACGACATTCCACAAGCCGAGAGAAATCATTGTCATCACCTTTTATCCATTGGCTCCACTGAGGCTGGCCTATCTCCCCCAACGCCACAGCAGCTGCCTGTCTAAGATAAGCATTGCGACACAGAACATTGATCAGAGGTTGGGCAGCGCGACAATCTCCTATCCTGCCCAGCGCAACGGCGGCAGACAAAGACTCCCTTTTATCAAGCTCATTGATCAGCGGCTCAACAGCACGGGCATCGCCTAACTCACCCAGCGCAGTAGCGGCAGCTGCTCCTACGGAACTTTCGTTGTCGTCCAGTGCCCTTATCAGTGGCTCAACGGCACAGACATCACCTAACTTGCCCAGCGCAGTAGCGGCAGCTGCACGCACGGACCTGTGGTTGTCGTCCAGTGCTTTCATCAGTGGCTCAACGGCACGGACATCACCTAACTTACCCAGCGCAGTAGCGGCAGCTGCACGCATGTCATGGTACTCTTCATATAAAGGCTTTTCGTTATGGTACTCGTCACCTAAAGCCTTGATCAGCGGCTCAACTGCGCGGGGATCGTTCAATTGCCCCAACAACTTGACGACAGCTCCATGTGCCGCAGCATTTCTCCTGTCATTCAGCGCTGATATCAGTGGCTCGACGGTGCTGACGTCAGCCAATACATCCAACGCTTCGATTGCAGCATATCGAACGATGTGGTACTCGTCACCCAAAGCCTTGATCAGCGGTTCAATTGCCTGAACATTGCCTAACTTACCCAATGCCCTGGCGGCAACTGATCGCAAGTCACGATCTTTAGAATAATTCAAAACCGAGATCAGCGGTTCCACAGCGCACGGTTCGCGACTTGCCCCAAGCCGTGCGAAATCATTGTCATCACCTTTTATCCATTGGCTCCACTGAGGCTGACCCAATTGGCTCAATGCCTCGGCGGCAGCGATACGTATGCTGGCATCGTAGCTTAGAACTTTGATAAGCGTTTCGACGGCGCGGACACCGCCTATTTGTCCCAACAACCTGGCGCAATCTTGGCGTATAGACGTTGAATTGTATTCAAGCAGAGTCCTGATCAGTTGTTCGACGGCACGGACATCGCCCAACCTGCCCAACGCTATGGCAGCAGCTTGGCGCACGGAACGATCTTCCTTGTAGTTGTCCATTATCTTGTACAGCGGTTCGACAGCGCGGGCATCGCCTAACTTGCCCAATGCTACTGCTGCAGATTCGCGCTTCAGAAAGTTCTTGCTTCGGAGTCGGGAGGAATATAGGGTTAGCTTAAATATATTAAACATGTGGTCCTCCTTAAGATAGTGATTGGCATCCAAGGTAATCGATTGCGGCGGCGAGAAGAATGTTGGCACGCGCTCGTAAGCCGTTGCATTCGGGGTGAGGCGCGTCATAATCTCGCTGGCAGGCTGGACCCCCCCAGGCTCTGCATGCGCCACCGCAGAGGTAGCGCACGGCGCAGGTTCGGCATTGCGGATTGGTGTCCACACTGTGACGTGCCAGTTTCAGGAAGGTTTCGGCTTGGAGAATTGTTGCCAGCCCATGGTCAATGACGTTCCCCAAGAATGAATGAGTCTGTTGACAGGCGTAGCACGGGAAGGACTCGCCAGAGGGCTCTACATATAGGTTTTGACCGAAGCCGCAACTGCTGGTGGGATGGAAGCCCTTTTCGATAAGTTCCAGCGGTGCGATGTACGCGCTAAGGGCTTCACTAACAGGTGGTTCATTCCAATCGGCGGCCCGACCGATGGGCAAGAGTGGTCGGAAGCGGATACGGTGGATGCCGAGGCGTTGAGCGAGATCATGGATGGATTGTCCCGGTTCACTCTGGATGTCAACCGCGCGCAGTACGCAGGCGAGAGAAATCTCAGCGGCGGCCAAATGAGTGCTAGGTAATCCGCTCAACTGCTCTATCCCCCGAGGGGAGAAAGTGTTCCGGTAGCGCGTGGTGTAGGCCTCAAGGTTGCGGATGGTGGCGGCATATGTACCCTGTCCGCGACGGGAGTCGTGGATCTGCTGGTTGCCGTCCACGCTGGCTACGACTTGATCGAAGGCAGCGGCGATATGGCCCAGGTTGTGTTCGTCCATGGGCAAAGCTAAGTTGGTGCGGAGAACGAGGTTCATCGGAGCGCATCCAGTACGCGCCTTGGTAAGCATATTCAGCATGGCTTCACTCTGGGAGTGGGTCAGCGGTTCACCGCCGGTAATGATAACTTGGCGGAAGCCACATTCCTTGGCTTCGATAATGAGTTTCTCGAGGGCGGTGATTGGCATCTCCGCAACCCCATTCGTACTCTTCAATCCACCGATCGAGGGATCGGTCTCGGTCGATCCGGCACGAGCATAGCAGTGGGTGCAGTGCAATTGGCAATTGAAAGTAACGTGAAGGTAAAGGTTGTTAAGTCGGTGACGGGAGGAATGGATTTGCCGCCAAAGGTGGCTGAGGGAGATTTCAGCGGATTGTTGGGTGCGGCAGAGGCCCATCCGAAGTAAGTGTTTCCCGACGGCCGGGATATCCGGTTCCTTGGCCAGTTCCACAGCGGCAACGATGCGTTTAGCGGTGCGGGCAACCTGGCTGGGATGCGAGCCTTCTCGTACAAGTTCGATCAATGGCCCCTTGCGGAGCAGTAAATGGTCGATTCTGTTGTAAGGGCGTTCGGCAATGGCGTTGATGTTTTCCTCGGATGCCATCTCAACGGCGAGACGTTGCTGGATGTAGTTGAAGGTGTTCCTATAGGTTTTGCAGTATGGATCAACAACACCCTGATCGTCCGAGAAAGGCGTAAAAGATCGCAAGGTTGATGACGGTTGTTGTTCAAGCTCCTTCGGCACCCAATATTCTCCCGTCGCACTCTCGCAATTTCCTTCCGAGGCCCAAGCGTTATAAGGGCAGCCGCCTTTGCAGTATTTTAGATGAGGACAATCACGGCAGGATTGATAAACAGTTTGCTGGTAGGCAAGGAAGCGTTTGGCAATCGGGCTAGTGAAAAGCTGGTCCAGAGTCGGATTTCTGGCTAGTGAGCCGAGGCGATATTGGGGTTGCCCGGCAAAGCGTTGGCAGGGATAAATGTCACCATTTGGATCGATGGTGAGGAACATGCCGAGGCAGTCGCGGAAGGTGCAGACTTTGCCTTCTCCACAACCCAATCCCTGGCACATCTGGTCTAATGAAGAAACAGCCAACTCCTTCCGTTGGTCAACGTAGTATTCAAGTATTTGGCGGAGGAGCGAGGTATATTGCGAAGGAGTCAGCGCGAATGTGGAAGTTTTGTCAAGCGCATGGACAGCGGCATGAATAGAGAAACCGAGGCGTTCGGTTTTGAAGAAATCGAACGCCTCTTTCCAGCGCGTTAGCGTCAGCGGGGTGAAGGTGGCAATGCACCCGACATTCATACCATGTTTCTGCGCTTTGCGGATGCCAGTCATCGTGCGTGCAAAGTAACCGGTGCCACGTTGTTGATCGGTGAGGCGTTCTGGGCCATCAAGGCTTGTGCCTATTTTAACTTGGTGATGCCGGAGCAACGCGCAGAACTCGTCATCAAGGAGCCAGAGGTTGCTTTGCAGGGCTACCTCGTACCTTCCCCGACCGAACTGCTTGTCCAAACCTTCCAACGCCTGGCGCCACAGCTCGTGACCAGCCAGTAATGGCTCCCCACCGTGGAAAGTAACCCTTACCTTGCGCTGGCCCGTCTCTCTCACAATTCGGGCCATGAATTCAAGTGCTGCATTCATCGTCCCCGCAGTCATAACAGGGCCAGCATGTGGCCCGAAGCAATAAGAACATTCCGCCGGGCAGGCCAAGGAAGGGATCAGCATGAAGTGTGGTTGACGCATTGCAGGCTCTAAAGGAGTCTTGATTTCTCTATCGAATCGAGAAAACAGCAGATTTTGCACTCCATTACGTTGCAGCATATCTTAGCTCTATGAATTCGGCGGACGGATCTCCGAGAGGTCCAACACAGACTTCTTAAGCAAGTTATTTATATCTGTCTCGGTTACGCACCTATCACTTCTTGATTGACGCATTGTGGTTATTTCTAATTGTTCTGAAAATTCCGACAAGGGTGTTATACGCTTAGTTGGGGCAAACGAGATCTTGAGCTTCTTCCCAGCGTACGGGATGCGCGGAATGATCAATGCCTTCGATTCACGCTTTATTCCCATATTCTATTACACCGAACAAGGGGTTCTACCTGATCTGTAGATCTCCTCGGCTTGCGCAAGGGGCGGTTGCATGTTTCCGCTGCCAACAAACAAGGCTCTTTACCTCATTTGCACGGAAAATTATTATAATGTACCAATATTTCGTAAACTGTTCTCGAAAAAATTGTTATGACCAGATGTTCATTTTTCTGCATATTTTCCTCAATGGAAGGATCAATAGTTTATGGTGCCCTTGGTGCAGTGTTGCTCCGTTCCGAGGGGCGCACTGATGTTTCCAGGACGAACCTAAACAAATTTGGTATCTTCCTCAGCTTTATATGTTTCCTGACAGGGTGTGACTGACTATTGGTCTGGAATTGTTCAGAAATGGAGCAACTTCAAAGAAGAGCTTACCAAAGAACACCTCTCATAGGTGCAACAAAACAGCAGCGAGAGGGTGTCTACTGTATATACGTTTCTCAAAACCTTTTAAGATCGAAGAAAAGAAAGTGTATGCAGGTAATTTAAATATATTCCTGGTGGAACAAAAAAGGAACAAATTAGGTTTATATATATTTGTTATTTAGTAATATCTACTAGTTATACAACAACAGCAATTGGACTTCGAATCCGGGTGTCGGGGGTTCGAATCCCTCCGGGTGTACCATGAGAGTAATCCAAGGTGCTGCAGCATTAAGCTGCAACACCTTTTTTTTGTCTCAATTTATCCACACTTATCCGAGCCTCTTGCAAAATGACCGGAGTTTTTATTGGCGAGAAAAAAACGATTAACATATTAATATAATTGAGCTTCATTGCATTTTATGGTATAGTTTTGTATCCAGCAAAACAGAGCCAAGGAGGATGAAATGAAGCT
>JAZDOW010000174.1:0-7576 GCA_043798185.1 Pseudomonadota bacterium | reverse complement strand
AGCTTCATTTCATCCTCCTTGGCTCTGTTTTGCTGGATACAAAACTATACCATAAAATGCAATGAAGCTCAATTATATTAATATGTTAATCGTTTTTTTCTCGCCAATAAAAACTCCGGTCATTTTGCAAGAGGCTCGGATGTTTGAGGGAATTTTTGCTAAGCTTGATAAATCAAATCATAGTTTAAGTATTACCCACTTTGCTCATTGTGGATTTAGTGCTGTCCCGGTTTATCATGGTTACGTCAGTGTGGAAACCTCGGTTAGCAGGTTATAACGCTTTTACATGTTATCCACCCTTTAAGGTCAAGGAGAACCGTATGGTTAAAGATGGAATTGCAGCGAGCAGCTTAAAAATCGACTCAGAGAAAGTGTTGACCTTCCCCCATGGAATTCCAGGGTTTGAAAAATACACTACTTTCCTTGTTTATCACAAGGAAGAAAATGATTTAAGCGCTTACTGGCTGGAATCGATAAAGAAACCGGAGGTCACATTCACCATTGTTGACCCTGGGCAATACGGGCTCAGTTATGATCTGGAACTTACCGACGAGGAACGGGATCTTCTGAAGGCGGAGAGAGCAGAAGAACTTGGAATATTTATGATGCTCAGTAAAAAAGAGGGTGACGGAAAACCTTCGCCGGTGCTGAATGCCAATATTTCCGGGCCGGTGATCATCAACTTGCGGACTCGGTTGGGGCTTCAGAAGGTTATTCAGCGGGGTCGGGTGAGCACAACGATTTTTCAAAAGGAGTAGCTCCTTCGGTAAATGACTATCCCAGCTGTTTTCTACAGATTGCTGCGAAATCCTCAGGGTAATGGCCGTTGATAAATCGCAGTTGTGCTTCGCTGAAGGCACCGGGCGACTCGGGCAGACGGGGGAGAAAGGCGTAGATCAACGGCTGCCGTGGGGCACTTTCCTTGCAGATTCTTTTTGAATATTCAATGGATGTGACCATTTTTGCCCCGAGTCCGGCCAATGCCTTTTGCGCCATCAGAATGCCGGTGTCAAGGGACCGGCGGACTTGTTGATTGCACTCGACGATATTGCCGGCAAGAAAGCCGTTTGTGGTCGGCAGGGTCATGAGCTGGAGTTCCCATTGTGAAGTCTGAGCCTTGGGGACAAAAAGCATGCAGTTATCGTCGCTCCAGATCACCAGGTCGGCGGGCAGGTCGGTACGGCCATCCATGCGTCGATTGTCGGCTATGGCTGCTCGGTAATCGGAAAAGAAATCGCTGGCATTGATCTGGCTGTAGTCGTCGATCAGGTCGGCTATCAGATCACCGCAGCTATAGCTTTGGAGTTGTCCTTTGGGATGCTCGCAGCCTTCGTTGTAGGCGGCAACGCTCTCCGGGACCATGGCGTACTGTTGGTGGATCTGTTGGTGCGAAGCATGGAGCCGGTACAAGGACGGTGCGAAATCAAAACCGAAATTCCAGCCCCAGAGGGTGGCGAGGCCACTTCCATCCGTTCCCATCTTGTTGATAATAGCCAATCGTAGTTCTTCCAGTTCCTCCTCTGAAATTTTTCTCCTCGTTGTCGGCAGGTGTATGCCCATCTCTTTTGCAAGGCTTACAAAGGTTCGTTGGTAATAAAGGTGACGCAGTCCATGAATATCGCCCGGACTCAGAGTGGCAATCGAATAGCGAATGGCATCATCAGCCATATTTGCAGCGTAGTGTCCACCGGGAATATAGGAATTCTGCCGCAGATATTCAAAAACGTGGGTGGTGCCGTCTTCCGGCCATTCTCCGACTATTTCACTGGCACCCTGGACACCGGGGCGGATGACCATGATGATCTTGTAGTTATCCGGCAGATGCGGATTGTTGGCTACCGCCTCATAGAGGGCAAGGTTGCAGATAACCGGTCGTAGTCGGCCCGAAGCATCCTCCCGAAAACGGAGACCAGTCGGTTGTTCTCTGTCCTTTACGAATTCGCAGGATAACTCCGCGAGAGCTATGAGATCAAAAGGGTCTGTCGAGCAAGTGGCCAAGGCCAATTGTATCGGTTCCGGAAACTGGGCAAACAGAGTTCTGTCGATTCCTGCGATTCTCAGGAGGGCGGTGAGAGATATTTCGGCGGTTGGTCCCAAACGAATACGTTCGGGATTTTCGGCACTGGCGTCGGCCCATTCCTTGTCAATATAGGTGCAACCCCTAAAGGGAAATGGGTTGAAGATCTCAAAGATCCAGTCAGCAGCGGTGACGACGATGTCGTTCTGCGGATAATTCCGAGCATTGTCAACCGGTTCGTTGTCGATGGTTCGACCTAAAGATTTAAGCCTGGTATCCTGGCGAAGATTGGCAACGGAATAGGTCGGTTTGTGAACACCGTATCGAAACTTTCCTGCAGGGGTGACGCATGTTCTGAGCTGTTTCATAGCTGTTCTGTCATATTTTTTAAAGGTTTCGTTCGATATAGCCAGAGGTGTTGATTGTTTTCTACTATACACGAGAAAAACCGGTTCTGCCAGATACGACCGGAATGATGCAATTTGCGGTTGAAGTACTGGGTATACATTATATTGAACAGTCCGATTCTCCGGACAAAGCGGTTTTTGTCTTTTTGGTACGGCCAGGAAATAGATACGGCTGGGTTGTATGAGTTGATAAGGGACGTGTTCCTAGGTTGGGTTTCTTTTATGAGATACTATTAATAGACAGGCGGTAACGTCGTTTTTGCGTTGAATCACTTCAGCTAAAACAAAGGCGAATTTTTTCTGATAAAGGTTGGTAAAAAAGCATTGCATGAACACTTGTTACTCGGTACGATTAGTAGACCACGTGATTAGGGATAAATATTTAGTTGGACAATAAGGCGGTTAAATGTATTAAAGTCGAAATTCGAGAAAGAAGGTCGTAATTTCATGTAGTGGCGCTATCATGCGCGAACATCCGTTACTTGTTGGGCATGTTGCTCAGCTGAAGTAATTGTTGTATGTCCGAGGTTCGCTGTTTGAACATGTCGTGGATAACATATTGATATATTGGAAATAAAACACAAAAATATGGTGATGTTGTGAGGGCGGTTTGTTAAAAATCATGAACAATGGAGGGATAATCTAATAATAGTAAGTAGATAGGGATTAAGTAATTGATTCGTCTGCCGCAAACGAAAAAATATTATCATTTTTCTATTGATCTGCTGTTTTTGTTGAAGAGCACAGCGAGAATATTGTTCTCTAATAAGCTTGATGCAATACTAAAATACTAAAAATCATTTAAGAAGGGGCGAATACAATGGCAGAAACGAATTTAGGAAATCCGGCAGTAGTTGGACTGGCAGGTTTTGGTACAACCACATTATTGCTTCAGTTTCATAATCTCGGCTTGTGTGGAACTGGAGTAGTATTCTGTTGTGCTCTGGCCTTTGGCGGTGGTGCTCAGCTCATGGCTGGACTCCAGGAATTCAAAGCTGGAAATAATTTCGGTTATAGCGCATTCTCTTCATACGGTGCATTCTGGATTGCGCTGGCTCTCATCTTCTTGGTTCTTGATCTGCAAGGGGTAAAAGATACCTGGATTGGAGCCCATCTCAAAATTGGTGCTGGTGATCTTGGCTGGTTCCTAGTGGCGTATACTGTTTACACTGCAATTTTGTTTATTGGTTCGTTCGCGGTTCATACGGCCATGGTGTTCACCTTTGGGACACTTATCGTCGGTTTTATTGGTCTTGATCTAGAAATTTTGGCTGGAATGAAAAGCATCAAAACATTCGTGGCCCTCGATTTGATCGCTTGCGCCTTAGGTGCATACTATATGATGGCCCATGTAATCTTTTTGCAGGTATTTGGCAGAGACGTTTTGCCGGTAGGTAAGCCTTGGGTTAAAAAAGGATGAGCCATCTGCTCATTGTCGTGCTGATAGTTAATATGCTGTGAAATCCACCATGTGTAGAAATCAGTTTCCCAGAGAAAATTTGTGTAAAAAAGTGCAGCAGCAGTAATTATCAGCCTTCCGGCTCGGCAGGAAATCCTGACGAGCCGGATTTTTTATCGTCCCTCCCAACCTGTATACAGAATGAGTCTTGATCCTATCGTAATAGCAGAAGGTCTCACCTCAAGTGGATTTGTTCCAGAGTGCCAGCGCTTGTTGATAAATTTGTGACCGGGAGATACCGAGATCGGAAGCTAGTTGTCGGCTGGCGTCTTTTAAAGAAAGGTCGGAATTGTCACGGTACCAGAGGATCAGTTCCTCCAAAGTCTGTCCCTTAACCTCGTCGCGAAATCCTGGACAAATAATCACGACAAATTCTCCACGATTCCTCCCTTCATTGCTTTTGGCAAGCAGGTCGCTGAGTGTGCCCGACTGGAGATCCTCAAAGTTTTTTGTCAGTTCTCTTGCCCAGAATGCTTGTCTTTCACCAAGAATATCCAGGGCATCGGCCAAAAAAGCATCAATACGGTGCGGGGATTCATAGAGTACCACAGGGTATTCACAAGAGGCCAAGGCTGCAAGTGCCTTGCGTCGCTGTCCAACTTTTGCTGGAAGAAAGCCAAGGAAGAGAAAGCCGGAGGAAGAAATGCCTGAACCGGAGATGGCTGTAGTAAGAGCTGATGGTCCCGGTAGTGGTACGACAGTCAAACCAAGGTCATGGGCCTGACGAACTACCACCGCTCCAGGATCGGAAATGGCCGGAGTCCCGGCATCACTGACCAGTGCGACATTTTTACCTTCCTGCAGACGAAGAAGTATTTCCTCACTACGTTCAGCCTCTTTCTCGCGGTAGTAGCTGATCAGTGGGGTAGAGATTTCGAAATGGTTGAGGAGATTGCGGGTATGTCTGGTGTCTTCGGCCGCGATGAGGTCGGCCTCTTTGAGGATGCGGAGGGCTCTCAAGGTTATATCTTCGAGATTGCCGATAGGGGTGGGGACAATATACAGCGTTCCGTGGGGGAGATGGGTTTCGGTCATGCGCTACTCGCAGGTGGAGGTCTTGGGATTTTCAATCTAATTTGAATTTTTCTCTACTATGATCAACTCCCTTGAAAATTGCATCTGCTTTCTTGATTTTCCTTCGAAGGCTTATTATATGAATATGTGCTCATATTAAAAAAGAAATAGGCGTATTATGTTAGATATAATTGAAAAAATAGCTCGCGAATGGTGGCATATCCTGGTCGACAGCTCTTTCTATATCCTCCTTGGAGTAACTATTGCCGGACTGCTACGGGTCATTCTCAACCCCAGTACTGTCCTTAATCATCTGGGGCGGGGTCGTTACAGTTCAGTATTCAAAGCGGCCATTCTCGGCGTACCCTTGCCTCTCTGATCGTGTGGTGTGCTGCCGGCGGCAGCATCACTCAGAAAACAGGGAGCAAATAAGGGTGCGACCGCGGCTTTTCTCATTTCCACCCCTGAATCCGGAATCGATTCCATTGCCGTCACCTACGCCCTTCTTGATCCAATCCTGACCGTCGTTCGACCGGTGGCGGCACTGGTATCGGCGATTATCGCAGGCCTTGCGGAAAATGTTTTTTTCTGGAAGTCCGATGGGAAGTCCATAGAGGCAGATCACAGTTGCCCTGTCGATAACTGTTGCGATGGAGTTGATTGTCCCGTTGAGGTTCATGCCAATCACCATACCTTTACCGAGAAGATGAAGGCAGGTTTGCGGTTTGGCTACCTGGAGGTGTGGGGTGATATTGTCGGCTGGTTTTTTATCGGATTGCTGGTTGCGGCTTTGATTACTGCCACGGTACCGGATGACCTGATGGCCACCTTGCTTGGTGGTGGACTCAGTTCTATGTTGGTCATGCTGGTTGTGGGAATTCCCCTCTATATCTGTGCTACGGCATCGACCCCGGTTGCCGCTGCCCTGATTATGAAAGGAGTAAGCCCTGGGGCTGCTTTGGTCTTTCTTCTGGTAGGTCCTGCCACAAACGTTACCTCACTCTTCGTGCTGACCGGGATTCTTGGTAAGAGGAGCACGGCAATGTATCTGGCAATTCTTTCCGCGTGCGCAGTACTGTTTGGTCTGGGCCTTGACGCTTTATACTTAACCTTAGGGATTTCTGCCCGGGTGATCCTCGGTGACGCCTCGGACCTGTTGCCGGAAGGCATTAAGCTCATGGCCGCATGTGTCCTTTTGGGCATGTCGGTGCACCCTCTTACCCGAGCATTGCAGAAAAAGATTATCAAAAAGCCTGCCCCGACCATTTTCTTAAGTGGTTTTCCAGAACCGCACGATAAATCTTCTGAACCCGGTTTGAAGGTCATCCCCTTGCTGAAAAAGGATCATTGCAACTGCGGATGCGACAAGCAAGGAATTTGATAGGTGAAATAGCCGCACTTCTCCGGCAAGAAAGTCAGACAGTCTCTTTAGCTATTTATCCATATGTTTCAGGATCTTTTCACGGAGAAGTGCGGCTATTTCCTTATCCCGATAACTGATTACCGTCACCGGACTGCGCCTGAATAACCGCTCGGCCACTGAACCGGTCAAGAGGGTACGGATGTCCCGGTTTTTCACTCCCATCACTACTGTGTCGACGTCTTCCTCAACAATCATCTGCAGGAGCTTTTCAGCAGGATTTCCTACCTGAAAGGAAAAAGAAACAAGGTCAGCATCCAGACCCACATTCTTCATGAGGCTGGTCATTTCTTCCCGACGTTCTTTCTGGAGGGTTTGGAGATAGTGCTCGGTATCAACCTGGTAGCCAAAGGAGGTTATTTTTTGTACTGCTTCAAGATTTCGTTCATTGATAACATTAACAATTATCAGTTTTGCCCCGAATGCTTTCGCCAAGCCGGCCGAATATTTCATTATGCCTTCTGAATATTTTGAAAAAGCGATCGGAACAAGAATTTTTTTAATCATGGTAACTCCTCGATATATATATTGTAAAATTAGTGTGCAGTTGCAACTGTCCCGCCGGTCATGGGCCGAGCAGTTCGTTTGCTTCGCCGACGTTGTGATAGCCAGACTAGGAGAAGAAGGATTAGTGCCGGAATGAACATAATCTGCTTGGGTGGCCGATCCGTGGGCACCTGGAAGTTGAGGAGCTCCTGATCAAAGTCGATACGGGCTTTCTGGGCAGCGCTGCTGAACACCACATTGTCGATGAAAATCCGACCATCTTCGTTGCGGGTGCTCATTCCCATCTCCTGCAACCGTTCTTTGCTGCTCCCTTTTTTTCCAACCTGCAAGGACACTACCATGGTGAATTCCTTGCCATTCATCTTTTCACCCTTCAGTGTCAGGCGCAGTTGTTCGCCTTCCGGTACACTGGTGATGAAGTGTTCAAGTTCGGTGGCCGGTCGTGTCGCAAGTTCGGGGTAGATCTCATCCCAGAAAAATCCTGGCCGAAATAAGGTGAAGGCCACCAGCAGCAGTGCACCTGTTTCCCAGAGCTTATTGCGAGTGAGCATATAATTCTGCGTTGCTGCAGCAAAGGCCAGCATGGCAATGACGGCGCCACCTATCACAACTATAAGATGCAGAGGTGAACCGATGCCGATCATCAGAAGCTCGGTATTGAAGATGAAAACAAAGGGCAGGATGCCGGTACGAATATCGTACATAAAGCCCTGGATACCGGTACGAATGGGGTCGCCCCCGGAAATACCGGC
>JAZDOW010000171.1:0-7329 GCA_043798185.1 Pseudomonadota bacterium | reverse complement strand
CCACCCTGGAAACCGATTTGCCGCAACAGGCCCATCGCTTCCGTTCCGTGCTTGACATAATGGTAGCCGATCGGGTCCTCTTTGCCCTTCTTGCGGAACATTGCCGAAAGTATGATCTTCCCGTTGCGCGGGCACTGCTGGCAAGCACTGCCTCCCTGCAGGCCTTGACCCAAAGTGGGGTGCAGGAAGCGTCCGAGGAGGGTGGGGTCGGTGAATGTTTGCAGCCGGATGTTATTCTTACAAAAATTCACCATTATAAAACCGGCTTGCTCTTTCAGTCGACCTGGGCGATTCCGGCCCTTTTCGAAGAACCGATGACCGTCACTGCCAGGTTGGTTCGGGAGGCCCTGTATCAAATCGGCATTGGTTGCCAGATACTCGATGACATTGCCGATTTGTTTATTGATATCCGTGGGCGGCGACATAATTATGTGGCTTCGGTGGTTGCTCATCAGGAACCGGCGGCGGTCTGGGAGAGTTTGCAATCCTTTTTGGCCTCGGCAGAGACTCCGGAAGCATTTTTAGCAGTGTGGCCGGAGGTGGCCGCCCGGATAAAGACCAAGGCATTGACGACCCTGGAGAACGGGCTGACCAGGCTTTTTCTTGAAAAGCACCAGGAGCTGGTTCGACCGGCGGCACTCTTTATTGCTAACCGCATCGGCGTTGCCATAGTGTAATGCCAATGAACTTTCAAGTTTATAGAGGTGCACAAAGTGCACCCTACGAAAGCCAAAGGCACCATCAAGAATCCCGTTTATCGGGCAAAGGAGCAGGGGACTGATCACCATCGTTATGCGCCGCAGCTTTATATGCAAAATCGCCTGTTTGATCCTTTGGCGTTCCTGGCGAACCACCCTTGTTCTCTCCTTCATGGTCATTGCCTCGGTGGCTGCCCTGGTGTTTCTCTCCGCCCTGGCTGTCGGTACAAACGATGCCATGATCCGCAACTCCACCGGCCTGTTCTCCGGGCATATCGCCGGTGGTCTGTTGCGAGAAGAGGATATCTCCCTCCTGCAGGTGGAAGGGGTCGGGCAGGTACTGTTGAGGAGACAGCAGCACGTGCTCCTTGGCAAGCATGGGCTGCTCGAACCGCTGGTGCTGACTGGTGTTGATCCGGTGCGGGAAAAAGAGGCAACCGCTTTCTGGAAAAAGACCGTGGCGGGCAGATATCCGGCACCCGGTGAGGATGAGATCTTTCTCAGTCAAGGGACAGCTGAGCGCCTGGATCTGGCTGTCGGCGATACAGTTGCCGTTGCCGACCGTCAGGCCGTTTTCCAGAAGGAACTGACGGTGGCAGGTATCTATAAAACCGGTATTACCCATCTTGATCAGGGCTTGGCCTTTTGCCCGACTGGAGCCCTGCCGCCTGGCGAGTCCGGCATTTCCGTCGCGGTTTTTCTCAAGTCGGGCGTACCGGTCGAGACGATTGTCGCCCAGTATCGGCGGTCCCTGCCATCAGCTACCTTTGCCGCCTGGCCCGAATTCATGCCCGATCTGCGGCAACTCATCGATCTGGAATTTTTCTGCATGGCAATTGTCATCATCCTGATTTTTGCCATCGTTTCCCTGGGTATTTCCTGTATCTTTCTGATCTTCACTTTAAAAAATCTTCGTGAACACGGCATGATGAAAGCGATGGGCCTTCTGTCCGGCGATACCGCCCTGCTGCTTGTCGCCCAGATTGGTCTGTTGACCTGTGCGGCGGCGACCGTCGGGGCGCTGGCCGGTATGCTGATGGTCGCGGTATTTTCCCATAGCGGCATAGATATCAGCGCCTTTACCACCCATAATCAATATTTTTCCGTCTCCGGTATTCTTTATCCACGACTCACCGGGCCGGCACTCTTTGCTCCGCCGGGTGTGGCCATTGTATTTGGCTTGGTTGCGGCCATCTGGCCGATTGTTTATGTCACGTGCAAAAATCCTGCGGATATTCTGCGGAGTGTATAAAGAAATGATCGAAATCCAGGCAGTCTCCAAGCAATTCACCTCGGGACGGGGCTATGTTTCGGCAGTGAGCGATATTTCTTTTTCAGTAAACCGGGGGACAGGAGTCATCCTTAAGGGAAGGTCGGGATCGGGAAAGACGACGCTGCTCAACTGTATCGGCACCTTGGAGATTCCGGATCAAGGGGCCATTATGTATAAAGGCACCAATATTTGTACCCTCAGCCCCCGGCAGCGCGCCTTGTTTCGTCGCAGGGAGGTCGGCTTTGTCTTCCAGAGCGGCAATCTGCTGCCCTGGCTGACGGTTGCCGAAAATCTGCAATTTCCTTTGGAGCTGAATGGAATTTGTGGGATAATGCAACGGCGAAGGATCGAAGAATTGCTGGCCACCTTTGGCCTTACCGGCTACGGCAAGGCCATGCCGGTTGAACTCTCCGGCGGCGAACTGCAACGGATTGCCTTTGCCAGGGCCATTGCCCACACACCGGCTATTCTCCTGGCCGATGAGCCCACGGCAAGCCTCGATTCAGGTAATGGGAAACAGCTCATTGCATTGATGCTTTCCCTTTGCCGCTTCGAGGCTACCACCCTGTTCGTTGCAACCCACGACCAGGATCTCCTGGCAATGGCCGATACGATCATTGCCCTGAAAGATGGAAAAATAGAATAAGAACAATGAATAACAAACGAATTTTGTCTATTGCGCTGCTGGTTCTCCTGCTCTTCTCAGCCGGATGTGGTTTCCGCTATTATCTTGGTATGCACGGGCCCTCGACCAGGAACTTTCCGGAAATTCATACGGCTGCCATATTGGCAGACAACCAATGTCTGGAGTGTCATTCGCCGGGAAATAATGCAGGGGATGCACCGGTAACCAGCCATCCGGGTTTCAAGGGTTGCCTTAAATGTCACAATGATCCGGGCAGATGATCTCTTTTCCAGAGTGAGATTTTATGGCGACCGTGCCATTATGGTCGGTTATGTTTCAACCCCATTTCGGGAATATTAATTCAATCTTATCGCAAAAAGGAACCGAAAATGAAGAAAATCCTCCTCTCAGCCCTCCTTATCCTCACACCTCTTTGTGTAGCTTCTTTGACTTTTAGTCAGGCCAATACCGACTCGGCCTGTCAGCAGACAATTCAGAATAGCTGCACGAAATGTCACACTACTGATAGAATTTGTGATGAACTCGGTGAGGCCGCAGCCAATTGGCCGAAGATCGTCAAAGACATGGGCGAAAAAGGAAAACTCAGCAATGAAGTCCAGGCCGAGGTTTTGGATTGCCTCACCAAGTCGAGCGATCCTGCCAAGTTGGTCTGCAAGAAAAAATAAGCCGTCCTCTTATCTGGGCCGGAGAGTGAAACTCCGAGCCCAGATGCAGATCCATCCTATACAGAAAAGGCAGCAGAAATTTTCTTAGCCGATTCGACAAGCAGATTGGCGTACCCTTGCTCGAAGGTGTCCGTGGTGTAGCGGGCGGGGGAAAGAAATTTTCTTTCAGGCCCTTCATGCAGCGTTTATCTCATCTGTTGCCAAGAAACAGGCGCATAAGTGGCGCACTGGTGATGCTGGTGACCAATGCCATGACAATGAGCGCGACAAATACCGCATGGTTGACGAGGCCGGCTTCATACGCCAAGCTTCCGAGGATGATTTCCATCGCGCCTCTGGCGTTCAACCCGAAGCCAACTGCCAGCGCGTGGCGTCCGGACATGCCGCCCAGTCGGGCGCCTATTCCGGCTCCGGCTACTTTGCCGACAAAAGCCAGAGACAGAATCAGGGTTACCACAGTAAGGTCGAAGTGTTCGATAAAATTGACCTTCAGGCCGATGGATACGAAAAAGAGCGGCGCAAAAAAATTAGTAACAAATTGGTGCATGATCTCTCTCGCCTGCTCGTGCAAGTAGGCCGAATCACCAATCGCCAGGCCGGCGATAAAAGCTCCGAGAATGGCGTGGATATGGATGTATTCGGTGAAGGCTGCAGAAAGAAGGCACAGCCCGAGGCTGAGTGCCAGTACGCCACCGGGCCAGGAAAGTCGTGTCTGAATCCATGGCAGGATACGGTTGATGGCAAAGCGGCCGAAAACCAGCATAAATGTGGCAAAGGCGGCGATGTAGGCAATGGAGTAAACGACGCTGCCGGAGCCGTTACTCTGGCCGACCAGAGAGAGGATGAACGAGAAGACGATCCAGCCCACGACATCGTTGAGGACCGCCGAGGCAATAATCACCGATCCGATCTCCGTCTTCAAAAGTTTCATGTCGAGGAGAATTCTGGCAATCACCGGCAGGGCCGAGATGGCCATGGCCGTCCCGAGAAAGAGGGCAAAAAGGAAATGGTTTGGTCCACCTCGGGCTACCGAAAACCAGTGTGGTAAAAACCAGCCCAAGGCAAAGCCCGAGGCAAAAGGCAGTATCATACTGCCGATGCCGGTGAAAAATGCCACCCGGCCATGACGGAGAAAAAGAGAAAAGCGCAACTCCAGGCCGGCGACAAAAAGGAGAAGGATGACCGAAAGGGAGAAAATAGCGTCGAGGGCAAGTGAAAAATTGTTGTTTTCTGCAAAGGGAAAGAGTGACGTGTACAACCCTGGCGAGATTGTTCCGAGCACAGTCGGACCGAGGAGTACACCAATAATCAGTTCACCCATGACCATCGGCAGGCCGATCTTTTTTCCTATTTCCGAGGCAATGCGGGACAGGATCAGGATGATGCTGATAGCTAAAAGCAGGGTCACCAGATCGTTTGGTTGGAGTTTAGCCATGGTGCACGTTTTTGGGACAAAGAGGAGATGTTGTCTCCCCTTGTGAGAGGTTGGGTGACGGCTTAAATTGCCTCTTCGATACGGGCATGAACAATAAGCATATTGCTGGGCAGATGTTCGAGGATATGTTCAAGGTCGTGGGTGAAAATCCGATCCTTGAGCTTGTACATGCCGTCCGGTGAATGGATGACCAATAGGTCGGCACTGTTGTCCTGGGTGTATTTTCGGATGGTGAAACCCGGTCGGCCGGGAAGGATCGCCGTGTGCACAGCCAGTTTGTCGGTGGCACGACCGAAGGTGAGTTGCCGTAGTTGTTTTTCCGCATCGATCGTCAGCTGTTCCTTGACCAGAGTAGATGCTCCGGTGGTACTGCCATCCGACAAGGCCATGGCCAGGCCTGCCTGATCGACCTCGCGGACTGCCCGAATCTCCCTCGCGCCGATCCGGCCTGCAAAATAAAAAGCGGTATTGATGGTATGAGGGGTTTTCGGGTGGTCAACACAGTCAACGACGATTTGCCGGAAGTTGGTGCCGTCGACTTTCGGTTCAATGAGCAGGAGGAGGGAACATTTTGCCTGACGACTGAGGCTCCTCGCAACTGAGCCCAGATAGTAGCGCAAGACATTTTCGCGTCGCCGGGCACCAAGGATGAGGAGGTCAACCGTGTGCTGCTTGCAGGTATGAAGCAGCATGGCAACCGGGTCGCCGGTTGTCCATATGGTTCTTACCTCCCGGTCTATTCCAAGGTTGGCGCAGATTTCCAGGAGGGTGGCTTCTTTTTCCGGAGTATGCGTGCCGATATGGATCAGGAGGAGTTTTGCCTTGAATTTGTCGGCCAGTTGCCTGGCCTCATTCATGATTGCCTCAAGTTTTGGTGAAAAAGCGACCGCCACGGCAATGGTTTCAAAAGGAAAAGACGGGCGGCCTTTTAAGCTGCTGGTTTCCATTGTTTACTCATGGTGTTGGGGTAGGTGAGTCGGCCTGAGTGCATTGATCCGGGAGGGGTGCCGGATGCACGGTTGGGGCTGGTGTATTCAAGCCCAATGTGTCGAAAAAAACACTGATGATGAAAAGCAGAACCAGGGGGAAGCTCACATGCATAACCCGGGCAATCTCACTGTAGGAGGTGATGGTCAACAAGGTCATGACGGCGGTAATTGCCATAACTCCTGTCAGGTTGGCGATACTAAAAACCGTCATGAGATTTAGCCGTTTTCTTTTTATTCCGAGCCCAAGGTTGACCAGGAGAAGCAGCAGCGACAAAGGAAACAGGTAGGGAATGACAAGCTTGTAAGTGTGGCCGATTTGTTCGAGTATTCTGCATTTCTCCCGGTTCAGATGGGTGAAGTATTCCGGGTAAACATCGAGGCCGCCGCGTTGGCTGCTGAGCATTTTTTCGCCGGTGACATTGCCGAAAAGAGTCATTATTTCCCGGGGCGCGCCACTTCTGAAGGGGTCGGTATGGGCATTGAAACCTTCAAAAATGAGAGTTTTTTCGATGACCGAATAGACGGTTGGCAGAACCAGGGCATTGTAATCCTGGTGCCAGGCGGGAACCAGCGAAGTCAAAGGTATTCGGCAGTCGAGTTGTCCTGATTCACAGGCAGCGTCGATTTCCTGGCCCATCTTTTTGTAAAACTCAAGGGCCTTGGTGCCGGAGGTACAATAGCCGGCAGCCGCAACCGAATCGCGGAAGGCCCAGATGAAAAAGGCCGCCGGGATATCACTGTCGCCGACCAGATTCAGCCAGCCTTCGCCGACGGGACCATCAAGATATTTCTCTATCTCGCGAAAAGTCGGGCTGGCTGCATAGGCTTTCAGCCGGGCATCGTGCACGACCGGGAAAAATTGTCTTTCCTTGTCCGATTTAATGCGCAGCAGGCCGCCGTAGGCAGACTCGAATTCAGGAGTGGTGAGCTCGATTACCGCTGGAACGCCGTATTTGATCTTGTTGATTTGTTGGATTATCTGAACGGCTCCGATCATGCAAAGCAATGGAATGGCGCAGAGCAGCAAGGGACGCCCCCACCCTCGGTGATTTTTACCGCCGAGGGTGACGAAGAGGAACAGAAAAACAATGGCGACCGATGGCATGAGAAAAATGGACTCGCCGCGAGTAGTCCAGAAAACAGCCAAGCCGATTCCGAGACCGCAGGACCAGCCGAGCGCCGTACGCATAGAGCCCTTGGCGCGGATGGCCATCCCCAGCAGCAGGCTCATGACGATTGTTGCCAGCGGTGCATAGAAGGCCAGTTGAAAGACCCGTCCGACGGCTGGATAATTGAAGGAACCGGGGTTGAAGAGGAGAAAAAGAAAGGCCGCAAGCAGGAGAGTTCGCTGCCGGACAAGCGGGCCGATCGCCCACACGAAGATGGCGCAGGAGAGCGCGTAGAACAGATGCTCCGAAAGCAGCAGGGGTATGGACAGCCAATGGCTCAAGGCAATAAAAATCGGATATAACGGCTCCTTAATAAGAGTCATTTGATTGTAGTCGCCCAGCCACTGGCCGCTTAACAGACTGTCGGCATGGCGGATAAAAAGGAGGTCGTCGTGGGGGGTAATGGTCACCATGACGAGATGGGCGCGAATAAGCCACACTTTTACGATGACCA
>JAZDOW010000161.1:0-6132 GCA_043798185.1 Pseudomonadota bacterium | reverse complement strand
CTGCACCGTGTCTGTGCCTTCACCAAGGTTTTCGGTTATGATATTGCCGTCGTTTGAGATTACATAGATATCGTTATCCACTCCGCCAAGAAGGGTATCCGCCTCTTCGCCGCCATACAAGGTATCGTTGCCGGTGCCGCCACGCAGTGTGTTGATACCGCTGTTGCCGACAAGGATGTTGTCGGAAGAATTGCCGGCGCCACTTATATCAGCACCTCCAGTGAGGATGAGTTGTTCGACGTTGGCCCCCAGGGTATAGTCAACGCTTGCGATGACGGTGTCGAAACCTTCACCCGCCTCTTCACCAACAATATCACCAGCCGGGATAATTACATTGCCGATGATTACAAAATAAGGCGATACATCAACCATGTAGGTGTCATCTCCGGTGCCACCATACATCTGGTCCTCACCTTCGCCGCCATCAAGGGTATCGTTGCCATCCTGACCATATAATATGTCCTGATCCGCTCCACCATATAACAGGTCATTGCCGCCTGCTCCCTGCAGTTCATCATCGCCTGCTCCACCATAGAGGATATCGTTGCCAGTCCCGCTAAAATCGCCGTTATCACCCCAGAGTTTGTCATCACCATCGCCCCCGTCTAAGAAATCATCGCCGTTGCCACCCTGCAGTTCGTCATTGCCTACTCCGCCATAGAGAGTGTCGTTTCCGGTGCCGGTAAAGTCGCCGTTGTCGCCCCATAATTTGTCGTTACCCGCTCCCCCATAGAGGATGTCATCATTGCCGCCACCGATTAGCTTGTCATCGCCGTCATCCCCGTCGAGATAATCTTTGCCTTGCGCCCAAGAAGGAATATCGTCATAGTCACCAGATAAATGGTCATTACCGGTACCACCGAACAGCACATCCGAACCGCCGCCGCCCGACAAATCGTCATTACCAGCCCCACCGTCCAAATAATCGTCACCCTGCTCGGCAACAGGGGTGCTGATAGCATCGCCGCTCAGAACATCATCACCACTTTGTCCGAAAATGGTGTCGTTGCCTTCTTCGCCAAAGACAACATCATCACCTGTACCGGCATCGATATAGTCATCGCCGCGCTGAGCGAAAATCCAGTCGTTACCAGCTCCGGCAAAGATGGTGTCGCCGCCCTGCGTATCCGCGACCGCTTCCTGCCAGAAAATCCTGAAATAATTCCTGCGGTACACGGTAATATCATTTTCCAAGGTAACGGTTTTCTCCACCCTCCAGTCATCGTATGTATAGCTGGAATACGCCGAGCTTAAGCCCAAATCACCTTCTATGACATCATCCCCGGCACCGCCGTAAATGCCGTCGGCGCCGGCACCACCCATCAGGACATCATTGCCGGCGCCGCCCAATAACAGGTCGTCACCGTCTTCGTCGCCGAGGAGATCGCCGCGGACACCTGTGCCGGTGCCGGTTTCGCCTTCCTGGATAAGTATAGCCATGTCCTTTTGCTCTTCGGCAAAGAGCTGGTCGTTGCCGCTGCCGCCGAAAAGCCGGTCACTTTCGGTTCCGCCGACCAAAATATCATCGCCGGCATCGCCTTTTACGAAATCATTGCCGCTGCCGCCATCCACAAGGTCGTTATCGACACCTCCGAAAAGCCGGTCTTTGTCCTCCCCACCAAAAAGCAGATCATTGCCTTCATTGCCCGCAAGTGTATCCGCGCCGCTGCCGCCTTCCAGCCAGTCATCACCGGCTTTGCCTTGGAGATTATCGCCCCCGCCATGGCCAAACAGATGATCGTTGGCACCAGTGCCGTAAAGAGAGTCATCTCTGCCGGATTCGGATTGGTCCCCATGGACGATGATGTTGTCGTTCTCGTCATATTTGTAATAGATATTGTTGCTTGCATCCCTGAACTCAACCGGTTTCAGGTCGCCATGCTTGGTGATACCGTTTATCTCGGGGTCGAGGATGGTCGGGATGGTCAGCAGTTCCGGAATTTCTATCAGTTTGATGCCGAAATCGCCGTCCTGGAAATCGCCGATCTCCAGGGTGCTGCCATCTGCTAACACCAGCTTCCATGGGGAATTGTGGGTAAGGGTGATAATCGAGCCATCGGAGGCCTTCATAGTCCAGATGTTACTTGTGCCATCCCGTAAAAAGCCACCGGCAACGTGTTGTTCCCAACTGAGCCCATCGTTGTTGATTTGTATGATAGCGTGGAACTTACCGTCGGCTTCCCGTTCTTCAATAATCCGGTCATTGCCGTCACCGGGATTCCAAACATAGGTGTCAAGTCCCTTGCCGCCAACAAGGATGTCGTCACCTTTTCCGCCGACAAGATAATCGTTGCCGTCCAGGCCGATAAGCATATCATTGCCATCACCACCGTATAGGGAGTCGACACCTAAATAGCCGGGGATATCTCTGCCGATCAAGAGATCCTCGTTTGAATCGGTGCGGGTGGTGGTGTCTTCGCCGTACAATGTCGGGTGGTTGGCACTTGACACTTGGATATTCAGAGGATTGAAATCTGTCTGAACGTTGTATTCCCCCTTTATAAATATACCCTTGAGAACCTCAGCTGCAGGCTTTAAGGCATCCTGCAATATTTTCACAGAGCCGGGAACACCGTTGCCTATCTGTACCAAAGCTTTGTTTGCATCTTTAATGGCTGTGGCATGCTTTGCATCAAACTCCTTGGTCATCTCTTTATCGGTCTTGTCTATACGGTGGTTTGTGTACACCCGATAGGCACCCAAAGCATCTTCCTTTTGGATATTATCGGGATCTTTGAATAATCCGAATATCGCCGATTCTATATAACGTCGCTGGTAATATTTACCACTGTTGTAGCGGATCTGATACCAGGCTTCAGCACGGGCTTCGGCCGGATCGCTGATTTTTTTCAGGGCGTTCAGAAGGCTTGGGCCGAACATGGATTTTGAATGGCCAGGGGGATATAGAGAACAGTAGTATAATGAGGTGAGCGCCGCCCTCTCCTTAGATCTCATAATGACTCCAGTGGCGTCATAGGCAGCTTGGTCTTTTTGATCGGCAAAGTAGTCGAAAATACTTGTCGTTTCTGAATCGGTGAGCGAGAAAGATCTGCCTGGACCGATTGTATCTGAAAAAAGCTTGGCTAACTTGGCATTCTTGACACTGGCAGTATCGCTTGAATTCCGAATTGCCTGCAGGTCTTTGTAGCCTTGCGGTTGGTTTTTTGCGTCGAAAAGTTTGTTGATATTCGCTTTCTGTTCATCTGAAAGCTGCATTTCATCCATTATAATTCTTCGATTATCAATTGGTTCCATATTAAAACCAATGCCGATGATGATATTTCCTTCAGTGTCGAAATAGGGGATGGGACTGGGGACTGCACCAGCCTTTAATTCCACTGCCTCAATCAGGGCGCGGCGCAATTTTTTATATACATCTTCAGACAGTTCAGGGAAATTGATGGAAATTGCCATAAGGCACCTCTTATTGTTTTAGTTGGTTAGTCTTTAAGGGTTAATGAGTATTTTACAGATAGTCTCACCATAGGCGTCCGGGCCCTTTCCGTCGGAAGGATCTTTTACCCGATCGATAACAACGATATTCCAAACTTCTTCATACAGAACGACAAAGCAGGCCCGGCCATTATGCAAAATTAGATTGGTTACCTCATTACTTGCCGCAAGTTGTGCAACACCGATATCGCCCAGCCTCTTGGTACTCGGTTCGTAGAAAAAGATATGGTCTCCAGGTTGGGAAAATAGTTCACCCCATTTTGCATAGAATCTTTTATCCATGCCTTCATCCTTTGGATCAAGACAAGTTCTTTTTTTATCTTGCAATGGGCATTTTTCGTAAAGATTCTCTCGTTCCATCCACCGCTTAAAACTGTCCTGTTCACGAGTATAAGCCATAACGGTTCGTATCGGGCCATCAACCTCGAAGCGGACTTTTGCCATGCGGAGCCGGGGATGAAGCGATCTATGCAGAACATACCGGTCAACATTACGAATCACTGTTAAAA
Organism: Pseudomonadota bacterium; assembly: GCA_043798185.1. Lineage (GTDB taxonomy): Bacteria > Desulfobacterota > Desulfobulbia > Desulfobulbales > Desulfocapsaceae > Desulforhopalus_A. The sequence continues at coordinate 2,170 of JAZDOW010000161.1, read as the reverse complement.
ATCCCTTTTGGAGCGCATCCTGATAGCCTTTGAACCACTCCTCAAAAGATGGAATGCTGGCTGGAAGAGGGAATTTCCAACCATTATCCAGATAACTTTCAATAATATAAATTTCCCGCCAGTGCTCATCGATTTTCAGTTCCTGCCATTCCGGCAGACTGAACTGCTTCATCGTCAGATCTAGTCGAACCTCACTGTTAAAGGATGCTTTTGAGGGACGTACCATGTCCAAGTTTTTGACAAGGTCAGCGCAAACCTCCAAGTCAGTGTCCTTTTGCTCCTTATAGATGTTCTGTTCGTAGGCGTAATTATTAGTTTGTGATTTGCTGTGAATCGAAGCAAACTCTGGTGATGTGGAAAGGGGAGTTGCAGCCTCTTTCTTTTCGCTTCCCTTATTGATAATCACTCTATTTTCAGTATGTTCGGTGGAAGCCAAGATTGCCCTTCGTTCTTCGTATGCTTTTTTCAGACAAAAGGTATCTTCACACCTGTCTCGCTCCTTCAGCCAATCCCTTTGCCGTTGCTGCATGGTGGCGGTGTCAGAGGATTTTGGTATAGCATCTTGGTATGCTTTTACCAGTTCCTCGTCCAACTTCGACAACTCCGCTTCGCCGCAAATCATTTTTTCAGTCTTAGTCGTCGCCTTGTCGCAGTCAAAGCTCGCTGCCTGAGCTTTTTGCATCGTACACAGCGCCAGTGCGACAAATAACGTACCTGTCCTTGCCATTGATACATACATCTTTCTCATACCGAATACCTCCTTGTCTGGGTGAAAGATTTCATAAAATCGACTTTCCACATGTTTTACCTCCCTTTTTAAGTTTGGTCTTTGTTGCCGTATCGCTTCACCAAGAAACGATAGACCTTCTCCGCCTAACCGGGGCCTTGGGTTTTCTGCCTGCCTCCTAAAAACCTGGCAGCATTCGCATACCAGGCCAAGTCCGGCATTGCCCCATACTTTGTTTCCATAACCAAGGCCCTGATAATCGTTTTATCTGCATTACCCCGACTGTTTTCGTCCTCAAATGCCTTTGGACGAAATGACCAGAGATAGGATGCCGGCATTTCCTGGAATGCTTTTGCAAAACGACCATTTTCTTCAATGAAATGCCTGATTGTGCAGTTCGCCACCCTTGAGTTGACTCGGTAATATTGTCTGCTGAGTGGCTTCCCAGCTGGTACATACATCTGTACCAGTTCATGACAAACGTGCCAATACATGCGTTTCAACTGATTGTAATTCCACGTAATAACGGTCATGGTCTTCGTTGCTTATCTCCGCCAATGTCTGCTCATTATCTTGGAAGTTTCCTCGCAATGGCTGAAAATATTCACGCAATCGTCGAACCGAAAAATATGGGGACAGCATATACATTAAAGGGGAAAGATCTGAAAAGGTCACAAGACCAAGTAAAACTCCTGCCTTTACCATGAATAGAAATCTCTTTTTCATACCGAATACCTCCTCGTTTGGGTGAAAGATTTAAAGAAATCAACTTTCCACATGTTTTACCTCCCTTCTTAAGTTTTTTCTTTGTTGCCGTATCGCTTCGCCAAAAAACGATAGACCTTCTTCGCTAAACCGGCCTTGGGTTCTCCGTTTGCATCGACAAAAACCTGGCCGCATTCGCATACCAAACAAAACCCGGGTTTACCTATTTTTCAAACTTCTGTTCAGGGAGTTGTGCCACCGGTGGCACAACTCCTCGACGATTGGCTAGAGACAGGATGCCGGTATTTCCTGGAATGCTTTTACAATCAGTCGCGAACAGAGGAGCACGGCCACTTTAGCATGACGAAGCGACTTGGTTTTTATTCCTGGCACTCTGCTGTCGCCTGCAAGCGTATTGTTCGGTGTCCCTCGTCTGATATGCCTGCGTGTTGTTGAAGGCGCAGGGCAATTCGTTGTTCTAACTCCTGCAATTCGTGTGCATATTCCTGTAATGCGTCATCGTCGAGTTGTAATAATTGTTTGGTAATTGACTGCAATATGCTTTTCATCGCGTGATGATGAGACGACCTCGCGCGTGGTGTTTCGAGCCCGTTTCCTCGAAATGGCTGAATATATTCATGCAATCGTTGAACCGACATCTGTTCTATCGCCTGAAGATTCAAGACATGTTCGTCTGATGTCACGATTTCTCCCGTTCGTTTAAAGCGTTCGAATGGT
>JAZDOW010000160.1:0-8303 GCA_043798185.1 Pseudomonadota bacterium | reverse complement strand
CTGCACCGTGTCTGTGCCTTCACCAAGGTTTTCGGTTATGATATTGCCGTCGTTTGAGATTACATAGATATCGTTATCCACTCCGCCAAGAAGGGTATCCGCCTCTTCGCCGCCATACAAGGTATCGTTGCCGGTGCCGCCCGACAGGGTGTTGACACCGCTATTGCCGATGAGGACATTGTCGGAACCATTGCCGGTGGCATTAATGTTCGAATCGCCACTGAGAATCAGGCGTTCGACGTTGGCCTCCAAGGTATAGTCGACGCTTGCGATAACTGTATCGAAACCGGCATCGGCGCTTTCATTTACAATATCGCCCATGACCGGACTGCCATAGTCTAAAGAATCATATGGTGCGATGTCAACCACGTAGGTGTCGTCACCGGCACCGCCGTACATCTGGTCTTCACCTTCGCCGCCATCAAGGGTGTCGTTGCCATCCTGGCCATATAAGAAGTCATCATCTTCTTCGCCATATACGGTGTCATTCCCGCCCCCGCCATACAGTCTGTCATAACCGGTTCCGCCATACATCGTATCATTGCCGGTTCCGCTATTATCCTTGTTGTCACCCCAGAGGAAGTCGTCATCGGAACCACCGAACAGGATATCATCACTCCCCCCGCCAACAAGCGTATCATCGCCATTTCCAGCTAATAAAGAGTCCTTGCCATGGAATTCACCGGCGGTTTTATCGTCATCGCCCCATAATTCATCGTTGCCGTCACCGCCAATCAAGGTGTCGTCATCGCCGTTACCATATAAAATATCGTTACCGGTTCCTCCGTCGAGATAGTCTTTGCCGTGGAATTCGCCGGCAATTACACTCGAATCACCGGATAGTCTATCATTGCCGGCACCGCCAATGAGTATGTCATCCTTGCCAAGACCGGAAATAAAATCATCCCCCTCTCCTCCATCGATATAGTCGGAACCATGCTCGGCAGCAGGAATTCTCAAGCTATCTCCGTTTAAAATATCATCTCCCGACTGGCCATAAAGAGTATCATCTCCGCGGCCGCCGAATACCACATCATTTTCGGAACCGGCATCCACATAGTCGTTTCCGTCACGGGAAAAAACCCAGTCGTTGCCGGAACCACTAAAAATACTATCGTCACCACCGCTGACCGATTTGCCTGAAGTGTTGGGAAATTCCATGGAATAGGACGTGGATGTGTCATAATTTGTAACAGTCCGCGTCACATACCAATCGTCCGTGGCAGAGTACATATCCCAATCTTCATCAATGTTGTCATCACCTGCACCGCTAATGATTGTATCCGCCCCCGCACCGCCGACAATCAGGTCGTCTCCTGCCCCGGAGATGAGGAGGTCGTCACCATCACCGCCGCTGAGCAGATCGCCCCGCAAGCCGGTGCCAGTGCCGGTTTCACCTTCCTGGATAAGGATGGCAATGTCCTTTTGCTCTTCGGCAAAGAGCAGGTCGTTGCCGGCGCCGCCGAAAAGCCGGTCGCTGTCGGTTCCACCAATTAAAAGGTCATTGCCGTCATCGCCTCTTATAAAATCATTGCCGCTGCCGCCCTCCAGCAGGTCATCCCCGGCTTTTCCCTGGAGGCTATCATTACCGTCATGGCCAAACAGATGGTCATTATCGGCAGTGCCGTACAGTGTGTCTTGTCGGCCGGCTTCCGCCTGGTCCTCATGGACGATGATGTTGTTATTTTTGTCATATTTATAATAGGTGTTGCCGTCTTCATCCTTAAACTCAATCGGTTTCAAATCACCGTGCTTGATGATGCCGGTTGTTTCGGGATCGGCGAACTCATCGATAAACTGGATACCGAAATCGCCTTCTTGAAAGTTTTCGTTGAGGATGACAATGCCACCGTTTTCTGTATCGGTTACCCACAGGTCATTATTACCTTTCATAACCGCGGTAAATGTCCCATCGGGACTTACATACGAGCTGTCTCCCTTGATGAGGAGCTTGATAAGCTTACCATTCAGAAAGACCTTATTTGTGTCTTCCTTGTCTTCTATGGTAATCGGAGGTGCACCGGGGTTGACGTAATAGATATCATCGCCACCGCCTCCATAGATTCCATGAATGTTGGTAATGGTGGTTTCAGAGAAATCAAAAATATCGGCACCATCCGTACCGGCTATGATGTTGTGTGTTCCTCCACCACCGTCAATGAACTCTACCCGGTTTTCGCCGGTGAAATGATGCAGACGGATGGTGTCGTTGCCTGCGCCGCCTTGGATGGTGTCTTTGTCTGCACCACCGGTGAAGATATCATAGTCGGTGTCTTCGCCTTCGATTATAAAGGTGTCGTCGCCGTCGCCACCAAACATATTATCCCGGCCTTTGCCTCCGACCAGGGTGTCGGCACCTTCACCTCCCTCCAGATAATCGTTTTGGTCACCGCCGATCAACAGATCGTTTCCGGCGAGCCCCGAAAGGTAGTTGAAGCGACCGTCGTTTCCTATCAGCAGGTCATCGTTTGACCCTGTCCGGTCTGCTGTATCCTCTCCATACAAATTGCCGAGGTTGGGCGTCGCTACCTGGATGTTGAGGGGATTGAAATCAGCGATGGTTAGACAATATTTCTCATGGAGACCTTCAACATAGACTTCCTTGATTTTATCGGCTGCCGGAAGGAGCGAATCCCGTAACGTTTTAGCTGCACTGGGCGCACCATGGGCGATAGCTATTAGATCACCCGTGGCGTCTTTAATGTTGATTTTTCGTTTCTCGTCCCAAGCCATGGTCATTTTATCCAGGCGATGTTTGGTATAAACCCGGTAGACGGCCAAGGCGTCGGCTTTCTGTACCTCAGCAGGATCTTTATAGATTCCGAATATCTCCGACTCGACATATCGCCGTTTATATTGATCACCGCTTTGGTAGCGGATCTGGTACCAGGCCTCGGCGCGGGCCTCGGCCGGATCGGGGATTTGCAAGGCATTCAACAAGCCTTGGCCTATCATAACCGGACTGTTGTAATAAAGTGAGGCAAGTACCGCCCGTTCAGCGGAATTCTTGGTGATTCTGGTGAGTGATTGGGCCGCTTTATCTGCTTCATCGGCAAACACATTGAGTGCGCTGTCCATCTGGGTACTATTCATGGTGAAAGCTGTGGGGGCGATCGTCTTCGAAAGTAAGGCACCAAGATCGGTATCGGCATTTTTCAAATTGGCCTTCGCCTGAGTAAGATCGGTCTGGGCCTTGGTCAGGGCCTCCTGGGCTACTTTTTTTTCATCAGCTGTTTTTGCGGCACCAAGTGCTTTTTGGGCGGCTGTTTTGGCTTTTTGGGCCGCTGCTTGGGAGGTGTTGGCAGTGGTCCAATTGTTACGAATTTTTTGGAGTTCGACGGAAGAAGAAAAGAGCGCGTTGATCTTCTTCTGCTGATCATCGGTGAGGTCCATTCCTTTTTTACCCATCACCGTGTCTCTCTTATCTTTCCACTCAATATTGAAACCATAGCCAATGGTGATTTTGCCAGCCGAACAGAAATAGGGCGCCGTTTCGTCCTTGCCCTCAAGCACCTTGATGATGGTGTTGCGGAGTTCTTTGTATCCTTTCTCGTCTAAACCTTGTTCTCTGATTTCGATTGTCATGATGTGTCTCCTTAGAGTTACTGGTTGTTTTCTGGTACCAGATGAAAGTTGCAGGTGTATTTTGCATAGGCATCAGGACCACTCTCCTGCTGTTTTCCTAGAATCCATTTCATACTCATCTCATCGATATGACGGACATGCCATTCGTCATCAAACAGCGCGATAAGATACGCCCTGCCATAATGCAGGAAAAGATTTGCTTCCTTGTCGCTATTACAACCCCAGGCAACCATGCCAATATCGCCTAACAGTCTGGTCTTTGGATCGTAAAAAAAGATATTGTCGCCTGGTTTTTCCATATACACCCCCCATTTGGTATAGTATCTTTTGTTCAACCCTTCGTCTTCCTTGTTAATACAGGTTTGGTTGACTGGACATCTTTCGTAGAGATCCACATTTTCCTTCCACCTCTCGATATCATGCCGCTCCCTTTTATAAGCGAGAACGGTTCGTAGCGGGCCATCCTTTTCAAACTGCACCCGGGCCATACGCAACCGGGGATGGAGGCTTCTTTGCCAAGCCGTCTCCGGGCGACCGAGGCGTTCCGGCAGAAATCCCCTCCGCAGTCCTTCCTGGTATCCTTGAAACCATTCGTCAAACGAAGGAAGACCGGGCTTCAGGGGAAGCCGAAGCAAGCGATCGTACTCCAGATAACTCTCGATGGTATACACCTCCTGCCAATAGTCCTCGATCTTCAGCTCCTGCCATTCAGGATGGCTGAACTGCTTCATTGATGGATGAAAAACGATCTCACTATTGAACGAAGCCTTAGATGGGCGGACAAGGTTAAGGTTTTTTTGCAGATCCTTGCAGACGATCCAACCGGTATCCTCCTTTAGCTTGTAAGTGTATTTCTTTGACGATGGCTGTTGCTGAGCTCGGTCCACCTCTTCCGGTATTTGGGAATTCGCCGTTGAAAATGCCGCTTGTGCTGGAGTGGAACTAATTGTTGCCATAGAAGCAAGAAACGTGGATAAACCATTTTTCCTATTGATATACATTGTCCGCAAACACTCGTTTTCCGAACATGAATTATTGCGCGCTTTCAGCCATATTCTTTGTTCCTTTTTAACGGCGTCGGAATATTTGGTAGCGGCCAAAGCAGAAGCGTAAATGGTCGCCAACTCCTCATCCAGTTTTGACAGTTCGGCATCGGAACAGACCAGTTTTTCCACTGTGGTGGTGGCCTTGGTGCAGTCAAAACTTGCCGCTTGGGCTTTAGGTATCGGCCAGATTGCCAAGGCGACAATCAGCATCATGATCTTCGCCATTGCCGGATACAGCTTTTTTCTGTCGCGCAAAAATGGAGACAGAGAAAAATAGGCAATAACACCTTGAAAAATCTCAGTGTTCACCATTGATAAACCCCTTTTTCTCATACCGAACACCTCCTTGCCGGGTTGAAATATTTCATAAAATCAGCTTTCCACATGTAATACCTCCATTCTTAAAGTTTGTCCTTCGTTACCATATTGCTTCGCCAAGATACAGATAAACCTCTGTATCAATGTGAGTGAGAAACCTGCCTGTTACACTAATTTTTCAAGGGTTAGGTATCTCACTCACATTGACATAGAGACCGTAAATACTGTCGGCGCCAGCGCCAGCCAAGATAACATCATTGCCGGCGCCGCCAAGTAGCAGGTCATCGCCGTCTTCATCGCCGAGGAGATCGCCACGGGCGCCGGTGCCGTTGCCGGTTTCGCCTTCTTGGATGAGGGTGGCCATGTCCTTTTGCTCTTCGGCAAAGAGCTGGTCGTGGCCGGCACCTCCGAAAAGCCGGTCTTTGTCCTCCCCACCAAAAAGCAGATCATTGCCTTCATTGCCCGCAAGTGTGTCCGCACCGCTGCCGCCTTCAAGCCGGTCATCACCGGCTTTGCCTTGGAGACTATCACCCCCGCCATGGCCAAACAGATGATCGTTGGCGGCAGTGCCGTAAAGAGAGTCCTTCATGCCGGATTCGGATTGGTCCCCATGGACGATGATGTTGTTGTTCTCGTCATATTTGAAATAGATTTTGTTTTCATCCCCGAACTCAACCGGTTTCAGGTCGCCGTGTTTGGTGATGCCGTTTATCTCGGGGTCGGTGAAGGTCGGGATGGTCAGTTCATCGATAATGTTGATGCCGAAATCGCCTTCCTGAAAGTTTTCATTGAGGATGACAATGCCACCGTTTTCTGTATCGGTTACCCACAGGTCATTATTACCTTTCATAACCGCGGTAAAAGCGCCATCTGGACTTTTGTAGGTACCATCGGCTTTTTTAATCAGGAGTTTTATCAGCTTACCATTCATGAGGACTTTATTTTCGCCGTCCTTGTCTTCAATGGTATCAATACCGTCTCCTGGATTAATAACATAGATATCGTTGCCTTCACCACCGATGAGGGTGTCGGCACCTGCTCCGCCGTTCAAATCTTCATATCCTCCGTAAAACGGCCCAGCATATCACAATCTGCGGCACCAGGGGCGTTGCCGAATTCATAACGGACGAGACGCTCCATGAAGTTTTCATCAGTCGATGGTTTGTTTGTTGAAAAACTGTAGAGTTTATCGTCGAAAACCATCCGCAACATATCCGGCAGATCTTTTGAAATTTCCCGAAAATCATTGTTTTGAAGAAAAGCTGTCAACAGGGCCATGGAGTGCAGACTGAAATTGTCGACATCAGGGGAGCCATGTTCCAGAACAAGCTTTTGATTTCCGATCCTCTTAAACGCTGTCCAAGCGCCAGTACTCAAGAATTCGCCCTGAACGTTTATGTATGAAACGTTTTCTTTCCGAATCGCAAACTGCTCTTCCGGGTTGTTGACATATTCAATCAACGGTTGCAGCAGATCCTCACTGACATTCTGCTGACGAAGAAGTATCAGAAGATATTCATACGAATCAATATCGGTGGTTATGCTAGCGGCGGATTTTAGAAATGGTGCCTGATCAAAGGTTACAGCATCTACACCGAAGAAAACTCCAACCAAAGCGGCTAAACCACCTCCGAGGCTATGACCTGTTAGGGTGATCTTGGTACCTGGAGGATTATTGGCCTTAATGTCAAGGTAGTATTGGACTGCCTCAACCAACTGGTCCGCCGGGCTGCCCGCGGCTAAGTTGGCATTGGTTCCTAAATCCCCTAAACTCTTGGGATCAGTCCCTGCATAGGAAATTACGATTTCTTTGCCGCGTTGAAAGGAAACGGCTTCGAAGCCAGAAGGCAAACTTCTATATTTATCTATTATCTCACTCCACCCAGTTTCAATTGGAGAAGGAAAGCGGTTAACATTTTCACGTGTTGAGCGATAGGCTACACCAGCAATCAGAGCGCAGTCTTTTTCAAATTGTGATGCCATGATTCATCTCCTTTTTTATTCTATTTGCACATCTTTTCAAAATATTTCCGGTTAAACTCACCCGATGCAGCCCAACCCATATGAACGCCTTTACATTTATATTGAATCAGCACTTCGCAATCCACATTAGAAGCTGAATTCTTACCAGTTTCCAACGGTTCCCGAACAATACTCATGAATACCGGGTCGACATGGGGATACTTTAAAAATCTGCTGTTGAATTTCTTGACCTTCTCGGCAGAGACCAAACCTTCGGTTAGCAGTTTTTTCTCATCGTTATATGTATCTATCACCAAATTTATCTCCTTGAATTCCAACGGTAAATTCGCCAGCGCTATTCGCTGCCACTCCTTGCCGTCAAACTTAAAGATGACATAAGGCGGATTTGGTCTGCCCCATTTGTTATATTCCTGGCAAGCGGTCGGTGTGGCAATGACATAGGGAATATCACCCTTAATGTGTAGTGCCAGAATAATGAAATTCGCCCCTCCTAGATCCTTGCTATATTTATCCTCCCAGACTATGTTCTTACCTCTGCCAGGAAGTGTAAAAGTGATTGAGTGATCCTTTATCGGAAGAGGCTGTCCAATTTCATGCCGTCCACCGTGGGATTGCCATCGCTCCACAACAATCTTTGTCCCGTCATGCAGCAGCACCTCCTCCTTCCAGATCGCTGAATTGCCAAATCCTAAAAATGCGGCGGCATTCATGTTTGTACCTCCCAAGAGCAGAATCGAAAGGAAGAAGACAACTGTTTTTCTTTTGTATTTCATGCAGCAAGCCTCCAGGTGCAATTGGAGTTTTCAGCTGCCCTTGGAGCAGCTTCATGAAAAAAAGGGACACAAAAGTGGACAGAACTCAATATGCTCATACCGAATACCTCCTTGTCTGGATGAATGATTTAAAGAAATCAACTTTCCACATGTTTTACCTCCCTTCTTGAGTTTTTTGTTACCGTTTTGCTTCGCCAAGATACAGAGAAACCTCTGTATCAATGTGAGTGAGAAACCTTCCTGCCATACACTCATTTTTCAAGTGACTGGTATCTCACTCATATTGATACAGAGACCACAAATGACATCGGTTTCAGCTCCAGATAAAATAGCGTCATTGCCCGCCCCGGAGATGAGGAGGTCCTCACCGTCACCGCCGCTGAGCAGATCGCCCCGCAAGCCGGTACCGGTGCCGGTTTCGCCTTCCTGGATAAGGATGGCCATGTCTTTTTTTTCTTCGGCAAAGAGCTGGTCGTTGCCGGCGCCGCCGAAAAGCAGGTCATCCTGGCTCCCACATAAATATGGGGACAGCATATACGTTAAAGGGGAAAGATCTGAAAAGGTCACAAGACCAAGTAAAACTCCTGCCTTTACCATG
>JAZDOW010000127.1:0-12595 GCA_043798185.1 Pseudomonadota bacterium | reverse complement strand
ACAGGGCGACGCACCAGTGCACCACTCGTTCGAAAGGCCCGGTGGCCTTAATCATTCCTTTTTTCATGACTCTTTCCCTCCTTCACAGGTAGTTTCCTCTTCCGGGGTCTTCGGCCCGTGGGTGATATAGTGCAGGAAGGCACCCGCCACGACGGCACCGGCAGTGATGAGGCCGGCCGGTTTCAAGATATCCTTCCAGACCATAATCGTCGCCGGCATCTTCGGATCGACCGGCAGATGCTCGTAGACCTCCGGTTTCTCCGTCAGGACGTAGAGCACATGGGTACCGTCGACAAATTTGTCGCCGTAGACGGAGGCATCGCCGCCCAGTTCTTTGGCTCTTTTGTGCGCCTTGGCGAGCATGGCGTCACGGTCGCCGATGGTGATTGCCCCGGTGGGACAGGACAAAACACAGGCCGGCGGCTGATTGGCCAAAAGCCTGGTGTAACACAGGTCGCACTTGCTGATGCGGTTGGTTTCGGCATTCATCTTCGGCACGCCGAACGGACATGCCGGGATGCAGGCCTTGCAGCCGATGCACTTATTGACATTGAGGGCGACACTGCCGAACTCGGTATGGAACAAGGCCTCGGTCGGGCAAACCTTGATACAGGCCGCGTCGGTGCAGTGCATGCAGCCATCTTTACGGAACAGCCATTTGACGTTGCCGCCCCGGTCTTCAACCTCCTGGAAGCGAATGAGCGTCCAGGTATTCCACTGCAGGTCGGGCGGATTTTGATAGCTGCCGAAGTTATGGGTATCCGAAGCCGGCAGTTCATTCCACTGTTTACAGGCGACCTGACAACCGCGGCAGGCAGTACATCGGGACAGATCGATCAACTTTATAAGTTCTTTATTCATAGTATCTCTCCCCTTTATGCCTTACTGACGTTAACCATGAATGCCTTGAACTCCGGACAGAAAGTATTCGGGCACCCCACAGCCGATGTCAGGTAATTGGCCGATGCATCGGCAGCTTTTTCCGGAAAACGCCAACCGTAATTGAACGGCATCCCCACCTGATGGACGGTTTTCCCCTCCACTTGAAACGGAGTCATTCGCTTGGTGACCATCGCCACACATTCAACCTTGCCGCGCACCGAGGACACCTTGACTCGCTGTCCGTTCTTGACCCCAAGTTTTTCCGCCAGTTTTTCACCGATTTCCAAAAAGGCTTCCGGCATCATTTCCAGCAACCAAGGCTGCCAACGGGTAAAGCCTGAGCACCAATGCTCGGTACAGGAGTAGGTGGTGCAGACAAAGGGGAATTTCTCATCGGCATTGGCTACCTTATCGAGATCGCTTTTGAAAAGCGTCACCGCCGGATTTATCAGCTGCGCCGACATCGGATTTTTGCTCAAGGGTCCTTCCAACGGTTCATAATGTTCCGGGAAGGGTCCTTCGGCCATGCCCGGACCAAAGATGGAACCGACACCGTCGGCCTTCATGATAAAAGGCATTTTGCCTTTTTCCTTGTTGGCCATCGGCGGCCAGGGACCATCAGGGACATCCCCGACCCATTTATCGCCGACCCATTCCAGCAGTTTCATTTTCGGGTTATAGGGCTTGCCGTTGAGATCGCAGGAGGCACGGTTATAGATAATACGACGGTTCAACGGCCAGGCGAAGGACCAGTCCGGATACAGCCCGAGGCCGGTGGGATCGTCTTTTCCCCGATTCATCATCTTGTTTGTGCCCTTCTGGTCAAAACTTCCGGCCATCAGCCAATTACCGCTGGAGGTGGAACCATCCGCCATCAATTTGGCGAAGGAAGGCACGGTTTCACCTTTCTTGTTGACTTCCTTGGCCCCGGAAACCGGATCGGTTATCGTCAGATCCTGGGTATAATGACCATTGATTATCTTTGAAACCTTGCGTACATCAAAATTACCGGCGTTGTCTCTATAATCCCATTTGAGATTGAGGAGCTGCTCCGGACAAGCGCCGCCCTCTTTTTGATAAAGATCGCGGATCTCATCGAGAATGCGCATGCAGATATCACCGTCGGACAAAGCATCGCCAGGAGGCTTGGCCGCTTTATAGCGCCACTGGACCCAACGCCCGGAATTACTCTGACTGCCCTCTTTCTCCATGCTGGCAGCCGCGGGAAGCAGGAACACCTCAGTGTCGACGCCCTTTGGATCAACTCCGGGCGCCTTCCAGAAGGAAGATGTTTCATTGTCAAAGATGTTGACGTTGACCAGCCACTTCAGTTTTTCCAGACCCTTTCTCACTTTGGTGGTATTGGGGGAGCTTACGGCGATGTTGGAACCGTAGGCGAAGAAGCCCTTCATTTTGCCGGCATACATCTGATCAGTCATATGCATGATCGAATATGCCTTGCCGTCATCGAGCTTGGGCAGCCACGAATAGCCGAAATCATTGTCCGCCGTGGCTTTATCACCCCACACCGCCTTCAGGAAGCTGACGCTGTACTTAGGATAATTCTGGTACCAGTTGGCCGACTGAGGATCGGAGGACTTGCTGGTATATTTTTCATTATACTTGGTCAGGGTATCGATAGAGCCGGAGGGCATCTTCAAATACCCCGGCAGGATATTATAGAGAATGGCATGATCCGTCGAACCCTGAACGTTTGGCTCGCCGCGCAGGGCATTGATGCCGCCACCGCAGATCCCCATATTGCCGAGCAACAGTTGGATGATTGCCATGGTTCTGATGTTCTGGCTACCGACCGTGTGGTGGGTCCAGCCAAGGGCATAACATTCTGTGCCCGCCTTATCCCGTGCCCCGGTTGCGCCATAGGCCTCATACACCTTGAGCAGTTTATCCTTGGGAACGCCGGTAATCGACGAAACCGTGTCCAAGGTATACCGGTCGTAGTGTTTCTTCAGCATCTGGTAAACACAGCGAGGATTCTCCAGGGTATAATCACGCACCGGAATTCCGGCGCCATCCTTCTCGGTGGTCCAAGTCGTTTTGTTATAATTGCGTTTCTCGGCATCATAACCGGAGAAAAGACCATCCTGGAAATCATATCCAGGACTGACGATGTATGAGGCGTTCGTATAATATTTAACGTACTCTTCCTGAATAAGGTTTTTTTCAATAATGTGACGAATCATCCCGCCGAGAAAGGCGATGTCGGTGCCGGAACGAAGCGGCACATGGAAATCGCAGCGAGCGGAAGTCCTGGTGAAACGGGGATCAACATGGATTAAAGTGGCGCCCCGATCCTTCGCGCGCAGAATCCACTTGAAGGCGATGGGGTGGTTTTCGGCAGCATTGCTGCCCATTATAAGAATACAATCACTGTTTTTCAGATCAATATAGTGATTTGTCATCGAACCGCGGCCAAACGACTCTCCCAGAGCCGATACGGAGGGGCTGTGTCAGATCCTGGCCTGATGATCGATATAGGTGAGCCCCATGGCACGGCAACCGACGCTCAAGGTCCAGCATTCCTCATTGCCGATATTCGACGAACCATAGTGGCCGATGGTCTCCACCCGGTTGACCAGTTGGCCTTTGTCATTATTGGTAATGTAATCGGCATCACGGGTATCCTTGAACAGCCTGGCAATTCTTTTCAGACTCCAGTTCCAGTCCTTTTCTTCCCATTTGTCGCTTTTCGGCGCCCGGTAGAGAACCTTGCGCAGGCGATGCTGATTAGCCTCGGTCAGACCGAAGAGACCGGCGCCCTTGGAGCAGAGTGAACCTTCATTGAGCGGATTATCCGGGTCGCCTTCAATATTGAAGATCTTGCCGGTCAGCCGGTCGGTGCTGCAGATGAGGCCGCAGCCGACTGAACAATAACAGCAGATTGTCGTCGTCTGTTTCGCTGCCCGTATCCGGTCCATCTTGCCGAGTCCGGCGGCATGGGCCTTTAAGGCGGTGAGGTCCAGTCCGAGCGAGGACAGGGCTACCCCTGATCCGATCGCCCCGGACATGGACAGGAATCTCCTCCTGGTAATTTTCATACACACTCCTTTTTTCTGAGGTTAGTCAAAAATCCATGATGCACATCATGGATGAACAGATGAAGACATAAAGTACCGACACCCTCCTTCAACATGCGCAGAGGTATATCAGCTTTTATTTATGGAACAACACATTTCCTTTAGACGTCGAAGAACAACCTATTCGCACATGTGTTTGTTTTATTTGAATTTTTATGTAAGTAAACAGATTACTGAGTGTGTAGGCAGCGGGATTACCTATATGTAAGTAAAGGCATTACTTGAGGTGCGGGACAGACCAGTCGGGCGGGGAATTCGTTGGAGAGGGCATTTTGCAACAAACACAATTGAATTGTTATAGACACCTCTTTTGAACTTACAGGAACAAACTAAAACTGTTTTATTGCTTTTTTGCTAAGAGTCTTCCATCTCAGCTCTTTCCCATCCTCTGATATCCTGACAACAGGTATAGTCTGAATACCTCGCATTAAAACGGTCTTTATCATATCTTCTGCCAAGAGTATCGGAGTGTCGCCTCTTAGCTGTTCGCCGGTGTCGGCGACCACAGCATCAATGAAAGAGTGCGAGCATAAATCTGCCGCCGTGGTTGTTTCACCAACACTTCCAAGTCGATGCCAACCCCTGAATCTGCCGTCGCTCCCATGCAACCTCAGACCAATTGCCGCTAGTGCCCCAATTATGCCGCCTCCGGTTCCACCGTGTTCGGAAAGATGCACTCCCAGAACCCGCGCCAAATCATAAGCCGCCTTTTTGCTGACGATGGTGTGTTTTGCACTCTGACCGAAGGTAATGAGGGGTTCTTTTTTAAGATGTGAATCATTACGCGCTACACAGAAACCGGGGTCGGACCCATCCGCCGCTTCATTACATAAATATTCCTGCCCGAAATCAATAAGTTCACCCAGGGTTTCGGCTTGGCAGACAGCAGAAAAACACATGGCGCTGTTGCCGGAAGTATAAGGAATATCCTTATGAAGGAAAAGCTGATGGCGGGTTATATCTGAACACTCGGCCAATCCATTTGCTTGTAATGCTTTCGCCAAGTTTTCAGCTGCTGTTCCGGACCCCGGACTTTCTAGGTTATCGGTGTCATCAATGCTGATAAAGATCTGTATCGGGCTCATGTTTCAGTGTTGTAAAAGGTTGGTCTTTTTCCTCTCTGGGGAAGCTGTCGATTTAATAGGTAGCAATGAGGAATAATGTGGATTTTTACACGGAATTTTAACCAGTAAAACTTCTCCTTCTGTTCAATGCAGGCAAGAATAGACATTTTTCCCGGAAAGCTGTCAAACAACCCACCGAAATTCTTGCAAACTGACCAATATTAACCAATTCTTACACCTTGGCGGCGCTTGCCTTATTTTCCAAGGAATCATATACTGTGAGCATAAGGTCGTATAAATGATAAAAATATAAAAAGGAGACTGAAATGGCCGGACAGATTTTTTATAGAGAGCGACAGAAGGCAAAAGAGGGCGGAAAAACACCCCGCTATAGAATAGTCGCTGTCAGTGGCGTCGATCTGAAGGTCTACGGCAATCATCTGCGTAAAACTGAACTTGAGCAAATCGCCCAAGCGTCCAAAGCCGACCTGGTTGCTTTGAAACGCGGAAAAAAACATCAGTAAATTTCCGACGAGTTCTTCTCACTTACTGATAAGCAGGACTAACCCCGGTGAACGGGATAAGTACCGTGACGAAATTCGTCTATAGAAAACAAGAAACGGATTTCTATGGTGCTCAAAACAGAAAGGGTACTTACTATGGCATTGGTACGTGAAAAAGATGGAAAAAGACTGCATGTGAAAAGTGCTCTCATGGGCGAAAGCTTGGTGAGCAAGGAATTTATTGCCCAGCTTGATATTGCCCCGCAAGAGCGCTTATATCCAGATATCGCAATTATGAAGATTGGTGGACAATCAATTTGCGATCGTGGTGTCAAGGCCTTGCCGGCCATTCTCAAAGAAATAGTCCGCAACCGCCGGAACCACAAAATGCTCATTACCACCGGTGGTGGCACACGCAGCCGTCATATCTATACCATTGGCCTGGAAATGGGTATGCCGACTGGTGTTATTGCCAAATTCGGCAGCATGGTATCGGAACAAAATGCCCTGATGATTGCGACCCTGCTGTCGCCCTGGGGTGGGATTAAAATTTCACATTCGGATATCGTCAAGCTACCGACCTATTTTGCCGAAAATATTATCCCGGTAATGCCGGGCATGCCGCCCTATGACTATTTTGCCATCAAACCCAAGGTCGGGCGAATTCCCATCCATCGTACCGATGTCGGCCTGGTTATCCTTGCCGATTTGATCGGCTCACGCACTATATTGTTTATTAAGGATGAAAACGGCCTGTACACCGAAGATCCTAAGAAAAATCCTGAGGCAAAATTCATCCCGGAAATAGGTGCCAAAGACCTTCTCGATGGCAATCAGGACGATCTAGTAATCGAAAGGCCATGTCTTGAGATTATTCAAAACAGCGAGGTTATTGAAAAAGTTCAGATAATCAACGGCTTGGTTGAAGGCAATATAACCAGGGCGCTCAACGGTGAGCATGTTGGAACGATTATTTACAAACAGTGAGAGAAGCCGGGCATAGAAGTTATGTGGTTCTATGCCAGACTTTCCCAAAGACTGTTACTGCTACCCACAGTGCTCGAAGAAAAGCACAGCTGGACGACTATTATTCAGGGGGCAACTCCGGAAAAAACAACTCAAGAAAACGTCTATTGGCAAAAGCTTCTATATCTTTCTGCAACTGTGAATAATTTTTGATCAACTCCAGCGCCTTCGGGGTGAGAGTTGTGCCCCCCTTGCCACTGCCGCCCTTTTGGGGAATAACAAGTTCATCGGCGATGTTTTTCTGCAGAATCTTGATGTGCGTCCAAGCCTTTTTATAACTCATCTGCAATTTTTCAGCGGCCCTGGCAATCGAGCCTTCTTGTTCAATGAGTTCTAGTATTTCTGTTTTTCCTTTACCGAAAAGCAATTCGTGTTCCGCGTTTTCGATCCAAGTCTTTGTTTTGACGAAGAGAGCCATTTTAGAATTATTATTCATTTTCAAGTGAGGCGGAATGTTGATATTCCTTAGTGCCAAAAGGGCGAGCATTAAAAATGCTCCTGATCGGGGCTGGCGAAACAGAAATTTTCTTTAACCACACTTTTTTCAGCATCCCCTTGAGAGGTAAGTCCTTGACGAAACACTTTTGCTCCCGCAGGTAGTCGCAGCAGCCCATGCTTTCGGCAAGAATCCCGACATTCAGCTGCAGCCTATCTTCCCATTCGTGATCTCGCAACTATTTTCTTTTCGACGGCTTGTTCCTCAATAAGGTTGGTTTTCCAGCACAGTGCTTTCCTCAGCGGGACAACAACATATTGTTATTTTTTGTTGTTATCAGTCATTCTGTCGGCAAATTGGCGACCAGTTTGACAGTCGAGCGAGAAACAGTTTAGTTTCTTAAAAATTCATGAACACATCTATGTGAGGTATTCATTATGAAAAAGATAATCGCACCTACCGCTTTCTTTTTATCAATCCTCTTCTTGCCGTTTCTCTGCCAGGCAGAGACGGTTAATCTTTTTGCCGCCGGCAGCCTCAAGGCAGCTCTCGGCGAAGCAACCAAGGCCTTTGAGCAGGTCAGCGGCAACACCGTCTATTCAGAGTTTGGACCCTCAGGACTCCTGCGACAACGCATCGAAAAGGAAGGCCAGGCCCATATTTTTGCCTCAGCCAACATGGAACATCCACAGGCTCTGATGAACAAAGGGCTGGGCAACTCGGTCGTCCTTTTTGCCCGAAACAACCTGTGTGCTCTTGCCCAACCCGGGTTGCAGATCACCTCTACCAACCTTCTGGAGGCAATGCTCGATCCAAATACCCGCGTCGGCACCTCTACCCCCAAAGCCGATCCGTCCGGCGACTATGCCTGGGAGTTATTTAAAAAGGCCGACGAAATCAAGCCCGGAAGTTTTACACTCCTCTCCGGCAAGGCATTGCAATTGACCGGCGGCCCCGAGAGCGCTAAGGCCCCGGCCGGGCGCAACCAGTACGGCTGGGTTATGGAAGAAAAGAAGGCAGACATCTTTTTGACCTATTGCACCAATGCGGTGCTGGCCTTCAAAGAGGTCGCAAACTTACAACTCATTCAAATCCCTCAGGAACTTTCCGTGGGTGCCGATTATGGCATTATTGTCCTGAACGGAGCACCCCCCGAAGCGTGGCGTCTCGCCATGTTCATCCTGGGAACTGAAGGCCAGAAGATCCTCGCAAAGCACGGATTCGTTGTCGGTGGCCTTCCCGCCCAATAAATACCGACACTCTCTATATCGAAATCGGATATCGTTTACCGAACCCAATTATTGATCAACAAGAATGAGTTCAGCGCGGCTTGTACTTCCGTCAAAGGATATTGCTTGTACGGCTACCTGAACCAGCTCTTCCTTTCTGAAAAGCTGAGAAAAATCCCGCACCAAAGTGGATCGAGCAATCATCCCCTGCATTCCCCGGTCAAGTGAAACCACAACCCCCTCTCCCGGGCGAACCTCTTTGACAATACCTTGGACTATCCTTGCACCCTTGAGAGGTGGTATTATTGAACGACCAAAACCGTTGCGGCTAGGACTCTTTTCGCTTGATTTTGAAAGCTTTCTCCATTTTTCCAAGATGTTGGAAGTATCTCCTGCCAATAATCGTCCTGTTTCTCTTCTGGTGTTGTCGATGAGTATCTGGACTTTTTCAGTAATTAAATCTTGATAGGGGCGATATTTCTCTTGGTTGGTTAGGATGTGGTACCACAGAAGCCCATGACCTACCACGATCAGCCAAAAGACAATTTGATATTGCCTCTTTTGTCTTTTATGACGATAAAAAGACTGCGCAAGCAATGCACCAGGCCAACCGCCCAATGCCTCCAAGGTGTGTAATGTAATTTCAGCCGTCCGCCATTTACTTAATTGAGCTGCACGTTTATCGGAACTATATACCCAGATCGTCAAAAGGCTCATGCCGACATAAATGGCCAAGAAGTGAAAAGGCAACTTTTGTTGAACGAGTAAAAGCAGATAGGTTCCAAAGAGAAGGGCAAGACAAGCCCATGCGAACGTAAATCGAGACCACGCCAACCCCTTAATTTGGGCATCCAACGTATAATAACGCCCCTTCTCATCCATCTGCCGATGATATGTCACCACATCACCAATTTTCGGACGACGCTGATAGTTCGGCAATGCTTTGATATGAAGGTATATTTCCATATTGCCCTGATGCGACCGGATAAAACCGTATCCTTTTACATCGTCCCAGCGTATAAGAGTGCCTTTTTCTCGTCCCATTCCCCCTTTCCTTTTATATGGCAGTGTCAAAGAAATGCAACCAGATCTCCCAACAGTCACGAGATCATGACTGTGCCCGAGAATGGAGTTACACTCAGAAAGCCTAAGCTTATTTGCGCTGCAGCAGGTTCCGCGCCGTGCTGATTTCCACATAAGAAGCCCCGTATGCAGAACCAAAGTTACCGGCAAGCACAGTGATGAGACTTTCTTCGTCGAAATGCTTCTCCACCAGCAACCGGGTAAGTGCGGTGTGGAGAAACTCATGGGAAGATACCTCGGGCGGCATGTATGATGCGTAAACGCCATAGGACAGTGCCAGTTCCCGCATCACCCGCTTGCTGTAGCATTGGGCAAAGATCGGATTCTCACCTCGGTAGGCGACAAGGCTGAGAATCGTTTTGCCGCTGATCGAATCGGCTATCAGGGCGCTGGTCTTCAACCGCAGGGAGGCCTTGACTGCGGCCTTGGCGAGGTAACTGGTGACGTTGTTTTCAGCTTCATACGGAGAATCGGTGAAACTCCTCAGGCTGGATTCGATCTCCTCGGCGATTCTCGTCATCATCTGTACCGATTCGAGGGGGTACTTGCCGTAGGCGGTCTCACCCGAGAGCATGATTGCATCGGTTCGGTCGAGACAGGCATTGGCAACATCGGAGACCTCTGCCCGAGTCGGCCGTGGCGATTTTATCATCGACTGGAGCATCTGGGTGGCAATGATCACCGGTTTTCGCCGTTCAATGCATTTTCGCACCAGCTTTTTCTGGATGATCGGAATTCTTTCGGCAGGGATCTCAATGGCCAGATCGCCGCGGGCGACCATGACACCATGAACGTGGTCAAGAATCTCTTCGATATTGTCAACCCCTTGCTGGTTTTCAATCTTGGCAATAATTTTAATGGCGCTTCTCTTGGCATCGAGTATTTCCTGGATGGCCAGAACGTCTTCTTTGTTGCGGACAAAGGAATGGGCGATGAAGTCAATATCCTGATCGGCGGCAAACTCGACAAAGGCACGATCCTTTTCAGTAAGCGAGGGGAGATTTTTGATCTTTACCGAGGGCAGGTTGATGCTTTTTTTGCCTTTGATCGATCCATCATTTTTCACTTCGCACATCAGCCTGAAGGGATCTTTCTCCCGGACCTCCAATTCAATCTCCCCGTCATCAATGAGGATTTTGTCACCAACAGACAGTTCCTCGACAAAATGATCATAGGTCAAACAGATACTCCCGGGCGTGCACTCCCCATTTTTATCACCGATGACACAAACCATATCCCCGGCCACGACCGGAATATCGGCCTTGGCAAGAGTGGTTCTTATCTCAGGCCCCTTGGTATCGATCATAATGGCGATTCTATTGGAAACCTTTCGCACATTCTTGATCACCGCCAAGGCATCCTCCGGTACCTGATGGGCAGTATTCAATCTGACCACGTCCATCCCGGCATGGTACATACGGGTGAGAAAAGGGACATCGCACATCAGGTTGGAAATTGTCGCAATGATTTTTGTTTTCTTCATGGATCGGTCTGTGGCTAAAGAACGGGTTTTTCACCCTTTGTTTCCAGGAGGATAATATCCACCCGGCGGTTTCTTTTGCGCCCTGCCTCGGTGTCATTGCTGGCAATCGGCCGGTATTGGCCGTATCCGGCGATGGAGATATTCACCGGTGAATAATCATAATGAGTAAGGAAAATACGCATCACACTTGCAGCCCGAGCCAGGGATAGCTCCCAATTGGTCTGGTAGCTACTTGAGAACACCGTCGTGTTGTCGGTATGCCCTTCAATTCTTATCTGGTGATCACTTACAAAGGCCAGTGCTCCGGCAATTTTACCAATCAAAGGCAGCGCTTCCGGCTTAATATTTGCGGTTCCCGGCTCAAAGATAGCTTCATCTTGCAAGCGAATCGCCAGCCCTCGTGACGATTCTTCCACAGTGACCTCCCCTACAAGCTGAGGGGATTTTAACGAGACTTTGATCGATTTCTTGATATCCTGAAAATCACCAGTACCTACTTGCGATTTCTTTCCTGACTCCGACGGCCCCTTAATTTTTTCTGTATCCTCTTGTGTTCGTTTTATTTTTGCAGGTGGTGGCGGCACTATTTGCAAGGAGGGCAACGGCATGATCTCGCTGCTGTTGAGTATATTTGGAGTCCTGCCGCCTGATCCTGCTGAGATACCGAAGGCACTGCGATATGAAGCTGCTACTTGATCCACCTTTTGCTTATCGGTTTGTGACATGGCATAGAGCGTGACAAAAACAGCAAATAACAAGGTGATAAAATCAGCATAGGACACCAACCATCTTTCGTGGTTGGCATGTTTTTCGGGCTTTTTCTTTCTTGCCATTTTGGGGGCCTCTTATTGAGCCTCATCGGAGCTGGTGGAATGCCCGCCTCCGGGAATGAAGGATTTGAGCCGTTCTTCAATGAATCGTGGGTTACTCCCTTGCTGGATGCCGATAATTCCGGTGGTCAGCATTTCTTTACGCTGCAACTCATTTTTTATGCGCATCTTGATCTTGGTAGCAAACGGCAGACAGATGATATTGGCAGTAACCAGACCATAGATAGTCGCCACGAAGGCTACAGCTATACCCTCTCCCAGTTTCGACGCGTCTGCAAGATTACTCATTACATGTATGAGACCGAGAACGGCACCGATAATACCGATTGTTGGTGCATAGCCGCCGGCGGCCTCAAAAAATTCGACACTCATTTTCGCATGTTCTTCGTAGGTCCCGAGTTCAATCTCGAGGATTTCCTGCACATCCTTCGGCTCAACTCCATCAACACAAAGGACCAGAGCTTTTCTTAAAAAAAGCTCCTTGGAGTTTTTCGAATCCTCTTCAAGGGAAAGAATCCCGTTTTTCCGCGCCCTGGTTGCAAGTTCTAATATCACTGGAATTATTTCGTCCGGCTTCTGCGGAGAGGAGAAAAGAAGTCGCAAATCTTTGAAGGCCTGAATAGCCGTAGACATCGGAAAACTGATAAATGCTGCACCAAAGGTACCCCCGAGAACAATAATTGCCGCCGTCGGTTGGATGAGCGAACCAAAATGAAGCCCTTCCAGTACAGCACCGCCGAGAATTGCGCCAAGGCCGAGAACCAATCCAAATATTGTCGCGATATCCATAGAGTGTGAAGTATTTATAAGAGGTAGATTGTGAAGGTGCTTCGATACTGATTGGAAACTTCGAATTTCAGAGAGCTGCTGTTCTATCCCCATTTCGGGAAGATATCTTATATCTCTTCAGGAATTGTAGCAAAACCCAGGAGGAAATGACATAGACTATTTTGAATTTCTT
>JAZDOW010000104.1:0-3611 GCA_043798185.1 Pseudomonadota bacterium | reverse complement strand
CAATTGGGTTTTCGTTACAGTATTTTGCCAATCCTTCGAAATCGAACCTTTCTATAACTTGTTGCTTTTGATAGGAATTGCAACAAAATGCCTGGTTGAACTGGCCTCGCGGCCCGTTACAGTATTTGCATCTTAGCATTCACATTTTAACTGGAGGGAAGGAGTTGCTTGAGATGGATCAATATGAGTTCATCAGGACAGCCCATAGAGTTTATGGGAAAAACATCACAGAATTGGCCCGGCAGACAGGCCATTCACGGAATACAATAAAGAAGGCAATCCACGGTGAGCCGTGGGGATACAAGGATAGACAGTCTCAACCGTCACCAGTTCTTGGTCCTTACCAAACGATCATTGATGAGTGGTTAAAGAAAGACCAGGAACAACCGAAAAAACAACGACATACAGGGCGGAGGGTTTTCAACCGATTGGTAGTCGAACACGGCTTTACAGGCTGTGAATCCAGTATCCGCCGCTATGTCAGGCAAACCAAGATTGAGCTGGGCCTTGATGTTTCCTGCCAGGTTTTTATTCCATGTGAGCCGGATGCCGGGCGCGAAGCGGAGGTGGACTGGGGAAGTGCAACGGCTGTCATTGCAGGAGAATCGTTGCGTTTGAAGTTTTTCTGTATGCGCAGTAAATTCTCAGGGAAGCATTTCGTCCGGTTTTATCCATGCGAACGTCAGCAAGCTTTTTTTGATGGGCACATCAAGGCGTTCGAGTTCTTCGGTGGGATTTTTCCTGTGTTGATCTATGACAACCTGACGACTGCTGTTCTGAAAGTCATGCAGGGCAGGAAAAGACTGGAGCAGGAAAACTTTCGTAAATTCAGAACCTATTACAGTTTTGAGGCCCGGTTCTGTAATCCGGCCAGCGGTAATGAAAAAGGTGGTGTTGAAGGTTTGGTTGGCTTTGCGCGGCGCAATTACATGGTTCCAGTACCTGAGGCATCCAGTATCGATGAGTTAAACGAAAAAATACTGATGCACTGTCTTTCCTATGGCTCTCATACCATGGCAGGCCGAGTACAGAACGTCGAGTCTCTCTATGGAGAGGAAAAGAGTTCATTGCTTCTCCTGCCGGAAGCAGTCTACAGCAATGTGCAACCACATGATGGGCGTGCCGACAAATACGCTACGGTTATGGTAGATAAAAATCGTTACTCCATCCCATGGCGGTATGTTGGTCAGAAGTTGAAGATACTCCTGCATGTTGACCAGGTCGACATTTACGCAGGCCTGAAAAGGCTTGCCACCCACGAGCGTTTGTTCGGGAATAACAAATGGAGTCTCCATCCCGACCATTATTTGGAACTGATACAACGGCGACCAATGTCATTTAACAGCGCCAGGCCCATTCGGCAATGGCGGGAACATTGGCCGAAAGCACTGCACCGGTTGCTGGCATGTTTCTGCTGCTCTCAGGGAGACACAAAAGGCATCAAGGATTTTATTTCGGTTCTTATGTTATACAAAATTAACAAGCCCGACGAAGTCGAGGTAGCGATCGAACTCGCTCTGGAAAAGAACATCAGCACCAGCGATGGTGTCCGCCATATTCTGATGTGCACCCATCAAACCAATACCGAGACCCCTCCGTTAGCAGAGTGGTCGAGCCTGCCACGTCCCAACGTGGCCGCCTATGGGGCATTGGGAGGGGTGCAATGAATAAAGGCGCGGTTGTTCAATTGCGTGAGAACCTCAAGGCATTATCCCTGTCCACAATGGTTAGTGGTTTAGAGGGCCATCTCCGTCAAGCGAAAGAAAATGGCCCCGGCTATGACGAATTTCTGTTGGATTTGACGGTGGAAGAACTTCAAGTCAGAGCCGATAACAGACTCAAGCGACGGGTTCATGAGGCGAAATTCCCGCTGATCAAAACACTGGAAGGGTTCGATTTCGGTATCGTTCCCGATCTCGACATCCGCTTGATTCGAGAGTTGTCAGGATGTGACTATATCAAAGAGCGGCGGAACATCCTTTACCTTGGCCGTAGTGGCACGGGAAAGACCCACCTGGCGACCGCTCTTGGAATCGAAGCCTGCAAGCATAATCACCGGACCCGGTTTGTCAGTTGCTATGCGCTGGTAAATGAACTCATTGAAGCTCGCAGGGAAAAAGACCTCCAACGCCTTATTCAGCGGTACTCCCGTTATGATCTGCTGATTCTGGATGAACTCGGCTATATCCCCTTTTCCAAGGAAGGTTCGGAATTGCTTTTTCAGGTGCTTGCTGAACGCCAGGAAAAAGGGTCGGTGGTTATAACAACTAATCTTGGTTTTGCCGACTGGACACAAGTCTTTGGCGATCCGGTCATGACTGCGGCGCTTCTTGATCGTCTTACCCACAAGGCCCACATCATCAATTGCCAATGGGAAAGCTATCGTTTAAAGCAGAGTTTGAAGGGCATAAATCAGCGGCATAACAAAGGGGAATGACCATGGAGCATACTGTCTTCAACCCTCAAAAAGGGCGACTGGAAACGATCAGAGTGGATTTTTCAAAGGAGAACACCACGTGGTTCAATAACTGCAGAAAGGCTGGAGATATTGAGACAATTACGGACTACAACGACGGGGAACTGTTGATCAAGGAGTACGGATGGTCTTATCCTGTAAGAATCTATGACGTCTCCAGGGCTACCGTAGGATATAAACAGAAACAAGCCAAAGAAGTGTTAAGAGAAGCACTGCAAGAATAGCCAGGAGGGATACGGGCCGGAGACTGCAAAGACGCTTTATGTCTTTTTCATTGTCTCCGGTCATTAAAAATGAGGTGGGTAGTTCCTCTTCATTATCCTATTGTACGTCCACCGTTTGGGGTGGTCAAAATTCGGTTATCACAGGTGGTCAATTTTCGGTTGTCATTACCATGAGATAAAGGTACTTTTACATATTTCCGCATAAAATTCAGGATTTTTTGACACCCCTATCCTCTTTGTGGTGCTGTGCAATGATCTTACAAAGGCTACAATTATGCAGCTTCTCTTTGTTCAAGTAATTGAATTCGTTTCAATTCTTTTTGTTGAATGTGATGCCCGATAATCTGGATGTTCCTCGCCAGAACAGATAGGCTGACGTATCTCTTAAATCCGTGAATGCCATGATCCAGACACCGATCCAACCCGTGATTCACCAATCCATGGATAGCTGATTCAACAGCAGAATGCTTTTTCTTTGATTGCAGGAACACGCCTGCAGTTTCTTCAGCCAATTCAGTTTTATTGCGTTTCCCTTTTTTAGGAAGCACCACAAGGTCCAGTCTGGACCGTAATCCCTTTTTATTATCAGGGCTGTAGAAACCCTTGTCAAAACTGCATCCTCGGAGTTCGGGAAAATTCAATTGAGTCTCATCGATCATGGGAATAGTCACTTTATCATCTGTTACATTTTCCATCACCTTATGATGCAATATCAGACCGAACTGATCCTCAACGATGCATACCCTCAGTCCCAGTTCCTGAAGGATGCCTGCTAAGATGCAAATACTGTAACGGGCCGCGAGGCCAGTTCAACCAGGCTTTTTGTTGCAATTACAATCAAAAGCAACAAGTTATAGAAAGGTTCGATTTCGAAGGATTGGCAAAATACTGTAACGAAAACCCAATTGTCT
>JAZDOW010000071.1:0-9735 GCA_043798185.1 Pseudomonadota bacterium | reverse complement strand
GACAACCTGGGATAAATTCATAATGGCCCTCTCGTGTTGGATGCAATTTTGGGGAATGTACCTTGTACGAAAGGGTTTGTCCAGTATTAGTTATAACTTGTTGGATTTGTATCATGAAATTTGCAGGGAAAATTCACCCTGTTCGGAGAATACTCTGCACTGAGGAAGGAAAACAATGAAACATCAAAATATTGTTTCTTCGTCAGGTAAAAAAGCCATTGTATCCGATCTTACCGCTGCCGGGATACTTGGGGTTTTGAATACGAGTTTCCTGGTTTCCTTTGCGACATTAATTTTTGGAAAGACCTGCCCGGATTTTTTTGGCATCTATGTAGCTCTGTTGCTATTGGCAGGTTGCAGCATTGGCATTATGACCTCCATGTTATCTTCGTACCCTGGGACCATTGGTGTGGTTCAGGATGTGCCTGTTGCCATTTCAGGTGTCATCGCCGTCTCTTTTTCTCGGTTACTTGTGGCAGGAACTCCTGAAGCACTTTTTGCAACTCTTTTTACCGTTATCGGCCTAACTACTCTTTTGTCTGGTATTTGTTTCTTGCTGCTTGGGTATTTCAAGTTAGGGAACCTTGTCAGGTTTATTCCCTATCCTGTTCTGGGAGGATTTCTCGCGGCAACGGGGTGGCTGCTTTTTAACGGTGGTATTCAGGTCGCCACCGGAGTTACCTTGCAACTATCAAACATATCGGCGTTTATTGGTCAGGTTGATCCGTTGCCGCTGGCACTTGGGCTTGGTTTCAGTATTTCCTTGCTTATCTTGACCCAGCTTTTTCCGCGCAACATGCTTGTCACTCCGTTATTTATCGTGTCGAGCGCCCTTCTTTTTCTATTCATCGCGCAGATCATCGGATTTTCTATTGACCAATTGAAAACAGAGGGTTGGCTTCTGGGGCCATTACCGGAAGGAGCTCTGTGGAAAGCTGCGGCATTTCCGAACTTTTCCCTCG
Source organism: Pseudomonadota bacterium (assembly GCA_043798185.1). Taxonomy (GTDB): domain Bacteria; phylum Desulfobacterota; class Desulfobulbia; order Desulfobulbales; family Desulfocapsaceae; genus Desulforhopalus_A. The sequence goes on along the minus strand of JAZDOW010000071.1, from coordinate 8,773 downwards.
TTCACTGGTCGCTTATTTTTAGCCATATCGGCAGTATTGCCACCATTGTAGTTTTAAGTGCTCTTTCGTTTCTTTTAAATTCAAGTGGAATTGAAATCATTGCAGGCCGGGACCTTGATATGAACAAAGATCTTAAGGCAACCGGTATCACCAATCTGGTCGCTTCCATTATCGGGGCACCTGTTTGCTATGCCACCGTCAGCGAGACCGCCCTTGCGACACGCATCGGCGCAACAAGAAAGCGTGCCGGGATTTTGTACGGCCTTTTCCTGCTGGCTGTTTTTTTTGGCGGTGGCACATTCCTGTCATTTTTCCCCAATTTCGTTGCCGGCGGCCTCCTGCTGTATCTCGGGATTTCCATGTTGAAGGAATGGCTGGTTGATAGTTGGAAATCCCTCCCAGTTTTTGATTACAGCATCATTGTCGGTATTGTTGTTACTGTTGAATTCTTCGGATTTCTCCAGGGTGTCGCCATTGGTATTGTGGCTTCTGTTGCTATCTTTGTCTCCAGGTATAGTGTTATCAATATTGTCAAAAACATGCTGGACGGCAGTGATGTCAGAAGCAGCAAGGATCGGTCCATTGCCGATCAACGCCTTCTTGACTATACAGCCGATCAGCTGGTTATCCTTCAACTGCAGGGGTTTATTTTTTTTGGAACCGGCAACAGCCTTTATGAAAAAATAAAAAAGCTGGCGGCATCCTCCCAAAAATCTCTCAGATTTGTTGTACTGGATCTTGGCCTCGTTCAGGGTATTGATTCTTCTGCCGTCAAGAGTTTTGAAAAACTTACCCAGCATCTGGGGAAAATGAATATAGATCTTGTTCTTGTCAACATGTCGGAAAGATTGCATATACTCTTTGAGGCCAACGGATTCTCCAGTGACAATTACAGCCATTTATATGAATATGACAGCCTGGACCATGCCATTGAAAAATGCGAAGATCAGATCATCACTGATGAAGCCAAAAACAGGGGGGCGGTGGCTAAAACCGATTTGATGGAGGCGGTATATTCCGACATGATGGCTGCACTGGAGATTCAAATCCTCTTTGAAAGCATAACAGAGCAAATGAAGCCGTATCTTGAGGCAAATGAGGTTTCTGAAGGAAAACAGCTTTATTCTGAAAAAGAACTATCAACCGATATTTATTTCATCATCAGAGGCAGGGTGACACTGTCAAGAAAGGATCGTGACGGTCGATCAACCCGGATACGTGTGTTGGGACCATGGACCATCACCGGCGAGTTGGGGGCATTTCTTGGTTACCGATCGCCGTATACGGCGGAAGTAACAAAAAACGGAGCTATCTATAAATTGTCGGCAGAACACCGGGAGATGATGATGAAGGAAAACCATGCATTGGCGGCAGAATTTCAGCAACTTGTCATTGTAATGCTAGGCAGTCAACTCATGAAAACCAGCCGGATTGTCAACAATCCGGCAAATTGATGATGATGCTCCTTCCATGAAAACGCAACCACCTCTGATCTGCCAGATAGTCGCGGTGATGTTTTTGAGGTTGCTGCTGAATACCGGGCGGCGTTTTGTTTATCCCTTTGCCCCGGCCTTCAGTCGAAGCTTTGGCGTCCCTCTTTCTGCGATTACTTCTATAATTGCCACCTGCCAGATTGCATCCCTCCTCGGGCTATTTAGCGGACCTCTGGCCGATCGCTTCGGTTTCCGGTTGGTGCGGTGGAAATGGCCTGGGCCGGCTCGACTCTCCTGGGCATTCCCGCCCTCGGCCTGGTGTCTGGGGCTTGCATGGCTGGCGGTGGTAAATGCACGGGTAACCAGGAGTTTCAGTGACTGGCGGGAGAACCGGTTTTTATCGTTGTTTTTATCGTTGTTGAACCTCTCGGCCACCTTCATAATCAAAAGTGGCCCATCGCTCTGCATAAGAACTATCGGGACTTACACGACTTTTTCCTTCAAGGATCTGATGATCTCCTGGCATTCATTTTCTGCATCCATGGCATTCTTGGCCATAATCGTCTTAAAAACTGAGAGGGTATCTTTTTTAATCAATTCATACCTGTCTTCACCAATATATTCCAGGAGCCAATCTCTCCATTGATGAATAGTCCTTCTCATTATATCTCGTCCTCCCAAAGAATCTGAACTTGCAAGAAGTGATTTCGGAAAATAATTTTAAAATATAATGATATCCATAGAGATGTAAACGGGAAAGGAACTAAACCATTTTCCAAAGTTCAGTCGCTAGCTGTAAACCCGTTTATATCTGTGCGGCTCGTTGCTTCTTAAACGCCCTCTACACCTTCTTCGTTCTTTATCCGGTTTTTCAGCGCATACATGGTGGTGGAACCGGAAGACCAAAACATCAGTTTGCCTTCTTTTACGAGATCATTCGCCAGATTTTTCAAATCACGGGGTTTCGTTTCTGGATCGCAGGCGTAGAAATCTTTGATATACAACTGAGGTTTCGGAGAGGTTTCCGCTTTTTCGAGAATTGCTATTTTGAGTGCTTCCTTCGATAATTGCATAGAGAGTCTCCAACAATATGCCAAATCAGCAGTAAATCTGCTCGAACGTGAATCTACTAATACCCTCTTAAGGAGTGATATCAATTAATCCCTGCATTCCCAGGGTGATATGAAAACTCAACGGGTGCCGATAACCTTGAAATACTGACATTTAATAAGATCGGTTCTTTGTTCCATTGTATCTGGGCTATTTGCCGTTCTCATTTTTTTTGTTCTTGTCCACTTTAATAAGAAATTTCGACCCTTGGGCTATTGAAACCTCTTTTGTCCCTTCGAAAATCACTTTTATTGTTCCGCAACTATCGACATCGATAATTTTTCCGAGTCCCCATTCTGCTTTCGCCTTATGCCGAACGGTTTCACCTTCATATAAATTTACTTTCATGGTTGTATCTCCGAGAGGGTAATCGATCCTTTATGATTTTAATACAATAGGTATTTTATCGACAAAGTCTCTTTTTATTTAACAAAAAATAGAAGAAATTTCTAACGACTCATGATTGTTCCAAATATAGAGATTATGCCAATCAATTCCACTGAGAAAAATTTATGGCAACAAGGAGATAATTAATGAAAAAATGAATTAGAATAACCAATATCATCAGTATTAAAAGTGAGTGAAACGAGGGTACTACAGGAAGTTTGACAGCGAAAATATGAAGGATGTTACGGAGGGAAAGCCACTTGATAAATTGCTTTGCAAACGAGTTATTTATCGTTGAAATCGACGCAGAAAGAGACCATCGCTTAGAGACTGCCGCAGGTTTTGTGACTGTTGTTTCGATACAGTAGTCGGGATACGCTTTCGCTTTAACCTATTGGGAACCGTGCGATTGAGCATGGGCAGAGTGCGCAGTTTACGTAAACATTAATATTGCGCTGAGGAAAGTCATGGGCTAATTTGATTGCAATTCTTACCAGGTGGCCGATTTACCCTTTTGTCGCAGCCTTCTGCTCGACGGGTGAATCGGAAGATAATGCATTTCACCTTGACGGAGATATCCATGGATCGGTATTTTAAAATTGTTACACGCACTGTCCCTGATGGTGTTGCAGGCCAGGTAGGTCGGGAAAAGCTCTCTCAGGTATTAGCTCTTGTTGACGGAAACAGATCATTTGAGCAGATACTTTCAAGCGGGGTGGTTGATCGCCAGGCCGCAGAGGAGCTGCTGTTGCGGCTTGTCAAGGGAAAGGTAATTGTTCCGGCGGACAGTTCTTTAAGGCAAAAGCCGATCCTGCTGGTCACCGACAGTGCCGTTGACCTCCCGACTGCCTTGGTGCGCGAGAGAAATATAGCAGTTGTGCCGCTTACGGTTACAATTGATGGACGAGAGTATCGTGACGGCGTTGACCTTTCATCCCAGGAATTTTACCGATTGCTCGCCCAATCGGAGACATTTCCGGTGACCTCGCCACCCTCCCTGGACGCTTTTCAGCAATTATTTCTCGATAATATCGGCGATAAAGATATCCTCGGTATCTTCCTTTCCAAAGGAATGAGTAAGACTTTTGATATAGCCAGTCAGGCGACGCGAAATAAATTCAATTCCTATCTTCGGCAACGACGAGCCAATCCGGATATGGATAACCGCTTTCACATTGAACTGATCGATAGCCGTCAGGTTTCCATGGGCGCCGGGTTACTTGTGCTGGAGGCATCGGATAAGATCAAGGCAGGCTGGCCTCTTGCCAAAATAAAGAGCCATATCGAAAAGCTCATTGATGAGGTGAGAGTCTTTTTCCTGGTCGATGACCTCGATTATCTTGCCCGTGGTGGAAGAATCGGCCGGGGCTATGCCTTCCTCGGTAATTTCTTCGGTTTCAAACCGATTCTCGGCATGGCTGGAGGGAGCGTCGATGCAAAAAGCCGGACACTTGACGGGCGAAGGGCGCAGCGAAAACTCGTTGACTACATGAAAGATGACCTCGGCGGTTCGGGAAAAACGATACGGATTGGTATTTGTCATGCCGATTGTCCGGAGAAGGTCGAGAATATCCAAAACCTGATTGCCAGTGCCTTCCCAGAACAGGATACGATGATCTCATATTTCGGACCTACTGTTGGATCACATACCGGTCCGGGTTCGGTGGGTGTGGCTTGGCTGGCATCCTCGAACGATTAGAGCTTACAGATTGGTTTCTTGTTTTTTTGCAAGAAACCAATCTGTCTCAAAGTACTTATCCCCTTTGCTGTGGGAGGGGATGATAGCCCTTGGGTTGCGGGCATTAGCCCGCTTCAGTGTTTTTTAGATTATTTTTGCTAGTCGACGGGCTGCTGAATGAATTCGTCGCAAAAGGGAAAAGTGTGAAATCCCATGAAGGGAATTTTGATGTCTACGCCGATGCGTCAAGCCCAGGAAAATATAAGTTGCATCCAGCTCCCTCTTCCCGAGAGGAAACGTGGAGGCTGTTGCCACGGTAAGTAACGAAAAATCGATTCCAATGATTCTCCAGATGAAAATCAGTCTATAAAATTTCATTTGCGATACGATCAGTCCACACATGAGCGTGAATAAAACCGAATCGACGCAATTAAAACAACTCTTAATGCTGACAGACATGATTCGGATCATGAGAGTGAGATTGACAAATATCTCCACTATCCACAAGCTTACCCTGCAAATATGACTCTACCGCATTCCTAACATTTCCAGCTGCGCCTTTGATTGTTTTTATACCATTGTTGGTCAATACATTTACGGCTCCGTTACCTATGCCACCAGCGATTAAAATTTTCACACCACTCTGAGCAAGCACACTAGCCATATTAGATTTACAACCGCAGCCAGCCGGAGATTCCATATATTCTAGGGTTTTTATGGTGTTATCTTCGATGGTAAAGATTGAATATTTTTCACAATGTCCGAAATGCTGATCTACCTGATCTCCAACTGTTGGGACTGCAATCTTCATAATATTTTCTCCTTCATTTTTAAGGTGGACGTTGCCGCCAGTTAGCAGCAGCATATTTTATGCTTCATGGGCACACCATAAGTGCATATGCTCACAGCATCAAGGGGTAAAGTGTGCCTATTGTCTAATCCAATGTAAGAGGTTAGATGTTTGCAGGTGGACAAGCGGGATATGTATTGGCTTAGAGATGAGGGTGAGTATCCACCAAAGCGCAAGGGACCGGAATCATTAATTTAACGAAATACTTTTGTAATGCTTCGGGACAGATGTACCATGGAAATGTACTTACGCCAATGCGCTCAAGTTGATATTTCTATCTGGTAAAAATCACTTTCGGAAAAGTTACATTGCTATACATTGAAAGGAAGATGCAACCTAGCCAACTGGCTATTATCCCAAATCAGTGTGTCAGTGGCCCTCTGAAAATGCATGAAATATGGCCATATAAAAAGGCATCAGGGAAGAGCTGGTTTCACCGACCGATGGTTCAACTCATCTGTCGGTGGACCTTACATAGAGAGGTTAAGCTTCGATCTGATCCTTCATGCGGTAGATTTTGCCTTCAATGGCTATGATTTCGGCATGGTGGAGGAGTCGGTCGAGGATGGCGGAGGTAAGTGTCGCGTCGGTATTAAAGATTTGCGGCCAGTGTTTGAAGGCACGGTTGGAGGTAATGATCAAGGCTCCGCGCTCATAGCGTTGTCTGAATTTACTCCCCATAGCAAAAAAGCACTTAAGCTAACAGCTTAAGTGCTTTTTTATTGGTGGAGCTGAGGGGGATCGAACCCCTGGCCTACGCATTGCGAACGCGTCGCTCTCCCAGCTGAGCTACAGCCCCAAATGGTTGTGATCTGTGGTGACAGTTCATCAGTGAAAAAACTATCCGGTGCCGGGAATTTAGGCAAGTTTTTTCTTGCAGTCGATTTTTTTAATCTTGTTGCAGTAGAGATGTGCGGCGAATAAAATTCGCCTGACTGTGTTGACCTTCCTTCTTGATTCGAGTCAAATGGGCGGATAATTACCGGCCGCGATTTCTTCCTTTCTGTAACTTACGAAACAAGTAAAGCGGTGCACTTTTTCTGTACTTCACTGCACTTATTTTCCAGTAAAAGAGATTATGGGTAGGCTCATCACCATCGGCGTATTGGCCGGCTTGTTTTTCAGCACCACCTTTGTTCTCAATCGTTTGATGAGCCTTCAGGGTGGGCACTGGCTGTGGGCTGCCAGTCTGCGCTATTTTTTTATGTTGGTTTTTTTAGGCATCTGGTTTCCCGTTACCGGAAAAAGCAGTCTCCTGAAAGAGTTACTGTTCCTGTATTGGCGGAATTGGCGGTTCTGGACTCTTGCCGGAACAGTTGGTTTCGGTTTTTTTTATGCGCTGATAACCTACAGTGCCTCGTTCTCCCCTGGATGGGTTATTGCCACCACCTGGCAGATGACTATCCTTGCCACGCCCATTGTTCTTATGGGTTTTGGTAAAAGGGTGCCAGGGACAGCCCTCGTTTTCTCTTTGCTGATTTTTGTTGGGGTGGTGTTGGTAAACGTGAGCCAGGTGGGGAGCGCACCGGTGAGCGAGATTCTCATGGGTGGCATTCCAGTCCTCATTGCCGCCTTCTGCTATCCTTTGGGAAATCAATTGGTGTGGGAGGTCCAGAATTCATCCCATAGTTTTCTGCCGAAAATCGACAGTCAGGCGCTGAATCGACCCTTTGCCAAGGTTTTTCTGCTGACCATTGGATCTCTTCCTTTTTGGCTGCTGATGATCGCTTTGTTTCAACCGCCCCCGCCGACCTTGAGTCAGATCCTACAAACCTCCACCGTCGCGCTTTTCTCTGGCGTTATCGCCACCGGTTTATTTTTATATGCCAGGCAAATAGCAGCTAACTCCTACGAATTGTCTGCGGTTGATGCAACCCAGGCAAGTGAGGTGATTTTCGCATTAGCCGGGGAAATGCTCTTTATGCACGCACTGGTGCCCAATATTTACGGATGTGTTGGGATTGCCCTGACTGTTCTTGGGCTCTATCTCTATATTCGGGTTCAGGTTCGCTAGAAATTTAGCAAACTTCGCAGACTCATCCGCTTTTTCAGACAACAGGTTTCTCGGAGAAACCTGAAGGAATGAAAACACAATCGTCTGGATTGTTCTTATATGTTCCATTATGTTTCGTATTCTGCTGTCCTAATGCGCTTTTGTGGATCTGCCAGAAGTTCTGGGTTGGCCTGCAGAATATCGCATAACATACCGATAATACATATTATAATTGGCAGTATTCAGGGCTGTCGGCATTATTTTGTTGTTCGATCTTTCTTTGCGTCGTGAATGACCGCAGGATTCGCCTGCGGGACAATATGAAACGTTTAGGAACTACTCGCCTTCCTGCCGATCTTTTTCCGTATGCCACAACTGTCTAGTGGTGGCAAATCATAATTAATTAAATCAAGATGTTACTGTTTAATGCAGATTGGTTGCTCCTGGTGGCACGTGCTTTGCTAGCTCGCCAATGGTCTGAACTCTTTAAATTTTTATGGGTTCAGCGCTCCAAGGGAGTGCCGGAGAATATTCCGTTTGTTTCGCTGGTTGGCACAGTCGCAAGGGAGTAAATATGAAAATCAAATGTGTTGGAATGTAAACCGATAATAAAAATATTTTAGAAAAGGAGTAGTCATGTTAACCGCCCTGGTTGTGATTTTTATTCTTGCCTATGCTTCCATTGCCCTTGAGCATCCGCTGGGGGTGAATAAAGCCGCCTCAGCGCTAATCGGCGCCGGTCTGCTTTGGACGATTTATGCCTTAAATGGTGGCGATCATCACTTAATCACCGAGAACCTGCAGGAATCGGTCGCGACCACCGCCCAGATCGTTTTCTTCCTCATGGGCGCCATGACCATCGTCGAAGTGGTTGACGCCCATAACGGTTTTTTTGTCATCACCTCGCGCATCAAGACAACTAAAATCACCTCCCTGCTTTGGTTAGTCGGTTTCGTCACTTTTTTTCTCAGCTCCATTCTCGACAACCTGACTACGACCATCGTCATGATCTCCTTAATGAAAAAACTGCTTGATCGTCATGACGACCGGTTGTTTTTCGCCGGCATTATCGTCATTGCCGCAAATGCCGGCGGTGCCTGGTCACCGATCGGCGATGTCACCACTACCATGCTGTGGATCGGTGGTCAGATCACCACCCTTGCCATCATGGAAGGTGTTTTCCTGGCCTCCATCACCTGCCTGATTGTTCCTTTGATTTTTCTTACCTTCGTTCTGCGCGGAAAAGAGGTTGTCGCCCCGAAGATAATTGAAAACGATACAGATATTAAGACAACTCCTTTTGAACAAAACCTGATGTTCTG
>JAZDOW010000064.1:0-5066 GCA_043798185.1 Pseudomonadota bacterium | reverse complement strand
GACAAGGCAGTTAAGGGTTATACTCTTTTCGTTTGGCTTTAAATACGGTACACCTGTTGATATCAATCAACTTTATGATGTGCGCTTTCTCCCCAACCCCTATTGGGTTCCTGAATTGCGGCCGAAAAATGGCAAAGAGGCCGAGGTTGCCGAATTTGTTCTGGAGAGTCAGGCGGGCCGGGACTTCTGCCGACATCTTCAGCCCCTCCTGCTTTTCCTCGTTAAAGAGAACCTGGCAGCCGACAAGAAAACCCTGCGTATCGCCATCGGCTGCACTGGGGGACGGCATCGATCGGTGGCCATTACCGAAAAGATTGCCGCACTTCTTTCTACCCAGCCGGTACAATTGACCGTCTTCCATCGGGATATTACCAGAGATCAATAGCCGGGCAAGGTTTTGTTGCGGTTGCAGAAGTGAGACTGCCGCAAGGAAAGAGTGGGTCACAGGGCGAGGATATCAAGAATCGCGCTGCCGTTCTCACGGTCAACCTTCAACCAGGCAAACCATGATTCCAGGGAGATGTCTTCCCAGGGAAGATGCATTTTTTGCCATTGCTTTTGAAAATCAGGAATACTGGCGGCGAGAGCGGTTTTCAAGATCTGCTCGTTCGGTTTTTCCGGGAGTTTATACATATGTGAGAGAAAGTCGGCCAGCTGAATGACCAGCGGGTAGCCCTGGAGCTTCTCGGCATTGTTTGGGGTATGGTGATGTTTCAAGGCAGTGATGAGATTATCCGGGAACTGCCAGCGTTGCAGCAGCCTGGCGCCGACGACGTCATGGGTTATGGCGAAGGTTTTTTGTTCTTCTTCCAGCAGCGTCGCAGTATTGATCCCCGAGAGCCATTTGCCTGTGTCGTATTTATTGCCGAAGGCCAGAAGCATGGCCAGTTTACCTATATCGTGAAGCAGGCCGGCGACAAAAAACTGGCCGGAAGGCAGATTGATATCTTCCCCGACAATTCTTGCTGCCAGACCGCAGGTAAAAGAATGGTCCCAGAAAGCGTTCAGGTCCTCCTTGTGGGTTCTGAAGATCGGCTGAAAGGATTGCACTGCGGCCTTGGCCAAGACGATATTTTGCACCTCATTGAAGCCAAGAACGGTGACGGCGGCCTCCAGGGAGCTGACCTTTTTGGGACGTCCATATAACGCAGAATTGGCAATTTTCAACACGGCAATACACATGGTCTGGTCGGGTAAAATCGCTTTCACCAGATCATTTGCCGAGCTTTCCGGGTTATTAGTAACAGTCAGAACATTGGTTACGGTAATCGGCAGCGGCGGCAGAGACTCAATCTGCTGCTCAATGGAGATAGGCTTTTTGTCATTCATTGAGGGGGGTCCGTTTAATCAGGTGACACACTCTTGGAAGGTATCGGGTCGGGGCAGTTCGAATCCGGTACGCGCTATAAGTTCTTTGTGCTCTAGAAATTCATTTCTTGTTATTTAGCATGAATTTCGCGAAGATACATACACCCCAGAAGGGAGTATTGAAAAGAGTCCCGTTTGTCGGGCTTAATTAAGCATATGATATTCTGTCGTCGAGTGCAAATTTTCAGATTTTTTTTGACAAAGTTATTATCTGTCAACTGTTTAAGAACCCTTGTGCAGAAAGCCTGGACGGCGTATTTTATTGCTGGCGGTTGTTGCCTGGTCGGATGCGGGGTTGAGAGGTCGTCTCCCCGCTACTACGGGAAGTACCTTTTTCAAGAGGAGGATGCGCTTTGAAAACATTAATTCTTTGTGCTGGAGGGATTACCCTGTTGTTTGCCTGGGCAGCTTTTGCTGCCGAGAATGCCACGATCAGTTTACCGGGACTGGAGATTCGTGCCGACGGCAGTATTTCCGCCCCCGGCGTGGAGATCGGTTCGGATGGCAGTGTTCGGACGCCGGGTGCGGCAACGGGGCAGGGGAAAGCCAATGCTCCCGGAGTATCGATTGACGGAAACGGGCGTGTGGAAACACCAGGGGTAGTGATCGAAAAGGGCCGCGATGGTGGCGAAGGTGATGTGACTATTACCTCCGAGGGTGGCAATATCAATACCTCGGTGTCCAGGCAGAACCTGTTTATTAAGGGTGATCATAACAACGTGAATGGGGCCGGCCATGTATTGACCCTGAGAGTGCAGGGCAACAAAAATATAATCGAGTTGCAGGATAAGGTGGACCGGGTAGTGTTCAACGGCGATGACAATTTCGTCAAATTTCCAAAGGGCGATACCCTTATAGAAGATACCGGAAAGGGCAACTTCTTTCAGAAGCGATAGCGGCAGGGTCCATTACTCGTTGTCAGAACGAGGACGGTACGGGTAAAGGAGAGGCGATGGAACAACAATCGGCAGTGCCGAGGGGCGGTCGACCCGGAACCGGATGGCTGCTTGTTGTCTTCCTCTTTCTTGCCGGATGTGTTGGTGTGCGCACCGATAAGTCTCCGGAGGTTCAGCTACCGCCTGGCAGGGGCCAAAAGTTAGTGGTGTGGATGCTCTCTGACATTCAACCGGAGGTTCCGGCGGAGAGGTCCCTTTTTGAAAAGGCCATTGCTGATGTCAATAGCAATGTAGCGCAGGTCGATCTGGGAGTGATCGCCGGAGACCTCTTGAAGTCGCGCAGCCGGGACGAGGACTTTGCCTGGTTCCTGCGCACTCGCAACCGGTCCAAGGTTCCGCACTGGTATGAGATTGCCGGTAATCATGATGTACGCTCTATGCCGTTGTTTCACCATTATTTCCCACGGCCTTCCTGGTATAGTGTCGAAATCGGCAATATCCTCCTGCTGCTTCTTTCCGATGAATCGACGGCATCGAAAACCGATATTTCCGATGCTGCCTTTCGGTGGTGGCGGGATATGGTGGTTGCTAATCAAAAGAAGATCATCATCACTGTCACCCACGGCCAGTTGCAAGGCAGTGGCCTTCTCGGCTCCTCCTTTGCAAGTCGACAGATTAAAGGTTCGGAGCGTTTTGAGAAGGTGCTGAAGGGGGCGGGGGTAGCAGTCTGGGCATCCGGACATGTGCACCTGCCGCAGGGGCTTCCCGGAACTGTAAGTATTCAAAAAGAACTCGGCGGTACCTGCTTTGTCAATGTCAGTTCTATTGATACCGGGCCATTTATGAGCAGCCAGTCGCGGTTTTTGATCTTCGAGGATGGCTCGGACCAGCTCCTCATACGGTCGCGAAACCACAGCACCGGCAGATTTGATGAAGAGCTGGATATTTTCTTGCACCTCGATAAACCCTTTGCCTTTTCCGGTAAAGAATCATCACTTATCTTTGCCCCTTAGTCACTTACAAAAAATATTTGCACGTTGTTTGCGAAGATTTTTTGATAAGTGACTTATCCCGTTTATCGGGGTTAAGCCTGCTTCTCGGTGGGATTCCTTGAATTTGACAAGGGCGGTCAGGAGATCGCAGGTCGGGGTCGGCAGGCCAAACCTTTTCCCTTGAACACTCACATATCCGACCAGGGCATCGACCTCGGTCGGCTTGCCGTTTTCCAGGTCCTGGAGCATCGACGGCCGATGGTTATATGTCGCCGGCACGAGGGTGCTGTAAAAAATTTGTCTGTAACTCTCTGCATCGGGCCAAGGGGTGTTGCCGCCAAGGGCCCTGATGACCGCAAAGGTTTCATCGATAATGTTGTTCATCAGGAGTTGCGTCTCTTGTCGTTCGACGAGCGCGCCGTAGTGCACGCCCAGGATGGCGCCGAGAGGATTGAGGGTACAGTTATAGAGAAGCTTGGCAAAAAGCGATTGGTGAATGTCGGCTACTGCAAGTGTCGGATGACCGGCGCCGCTGAGCTGCTCGGCGAGCAGGTGGGCCGACTGCGGGATTGCACCGCGAACGTTACCGCCCACATGAATTGCGTCGGCGGAAACGGTAATGGTTACAAGGCCTGGTCTCACTATGGCAAAGCCGGTGATTACCCGTGCCCCGAGAGTTTTTTCCGGACCGAAACAGTCGGCAACCAGTTCCACATTGCCGCAGCCGTTTTGCATGGAGACAACCCTGGCGGCTCGATCGCCAAGGCTGGCAATGTCCCGAATGGCGGCGGCAGTATCGTAGGCCTTGGTGGTCAGTAAAATATAGTCATAGTGGTTGTCGGCGTTCTGAATTTCTTCGAGAAACCGGCAGTTTTCGGGAGGGGCGGAAAAATCTCCGAAAATGCCGGTTACTTTTAAACCTTCTTCAGAAATTGCCTTGATAAATCGAGGGCGGATGACAAAATCCACCTGATGACCACCCGCGGCCAGCATGCAGCCCAGGGCCTGTCCCATGGCACCTGCGCCGAATATAAGAAAATTCATGGAATTACCCGCTGTTAAATGAAAAAAGGAATGACAGTTTACGAAACCGCAGCATCTACCTCTGGAAATGAATGTGTCAATCTTCATAGACGTATGTTTGGTTTTCGTAGAGTGCACTCTGTGCACCAAATAAAACCTGGGATGGAGCATAGAGAGCACCCCAATGTCATTAACCTAAGCGAAAGATGCAAAAAATGCACTCTACATCTGCCGGATATTTCAGCAAGATTGTCGACCTCCTCACAAGGATGTATTTTATGTGCCATCAACTGCATGTGACCGAGTCTGATGCTTAAGCTCATGACATTGGAATGCATCCAGCTTTTGAGTCAATCTAATATCTCATTGGAATAACAATTTTTTGAGTTGCCTTTTTACGGCATTTTTAGTAGTTATGGAAATTTTTGCGCACGGAAAAAATGGATAGGAAAGTGCACTTAAAAATTGACAGGTATTCGACGATATGGCTCGGCATAATGTACTTCTATTTTTCTCTACGCTCCTTTTTTGTTTTGCCTTCTTTCAGCAATCCGGCTCAGCAAAAACAGAAGAATTTCCTGTCGGCAATGAGGTGTCGGCAGATTTTCTACAATCTTTGAAAATGGCTTCCGAGTATAAAATTGCCGTACTGCCGATGGAAAACCTTACTGCCGAAGGTGACATCGCCTTTCACTTCAGGACCAGATTAATAGAGAGGCTGAAGGCAAAGGGATTTTCGGTGATTGATTCCACTATGGTTGATGCAAAATTGCATGAACTGGGTGTG
>JAZDOW010000026.1:0-9629 GCA_043798185.1 Pseudomonadota bacterium | reverse complement strand
AGGGCTTCATTGTCTCCCGGGCTTCACACAAAGCCGTTACCAGCTAGGCGTGCCGGGATAGAAAACTGCCGACGAAACGGCAGGCTGACTCAATGGTCAGCAATAAAAGAGGCGACTTTCAGGTCGCACCCGGTGCATTTTATTGTTGGAGCCAAGTGTCAATTAGCAGGACTCTCAATGAGAGTTTTTGTGTTTTGTTGGTTTGTAAAATTTGACAACAATTCAGCGATTTCATAGTGGTTATTTTCTCGTGCAATTATCTCAGAGAAAATACCATCTTCCCTTGGTATTGTTGGATCCGCGCCATTTTCGAGCAGCAAGCGAACAATCGTGTAATAGCCATTAGCTGAAGCCATTGTCAATGCAGTCTGCCCGTTAAACACGTTAATCCCAAAGCGATCTTCAAGCTGTTGGTCGTAAGGCTTTGGATTTCTATAATTCGGATCGGCTCCATATGAAAGAAAAAGTTGAAACAAGGTAGGATTGTAAGAGTACGAACTTAACGCTTCCAATAGTGGAGAATTCCCTCCGCTATTCACAGAAAATCCTTTAATATCGATTGATACGTTTAGATTGGCTCCATATCTTAGGAGCAATTCTGCAATATCAATGTTGTTAGGCTTTACTGTATAAAAAATTGCAGTACTCCCATCATTATCACGAGCGTTTGGATCTGCTCCAGCCTTGAGCAACCTTTCAGTCAACACTGATGGATCCTTTAGGCGCTCCGGAGTATTGCCTTCCTTGTGATTTATCCTTTGCCATGCCCAAAAACGATCGTAGAAGGCAATTTTCATAAGCTGTGTCTCTCCGTTGCGCTCATCGTGACAATTGAGATCTATACCTGCATTAACAAGGGCGTCAAATATCTGTGCATGTTCGAGACCAAGAGTAAGGTTACGACACCTTAAGGCTTTATCGGAGGGATGTGCATTAGCTTCCGCACCCAAACTTAGAAGCGTATTAACCATAATGAGGTCACCGTTTTGGATCGCAGCTGCAAGAGGATCTCCATTCTCGTCGACACCATTAGGATTTGCGCCATTTGCAATTATGCTTTCTACCAGCGTTGGATTGCGGGAAGCCACCGCGTTCATAAGGGAGTCATCATTGTGCTTTATAGCGGGAAATGACAATTGTGCTGGTATCTGAGTTGTTTTCTCTTTGAAAAGTTGGGAGAGACCATACACTCGTGCTGTCTCGACCCACCCAATCACCCCTGGTTTTGCATGCGTACGACTCCAAGCCGCAATATATGTCCAGGCTCCACACACGCAGCCAACGTCTATAAGATCACCAGGCAATAAGTAAGATTTGAGACTGCAACCATCATCCTTAGCGTTCTGACAGAGTTGAGGGTTTTTTTCGTACACGGCAACGCGCTCTCCAACAGTTCCAGCTATACGGACATGCTCTAATTGGCCAGCCGGATATACAGCAAGAAAGGTTGGTTTCGAATGCGCACACAGAGGAATGTCAGTGCCTGTTGGTACTTTGGTAGGGAACACGTGGGTCAAATCTTTCTCTGGTGGGAGAAGTGTAGCTAATTCACGAGCTTGAATTTCAGGATCAGCGAGGTCATTGTCAATTTTAGCGTTTGTTTTTGCAATTGCATTGACATCAAATGACTGTATAGAACATTTTAATTCTTCTTCCACCTCTTCAGCCGGTGTTGATTGTGTCGAGCATTTTTCCGTTTCGACTAACAATCCGTTGGTTCTTACGATTACTTTGACAACAGGCCTGTCCTCGCTTGAACAAGCCCAGTCAAACTGGATTCCCTGTTCAAGAAGTTCAACGCCATCAACAACAAGGCTATCAATCATGACAGCTCCGGCTGCCATGCACATGCCATGATCTTGTGGAGGGATTACGTTTATTTTACCTTCAAGCAATCGATTTTCTAAACGGCATTGAAGGTTTGAGATGCCATCAGGTAAAGCTGTGTAGCCCCTACCAGGATCTGGGCTTGAAGTCACACCTGTTTTATCGTGGGGAAGGATTTCAAAAATACCGGGTAATGTTGAGCATGAATACTTTGCTCCTGATACGCCTATATCGGCAAATATCGATTGACAGCAAATGAAAAAACTAAATATCCCCGCAAGGTTACCTGTTAATAGAAGAAGGAATTTCTTGTATTGCATATCTTATTTTTCCATCATTTATGACGTCATCCAACGACACGGCTCACCGGCTGCTTGGGCCAAGTTGGACTGACAAGTTACCCCGGAAGTGCGGCCCAAGCAGTCCGTTGCAGCCGTTGGTTATACCTTATTTTCAAGTTGACCACTTATCATTTGAGTATACCAATTCAGGACCATTCCCGGAAATATCATATACTCGGGTCACTAATAATCCACCATCACACCCAGTCTCAACATACCGTAAATAAATTCTATTATTGAGAGAAAAGGTCTTCATTTCATTTGTGCATCCACCTTTCAAAGAATAGATGTGATTGTCCTTTTGTATAAGAAGTGGGCCATTTGCGTTTGTTTTCCTTTTTATTTGAGCCAGTACAAGCCTCTCTTTTGGATTAGGTATGACCCATAATTTAATAAGAGAATTTGTTAGCTGAAGGTATGCTGGACATTTTGGATGTTCATTCATTTTCGCTTCTGTATAAATTCTGTTTGTAAGTGAGGAGTCCTTTAATGGTTTAAGTTTTATGTATTGATAATTTGCTTTTGTTGCACCTACCAATGCACCAATATAGTTCTGAGGCTTGCATTTATCTTCTATGTTTAGGTTTGTTATCTCAAATGGATCAGGCGCATCCTCAAGCATTTCAGAATTTGATGCTTCTGCTAAGCACGTTGTTGAATCTTCGCCCAGCAAAAGAAAAGTTGTCCCCTTTTTAAACCTATCTGTCACAATCAGTTTGCCTTTAGATTCGAATTTTACGACATCCTCGAAATATATTTTTGTGGCTTTTTCTTCTGCGTTACCTGGAGCATTGAAAATCAGAGAACAAAGAACAAAGGAAATCGTAGCAAATATATATTTCATCTATGCTCCTCATCGTGGCTATAACGATGGGCGTCAGCCGCGCCGGCCATTTACGCTCAAAAAAATTAACGGTGCTGTCCGGCGTCGGCTGTACCGCGCTTGTTGGATAGAATTTATATGTTCACATTTATCTAAAATTGAAAAAAATCTGCATCACCAGTTAATTATATGCGAAGCATCCAAAAATTAATCAAACTGCAAGGAATTGATAAAATATTCGCCTTCATTAAGAGCTTTTTCATCCATACTTGCAGAATGATCACGAATCGAGTAATTAACCTCAACTAAATGATATGGAGACTCTGGATGAAAACAAATATACCCCTTGGCTAGCATTTTTAGTTCTTGCCAATTTGTTTTTTCTCCCCCGTGGTCAATCCACTCTTTCTCATATTTAACGCAATCTAAATCTGAGCGTCCTGCGACTTTCTCAGAGTGGTTGATTAGCTGATAACGACCACTCACTTCCACTTCATCTTTTGCGGATTTATTAACCTGAGCGAGCAACTCTAAGATTGAATTGCCCACCCCTGAGGGAGCTGGGTAACTCTTGGCCGTCAATGTTGCAGTGGATAGAGGGCCACTAAGCGTTCTACCAAATAGTAATTGATTGGAAGATGAATTATTTTTCCATATCGAAGTTTCAGGCACATCAACCGAGTATAATTTCAAACTTTGGTTGTCAGTTTCAGATTCCTGAGAAAATGAGTCAACTTCAAAGAAAGCAACGATAATAAGTATCAAAGATGACACTATAATAGTTCGCATATATCTTTCTCTAAAACCAACGTGCTGGTCAGCCACACCGGGCCACTGACGCTCAAAAAACAAACCGCAGCTTTCCCGGTGTCGGCTGGAATGGCTGTTGGAAAACAACTAACTTTGTCTCACTTATTTTATCAGTTGTATTATGAATGTTTTTGTGTAATAAATTTGCTGCTGTTCTTATTGGCAGGTGTATTTTGACATTATTGGATCTTTGAACCGATCGTAAAAACGAACCTGTCATATATTGTATGGCCGTTATCTTCAATTCTACTAATTCTCATAACAGTATTATTCTTTGATCGTGAATAATACGTATTCTCTTTATTGGTAGATTGTCTGTAATCATGAATTATGTTTCTTTCTATGTCACCGCTTCTTTCATTAAAACCGAATTTTATTAAATAATTGTCGACATTTTTGAATTCACCATCTTTGCTATCTAAAATAAAACTTGCCTTCACCAATCTGAGCATAAAAGGATTCCTTTTAAACTCACATTCATCAGAAGAATATACATTCTTATCTCTCACCAAATACATGCTTGGTACACTGTCACCCTTGTAAATTTTGTGGAACATTAATAGATAAATCTCGGAATCACCGAGTTTTATATTATTTGTAATCTCAATTTCTTGTTTAGAATTATATCTATTGTAAGAAATATCAAAAAGGATTGAACATAATAATATTGAAGAAATAACAATAAATACGTAGCGATTGTTCCGTGCTAAAAAGTATCTACAAATACTAAAATAAATAACTGAGATGATAGCAATTTGTGCAGCATCATTGGAATCATGAATCCAAAAATAAAAATGTGTCCATATATTGTCAGGAATAAAAAGGCTGAAAGGGAAGTAATAAATGGCTCCCAGAAGAAGATTAGCTAAAAATAGCCATGAAAATATGTTGAGATATTTTATGAGGTTCAATAGCATATGAACTTTTCTCTCTAGGCAACGAGAACAGATTAAGTGGGAAGGAGTAGCTTTTCCATAGTGGTGCAAAATATGTGTTGTTTCGGCCATATCCCAACAAGTTATCAACGAAACGGAATCGTCCAGTTAACACTTATAATTGTGGGATTAACTATAAAAGCAAATTATGTACCAACCTTCCTGTATTTTTCATACGATGTCAAAAGTTCAACAAATTCTGCTGATCTGCATATCTCCCTTGATTGGGATGATATGCAGAAAGATGGCATCATTTTAAGGACCTTTGTCGAGGTCCTTCCAAAGTCAACATATTTCCAAAATATCCTAACCTAATTTGTCTACCAATTGTGATGTCCACCAATTGTGCGACAAAGTGTCATAAAAAGCACCGCAAATTCAATAACTAGAAACAGTACCAGCATGTTGTTATGAATACAAATCTTTTCTATTGGGATGACGGTGCTTGAGATAATAAATGGAATGGGGACGAGTGTGGAAGGCGACTGTGTTTCGCTGATCAACAAACTTTTCCTCAAGATTGTGAAGACAATAGGGACAAAGTATAACTAAACCGTGCAATATTTAAAACTTACTCTAGCCCCTTTTGTTTTATATTGTCCATCATCTCGATATCCACGAATATTCAGTTCTGAAAATGCTTGCAGTGCGGTGATTGCACCCAAATTAAAGATATCAAATGCAACCGATGGTCATATGCCACCATTTTCAAGGTTCTGCGGCAGACTCCTCTGTTTGTTCGGATTCGAGACGCAACAACTGAGAGTCAATATCCACAAGCAATTTCTCATGAACAGGCTGACTGAGAATGCCGTTGCGAAAGGCCTCCATTACCTTGTCCTTTTCAACAAGCAGCAAGTGTCGGTGCGCCCACTGTAATTCCTCTGTATGAAGGTGCTCTTTTTCCAGATGCAGTTCATCGAGCGTCGCTTTGTTCAGTTCAATCTTTTGTTCATACCCATGGCGAAGAGTGGCCATCACCTCCTCATTGGTGAAATGGACCTGCGACATACGGTCGAGTTCCGCCAAAGCGGCATAGGATGCCTGCAACTTACCTCGCGTCAACTCGTAGGTTGCCCGTTCCTGGCGTCCACGCACGATTCCCAGCCATTGTAACAGTGGGGACATCGTCAACCTATGGACCAGGATAGACAGAATGACGACACCGAAGGTCATTGACACCAGCAGTTCCCGGTGCGGAAAATCATTCGGCAAACTGAGGACCAGCACCATGGACAGCCCACCACGCAGTCCGCCCCAGGTCAGAACCGAACTCCAACCCCAGGAGATTCGTTCCCGCGTCCTGCGTAAAAGAGACGAGGCACCGAAGATGATCAGCGCCCTGCCGCCGGTGACAACGAGATAGGCGACCAGGATTGGCTGCCAGGATGCCAGCAATGCCTGGAAGTGCACCTCAAGACCGATCAGCAGGAAGATGATCGAGTTGAGTGCGAAGGCGAGGTATTCCCAGAAGCTTTCCACCGCGATCCTGGTTGATGGCGACATGCCGACACGGGCGCCATATTGCCGCAGAGCATACCGGCCGCAACGGTTGCAATGACTCCGGAGTAATGGAAGTGCTCGGCAGCCAGGAAAGAACCGTAGGCGGCAATCGTCGTCAGGGTTATCTCAATCATCGGGTCGTCTACCTGCCTGATAACCTGGGAGACAGTCAGACCTACACCCATCCCAATAAAGGCGCCCAGACCAACGATCTTGAGGAAATCCAAGGCCAAACCACCGGGCGTTACCCCCGTACCGGTCACCAGGGCGATGCTGAGCGTGAAGAAAACGATTGCCGTGCCGTCGTTCAGCAGGCTCTCCCCTTCGAGCAATACAAGACGTTTCGGGACCCCCAGACTCTTGAAGATCGAAACGACGGTGATGGGGTCGGTGGCGGAGATAATCGTGCCAAAGACCAGCGCATGTTTCCAGGTAAAATCCTGCACGAAATGCAAGGTATTGGCAACTGGTGTCAAAATCAGCGGTGTGAGCCCAATCGCCGCAACTACGCCGGGGATGGCCAGCGAACCAGTCCACCGTACCACTCCATCCAGGCACGAGCAAACAGAAAGGTCTGCGGTACGCCCACGAGGGTTGCCTTCATGCTCAGCCCCGTGGTCGTCACACCGGAAACGGCCTCGAAGAAGGCATCCGGGAAAGCCAGGCCCGAGGGCCATTATCGGGTAGGACATCACAAGCGGGGTGAAAAGCAACATCAGGGCAACCACGACCATCCCTTCATTGGCCTGCACCATGGTTTGGGGCACGCAACCGAGCCAGGAGTATCCCAAGGACCGCCAAGCCAACAGCAACAATGCCATACCGCAGGAGCAGGAGTGAATCACCGAAGAATATCGACACGCAGAGCGGTACCAGCGTCAGCACCGCGAGCACCAGGCACAGCTGACCGAAATATTTAAAAACCACGCGAAACCGGACGGCGTACATGAGTTCGGTTGCCTGTTTTGCCATGGAAAAATCCTTTCTCTTATAAATCAGGATAGAGTTACAAGGTCATGGTCTCATCTTCACAGAAGTTTGCGGATGGATTTTCAATTCCCGACGCCGTTTTGCTCCGGTCTTTGGATACTTCATCTTTAGGTCTTAGATGTGTAATAAGGCTTTATCTTTGTCGATCGTTTTCCGAGTTTGAGCTTTTTCCCGGGTCGTACCCGGAAATCTTTTGTCTCAATCTTCATTATCACCTCTGATTTTATTGTTTCTGTTCAGCTTGGTTTGTTCAGTTTAGCCTCTTGGTTTTGTGGAGCCTTGTCATAGATCTTGTCCCGGAGGTCAATCATCTCTTTTTCCATCATCGAGAGTTGTTGTCTGGTGGTTTTTGGATTTCTCAGAGCCTCCCTATACTCAAAACGTTTGTCGTGCATCGCCTTGCGCAGTTCTACAGTATCATCCAGGTATTTCTGATTTTGCTCGCTGGTCCAGCCGTTTCGTCCAACGCCGGCAGCGCCCGGATGATTATACCCACTATCATGGTCTCCGTAATCACGCATCATTCCCGATCCCATGCCGCAACCACCACCCATCATGCCATAGCCGCCTCCGCCCATCATCATGCCATGACTGCCATACCCTGATCCACCTCCGTTACCACCGGCATTTGCATAACCACCTGCAGTTATCAATCCAATAGTCAAAACAGTCGCAATTAAAATCCTTTTCATGATTAATCTCCTTTTTCTGTTTTTTTTTACAACGATGTATCCCTCCAGCACTCACAAAATATGAATTCTGAACAGGTCACCATCGGTAAATCCTTTCTCCCATTATCAAAGCAATCTTTGTGCCTGACTCAAAACATTAACTCTAATTCCACCCATCACACTGATTTTATATGACATATATAAAATACCAACATCTACAGGACAGTCGGCAAGAGCAATGTGGAAAGGTTATATTTAACCGATGGTCATATATGATCTTTTTTTCCGGCGTTTTACCCTTGATCTCCCGGACGGAGGTCAAGACGAAAAACACGGAACGATCGCGGCGAAAATGTGAAGACCGCAGGCGTCTGCAAAACCGATTGCCTTCGGCAACGGCAGGAAACTCATTGTGACCGAGAAGTTGGCCACCCAGCGGTGACCCCGGGCAACACCCAGAACCGCACCGCGCAGCCGATTGGCAAACATTTCGTCCAGCATCACCCACATGACCAGTCCCCAGGAGATGGCGAAGGCAATGATGTAGAGATTCGCAGCTGCCAGTCCAGACAGCGCCGCCGGGGACTGATTACGGGGTCCCCTCGGGAGCCGACTCATCGACCCAGTATCCCTGGAAATTGTAGTGTAGATGCAGTCCACTCTCATACTCCCGGGTAAGCAGAGACTCCTCTGTATATTCCGGTGACTGCCTGATGATCTCGCGGGGGAGATTGACGAAGACCTTCAACTCGCTCCAGCTCATGCGCTCGATCCATTGTGGCGAAACCAGAATCTTTTTCCCCGGCCACCAGTTCCGTGTATCGATGATGAGATACCGGATCGCCCAGGTCTCATCATCAATGACAAAATCCTCAACATGACCGATATCGCCGTCGGCGGCCTGGACATGATAGCCACTCACATCGTTTGTGCTCCGCAGATGGGGATCCCGGTTTTTGTTCTTACTTTGAATGGACAGTCTCCATTTTTCACGGTCACGTTCAATTGCAGGAAAAGCCCCCCACATATAGGGGCCTCCCCAATACATCGGCAATCCATAATACCCATAGAAGGATTCCTCGAATTGTCGCGAGACAGGCTTGTCACTATTTAAGGACGGACTGTCCTCAATCTGTTTTTTGCTCAAATTGATTTCGATGTGCCGCTCTTCTTTATTCACGGCGACCAGTGCATAGGGAGAGAGCAACACCTGCCTGCCCGAAAGCCAGGTTCCGGTGTCGGCGACCAGATAGCGGATCGCCCAGTGCAGGTCGTCGAAGTAAAATTCCTGGACCCTTCCTATTTCCCCATTTAGACTTTCCAGCCTATAACCCTGAAGTGTTTTGGCTTTGATCGTCTCTGGGCCGGGGCCGTCACTCGCGGTAATTCCCCAGCAATGGCGGTTATAACCGGCAAACTTGAGCGGGTTGTCCATCGCGTACTCTTATTGCACATAGGTTGGGCGACGGCTGTTCTCAAAATAGTCGATACCCTTACCAACGATAATTGAGAAATCCGCTTTCGGGTTTCCAGCCGTGGGTAATTGTTGTGCCATTGTTTTGCGTTGTCCGTTGTCCGGATTGGTTTCCGTGCAGAAAGTAGCTGAAAGAGACGTCCTGAAGCCTTTCCAGCTCAGTGTCGGAGATGAGTGCAATGCTGCTCATGATTTTTCCTTGGCTTCAGGCTTTGGTTCGACCTTGACTTTCTCTTTTTGGATTTCCAGTTCCGT
>JAZDOW010000019.1:0-62602 GCA_043798185.1 Pseudomonadota bacterium | reverse complement strand
AAATTTTCATGAAATAGCCGGTTTTAACAGGGGAGCCATTATGAGGCTACAGAGCTTTTGGGGTTCAAGCCCCAAAGGCTTTGTCGTGTCAAATGGTGTGTTCATTCAGCATGTTGCCTGTTAGCTTGACGGCTATGGCCTTTTGGTCTCGGCAGACACCCTTAATATCGTGGGCAGTGCTCATCTTTACGGTTGTGTTTTTTTGAATGTGAGAAGGCTGCGATGTTATCAGGGTTGAAATTGCTTGTCACCATAGATGTTGAGGAAGAGGGGTTGTTCACTGGCCAATATTCCCATGGGAAGGCAGGCGTAGAAAACGTGCTGGAGCTTTCTTTGCTGGATCCAATATTTCAGAGTTTGAATATTCGCCCAACCATGCTGATTTCCTATCAGGTGGCCAGGCATAAGCCACATCATGACTACCTTATGAAGTTGAATGAGAAGTGGAAAGGGGAGATTGGCGCCCATCTCCATCCATGGAATACTCCACCGATACAGTCTCTTCCCTACACCCATCCTATCCCGTCGCAGCTCATACCGGAGGGACTCCTGAGGTCAAAGCTCGCGACCCTGCTTGAAGCTCTGTCTGTGATGGGTGTGGAAGCACAGTCGTTTAGGATGGGACGGTTCAGCTTAGGTCCCAAGATGTTCTCGATTCTTGAGCAAGCAGGAATACTCGTTGATAGCAGCATAGTGCCAACCCGTAAAGAATATGGCGGTCCTGAATATCTGGTCGCCCCGGTTGATCCTTATTTCCCTGATCCTCAAAATTTATCATCGCCGGGAAATTCATTAGTACTTGAAGTACCTTTAACTGTCTTGCCTATAATTCCAAAACTTGATTTAGCATTAGAGTGTATTGTCAATACTTTTCCTGAGTTCAGTGCAACAGCATCGTGGTTTTCAAAGCATGTCGGCTCATTACCGGCACAACCCATGCTGGTGGGGATCAACAGGCTCAAGACAGCCGTTCGATTACACCGCTATCGTGGTGGAACGACGGTGACTCTTTATTTCCATTCTTCGGAGTTGATGCCTGGCGCTTGTCCGCAGCATCCGACCAAAAGACACGTCGAAAAGTTTCTGCAGAGGATAGAAAAATTCTTGTTCTGGCTATGTGAAGAAAAGGGCGCGATTTCGATGACCTTGTCCGAGTGTCGCAAATCCTGTTTGTAGACCTTGCTCAAGCATTTGGGAAGATGTCTTGCCAAAAAATCACATATTATCAATCACATAAATGATAATCGAGCCTGACCAAAGATTAACCCTTCAGGAGGCTCAATAAAATTTGCGCAAATTCTTCAATAGGTTCAAAAGGAATGAGTTCCTTTATCCGTTCTGCGGCGAGCACGCCCATTTTCTGCCAATGGTTTCTGTCCTGCCAGGCTCTTTCCAAGGCATCATCCACATACTCAGGATGGGCACCTTGTGCAATATAGCCGGTTTCACCATCTTGGATACAATCCTTCATGCCCGCCACTCCGGTAACGATAGCGGCTCGACCACACGACATGGCCTCAATAAGGGTTAATGGCAGTCCTTCCATCCTGGAGCTCATAATCAAGATGTGGTTTTTTCTCCAGACCTCTTCGAGATTACTTGAATGTCCTTTGAAATGTACATTTTTCAGTCCCAGATAGTGGCAATAATACTGTAATGATGCATTGTAATTTCCTGTCCCGAAAAGGTTCAGGTGAAGGGGACGTCGCTTCCATTTTGTCTGTGCGAGAACTTCAAACAAAATGTCTTGACCCTTATGTATTGGCACCAGTGCCGCCGGTAATGCGAGATGATATTCCTCTTCTAATTCAGGATATGGAAGAATTTTTCTTGAGACAGAAATTGGATTTCTAACAATGTCATAGTTGGTAATTTCCAACCCTAACTGTTTGCAAACCACATTTCTGTTGTCTTGTGAAACGAAAAAATTCCGAAAGGCATTTTTATAGCCCTTTCTATACAATTCGATTTCTTCATTGCCGGGCCATTGCAATTCGGACGCGAGCTGAATGAGATTAACATAGGGGATTGTCAATTCGTGGGCAATCTTCATCCAATCGCCGCCCTCAAAACCCTTTCCCATCGAGTGCAGCATGAGATCAGGCGAGAATCTTTGTAGCAGTATTTTCTTTTGACTTTCAATTGGTTTTCTGAATTTCGATTTCAAATACTCAAGAGGTGTTGTGGGAAAAACAGGAAAATCATAAATAATGCCGCCTGCATCTGCAATTTCTTGAATATGACTTGGAACACTGGGCCATTTCTTTGCTATAACGGCAACCTCGACCTTTGAATTTTGTGTTTTTAAAAAGACAGCTGTCTTATACCATAGGACTTCACTCCCTCCCCATGGTGTATGAATGTTGGATGAGATAAAAAGAATACGTTTCATGATGGGGTACGAGAAGTCGATCTGTTCGCCATTGGTTCAACCCCTAGTTAAGTCACATCTATTTTCAAGTGATTTGATGTGTCGTTTCGAGCGCCAGACACATTTGTAGGTTCTCCATCCTTTTTTTTAGCCACAACAATCTCAATGGCAGTCATGGGAATTCCTATCAAAGAATTGACCACGGAACTTGAGTGCGATTTAAAGAGGAGTGCATCATGGAGCCAGTGCTGGGTCACATGGTTATTTTGCGTTCCCACGGCAATGGCCGGTGAAATGCTGTAATGGCCAACAGGAAGGGCAGGCATACGAAAACTAAACCAGGCCTGAAACACCTGACCAGAATCAAGAGTCAAGGCAGTGTCTTTATAGGTCAAAAAAGTGTTATCGCCAAATAAGTGCTGCCCTAATCGGTCTTTCACATAGAATCCGACGATTGGGTGTTTTAGAGTTTCGTGAGCTTCACATTCAATGCACAACTGCACCTTTTCTCCACCGACAATCCAGCTGAGGACATGATTATGTGCATCTGTCATCCTTACATTGATAATACTGGCTTTCCCTTGTCCAAAGGATGGGGCATCTGGTTGAAACTGGAAAATTTCCACATCATTTCTCAAATTTGTCCTGTTAAGATATTCCTGACGCATATCCCTTGGATTCTCTGATTGTTGCTGGTCTTCAGTAACTGTGGATACAGTGGGGGGTCTCGACTCATATGTGGAATCGGAAATATGTTGAGACTTCTTTGCGTATGATGCCAGGTAGTGCTCAGAGACCATCTTCGGCTCACCTTGCATCCTGACTTTCCCGTCTTCCAACCATAGGACATGGGAACAGAGGTTTACAACGGCGCCGGAATCGTGACTTACAAAGAGTACTGTGCCGTTTTTTATAAAATTTCGCAGGAATCGCATACATTTCTGTACGAAGAATGCGTCTCCCACCGTCAATGCCTCATCAATGATTAAAATATCAGCATCAACATGTACAATAACCGAAAACGCTAAACGAACAACCATCCCACTTGAATATATTTTAATCGGCTGATGGACATACATACCTATATCTGCATACCTGCAAATATCCTCCAGGCGTTTACTCATTTCCTTTCTACTGAGGCCGAGTATAGCTCCATAGAGATAAATATTTTCGATACCGGAGAATTCCGGGTTAAAACTCGATCCAAGTTCCAGAAGTGCTGCAACTCGACCATTGAGGTTCACTGTCCCCGAGGTCGGGGCGAGGGTTCCTGAAATGATTTGCAGGAGAGTGGATTTTCCGGCTCCATTAGCCCCTATTATGCCAATGGTCTGACCTTTTCCAACTGTAAAGGAGATATCCTGCAGAGCGTGAAATTCAGTGTAATACTGTTGAGGCCTTTTTTTAAGAATTGAGTTCAAGGGGGGAAGCAACATCTGTTTCAATCGATCAACAGGTTGCTTATAGATTTGATAACACTTGCAAATATTTTCTACGACCAACACAGGGTGACTAGAGGACATCCGAAAATCCCTTTCTTGTAAACTGAAACAGCCAAAACCCCAGCCAAGCAATACAGAGACTGCCGCTACTATATGCCATCAGCCAGAACCAAGAAGGAGCCCCCCCCCATATAAGGACAGTTCGTACCTGTTCAATGATAAAAGTAAGAGGGTTGAAATAGATCATAAGACGGAATTGTTTAGGTACTGCAGATATTGGATAAAAAACCGACGAGAGGAAAAGAAGAATCGTAGTAACAACCACAACGACATGCCCCAAGTCCCTGAGATAGACACCTACGGCAGCCATAAACCAAGCCAGCCCCAAGGTCATGAGGACGAGCGGCAGTAGCACCAGTGGCAGATAGAAAACGGTACCATGAAAACCCACACCGGAAAACAGCATTGCTCCAAACAGAATCAAGAGACTTACGATAAAATTAAATATTGTCACCCCCATGGCTACCACAGGGAGGATTTCCAGTGGAAAAACGACACGTTTGACCAAATTAGCGTTGTAGAGAATAAGTGTTGGAGCCCGGTTAAGACATTCCGCAAAAAGGCCATGGACTATTAACCCTGAAAACAGAATAACTGCAAAACTCACCGTCTCCTCTCCCCCTGTTCCCCTCCATGTTGTCTTTAAGACCACGGAAAATACAAAAGTATAGACAATCAACATTAACAAGGGCTGGAAAAAAGACCAGGTAAGTCCCAGGACTGAGCCCCGATAGCGTCCGACCACCTCACGGTGTATCAACTGCCGGATCAAATCTCGATTACGATAGATGGACAGCCACATTGCTCCAAGCGAACGGGGATGGTCGGCGTTAGGATTCATACTCTTTCCAATACTCCGAGAATTAAAAATCGAACCGGGCAAGAGATATTTATCTCTCATTCTCCTTCTGCTTAGCAACGCACCACACAATACCATGGGAAATGCAAATATTCAGGAATTATCCTCGTCCAGGCAATCACTAAAAACCATGCGGATCTTGTCCTTCTGTTGGCCATTATTTTCAGCAAACAGATGAAGAGGTATGGTTCTTACGTCAAGATCAGGATTATAGTCCCTGACAGCATTTCTCTCGGAATCAGATGAACACAAGATCACATCAGCCCGTTCCCAAAGAGCCTGCTCATGGTTTAGGTACTTAGCATCTGCCTGGAGAAAAGCTTCTGTTTCACTTCCCTGAGTCATGTTTTGAGAGCCATGATTGAATGGAACCCTATCACAACACCAATAGATCAGTTTTGCCTTGCAACATAACATTAAATTCTCCAGAATGTCCATCGTCGGTCCAGGATGGGTCAACAACACATAATCCAGTAAATGACTATGCCCCTGGATCCACTCTCCGATATTATCCTCTGCATCGCAAACAACTTCCACACCTAGCTGTTGCAGCAGGTGGAAATACTTTTGTACCATTACGGATTGGAAGGAGTATATCTTTACATTGAATCGTAAGTCCACCAACATCCGAACAATATGCCAGGTTGATCTTTGTCGGCTCTTCCTGTTTTTGTTAGGTGTTGAGAGGTCGATAATAAGTATTGTTTTACGAGCATTCGTCCTGTCCCTTGCCTGAAACACATTTGTTCCGTTAGCAAAGTGCTCTGTTTCAAGTATCTCGCGCCAGTCGTTCAACAGCCTTTTCTGGTTGATATTCTGATAGGTTTTTATCCCACTGTTGCAATCAGTGCCATGTGATATGCCTTCGAAATGAACCACCACTGATGCGGGCTGATAATAAACCTTTCCACCCATTGCACGAATTTTAAAGGCAAGATCCACATCTTCATAATACGCAGGTGAATACTCCTCGTTGAATCCTCCCAGGGCATCGAAAATTTGTTTTTCAATTAACAGTGAAGCGCCGGAAACGTAATCCACCTCTTTGACATAATTATATTGCGGCAGAGAAGGATCGTCCGAGTGCCCATAATTCCAGGCTGAGCCATCCCGCCAGATAATCCCCCCAGCCTCTTGCAGCCGTCCATCCGGGTATATCAACTTTGAGCCCACCATTGCACAACCATTATAACGTTCAAACAACTCCAGCATGCTGTCGAGCCACCCTTTGCGTACCTCAGTATCATTATTGAGAAAGTACAGGAAATCTCCACGGGCACGCTGAGCACCGCAATTTGCAGAACCGATAAATCCGAGATTTGTCTTTTGAGTCAGCAACTGAATGCCTGAAATATGCTCCAGCTGTTGCATCCGGATATCTTGCGATGCATCGTCAATAATAAGTATCTCAATCGCCGCTTCAGGCAGATTTTGTAGAATTGAAAGCAGGCAATTGAGCGTGTAGTAAATCTGTCCATATGTTGGAATGATGATTGATACAAGGGGATGGTCAACAATGGGAAAATGGAGTACTCTCAGTAATGCATCAATTTTTTCTTGATCGGCTTGAGAGTGATTGTGTTTGGTTCCCAAAAACATTTTTTTAATAATATTCAACACGTTAAACCACCATTGACACAATTAGGACAAGGCTTTTGCATGAACAGTGAAACATACACACAATAGTGCCGCCAATCACCACGAGGGTGAAGGAACACCCCTGAAAGGGAGTTGTTCATTGTTACACCGAGATTTCCACCGCCGGCATCAGGTAAATTCACGCTCATCCTGATCGCTCTCAATAACTTTCAGTAAGACCCTTTTAACCACTTCCGGAGAAAAATGTTGTTCAATCACCATCCCTGCACGATGAGAAAAGAGTTCCCAAAGCCTTTGATCTTGATACAATTCTATAACTTTTTGAGCAAAAACCTCCTCCTCGTCGGCAATCATTGCATTGACACCGTCTTCTAGATACATCCCTTCCGCACCAATGGAAGTGGTGACAACAGGAAGATTGAACGCCATGCTCTGGCCAATTTTTCCTTTAACGCCAGCGCCATATCGTAAAGGACTTACAAAAACTCTTGCCTTGTCGAAATAAGGTGTAACATCGACAACATATCCGGTGACAGCAATATCTGCAGAAGCCAACGACAAAACTGAAGCAGGAGGACGACTGCCGACAATGTAAAGATGAATGCCTGATATTTGTTTTTGTATAGTCGGGAATATTTTCTGAACAAACCAAATAATTCCGTCGACATTTGGATGATGTTCGAATCCTCCAATAAACATCAGGCCTGCTCTTTCAGCAAATGACCTGCAGAGTGGTTGTAAGGTATGGATATTTGTCACTATCGACACATTTTCTTTTAGTCCTTCAAGTTCTAAAATTTCTTTCTCAACCGGACTGACAACCAGCACTTCGTCAGCGCAACGCGCATAGTGAAGTTCTTGTAATTTGATTGTGTTATCAACAGCTCTGTTTGAAATTTTTGCCTCGCGCTCTTCTCTTAAATAGTGAAGATCGACAGTATCGAAAACAATCTTAACATCTGTCAAAGCCATAATGTTGTCAAGATATTCACTGGCCGCATCCATTCTTGAAAGAATGATCATGTCAAGAAGAGAGCCATTTTCATGTAAATAATTCTTGATACCATTTTCATTATATGGAAGTTCAATATTGAGTTCTTCTAACTTCCTGGCATAGCGCTCATATCCAGGCTCTTCCGGAGCCCATAAGATAACATTATATCCTGACTCTACAAGCATTAGAATCAAATGGTATAGTCTTAGTGAGCCAGAATCATGGTCAAATTTTGGCAAACCAAGTTGAAGAATTAGGATGTTTTTAATTTTTCTTTTCTGATATTTTCTGTAATGATATAAATCATTTTCTTTCTTGTAGCCCCTTTCAAGAAAATGGATCAACGGATTCACCCCAGATTCGATAGCCTCAGGGTTTTTTTGTAGATAGTATGCTGTGTTGAAAAGTGGATGGGGATCCGTTCTCTGGGCCAATCCATAAAGCAAAAAATGCAGCAGCGGATTGCTCTGATCGCCTATCTTATCGCCATATTTTCGACAATAAAACAAAGGGTCGAACAAGCGAGGGGGGGCTCGTTTTTCGCTGCAGCCGTGCTCTATAAAATGGATTCACGGATTCATTCCTGATTTCGCCACATCAGGATTGTTTTCCAGGTAATAGGATGTGTCAAATAATGGGTGGGGGTTTTGTTTTTCTCTGCAGCCGTATTCTATAAAATGGATTAACGGATTTATTCCTGATTTCATTATTTCAGGATTATTCTGCAGGTAATATGTGGCGTTGAAAAGTCGATGGGAATCGTGGCCTTGGCAAAAGCCTTTGATAAGATAATTACTTAGGAGTTTTAATTCGGCACCTATGTTTCCATGGCGTTGTTCATGGCAATACGCGGCATCAAGCAGAGAGTAGTCTAAAATAGTCTTGCATTGCGAGCTGTAGGCAAAAACAACATTACCCAAATTATGCGCCACTTTTTTCAAGTAGCTGATTCTTTCAATTAACAATACTGAGCCTCCATTCAATATTTGCTGTCATCGACATCAGATAATAAAAAAATGGTAAACTCCCGGCTCTACCGGGGGGACTCTCAACGTTTGATTGTTCCGGGAATTATTTTATTTACCACCAAGGTTTGTTTTTCAGGCATTGTTAAATAAGCATAGCTTCAAGCTCTTGGTTCTATTTTCGCATTAAAAGAGTGATGGAATATTTGAGCATCTTTTTGCTTTTGCTGTAGCATTTTCGATTTTCTGCGCATCCTTGCAAGAAAGTGACGAAACATACTATTGTAACCCTCTACCGCAAATGTTTCAGCCTTGGATTGGATATGCAGATCTTTTGGAGCAAAATTTTCGTAAGGTTTCCAATAGTCGGTCGTTACTTTTCTGATCTCGATATTGTGGATGGAGTCCCACAACTACTTTCCGGTTGAAGTTCCGCGGTGGCCCAATATACAATTGATGAATCTTTTCCCATGTCTATCAACAGCAATCCATATCCAGCAGTAGTTTTTATTTGAGATATAGCTACGCATCTCATCTATCTTCACGACCTCTATTGCTTTATTAGACCTGATAGCATCAGCTGCTTCACCAAACTCCTTTATTCAATTGTAAACAGCGACATGACTGCATTTAAGAAAGGGACCAATAGAGCGAACGCCAAGACCTTTGAGATAAAGCTCAAGTGCCTGCCTCTTTACCGTAGAGCTTTTGCCGACATGTGGCATGTATGTCTATATCCGCAAGATTTACATTTATGGCGTTGTCGTCCTTTGACAATGCCATCTTTTTTGCATTCTCCGCAACCACATCTTGGACAGGTAACCATGGCAACTCCTCTTGTATTGATGATAATGTGGTTGCGAGCTTTTAATTGCTATACTTATTTAACAATACCTATTTGTGAAAGCCATCACAAAAAATTCCGCTATTACTGGAGGTTCGGATTGACCGGGAATCGCTGTTGACTGAAAGAGCCTGCAGGAAATTAGAGAAGATCAGCAAAGCAGAATACCTGACAGAGGTAGAGTGGGTAAACGAAGAAAATCTTGCGAGATCGGTATGAAACGGATACAGTTACTAACTGGTCGTGTCCACTCACTATTTTCGAGGTGCTTTGATGGCATTTTTTCTTAATGATATTTGTACTCTTGATGAAGGTTGGCTCCGTGTATCCCGTTTCGAACCAGGAAGTCCAACCGCTAGGGTTGTCGATGAACAGTCACCTTGTAAAAATGAGTTCTGGAGCTACAAACCCATTGCCAGTATTTTACTACGTTTGCCCGATCAACAAATATCAAAAAGCATTTATGTCACGCTTAATTTGCGATCTGTTGCTTCCCGCAGAGGAGTGACTACGCAACAAGTATTTGCTCGTATTAATGATCGACCGATAGAAACCCTTGAGGTATCGAGTGAAACAGCCTATACCAAGTTGCTCGTGATACCAAGAGATCAAATCTCGCAACCAAAATCTTGCAAAATAATATTGGAATTTCCAGAAGCCAAAGCAGAACAACCTGAGCTAATTGGGGTTCCAACGGGCACAGTGATTGGGGTAGAACTTTCTTCGGCAGCCATTTTTACTTCACTTGATGAATATCTCGCCAGCATACAAAATGAATACGATGCGGCATGCGACAACAGAAATGATTTATTATGCCATGGTTTAAACGAAGTAACTGACAGAGGAGAATTATTCGATACTGCGAAAATCACGCTCAATGAACTGCAAAAAATGCAAGATGTGTATAAAAACGTCTGTTTGAAGTTGGAAAAATTTATAAATGATCCATATGTGTTAGCTAAAGAAGATACTCGGATATTCTTTGATGAGGACTATTACCATAATTTTTATAAAAGCCTTAAAGAAGGTCATATTCACCAAGCCATTCGAGATTGGCGCTATCAGCTTGAAGCTTTTCATTATGCCGTTATTGACACAGGAAATAAGGAATTCAGCTTTCCGCAAATTCATCCGAAAGAAGATGATCCTTTTATCCAACAGTTATCCGATCTTTCGATACCAAAAGAAAAGCTTTCGATACTGAAAGAAAGGAATGCTCGGCTCAATAGCCTAGAGATACTACTCCAAAAGACCACAATTTCTTCCGTACCACCCAGTATGGAAATTGAAATGACCAGTGCATGCAATTATAGCTGTGTCATTTGTGGCAGAAGTTACCATCGATTTCAATTCACTGCGCAGAATGATAGCAAATTGTATCGATTGTTGTCGGTACTGCCTTATGTCAAACACGTTACTGTTGCTGGAGTTGGTGAAAATACCATGAGTGATCGTTTGCTGGTATTGGCATTGATGTTACAAGCATTCGATTGCGACAGCAAAATATTTACCAATGGTTCCTTGATTCACCGCCAACTTGATGCGTTATGCCGATTCAAAAGAGTCTGTGTCAGTTTTGATGGCGCCACCTCCGAGACTTTTGAAACGCAACGTCGAGGAAGTCGTTTTGATCATGTTGTGCGAAATATCAAGATGTTACGTGATAGAGCCCCAGGTATAGCAATGGCATTTAGTGTCGTTGTATCAAGATTAAATTTAGATGAAATTCCAGACATCATTCGTATCGGTAAAAAACTTGGAATTAACGAGATAGCTATCAGTCCTGTTGATCACATACCAGAATTGCTATTAAGACAATCAGACCTTCCGTTATTTGAAAAAGTTTTTTTGGAAGCTCAATCCATTGCCCATGAAGCCGGCATAGCGTTACACAACAATGTCACTAAAGATTATTTCACTGCCAGTGGAGATTCACCTAGGGACAGATTGAAACTCTTGCGCCATTTTCAATCTCTGGTACTACCTGGTGACACGAAAAAAAACAAAGAGGAGCTCATTGCTGAATTTGATAAAGTTGATTTTAGCTATCATCCCAGTGAACGTATTCATCCCAATAATAAATGGCCTGAAATTGCTCAACTGGTTGCAGGAACCGAATTGGTAATATTGCAAGAAGCCGAAGAATATAGTATCGACTTTGATATTGATCAGGAACTCGCTCGGATTAATGATGAGATAGAACGACTAACAGATGAAGTTAAAAAAAA
Source organism: Pseudomonadota bacterium (assembly GCA_043798185.1). Classification (GTDB taxonomy): domain Bacteria; phylum Desulfobacterota; class Desulfobulbia; order Desulfobulbales; family Desulfocapsaceae; genus Desulforhopalus_A. Next base: position 51,240 of record JAZDOW010000019.1, on the reverse strand, counting down.
TAGTGAATTCGTTATTCCCTATTGCCTGTCAATTTGGAAATACTCATACCTCAAAGCAAATGGAAAGGCGCGCCTTTGCCCGGAACGAAACGTTGATGCCGGCAATATTGCCAACAATGGTTTTAAATCAACCATGAATAGTAACACCATTCAAGCCTTTCGAGCTTCAATGTTTGATATAGAAACACTCCAAGATCACTGCAAAATCTGCCTTGATCAATATCGACGCTGGGATGTACACGATGTGCTTAACGTTTGTGAAGGTTTAAATATTAATCCACAGAACCTCTCAAGTCGAGTTTTGTAATCTCATAACCTGGCGCTGGCCAATCGTTGCCTTCTCTTCTGTTCAATCGAAAACTTCTTGGCAAGTTAGCCCAACTTTGTGATATAAGAAATTAAAACATTCTACATGTCAAACTCGACAACTCTCAATAACTTTCAGCAAGGCCTTTTTCACCACTTCCGGAGAAAAATGTTGTTCAATCACCATCCCTGCACGATGAGAAAATAGCTCCCAAAGCCTTTGATCTTGATACAATTCTATAACTTTTTGAGCAAAAAGCTCTTCATCGTCGGCAATCATTGCATTGACACCGTCTTCCAGATACATTCCTTCTGCACCAATGGAAGTGGTGACAACAGGGAGATTGAACGCCATGCTTTGGCCGATTTTTCCTTTAACTCCAGCGCCATACCGTAAAGGGCTTACAAAAACCCTTGCCTTGTCGAAATAAGGTTTAACATCGGCAACATATCCAGTGACAGCAATATCTGCGGAAGCCAGCGACAAAACTGGAACGGGAGGATGACTGCCGACAATGTAAAGGTGAATGCCTGATATTTGTCTTTGTATGATCGGGAATATTTTTTGAGCAAACCAAATAATTCCATCGACATTTGGTGGATGTTCAAATCCTCCAATAAACATCAGTCCTGCTCTTTCAGCAAATGATCTACAGCGTGGTCGTAAGGAATGGACAATGGTCACGATCGACACCTTTTCTTTCAATCCTTCAAGTTCTAAAATTTCTTTCTCAACCGGACTGACAACCAATACCTCATCAGCGCAACGAGCATAATGAAGTTCTTGTAACTTAATTTTGTTGTCAACGTCTTTGTTTAAAATTCTTGCCTTGCGCTCTTCTCTTAGATAGTGAAGATCGACCGTGTCAAAAACGATTTTGGCATCAGTTAAAGCCATAATAGTATCAAGATATTGACTTGCGGCATCCATTCTGTAAAGAATGACCATATCAATAAAAGATCCTTTTTCCTCTAAATAGGTTTTTATGCCATTTTCTTGATATGGGAGCTCAATATTGAGTCTTCTAAACTCCTCGGCATACCGCTCATATCCCGGACCTTCTGGAGCCCACAAAATAACATTATATCCTGACTCGACAAGCATTAGAATTAAATGATATTCCCTTAGTGAGCCGGCATCATAGTCAAATGTTGGTAAACTCAGTTGAAGAATCAAGATGTTTTTAATTTTTCTTTTCTGATATTTTCTGTAAAGAAATAAATCATTTTCATTCTTGTAGCCTCTCTCAAGAAAATGGATCAACGGATTCATCCCTGATTCGATAGCGTCAGGGTTCTTTTGTAGATAATATGCTGTATTGAAAAGTGGATGGGGATCTGTTCTCTGGGCCAATCCATAAAGCAAAAAATGCAGCAGCGGATTCAACTGATTGCCTGTCTTGGCGCCATATTTCCGACAATAAAACAAAGTGTGGAACAAGCGATGGGGATTTCGTCTTTCTCTGTAGCCACACTTTACAAAATGGCTTAATGGATTCATTCCTGATTTCGCCACGTCAGGATTGCTTTCCAGGTAATAGGATGTGTTGAAAAGTGGATGAGGATTCGTTTTTTCCTTGCAGCCAAACTGCAGGTAATGAAGAAGTGGATTGTCTTCCACGTCAGCAGAACCGAGTGTCTCTGATAAATAATAGGATGTGTCAAATAATGGGTGGGGGTTCCGTCTTTCTTTGCAGCCGTACTGTACAAAATGGCTCAACGGATTCATTCCTAATTTCGCGACATCAGGATTGTTATCCAGATAATAGGATGTATTGAAGAGTGGATGAGGATTAATTTTTTCTTTGCAGCCAGACTGCAGGTAATGAAAAAGTGGGTTGCCTTCAACGTCAGGAGAATCATGTGTCTCTGCTAAATAATAGGATGTGTCAAATAATGGGTGGGGATTCCGTCTTTCTTTGCAGCCGTGCTGTACAAAATGGCTCAACGGATTCAATCCTGATTTCGCGACATCAGGATTGTTATCCAGGTAATAGGATGTATTGAAAAGTGGATGAGGATTCGCTTTTTCCTCGCAGCCAGACTGCAGGTAATGAAAAAACGGGTTTTCTTCCACGTCAGGAGAATCATGTGTCTCTGATAAATAATAGGATGTGTCAAATAATGGGTGGGGGTTCCGTCTTTCTTTGCAGCCGTACTGTACAAAATGGCTCAACGGATTCATTCCTGATTTCGCCACATCAGGATTGTTATCCAGGTAATAGGATGTGTCAAGTAATGGATGGGGATCTCGCTTTTCTCTGCAGCCATACTTGAGATAATGGATCAATGGATTTATTTCTGATTCCATTATATCAGGATTGTTCCGCAAGTAATACGATGTGCTGAAAAGTGGATGGGGATCTTGGCCTTGTAAAAAGCCTTTAACAAGATAATGTCGTAAGAGTTTCAAATCAGACCCAATATTACCATGGTCTTGCTCGCGGTAATACGCAGCATCAAAAAGAGAGTGGTCCCAAATAGCCCAGTATTGTGAGCAGTAGGCAAAAACAACATTTCTCAATTTATGGTATATTTTTTTTAAATATCTCATTAGGGCTACGGAAATTACATGTTTACCGTTTTAGGAGTGATTGAGATATCCCTCCATTTAAGAAAATGGGTGACCGTGGCAGTCTCATTTTTCAAGCAGCCAACGGTAAGTCATTGATAGTATTGTTATCAAACATATTTCTTACTAATCCCAGAGCGTTCCGACAAGCTTTTTTCAGTTTACCAGTGAGTACTCATGAGCATAGAAGAATTATATTTTCTGCGTGCTCCCGCTTCCAGAATAATCCTGTATCCTTGATACGAAGATTGATAATGCGGCGGCAGCAAACAGCAGGCAACCAAGAAAACGCTCATCACCGATACTCCGCCGGGGTAAGCCGATCTTCAATAGGGCTAACTAAAAGCTGTACTGAAAAACGGTATGTGAGATTAAAAGAACCACGGCAGCTGCTTCTGCGATTTCTGATCGCATAAATTGTAACTATGGTTGTCAATCTATGCATATCCTGCTATCGTCAATGCCATGATTACCCGAAAACTCACGAACAGACTGTTGAAACTCGCCACATATTATCCCGTTGTGGCAGTGACCGGGCCCAGACAGGCAGGAAAAACCACGCTGTGTCGAGCTGCCTTTCCGGAAAAACCCTATGTATCACTGGAAGCCCTGGATTTCCGCGAGTTTGCCCAGAGTGATCCACGAGGATTTCTCATGGAATACCGGCAAGGTGCCATCCTCGACGAAATCCAGCAGGCACCTGGACTGGTAAGCTATCTGCAAACCGAAGTCGATGAACATAAAGAACCTGGCCGTTTCATTCTCACCGGCTCACAGCATTTCGGCATATCGCAGATCGTTTCTCAGTCACTTGCCGGACGTTGTGGCCTGCTGACCCTGTTGCCCCTGATTTTGATGAACTGCAGGGCTTCTCCGAAGTCCCGGATGATCTCTTTACCTTACTCTGGCAAGGTGCTTACCCTAGGATCTATGACCAGAACATTCCTGCCCACCAGTGGCTGACCGACTATACCGCCACCTATGTGCAGCGTGATGTCCGTCAGGTCTTGAACGTCGGGGACTTGCTGACCTTTTCCAACTTTCTCAAGCTCTGCGCCGGGCGTACTGCTCAAGAGATAAATCTTTCGTCCCTGGGAGGTGATGCCGGGGTTTCCCATAATACTGCAAAATCCTGGTTATCTCTTCTGGAGGCCAGTTATATCATTCACCGAATACCGGCCTGGCATGTCAACATCCGTAAGCAGATAGTGAAGGCCCCTAAGCTGCATTTCCTGGATAGTGGGCTAGTCTGCTATCTTCTGCAGATCAGAGAGCCTGGCCAACTCCGGTTGCATCCTCTACGTGGGGCTATTTTCGAAAGTTGGGTAGTGTCCGAGCTTTATAAAGCACTTGCCCACCAGGGCGAGCAGCCAATTCTGCACCATTATCGTGAAAGCCGTGGGTTGGAAATGGATGTGCTTATACAAAATGGTGATTATCTGCATGCCGTCGAGGTCAAATCTGCAGCCACGGCAGCTCCTGATTTTTTTAGGGGATTTGAACAGATTGCCGAGAGAATACAGACAGCCGGCTTGTCCCTGCGTCTGGATAATGTGGTGGTCTATGGCGGCGAGACATCGCAGCAACGTTCCACGGCGCGGCTGCTCAGTTGGCGGGACGTGGGCAAGATTCTGAGTCAAGCGTTAGCGTATTACGTCATAAATACAGGGCGTTAGAAAAAACGGTCCGGAGTCAGAAAAAACTCCCGACCGCACACGCTCGCTATATCAAATATCCAGAGGTAAATCCCAGCTGACGTCTCGAGATGGCGGCAATGATCGGTTGCTTGGCGAAGATCATAGTGGGCAAAGCAACAAAGATAAGGATGAAGGTCAGCGAACTACAAATTGTGATTTCATAGAAGTTCAACTATATATAGATTTTTCAAGGCAAGCAAAATAGGCTGATTTAAAGAGCTGCTTTCTCTCACCAGTGAGGGTGCTGTCGACAATATCGAGCGTCTGATATTGCATCAAAAAATCTTACAAGAGACAGAGAATGAGTGAATATCAATACTATAACTTTCGAGCAATCGACAGACCATTGAGCTCGGCGGAGATGAAGCATCTTCGGAATATTTCCAGCCGGGCAGAAATTACTCCGGTGAGCTTTATCAACGAGTATAACTGGGGTGATTTAAAGGCCAATCCTCGGGATCTGATGCGGCAGTTCTTTGATGTGCATGTTTACCTTGCCAACTGGGGGTCGGCGGTGCTCATGCTGCGTCTGCCCAGGGAGACGCTTGACGAAAAAATCGTCAATGCCTTTGCCGTCGATGGCTATTTTGAGGCCGAGATCATAGCGGAGTATTGGTTGCTTACCTGGTCACTTGGCGAATCCGACGATTACCAGGATTTCGAAGAAGAGGGAAGCAGCTGGATGGCGCGGCTCGCGCCCTTGCGTGAAGAGCTTCTGCGGGGTGATTTGCGAAGCCTGTATATCGGCTGGTTGCAGGTAGTAACGGCTGATGATACGGACTTGGAGATGGAACCGATGGTGGTTGATGGCTTAAACGATTTGACTGCAACGCAACAAGCCCTGGCCGAATTCCTCTTGGTGGATCCCGACATACTCGTCGCAGCGGGAAGCGGCAGGGAGGCCCGCAAAGAAGTGGAACCGACCACGCTCGATGCATGGTTAGCTAAGCTGCCACCTGAGGAGGTGCGGGGCTATCTCAAACAAATGCTGGCCGGGCAGGGACCGCAGGCGGAGAGGGCGCTGAAGCGCAGCTTCGCCGAATGGCGATCCCAGGCATCGCCCGGATCGCGACGCACCGTTGTCGAATTGAGAAGCCTTGCCGAACAGGCCGAGAAGGTACGATTGGCAAGGGAAAGAGAGGCCCGCCGAAAAGCCGAGGCAGATGCGAAACGGAAACGGGAAGCAACCTTGAACATTTTGGCCCGTGATTTCGCCGGAGTCTGGAAAAGAGTTCATGAAGAAGCTTGTCGGAGTTGTGCCTCTGCATATGACATAGTTTGCCGCCAACTCATCGATCTCCGCGATGCCTATAACCTGCAAGGCGATTCGGAGACCTTTCGCCTGGAATTTCAGCGGTTCATGGCCGAACATGGCCGGCGCAAGGCCCTGGTAACCAGAATTGACAAGGCCGGGCTTCGCTAGGGGAAGATGTGAGCCTTGATTATGCAAACCTCGATCTGTTGCGCCGCTCCCACCCGGCCTGGAGGTTGTTGCGCTCCGATCACGCGCCCCTGGTGGCAAGTTTTCTGCATCGGGTGTTTATCGAGCCCAACGTTCGGGTGATGCAGCAGGCGGATTTGGCCGAGGCCCTGGAGGATGAACTCTTTGCCCTTCGCGAAAAGTTTGGGGCGGATCTCTTTCCCAAACGCGCCTCGGAATACTTGGGTGACTGGGCAGACAATGATAAGGGCTGGCTGCGCAAGTATTACCCGACCGGCTCCGATGAGCCCCATTTTGACCTGACCTCGGCCAGCGAAAAAGCCATCGCCTGGCTGGCAAGTCTTACCGAGCGAGCCTTTGTCGGCACAGAGTCGCGACTGCTTACCCTTTTTGAACTTCTGAGACAGATGAGCGAGGGGAGCGAAACCGACCCCGAGGCCCGAATCGCCGAGCTCATGCGGCGACGGGGTGAGATCGATACCGAGATTGAACGCATCCGTGACGGCGATGTTTCGCTTTTAAACGACACCGCCTTAAAGGATCGTTTTCAGCAGTTTCTCCAATTGGCCAGGGATCTGCTTGCCGACTTTCGCGAGGTGGAGCAGAACTTTCGCACCCTGGATCGCCAGGTCCGTGAGCGCATTGCCCTGTGGGACGGCGCCAAGGGAGAGCTGCTCGAAGAAATCATGGGCCAGCGCGATACCATTGCCGAATCCGATCAGGGCAAGAGCTTCAGGGCCTTCTGGGATTTTCTCATGTCGCAGAGCCGTCAGGAAGAGCTGAGCCGATTGCTGGAGCAGGTTCTCGCCCTGCCTGCGGTTGTCGAAATGCAGCCCGAATCCCGCCTGCGTCGCGTCCATTACGACTGGCTGGAGGCGGGAGAGCATACCCAGCGCACCGTCGCCCGTCTGTCGCAGCAGCTGCGGCGCTTTCTCGACGATCAGGCCTGGCTGGAAAATCGTCGCATCATGGATATCCTCCACAGTATCGAGGCCCAGGCCCTGGCGGTACGTGAGAATGCGCCGAAGGAAAACTTCATCGAATTGGCCGAGGCCGCAGCCACCCTCGAATTGCCGATGGAACGACCGCTCTACCGACCGCAGGTCAAGCCGCACATTGCCGACCTTGAGCTTATTGATGGGGAGGAGGACGGCGATGTCGCAGCCCTTTTTAACCAGGTGGTGGTCGATCGGGCGGAGCTTGCCCGCTTTATCCGCCAGGCCCTGCAGGAACGATCGCAGATAAGTTTGGCCGAACTGGTGGCCCTCCATCCTCTGCGGCAGGGCTTGTCCGAGCTGCTCGCCTATCTGCAGCTCGCCTACGGTCGCACCGCTACGGCGGTGGACGAGGAGACCGTCGAAACCCTTAAGTGGCAGTTGGCTGACGGCAGCTATCGCCGGGTCCGGTTGCCGCGAATTATTTTTGCAAGGAAATGATATGAATGAACCGCAACTTCCCGTAGCGCCACCCGAAACCAGCGACGATCTCTCGGTGGTTGTCGTGTCGCTGCTGCGAGGGGTGGTGTATCAGGAAGAAAAGGCTGAGGTATGGAATGGGCTGCTCAACCTCCAGGCCGCGGTGCGCGATTATATGGCCGTACTTGGCTTGGAGTTGGTTCTCGACGAGGCCGAAGGTTATGCTTTTCTCAAATCCAAGCCAGACGACGAAGAAAAACCCGAAGCCGCCATTCCCCGTCTGGTACGGCGTCAGCCCCTTTCCTTTCCGGTCAGTCTGCTCCTGGCACTGTTGCGCAAGAAGTTGGCTGAATTCGATGCCACGGGTGGCGAGACCCGGCTTATCCTTTCCCGAAACGATATCGCTGAGCTGATCAGGGTCTTTCTGCCGGTCGGAAGCAACGAGGCGAGGCTGATCGACCAGGTGGATTCCCATCTCACCAAGGTCGTTAAGTTGGGATTTCTTCGTCTCCTCCATGGGCAGAAGCAGATGTTTGAGGTGCGGCGTATCCTCAAGGCCTTTGTCGACGCCCAATGGCTGACCGAATTCGATGACCGGCTGGCCCTCTACCGGCAGGAGCTGGAGCAGAAGGAAGGAGAATCCCATGGCTAAGCCCTTGCCGCTTGATTTTGCAGGCGATGATCGGCTCGCCGGTTTTCGCCTGATGCGTCTCGAAGTATTGAACTGGGGCACCTTCGATAAGCGGGTTTGGACCTTGGAATTGGGCGGTAAAAACAGTCTGCTCACCGGTGATATCGGCTCGGGCAAGTCGACCCTGGTCGATGCCGTGACCACCCTGCTGGTTCCTGCCCAGCGTGTGGCCTATAATAAGGCGGCGGGTGGAGACATACGGGAACGAACGCTCAGGTCCTATGTGCTCGGCCATTATAAATCGGAACGGGCCGAGATCGGCGGCAGTGCCAAGCCGGTGGCGCTGCGGGACTATAACAGCTACTCAGTGATCCTCGCGGTTTTCCACAACAGTGGTTTCGGCAAGACGGTGACCCTGGCCCAGGTCTTCTGGTTGAAAGATGGGCAGGGACAGCCGACGCGGTTTTATGTTGCCGCGGAACGAGCACTTGGCATCAAGGAGGATTTCGGCGGTTTCGGCAGCGAGATTGCCGGCCTGAAAAAGAGGTTGCGGGGTGATGGCGCGACACTCTTTGAAAGCTTCCCGCCCTATGGTGCCTGGTTTCGCAGGCGTTTCGGCATCGATAATGAACAGGCCCTGGAGCTTTTCCATCAGACCGTATCCCTGAAATCCGTCGGCAACCTGACCGGTTTTGTCCGCACCCATATGCTGGAATCCTTTGAGGTCGCCCCCCGCATCGACGCCCTGATCGGCCATTTCGACGATCTCAACCGGGCGCATGAGGCGGTATTGAAAGCCAAAGACCAGGTGGAGCGGCTGGTGCCACTGGTAGCCGACTGTGACCGGCATGGGCAACTGGCGCAGTCGAGCCAGCAGCTGCGTGGCTGCCGGGATGCCCTGCGTCCGTGGTTTGCCGGACTGAAGTTGGAACTGCTCGAACAGCGGCTGGCAAGGCTCATGGAAGAGCTCAAGCGTCACACCGCCAGGGTTGAAGCGCTGGTTGAACAGCGGCGCCTGCTGCAGGGTCGGGAACGGGAGTTGCGACGCAGTATCGCCGAAAACGGCGGCGACCGCATTGAACGCATCGGTGAGGAGATTCGCCGCTCGGAGGAAGAACAGCAGCGTAAACAGCGCCGGTTCGAGCGCTATGTCGAGCTGATGGAATCGCTTGGCCTGTACGGGGCCGACAGTGTCGGGGCATTTCTGGTGCAGCGGCAAAAATGCACGGCCATGCTGGAAGAGGAGGCGGAGACCGAGGCGCGGATCCAGAACGAACTGAATGAAGCCGGTGTGGAGTTTCGCTTAAAGCGCGAGGAGCATGATCAGCTGCAGACAGAAATTCGCGGCTTGAAGGCCAGGCGTTCCAATATCGATGAAAAGCAGATCGCCATCCGCCGCACCCTGTGCGCCGACCTGGGGCTTGCCGAAGAAAAGATGCCCTTCATCGGTGAACTGCTGCGGGTGCGGGAGGAAGAACGGGACTGGGAGGGAGCGATTGAGCGACTACTGCACGGTTTTGGTTTATCGCTCCTGGTGCCGGAAGACCACTACAGCCTGGTGGCCGGATGGGTCGATGGCAACAACCTTAAAGGACGCCTGGTTTATTTCCGGGTGCGGCCAAAGTCGGCAGCCCAGATGCCGAACCTGCACCCCGACTCCCTTGTGCACAAGGTTGCGATTAAGCCCGATTCGCAGTTTTTCAACTGGCTGGAGAGTGAGATCTGTCGGCGCTTTGATCTGGCCTGTTGCACAAACCAGGAGCAGTTTCGCCGCGAGACCCAGGCCATCACCAGGGCCGGCCAGATCAAGGCGCGAGGTGAGCGGCACGAAAAGGATGATCGCCATCGTCTGGGTGATCGCAGCCGCTATGTGCTTGGCTGGAGCAATGAGGCCAAGATAGCCGCCCTGGAGGATAAAGCCAGGTTGCTGGCGACGCAGGTTGCCGATATCGGCACAAAAATATCCACCCTGCAGGAACGGCAACGGACCGCCAAGTTTCGCCTGGAGATGCTCTCGAAACTCGACGAATACCGTGATTTTGCCGAACTGGACTGGCAGCCGGTGGTGGTGAAGATCGGCCGGCTCAAAGATGAGCGGGACCGGCTTGAGGTGGCATCCGATATTCTCAGGGTGTTGACCGAGCAGCTGCAGGCGGCGGAAGAAAACCTCGCAAAGCTTGAAGGTCAACTTGACCAGCACCGCAATGTCTGCGCCAAAACCGAACAAAAGGCAAGTGACGCGGCCGACCTGCAAAAGCAGACCCGTCAGGTCATTGCCGAGGCATCGCCGCAGGCCGAAGGCTTTTTCCCCCAGCTTGAATCGCTGCGGGGCAAGGCCCTGGGCGAGCAGCAGCTCTCGGTCGAGTCCTGCGACAATCGGGAGCAAGAGATGCGCGGTTGGCTGCAGAAGGCCATCGATAACGAGGAGGGGAAAATTGCCCGGCTGCGCGACAAGATAATCGATGCCATGCGCACCTACAGCACCCAGTACGATCTCGAGACCCGAGAGGTCGATGTTTCGGTGGAGTCGGCGGCGGATTACCGGACGATGCTCGAACAATTGCAGGCCGATGACCTGCCGCGCTTTGAAACCCGCTTCAAGGAGCTGCTCAACGAAAATACCATCCGCGAGGTGGCCAATTTTCAGTCGCAACTGGCGCGTGAGCAGGAAACCATCAAGGAGCGTATCGGCCGGATCAACGAGTCGCTCACCCGCATCGATTATAATCCGGGTCGCTATATCGTCCTGGAGGCGACACCGGCCATTGACGCCGATGTCCGCGTTTTTCGTGAGGAGCTGCGGGCCTGCACCGAGGGCAGTCTCACCGGTTCCGAGGACTCCCAGTATTCGGAGGCAAAATTTCTCCAGGTACGGCGGATAATCGAGCGGTTTCGGAGCCGTGAAGGGCGGTCGGAGCTGGACCGGCGCTGGACCGCCAAGGTCACCGATGTTCGCAACTGGTTTTCCTTTGCCGCCAGTGAGCGGTGGCGCGAGGATGACAGCGAGTTTGAACATTACGCCGATTCCGGCGGCAAGTCCGGCGGCCAGAAGGAGAAACTCGCCTACACCGTCCTGGCGGCAAGTCTTGCTTACCAATTCGGTCTGGAGTGGGGCGCGGTGCGCTCGCGGACCTTCCGCTTTGTGGTGATCGACGAGGCATTCGGTCGTGGCTCCGATGAATCGGCGCAATACGGATTGCAGCTTTTTGCCCAGCTCAATCTGCAGCTGCTGATCGTCACCCCCTTACAGAAGATTCACGTCATTGAAACCTTTGTCGCAGGCGTCGGGTTTGTTCACAATGCCGATGGTCAGGCCTCTACTCTTCGTAATCTCACCATCGAAGAATATCGCAAGGAAAAAGAGGTGGAACATCCGTGAACTGGACTACGGAGTCGGATATTGTCGGTCAATTGCGAAAGCTCTGGGAGCAGGGAACAATTCTTGCCGCAATTGCCGGCGGCGAGGAAATCTTTCCCAGGCGCATGGTCTTGAAAAAGCCGAAAGCGGCGGAAATGGCCGAACATTTTTCCGAGGTTCGGGCCTGGATTGCAGCTCTTGAGGGTGGGGCGAAACAGTGCCGGGTGGTGCGGCGTGAGATACACCATCGGACCCTGGGGACGAACACCGTCCCCGCCGAGGTCTGGGTCGACAGTCTGGCGGCTTGCCTGACCCTGATCGGCAAACGCCGGGAGGCGGATCGTTTTGTTGCGGTGGTTGAGGTGACCGCCGTCCGTTATCCGCAGCTTATTGCCTGGCTGGTCAAGCGCCCCCTGCAGGGGCTGGCACTGGCGGGGGAGTGGCCGCGCCTCCTCGACATTGTTGCCTGGCTGGAGGCGCACCCCCGCCCCGGCATCTATCTGCGGCAGGTCGATATTGCCGGGGTGCACAGCAAGTTTATCGAAAGTCATCGGGGAGTGTTGGCCGAGCTGTTCGATCTGGTTTTGCCCCAGGATAGCATTGATGAAACCAGTCGGGGAGCTGCAGGTTTCTGTAGACGCTACGGTTTTCGCGACAAATCGGGACGGGTCCGTTTCCGTCTCCTCGATCCGTCGCTCTCGCTTTTAGCAGGGGCCGTTGATCAGGATTTCACGGTGAGTGAAGAGACCTTTGCCCGGCTCGATCTGCCGGTTACGCGTGTGTATATCACCGAGAATGAAATCAACTTTCTCGCCTTTCCACAGGTCCCCAAAAGTATGGTGATCTTCGGGGCCGGCTACGGTTTTGGCGTATTTGCCGAAGCGGTCTGGCTGCAAAAGTGCAGCATGCACTACTGGGGCGATATCGACACCCACGGCTTTGCCATCCTCGACCAGCTGCGCAGCCTTTTTCCGGCAGCGACATCCTTGCTCATGGACCGCGAGACCCTCCTTGCCCATCGGCCTCACTGGGGGCAGGAGCCGCTACCGAGCCGGGCTGAGCCGTCCCGGTTGACCCCGGAAGAACACCTTCTCTACGATGATCTACGGGGTGATCGACTGGCTGTCCAGCTGCGTCTTGAGCAGGAGCGTATAGGATTTTCCTGGGTTGAGAAAATGGTTCGCCGGACTCATGGCTGATTAGTGACTCACAAAAAATATTTGTACGTTTTTTGCACCTGCCTTTCGGCTAGAAGGAATTCCCCTTGCCTGTAATGATCGCCGTGATCTTATGGTAATACTCCTTTTCTTCCTGAGTGAAACGTTCGGTAAGACCGTATGGGTATTTCGTAACCGAACTTGAGGCAATATCAAGGCAGGTATTCAGGATATCGAGACAGGTACGTTCGGCATTTGCAGCGTCAATCTGATCAATGCGGATCGGGGCAATGACTTGCTGTATTGTGTCGAGCAGAGCTTTATCGGGCCTGTTGTCGAGAAAGGAGCGGATCAAATCCTTGGCCTCCTTGTGTTCGAGAAGTCTGCAACCGGCCAGGCGATTTATAGCGTCGATATGATGGTTGAGATAGCTGAACAGTAGCTCTCGTTCGGACTCCTGCACTGAACCGTCAGCCCATGCCATTTCGCAAAGGAGGATAAGGTCGATGAGGTATATTTCATGGTTGTGGATACCGACTTTGGCAAGTTTTTCTACTGCATCGGCAAAGCTGAGCGGCGGCATTTTCTGGTCCTTTTCATTGAATTCCTTGCTGACACTTTTCATTGAATTCCTTGCTGACACTACCGTTTATCCGAGGTTATCATATCATAAAAGCATGATAAATTGCTTTCTTTATGTCTTTTTATGGAGATTCACCTTTACCATGGTCGGAAGAGGGCGGCAGCGCACCCATTGTCCGGGTGATCAGCCAAACATCGGTTAAATCTATCGCACTCGCAATAATCTGGCGATAGAAAAAATTCCAAGATTGAGAGGTTTATATCGCAAGTCATCGAGAACAGCATTTGCAGAGAGAAGGTGCATTTGATCAATCTTTGACGATTTGATCAAACATTGAATCGAAAAATGGCTCGGCGGAAAGAGATGTCGGCGAAAATATATTGAAACTAAAGCATGTTACGGCAAAGAGAAGAATCTGGTGCAGTTTTTGCTTGAAGGTTTCATGTGTCGCCTGATTGATCACGGCGTAATCTGATTGATTGTATGGCGCGGCGCTACCTCAGGCATCACCGCGTCCCCGTTAAAGAGTGTCCTAAACCGATAAGCGTAAGCCTCACTTACCAGGACAAGACAGCGCATGAAACCTTTGTCATAGTTCAATAAGGAGTAAAACCGTCCATGTATGCACCTCTCGTTGAAAAAAAACTGCATATTCTCAATATCCTCAGCGACAACCTGAAAAATCCTCACCCTCAGGTGGTAAGTATCGAAAGGATCGCCGACGGCCTTAATCTCAGCCTTATCGAGGTCCGACAGATCCTTCTGAAAATGGACCAGGAAGGCGAGATCGAGAGCGATATCGATGGTCGATATTCCCTCATAACCCCCGTCGGTTTGGATCGTCTGGATGCTCTGCGTTATTGTGCAAGGGGACTGGAAAACCAACGGATATCAAGTGCAATCGTATCCCGATAAAACGGGATACGTACCTCATCGGTTGCTTTGATCAATCATTTTTTCTTTATGGCTCTTTTTGGGAATTCACCGTAGCCGTTCACTCGAAGTGCTCCACGGTGCATTGCCGCCGCTGCGCTCTCATGGCGCTCATAACGCTTTCCGCAGTTAGAGAAAAAGCAGGGACTATATCCAACCCACCGGATTGCAGTCCTTTTGCCGTCCACTTGTTGCAGGTATTCAGCAGGTAGAAGCGACCCTCGCCGTCATAGAACTGGCTATCGCCGTAGATCCCCGGTCTGAGGATGATGATGCGCCTTTGCGGATCATGGGCAAAACTGGTTGATACATATGTCGATAGAGAGAAAATTTGTTCATCTGTCAGGCATGTGCCGATGACTTCACTCCGTGGAAAGTACTCGCTCGGCGAACCAGGAACCGCGACGACGTGGATGATTGCTCCTTCGGACCAGAACATTGTCTGCAGGGTAAGAATGGTTGTTATCTCCTGCGCCTGATAAAAACCTTTATCACCCCAACCAATTTCATAGTAAGCGGTATTTGCAAAGCGTTCTTTGAGCTCCGGGATGACTTTATTCAGGTATGTTGCCGGAATGACAAGTCCCGTGTGCCATCCATGATTTACCACGTACACCGGATGTGACCGGCCTATCTCAGACGACTGCAATGCAGGCTCGACAACGTATGGTTTTCCCGAGCATCCCGCTATGGTAAGCGATAAAAGAACAATTTGGGCCAGTTTATTATTTTTGAAACAGTTTCTCACTTATCAATAATCAGTTGAATTTGAAGTTCTTGGATGATAGGTTTGCCGGGAAATAAATTCTTCATAATGAATAGCGTAATGTTATCACATGGAGTTGATATACAAGACAAAGTGGCGCACAAAAATTCTTTTCTTCATTTAAGGGGAGACTATGACCGATACCTGCAGCTTCCATCCAGTCGAGGCGGCCGCCTTTCGATGTCAAGAATGCGGCACCACCTTTTGTGGCGACTGCGTGTCGGTTCGCGATACAGTCGAATTCAGCGGTAAGAACCGCTATTATTTTTGCCCCGCCTGTAATATTCCGGTACAGATGCTCGGTGTTGCCAATATGGTTGAACCGTTTTGGCGTCGGTTGCCTGCCTTTTTTCTGTATCCGTTACAACCGACGCCACTCGTTCTTGCCCTCGCACTTGCCGTTTTCGGTGCCGTGTTGCCGACCACATTTTTTATTCGTATTTTTATCTGGGTGGTGACGGTGAAATACGCCTTTGCAGCGCTCACCACCACCGCACAAGGGGGGCTCAGGGCTCCGGCAGTCACCTGGAAACTTATCAACGAGAACGTCCAACAGGTTTTTAAACAATACCTGCTTTTCGCCATTCTTGGTATTTTGATTGCGCTGGTTTTTTCCAAGGCGGGCATATATGTAGGCCTTGCTTTTCTTGTCTTCGTTGCGGTTGCCATGCCGGCAATCATCATGCTCCAGGTAGCGACCGATTCAATTATCCATGCCCTCAACCCGATGCTGTTCGTCCCGGTAATCATGCGCATCGGCTGGCCGTATCTGTTGATGTATCTCTTCCTGGCTTTTCTGCTCTCCGGCCCCGCCGCACTTTTTTCTTTTCTGCCGAAAGACTTCCTGCCCCAGCAACTGCTGGTCTTTTTTACACTTTTTTGCCAGCAGTACTACACCCTGATCTGCTATCACATGATGGGTTATGTCCTGCTGCAGTTTCATGACGAAATCGGTTATCCGGTGGATTATGAGTTTTTCATGGAAAATCGCGGCTCAAAAAAGAAAATAAAGCGTCTCTCAGAGGTCGATGAACTAAAAAATGGTCTCGCCGTCCTCGTTAAAATGGGCAAGTATGAAAAAGCAATAGAGCGGCTTGTGCCCCATATCAAGAGCGCTGCCCCTGATCTGGAGCTGTCGGACAGATTTTTGCAGCTGCTGAAGATGACCAATAAACAGAAGGATGCAGCGAGGTATGCTCTCCGCCATTTTGACCTTTTAGTGGAGGGGAAACGAAAGAAAAAAGCCCTTGATTTATTTCCGGAAATAAAGAAAGCAGACGCCGGCCCACCTGCACCGGAGAGTGTTTTTACCACCGCATCCTGGTATCAGGATCGCAGTGAATTCAAGAACGCCATGGAAACCTATGCCTATTTCCTGAAGCAGTTCAAAAACCATCCATTGCGGCCGCAAACATACTATAACCTAGCAAAACTCCTCCACGAACGGGGAAACAATTCGGTCAAAGCCAAGGAGATACTGACTGCTCTTGTCAAACACTATCCGGACCACGACCTGTCTGCCGAGATCCGGGAATATCTCGTTCAGATTTCCTGAACATCCGGCACTGAGAGGGAGACTCCAGGTCTTTTCCCGCCGTCACCGGGGGGGAGGGTGGATGATTTTTTCTGCCTCCTGGCCTTCAAAGGTATTTGGGTATCTGGCAGCCAGGATCCGAAGACACTTCCGCGCCTCTTCCTTGTTGATGTGTTGATACCCTCTGGCCAGACTGAATAAAAACCCTGGGATTTTGCTGTTCTCGGGGACGCGCTTGAGCAGGATGGAGATGCAGCTTGCGGCCTGGTTGATGTTTTTGGCGCCGAGATAGAGATGACTCAGCTGCTCCAGAATCTCGACCGTTACCCTGGGTTTGCCCGAAGCTTTTCGATACTCTTCAAAGACCGCTAGATACTCATCAGCATCACGGCTTCGCAGTTCATGGAGGAGACGATGGGCGCTTTGATGAAATTCTTCCGAATGCGGCGCGCATTTGTCGATCCTGAAGAGCTGTCGGATTGCCCGGAGGTTATCGGGTTCAAGGCTCTGGAGCTGGTTGAAATCGATGCGCGCATTTTTCATGTCCAGGGCGGCAAGCTTTTCCATGCCGCCGGCGTATAATGACTCCGCCAGACTTTTTTGTTCCTCCTGGTGAAAGAGGGACTCGATTCGATCCTTTTTAAAAAATCTGCAACCGGCGCCGCAGGCAATTCCGGATACTAATCCACCAATATGGGCCATATAGGCGACATGGCTGTTCTGGGTGGTGTAAAGCTGGAGAAACTCATTACCTAACCAGACGGGAAAAAGAGAGAGGGCAGGTACATTGGCGTAGTCAAAATAAAAGCCAAGGGAGTAAAAGACGCGAATTTTCCGCATACCAAAGACCACCCCGTATGCTCCCATCAGCCCGGAAATGGCCCCCGAGGCTCCAACCAGAGGTCCGGGAGAAAGAGGATAGATCATACCGAAGAGGCTCCCGGCGCATATCCCCGTGACCAGGTACAGCGCGAGAAAAGAAATCGCTCCGATAGCGGTTTCGAGAAAGGCTCCGACCAGCCAGAGAAAAACCATATTGCCGACCAGGTGCATGATGCCGCCGTGCAGGAACATGTGGGTAAAAAGGCCAACACGGTTATTTCGTTGCGGGGAATAACCGTATTGGTCGGTGATCGACCGATTTTTGATTTCCTCAAATCTGTCCCTCTTTTCACGCCAGTCATTAAAGTTGGCTTGTTCGGGGTCTATGATCCGATTTTTTTCCAGTAGGGTGTTGTAAGTCTCATCGTTTGCCATACGCATGGCGAGCTGATAACGAATCTTTTTGTCCTCGGTTATCTTATCTGGAACGAACTCGCCCTTTTTAAGCAGATAGTCCCGGTAGGCCGCCACTTCAATTGCCAGCAGCCCTGAACTCTCCCGGTATTCATAGGCCTGTTTGCGAATGGCTCCGTCCCCGGACTGAAGGAAAAAGAAGATAAAGATGTTCGCCAGAACGAGCCCGATGCAACCATAGGGCGCCTGATGATTATCGTTTTTTGTGGATACCGGTAAGACAAGCATGGAATATTTACCGTTATGCGTTCTTGTCGGCGCCGGTTGACTTCTGTGAAGCTTTCTCGCCTGCTTTTTCCAGGGCGATTTCTCCCAAATATTTGGGAAGTTCAATCCCGGCCATTCCGGCCACATCATGGAGAGGCGGCAGGCTTTTAATCAAACCGGAGAGAAAATTGGCGGTAGTTGTGCCGGCTTTATCACCTCCGGCAGAGTCCCAGACGGTAATTTTATCGATTTTTATATTGCGGATAGCCTCCACCTGCAACTTGACAATCGATTCAATTTTCTCGGTCATGAGCAGCGTTGCAGCGGCCTTTGCATCGCCATTGCATCCACGTACCAGGTTGAGATAGCCTGCCGCCTTGCTTTCCAGCACCAGGCGCACCCCTTCTGCTTCAGCCTGATACTTGAGGAGAATGGCATCTGCTTGACCCATGGCCTCGCGGCGGGTTTTCTCCGCTTCGGCTTCGGCGGCAATTTCAATCTTTTTCTTATCGATTTCCTGACGGACTACCTCTTCGGCGGTGAGTCTTTCCTGTTCGGATTTGTATTGCGCCTTCTGAATTTCTACCTCGGCCTCACGTCTCGCCACTTCGCCACGTTGCAGGGCCGAGGCCTGTTTCACAGCCAGTTCGGCGTTGGCATTGGCGATATCCGCCTTTGCCCGATTCTCTCCATCCATGGCCAGAGCTTCCTGCTGCTGAACAAAGATTCGTCGATCGGCCTCGGCTTGCTTTTGACCCTTGGCAGATTGAGCAACGTTTTCCGCGACCCTGATTTCTTTTTCGCGGTTGGCGGCAGCCTCTCCAATAGTCGCCTCCGACTCCTGCTGCTGAACAAAGATCCGCTGGTCAGCCTCAGCCTTTTTCTTACCTTTGGCCGCCTCGGCAACATTTTCGGCGACGCGGATTTCCTTGACTCTGGTTGCCTCCGCCTGGCCGATGGCTCCCAGTTTCTCCTGCTCGGCAACATCGACCTTTGCCTGATTAATGGCCTCGGAGGCGGCTTTTTTGCCGATAGAATCGATGTACCCCGACTCGTCGGTGATATCGGTGATGTTGACGTTAATCAGCGTCAAACCGATCTTATTCAGTTCCGGTGAAACATTCTTGCGGACCGAATCGAGAAAACTCTCGCGATCCTGGTTGATTTGCTCAATTGTCAGGGAGGCGACGGTGAGACGCAACTGGCCGAAGATGATCTCTTTGGCCATTTCTTCAATTTCTGCCTGCGAGAGATGTAGCAAACGCTCGGCCGCCGAGTTCATAACCTCGGGCTCCGTGCTGATACCGACGGTAAAGGTTGAAGGCACATTGATGCGGATATTCTGCATCGAAAGGGCTTTCTGCAGCGGAATGCTGATGGTCATCGGAGTCAGGCTGATATAGGCATAATCCTGGATCAGTGGCCAGATAAGAGCGCCACCGCCATGAATACAGTTGGCCGACTGACCCGCACCAACCTTGCCGTAGACAACCAGTATTTTATCTGAGGGGCAACGTTTGTATCGGGAGGCGAGAAAGATGATGGTCGATACGATCAGGATGAGAAGGGCGACAATGGGAAAAATCCAGAATGGCAGCATGGCAACTCCTTGGAAACCGACTCTTGCGGTTCGCTTAATTAGTTATAGTTTCAACGACAAGAACATTAGCATGGACTTCTACCACCCGGATCGGAGTACCGGTAGGCACCAATGCGCCATGCTTTTCGGAGGCATCAAATTCACGCAAGCGGTTGTGAAAACTCAGGCTGATTCGCCCTGTTCCCCCTTCCGGTATGGTGAGATATACCGTTCCCGTGCAGCCGACCGCATCGGCAGTCTGTTGCGTTCCGCTTGACTGTAGGGCAAGAGCCCCTTGGAAGAGTTTGCCGATGATCCACACCGCCAGTAAACCTGCGACAACCGCCCCGGCAATGGACAAGATCACCCCCACCTGGCTTTGGCGGTAAAGAGCAAGGCCGACCAAGCCAAACATCATGAAAAAAGAGGAGAGGCCCTGCAGGGAGAGGAGGCGAAACCCAATATCAGAATTGGCGTGGTCGCCATCCCCGCCAATATCGCCGTTGAAATGGCCGTCGGTGTCGACATCTCCACCTACAAATTGCAAAATGAGCTTGACGATGACAAAAAATCCACCGAGAAGAGCGCAGACTAGAAAGCATATTTCTAAACCATTAAAATCGCCGAAAACCTGAGCCACTGCAATCCTCCTCAATTTGATATCATTATATTGCACCTTCGATACCGGCAGCTCTAAGCGCTGCTGTGATGACAAGTCTCCAATTTTTATTGTGATTTCTTTTGCAAAAGCACTGTCTTGCTCAGAAGGACTTTGGGTCTTTCAACAGCTGTGAAACCGGCATCATATGTTTTTCTGATTGTTTCTTCAAATGCTGCCTTTGAGACATGAAATGGTGGTTCTACGATAAAAACTTGTCCAGTCGGTTTGAGTATTGACATGATTTCATTGAAAAAATCTTTCTGATTGGAGATTTCGTGGACCATATAGAACGCGAGAATAAAGTCAACATGTTCCAGTACGCCAATTTTGTTTTCTTCGCATTTATGCAGGGTAATGCGTTCCTCAAGTTCTGTCCCTTGAATCTTGCATCGCAGTTTCCGGAGCATTCCTTCCTGCAAATCAGCGGCAATCACTCGACCGGATCGACCAACCATGTGAGCGATATCAAGGGTGAAAAAGCCTGGACCACACCCTAATTCCAAGACGGTCATTCCCTCCCCTATATAGGGTTTCAGGATTTTTTGCGGATTTTGTACCCATCTCCGAAATCTATTATCAAGACGGCCTGCGCTTTCAACCGGGCATAGACGATTTTTTCCATTGCTCATATAGCTTACTTTTTTCCAGTGGTTAACTTGAAAATGAATCGGTTGGTGTCACCTGGTGCATTTATGTGTTCCGCCCGGCTTGAAGGTGAACTTGTGGGGTTAAAGTCTCATGCAGATGATTCTGTGTTAAGTCATCTGCTTAACATAAAGTGCTAACCTAATGCAAGAGCATTTAGGTTCTGCTGAAGGCCGCAGCAAACCGGGGTTTCAGCAAGTTTGTAAACTCGCCAACCGCAAACCTAAGTTGAAGCAGAGGGTTTAAAGAGACATTACAATCGAATCCTTTGAATGATCTCTTGACCGGATCGGCAAACCTTTCTATATCTTTCTCCTGCGTTCCGCTCACTTCAACCTTTCTTTACAGTTACACAATATATGAAAAAATTTCCTCAATACTCCTTTACAATCATCCTGCTGGTACTTTTTTTCACTGCCGGTTCCGGAATTGCCAAAAATATCCAAAATATTGACAAGAAAAGAACTCAGCTGATCGGTTATTTGCTGGACAAAGAACTTCCTGTCCTCCATTTCAGTCATAAGGAGATGAACGAATCCTTGTCTATGGCGGTATTTGATCTCTATCTGAAGCAGCTTGATTACCAAAAAAGGTTTCTGCTGAGCAGTGATGTTAAGGCACTGCACTCTTTTGCCCCGCACATAGCAGACGACCTGGAACATGGAAACAATGTCCTGCCGGCAATCGGATATGATATCATGAAAGAACGGATCGGCCAGGTTGAAAAAATGGTGGATAAGATAATGGCTGTTGGTTTTGATGTGAAAAGAGATGAAGTCTATGAAACCGATCCAAAAAACATCGCCTATGTCGATGACATGAAGCAATTAGAGGACAGATGGCGAAAGATAATGAAAGCGCAGGTTATTTATCGGTATCTTGATCTGGAGGAGGACCAGAAGAAGGCCAAGGATAAGCTTTCGGAGAATGAGTTGTGGAAACTGGCGAAAGAAAAGGAACTGAAAATCAACAAAGATTATTTTCTTCGTTTGCATCAAGAAACGCTGGCGGATGATTATAACCGCTTTTTTAATGCAGTTGCGCGGGCCTTCGATCCACATACAAATTATCTTCCTCCCGATCAAAGAGAGGAGTTTGATATTCAGATGCGCGGTAATTTGGAAGGAGTAGGGGCTCTTCTGAGCGAGGAGAACGGATTTATCAAGATCGTCAGAATCATCCCTGGGGGCCCTTCCGCTAAACAGGGTATACTCCAGGCCGAGGATATTATCCTCCAGGTGGCGGAAAAAGGAGCCGACCCGGTTGTGGTTTCGAATATGCGTCCCAGCGACGCTGTACGCTTGATCCGAGGGCCCAGGGGAACCGAGGTTATTCTGACGGTGAAGAAACCGGATGGGACAAAAAAGGTTGTTTCGATAATCAGAGATGTGGTTCAGATAGAGGATACTTTCGTAAAAGATACGGTCATAGACGCTCCGAATAGTGGGAAGGTTGGTTATATACTGATCCCAAGTTTCTACCGCGATTTTGAAAAGCCCCAGAGCCATGGAAACGCCGGGAAGGCCAGGAACGCCACCGATGATACCCGTAAAGCACTCAAAGACCTGAAAAAAAACAAACTCGAAGGAATTATTCTTGATCTGCGCAATGATGGCGGCGGCTCACTGAGTGATGCTGTTGATATCGCCGGCCTGTTCATTAAGTCCGGGCCTGTTGTCCAGATCAAAGACAGCAATGGAAAGGTCGAGGTTTTAAACGATGACGACGATACTATCGAATACAGCGGTCCACTTGTTGTTCTGGTGAACCAGTTTTCCGCTTCAGCTTCGGAGATCGTCGCCGCAGCCCTGCAGGATTATAATCGAGCCATTATTGTCGGAGGAGAACATACCCATGGAAAGGGGACTGTGCAGGTCATTATAGACCTGAATAAAAATCTGCGAAATTCAGTGTTAAAAGAAATTGGCGATCTTGGGGTGGTGAAGGTGACTGTCCAGAAGTTTTACCGAATTACCGGCGGTTCCACACAGTACAAAGGTGTTGTGTCCGACATCGTCCTGCCGAGTTTATTTCAGCATTTACAATCAGGCGAAAAGTATCTTGATTATTCTCTCCCTTGGGATCAGGTCGGGCCTGCAAAGTTCACTTCCTTCAGTCATGTGCCCCTTGACCTGGAGACGATCCGGAAATTAAGTTTGCAGAGGAGTAAAAATGACCCGGGTATGCAGGCCATCGCCGGGGAGGCGGCAAAAGCGGATGAACGAAGCAAACAGACCGCAATCTCTCTGAAACTGGCAGTTATGCGGCAGAAGGCAGAAGAGGTCCGTGAGGAACGAAAAAAATTCAGTGCCCAATTCCGAAACCACCAAACAAGATTATACGATGATTCGCTGGAGAACACCGATGAAAAGGACGGTAAACAAGACGAGGGCCTCCGGTGGATAGAAGAACTTAATCAGGATCCATATGTGGGGGAGGCAAAAAACATCATTGCTGATATGCATTCACAGAAGTAAGGCAAACTAAGAGCGACTGCCCCTCGGTATGAGGTTGAGTGTGGCAAGCATAGTCGAAGATGAGCCGAAACCTTAACTTTCTGTTCAAATGCGCCCGCTGGTTCTTTTCCACCGAAAAGCTCACCTTGGTTGAACCTACGGGCGCTGAATGGGAAGAACCAGCCGGAAACCGAGATCGACGTTAGCGAAACTAGGGGCGCCGGCAAAGCGGGAAGTCGCCCGCGCGTTCCCCGCGCTACCGCCCCAACTGCCACCGCGAACAACGTAATCCGAGCCAGATGACGACCCCTTCGGGCTATTCCGGGGGCTGTTGCCATAATAGCTGCTATCATACCAGTCGCCACACCATTCCCGAACATTTCCCGACATATCGTACAGACCTAAGCCGTTCGGTTGCTTCTGGCCAACCGGGTTGGTGCCGCCTCCACAGTTTTTGTTGTACCAGGCAACCGCATCAATTTCATTACCGCCGGCGTATTTTTCACTTTTGCCGCCGGACCGTGCCGCATACTCCCATTCCGCTTCGGTCGGCAACCGGTATTTGCTCCCACTCTTACCGGTTAGTAAACGGATAAAATTCTGAACGTCGTTCCAGCTGACCTTTTCCACAGGATAGTTGTCATCTTTTTGGAATTTAGAAGGATTATTGCCAGTGACGGTTTGGTACTGGCCTTGAGTCACCTCATATTTTCCCATATAAAAACTGTCAACGCAGACTTCGTGCAACGGCTTCTCATCGGGATCGCCATCGCCGAAGGTGTCGCCCATCTTAAAACAACCACCCGGCAACAGAACAAATTCCATACCCGTTACTGGGTCCGTAAGGGTCTTGGCAAGTGAGGAGACGTCAATGATCGGCTCTATTGTCTTCGGTGTCGCTTGGACTTCCACCTTTTCTTTTCTTGATCCTTCGACCCCAGCCTTCGATCGCGGCTGCTCTTCCTCGGCCATAGGTGGTTTTTTAATTTCTTCTGTCTTTTTGGCGGCCGTCGTCATAACTTTCTGCACTTGGGGCGCGGCAGCAGTTTTCGTAATCGAGATACTGCTGCTTTCTCTTGGCAGAGCAGCGGGCAGGCTGTTCGACTCCTTGACCAGACGGAACCCAATGAAATTGCTTTTGGTGTCGGCTGAAATTCCGAGCCGTGATGTCGTGCTTATCTGTCTTTCCGGCGAATTCCATCCACCGCCACGAAGAGTGTAGTTACTGCACTTTCCAGTAAATTTTCGAGGGGATTGATCGTCGGAGACGTTGGTGTAGTTGTCAACCCAACAGTCTTCTACCCACTCCCAGACATTGCCGGCCATATCATGGAATCCAAATTTATTGGCGGGGAAAGATCTTGTCGGTACGGCCTGGGTACTCGCGCCCTGGGAGCTGCAGGTTTTGCAATTAGCCAGATCGGGCTTAAAACCGTTTCCCCATGCGTATATCGTCCCGTTTCCAGTACTTATGGCCCATTCCCACTCTGCTTCAGATGGCAGCCTGTATATGTTGCCGGTCTCTTTTGTCAACCAGCTGGCATAAGCTTGGGCATCATGCCAGCTGACGTTGATCACTGGACGGTCTTTTTTTCCCCATCGTGAATCGTCGGGAACCGCGGTGTTGGTCTCAGTGCAGAATTTCTCATATTCTTCAAAGGTCACCTCGGAAACCATGAGAGAAACCTGACGGTCAATTTTGACAAAATGTGGCGGTTTTTCGGGGAATTTGTCGCTGCCCATCATAAAGGCGCCTGTTGGAAGAGGGAGCATTGCCGGGCCCTGTCCGCCCGAGGCGAGATTATCTCTTTCACCGGGTGAAAAATCAGAGCGGATGTATCCAGCCTTTTCCTTCGCTGGAACAGGTTTTTCCTCCTCTTTTTTTGGGATGGGAGGTTCGGCACCAGGGGGTTCTGTCTTGACGACGGCGGGCTCGGACTTTTCCTTTACTGGAGGAGAAAGATCTTTAACCGGGGCCTCTCCTTTTCCAACCTTGGGTTCAGGTTTTTCCTCTGGTGGAATGGACTTTTTCTCTTCTTTTTTGGGGACTGTAGGCTTGCTTACGGGGGCCTCTTTTTTTACGACGGCTGACTCAGGCTTTTTCTCCGATTGCGCTTCATTATTACCTATACTTTGCACGAGTTGGCCGTATTTGATTTCCTGTTTCGGCTCCTCCTGGATAATTTTAGCAGTTGCCAGATTGGCGCTGATTTGCGAGATTTTCACCCTGCCGGTGCGAATTTGTTCGACATCGAGAATTTCCCCGGTTTTGGGGTGCTTGATAACCTCTCCTTCCTTGAAAACAAAGAATTCCCTGCCGATGCGCAGATGAGATGTGGTGCCAAGATCTATCAGTACTGAGTTGTTGTTTTTTTTGACGATATAGCCGGTTAAGGGGAAATTGCTTGCTATCTTTGCGGTGAGACGTTCGATGGTTTCTTTGAGGTTGTCGGTATTTGCACTGCGGAGATTTTCAGCCGCCACAATGGATCCGGTACTGACATTTATGATTCTGGCGTTGACTTCAATGGCATTGTTAAGCTGCACTACTGAACCTGAGATGATCGTCTTTACACCTAATATCTTTCCAAGTTGAGAAGAACTGTTTTCGTCGATTAAACCGGACATCCCAAGTTTCTGTTCATCAATTATTTTTTTGAGCATAGCACGTTCAACAACTTGAAAGCGGCCATCCTGCACCAAGGAAGTGGTAAACCATTCGGCAACGATTCCTCCCATATCCTTCGTTTTGAAGTTGTCACCTTTCAGTTCGAAATCAAGCACAGCAATTTTGGTCTTTTTAAATTCAGCATTGCAGCTTGTGTCAAACAGAATGAAAAGGAGAGTGAGGATGACGCTGATGAAGATGAAATATCTATTTACCATGGAAGAATCTCCGGTCTTTGTGAGAAACGAACAAACACAGCTGTTTGTGCAAAAAGAACTTCATATGACACCCCAGGTCATTTAAAAAAAATATAGAATATTTCGCGAAATTTTAGAGATCCGCGCTACTTCTCCCGCTCAACCAGACCCTTGACAAACCAGCGCTGCATCAGCAGCACCACAAGAACCGGCGGGGTCATAACCAGCAAGGATCCGGCCATAGCCACATTCCACATCGGTACATCGTCGGCCTGGGGAATCAAATCTTTGAGGCCGATGACGGCGGTGGTCATATCCGGGTTTGTGGTAATAAGCAGGGGCCAGAGATACTGATTCCAGCCGTAGACAAATTCGATTACCACAAGGGCGGCAATATTGGTGGCGGAAAGAGGCAGAAGGATCTTCCAGAAAAAGACCATAGCCGAGGCGCCATCAAGCTTGGCCGCTTCGCAAAGCTCCTCAGGAATGGTAAGAAAAAACTGGCGGAACAAAAAAGTGCAGGTCGCCGAGGCCACCAGCGGCAAAATCAGACCGGTGTAGCTGTCGAGAAGACTCCATTCCAGGGAAATTTCAAATTCATTGCCGGTTATCCACGTAAGCAGTGAATTGAAGTGGAGCACATCAACCAGCCACTGCAGCGGCCCGAAGAGGTTGGCGGCCATTTCATAGGTCGGCAGAATGCGGACTTCCACCGGCAGCATCAGGGTGCAGAAGACGGTTGCAAAGGCCACCATGCGAAAACGATAGTTGAAATAAACAATGGAAAAAGCTCCCAGCATGGAGACGACGATTTTGCCGATAGTGATGCCGGCCGCCATAATGAAGGAATTTATCAGCTGCCTGCCGAGGTTGCCGTCATTCCAGGCCGCCTGAATGTTGACAAAGAACTGATTCCCCGGCACCAGAGGCATCGGTATCCTGGCAACCTGATCAAGTGGCAGGGTGGCGGCGGTAACAGCGTAGAAAATCGGAAAACCGACGACGCAGATACCTACTATAAGAAACACGTAAGTGAAAGTATCGAGTATCGGGGTACGTTCAACCATCATAGCGATCACGTAGTGTACTGAACTCGGCGTTCAATGAAGCGAAATTGCAAAACGGTAATAGTGATGATCAGTGCCATCAGCACCAGCGACTGGGCAGCGGAGGCGCCCATGTTTAGACCGATGAAACCATCCTGGTAGACCTTGTAGACAAGCGTATTGGTTGCTCCGCCCGGACCACCCTGGGTAACAGCGTGGATTACTCCGAAGGTCTCAAAGAAGGCGTAAATGATGTTCATTACCGTAAGAAAAAAAATAGTCGGTGACAACAGCGGAAAGGTAATCACCCAGAAGCGGCGGAGCGGCCCGGCACCGTCCATGGCCGCTGCCTCGATCAGGGAATGGGGAATGGCTTGAAGCCCGGCCATAAAAAACACAAAGTTGTAGCTTATCTGTTTCCAGGCACTGGCCACCACCACCAGAAAGAGGGCGTCGTTACCGTTGAGTGTTGGATTCCACTCTATTCCCAAACTATTTTCTATAAAATAGGCAACTACGCCGTACGAGGGGTGCATGAGAAAGAGCCAGAGAATACCGGATATCGCCGGGGCGACTGCATAGGGCCATATCAACAGGGTACGGATCAATGCTTTGGCGCGCAGAGCCCGGTTGGCCAGACAGCCGAGGGCCATCCCGAAGACGATGCTGGTGAGAGCCGTGGCAAGGCTGAAATACAAGGTTATGCCGACCGATTTCAGATAGAGGATATCGGTGAATATCCGCACAAAATTTTCGAACCAGACGAACTGGCTTCGTCGACCGAAAGGATCGCTCAACATGAGCGATTGCAACAGCCCCTGGATCGCCGGCCAATAGAAGAAGGCGAGCGTTACCAGTACCTGCGGGGTAATGAGCAGGTATGCCAGGGTGTTTGATTTAAAATGGGAGCGTTTGATCATAGGGTGTTTTTGTCGGTCGCCATAAGAATTGCCGCCGGAGCATCAGTGTTGAAAAAACGCTCCGGCGGCCTGTGCGGAAAAAGAGCTGCGATATCAGACCACGCTATTTGTTGGTTTTTTCAAATTCGCGCAGCTTGTCGTTGCCACGTTTGGTGGCGTCGGCCATTGCCTGTTTCGCAGTTTTGCTGCCATTCCAGATCAGTTCCATCTCTTCGTCGAGGATGTTGCGAATCTGGACGAAATAGCCAAGTCGGATACCCCGCGAATTTTTATCGGGTATTGTTCGGTTGAGTTGCTTGATACCCACTTCCTGGTAGGGAATCTTATCAAAGAATCCTTTGGCCTTCAATGATTCGTATGCCGTGGTGGTAATTGGGAAATAGCCGGTCTCCATATGCCAGAGTTCCTGCATGTCGTTCTGGGCAAGGAAATTGAGGAAGGCGGCAACGCCCTTGTATTCCGCTTTCGGATGTCCCTTCATAACCCAGAGGGAGGCACCGCCGATAATGCTGTTTTGCGGATGCTTCATGTCGGCTTCAACCGGGAGTGGAGCGATATCCCATTCGAATTTGGCGTTTTTTTTGACATTGCCGATACCGCTGACCGATTCCATCATGATTGCCGCATCCCCGGAGACAAAGGCAGCATTCGGCCCCTGATACTCTCGGCCCTCATAGGAGAAACGTCCGTCGGCCATCCATGACTTCAGCCGTTCGAGATGTCCCACTACCTTGGGGTTGTCGATCATAAGTTCGCAGTCCAGACCTTCGTAGCCATTGGCCTTAGAGGCGAAGGGAATGTCGTGCATGGCGCTGTAGTTTTCAATCTGGATCCACGACTGCCATGTGGTGACCATGCCCTTCTTAGCGCCGGCATCAACGAGTTTTTTGGTAATTTCTCCCATCTGATCCCAGGTAAGGGGGACGGTTTTCGACGGCATAGGGATGCCGGCCTTTTTAAACAAATCAACATTGTAATACATTACCGCCGTCGATGAGTTAAAGGGCATGGAAAGGAGATTATTTTTATCATCGACATAATAGCTGAGAACCGCCTGCAAATAGCTGGGCCAGTCGATTTTATAGCCTTCGTCAGCCATGAGCTTATATACCGGATAAATGGCACCGGAAAGCATCATGGTCATAGTACCGACCTCAAAGGCCTGGAGGATGTGCGGCTGTTTTTTCGCCCGGTAGGCGGCAACACCGGCGTTGACAACCTCGCCGTAGTCGCCCTTATTGGTAGCGACCACCTGGTATTCCGTTTGGGAGTCGTTGAAGGCCTTGACCATTTTATCGAGTGTTTCGCCGCGGGCCCCGCGCATGGCGTGCCACCATTCAATAGTTACTGGTGCCGCAAAGGCCTGGCCGGCAAGAAGTACCATCGCCACTAAAAGGGCAAAAATTGCTGATCCACGCTTTCTTTTCATCAGTCATCCTCCTTAAAGTTTTTGACATGGCTTCTCCGAACCTTTGCCGCAACTCGTCCGGTTCAACGGGCAGAAACCACAAGTATCATAATGGGTTTTAATCGGATCCGAAAGGAGAGTCAAGGCAGATTGTTGCTACTACAGTGTGCTATTTTCAAACTCGATTTCATGTCCGGCTACCGGCTTTTATTCTTGAATGCACCTCCGTCATGAGGTAAAGAAGGCGATGATACGATAATTTTGCCATCTATTCCGGTAAAGTAGTTTTTTAGTGTAATGAGAGGAAAAAGATATGGCCCAGGTAATCCTCGAAAATGTGGTTAAACGTTTCGGCAAAACACAAGTCGTCGATGGTGTCGATTTGACCATTGCCGACAATGAATTCCTAGTGCTGGTCGGGCCCTCCGGCTGCGGCAAATCGACCCTGCTGCGGATGATTGCCGGCCTTGAAGAAATCAGTGAAGGCCGCATCCTCATCGATGGCAAGGTAGTCAATGATATTGCGCCTAAGGACCGGGGCTGCGCCATGGTCTTTCAGAATTACGCCCTCTATCCGCATATGAACGTCTACAAAAATATGTCTTTTGGGCTGACCATCAAAGGGCATCCCAAGGATGAGATAGAAAGGAGGGTGCAGGAGGCGGCAAAGATCCTTGGTATCGAGGAACTGCTTACCCGAAAACCGCACGAACTTTCCGGCGGTCAAAGGCAGCGGGTGGCGATGGGTCGGGCAATTGTCCGCAACCCTTCGGCATTTCTTTTTGACGAGCCCCTCTCAAATCTCGACGCTAAACTGAGGAACTCGATGCGTACCGAGATCAAACTCCTCCATCAGAAGGTACATACGACAATTATCTATGTCACCCATGATCAGGTTGAGGCGATGACGCTCGCCGACCGTATTGTCGTTATGCGGGGTGGACGGGTCGAGCAGATAGGCACGCCGATCGATCTTTTTGAGCAACCGGCTAATACCTTTGTCGCCGGATTTATCGGCAGTCCGCCCATGAATCTGGTCGACGGTCAAATTCATCGCACAACCGACGGTTTCCAGGTCCTGTTATCCGATGGGTTGCAGATACCTCTGCCTGAAAGAGAGCCAAAAAGGGAAATTCTCCATGGCCAGAAAGTGGTCTTTGGCATACGCACAGAAAGCATCAGGCCGCTTTTCGCTACCTCGCAAACTATTCAGGCAGATGAGTGGAGTACTAACGGTTCAATTCAGGTTGTCGAGCCTCTTGGCGGTGAAACACATCTGCACGTCGATATTTTCGGTGTAAAGTTCATCGCAAGGTGCGATGGGCGACAGCGAGTCAAGGCAGGAACGGAAATGGCCTTTTCTTTCCGTCTTGATGCAATCCACCTCTTTGACGCCAAGAGCCAGCAGGTAATTTATTGAATGATTTAAATCGGTAACCGCCGCCGCAACGCACCGCCTCAACGCCTTAACTCCCTTCGCATCCACCAGCCATACCTTCGTCCTCCATAGCCTGAGCATACACAGCAGCTTGATGATCTGTAGTCTTTAATATTGTTTTCAAATTCATATAATATTTCCTTTGACCGATACCTCGTCATTTCCCGATTGCGGGGTTTGAGGCCTTTGTTTGTTTCGTATTTTGAATTATTAAGTTTCAGATGAACTTTTTTTGAATTTCACTTGAGTTTAGTTGGAAACCGGATTAGAAATATGAAGAAGCGTCGACTGTGGTGTTGTGTTGCCCAAAACCTGAAATTTCCCCCATCTGTTACGCCCCACCAATAAAAGGAAAAACGCCATGAAGCCAGTCTCCCTCCGGAAGGCCTTGGAATCCTGCACAACGATATTGGAAACCGAAGTTTTGATCATCGGCGGCGGAGTGACCGGTGCAGGGATCATGCGTGATCTGGCCCTGCGCGGCATCCACAGCATCCTTGTCGACAAACGCGACCTCTGCGCCGGCGCCTCCGGCGGTAATCATGGTCTTCTTCATTCCGGTGCCCGCTATGTCTCCAACGATCTCCAGGCAGCCAATGAATGTCGACAGGAAAATGAACTTCTCAAACGTCTGGCCCGGCAATGTATCGAGGGAACCGGCGGGCTGTTTGTCGCCGTCGACGGGGATGACCGGCAGTTTGCCGAGCAGTTTCCAGCATTTTGCAGGCAGGCATCTATTGCCTGTGAAGAGTTGACCATTGCCGAAGCGAAAAGACTCGAACCGCATCTCTCGGATAAGCTGTTCAAGGCATATCGGGTTCCCGACGCCACCGTCGATCCCTTTCGTTTGGCCCTGGAAAATGTCGATCACTCCCGAGTCCTGAACGGCAGTCTCTATCGGCCGCATACGGAAATCCTCGATTTTGAACGTTCAGATGGCCAAATCCGTGCGGCAATCTGCCGCGACAACCGGACGGGCAGTCTGCTGACTATCCGCGCAGGGCAATTTATCAATGCCGGCGGGGCATGGGCCATGAACATCGCCCGACTGGCCGGCTGTAATGACGTGCATCTCCTGTATTCTAAAGGAACCCTGTTGATCAGCCATGACCGGATGACCCACCATGTCATCAACAGACTGCGACCACCCGGCGACGGCGACATTCTCGTACCGGGAGGGACGGTTTCCGTCCTCGGCACCACCTCCATCCGCACCGACGACCTCGACAATGTCCGACCGACGGTTGAGGAAATCGACCTGAATATCCGTGAGGGGGCAGCAATGGTTCCAGCGCTTGCGACGGCCAGATACATTCGCGCCTTTTCCCGGGTGCGGCCGCTCCTCCAGCAATCCGACAACGCCGGTGACCGAGAGGCGACCAGGGGTTTTGCCCTCCTCGACCACGCTTCCCAAGGCTTGAATAATTTCTGCACCATCACCGGGGGCAAGCTCACCACCTTCCGCATTATGGCGGAAAAGGCCTCGGACCTTGTCGCTGCACGAATCGGTAACAATGCTGCCTGCAGGACCTCAAGCGTCCCTCTGCCGCACGGCGACTCCTGCCGTTGGACCGAACCGGGTGCCGCTCCCAAGTATTGGTATAAGGCGAACAACCCGGACGATATGATCCTCTGTGAATGTGAAATGGTGCCGCAATCGGCGATTGACCAGATCGTTCAGTGTGCTCCCGGTGTCGAAGAGGAAATGACCCTTGAAGCCATTGCTCTCCGTTCGCGGGCCGGAAAGGGCCCATGCCAGGGTTCCTTCTGCGGTATCCGTATCTGCGCCTATCTCTATGACCGGGGCTATTACCGCGACACCACTGGACTTGTCCACATGCGTAATTTTTTCAACGAGCGCTTTAAAGGTCAACGCACGGTTATCTGGGGGCAACAGGCAGCCCAGATGGAACTGGCCGAGGCATTGCACTGTGGGCTTCTCGGCCTCGATACCCTGGAGAACGACCGATGATTTTTCGCAACCACCCCGCAAGTGGGAGGGATATATGAAAGAAGAGCCCCGCACTTTCACCACCCAGCTGGCGGTCATCGGCTCAGGAATCGCCGGTTTTGCCGCCTCGATATTTGCCCTCAACCGAAAAGTTGCCACTGCCCAAATCGGCAACACCGGAGCTGTAGCCTATACCACCGGCTATCTCGATCTTCTCGGTAAACTCGACGAAACTTCCACCGCAGTCACTGATCCTTGGCAGGCTCTGGAAGAGCTGCGTAAAAGTCAACCGAATCACCCCCTCAGCCGGGTTTCGGCAACAGATATTCGCCAGGGTTTTCATGAGTTCACCGCCTTTCTCGGTGAATGCGGCATTGCCTACAGCCAGCCTGGAGAAAGCAATATAGCCGCCCTGACCCCGGTTGGTACTCTGAAACAGACCCTCTGTGTGCCGGCAACCATGAGCGCAGGGCCAAAGGCCTTTGCCGCCAAGACTCCCTGCGTCATTGTTGATTTTATCGGATTGAAGGGTTTCAGCGGCCGTCAGGTGGTTGCCAACCTTCAGGCCCGTTGGCCGGAACTGCGTACCCAGCGCATTGCTTTTCCGGGAATTGGTCATGGTGAGATATATCCAGAAGTCATGGCAAGAGCCCTTGAGGTTCCGGCTACTCGTGAAAAACTTGCCAAAGCATTGCTCATGGTAGCAGGGCAGGCCAAGGTCATCGGCCTGCCGGCAATCCTCGGTATGCACAGCCCCGATCACGTTCGGGCAGAACTTGAACGACTTACCGGTCTGACGACATTTGAGATTCCGACCATGCCGCCGTCGGTCCCGGGCATCCGCTTGCGCGAGTTATTCGAGCAGGTTCTGCCGAAAAAGGGCGTAACCCTTATCCCCCAGCAAAAAGTGACCGACTTGAGCTTTGACCACAGTGGTGCAACCCTCTGCCTCAGCGATAGCTATGGCCCGATCTGCGTGCGGGCACAGGCGGTCATCCTTGCCACCGGCCGGTTTTTAAGTGGCGGCCTTACAGCCCATCGAAGTGGTATTACAGAACATTTACTGGATTTGCCGGTGACCCAGCCGTCGGGCAGAGCCCAATGGTATCAGGAGCGCTACACCGATCCGCGCGGCCATGCCATCCACCGCGCCGGAATCGAGGTTGATGATACATTCCGGCCTCTGCGGGCGGACGGTCAACCGTACAATGATTGTCTTTTTGCCGCGGGGGTTATTCTTGCCCATCAGGACTGGATTCGCGGGCGCAGCGGCGCAGGGATAGCCATCGCCACCGCCTACCGGGCGGTAGCAGAGGCGGAACGGTTCATATCAGCCCAGGGATAACCAAACAGGAAGAAGGAAGAGTCATGGTTGAAACCATCATAGCTACCATTAATTTCAAGGAAGAGGCGCTGCAACTGTTGCCGGAAGGTGCCAGCTTCGAGGCCTGCCTTACCTGCGGGCTCTGTTCGTCGGGATGCCCCGCCGCCGGGATCGAGAACATGGACCCGCGCAAATTCATTCGCATGGCCATGCTCGGTATGGACGCGGAGCTGTCGACTACTCCCTGGGTCTGGTGCTGCACCCAATGTAAACGCTGCCACCATGTCTGTCCGATGAACATCGACATCTCGCAGCTGGTCTTTCTCGCCCGCAGCAACTGGCCTGAAGACAAAAAACCGCAAGGGATCGTCCGCTCCTGTCAGCTCATTCGCTCAACCGATTCAACCAGCGCCATGGGTTTGTCGCCTTCCGACTTCGTCTTTGTTGTAGATGATGTTCTGCAGGAAGTTCGGGCGGGCCAGCCGGCTTTCAAGGATCTCCAGGCGCCCATGGACAAAAAGGGTGCGCATTTTTTCGTCAACCAGAATTCTCGCGAACCGATGAGCGAACCAGACGAAATGGTTCCGCTCTGGAAAATCCTTCACCTCGTCGGCGCCGACTGGACCTATTCCTCCAAAGGCTGGGCGGCGGAGAATTTCTGCATGTTCGCCGGCAATGAAGAGGCCTGGTATGAGGTGATAAAAAAGCGATTCGACGCAGTGGGCGAGCTAGGCTGCAAGGTGTGGCTCAACACCGAATGCGGTCACAGCTATTACACCATGTGGCAGGGGATGAAACGCTTTGGCATGGAGGCCGACTTTCGTCTGGAAAGCCTGATCACTTATTATGCCGAATGGATTCGGGAGGGTAAGCTGCCGGTCACTGCAAAGTGGAATACCAGGGGTATCAAATTCACCGTCCAGGATCCCTGTATGATTGTCCGTAAAGCCTATGGGGAATCCATAGCCGAGGATATGCGCTTTGTCGCCCGCGCTCTGGTTGGTGAGGAGAATTTCATCGATATGCAGCCCAACCGCAGCGCCAATTACTGCTGCGGCGGCGGCGGTGGTTTTCTGCAGGCGGGTATGACGGAACATCGACGAACCTACGGTAAACGCAAATTCGATCAGATTGCCGCAACAGGCGCCGCCTACGTCCTTACTCCCTGCCACAACTGTCATTCACAAATGGAGGACATCGGCCACTTCTACGGCGGCAGCTACGGAGTTGTCCATTTCTGGAGCCTTATCTGCCTCTCTCTTGGCATTCTCGGCGCAAATGAGCGCACCTATCTGGGACCGGATCTTTTAGCCCTCATCGACTGATGATGGGGCGCAACCGGATTACCTCAGCGTTATCAACCCACAAGATAGGTGCCGGTTCCTGCTGCTATAAGCACCTTCTGGTCGTTGCATAATTCGGTGCGCACCACCGCCACCTTACTGCCTTTACGGAGAACCGTGTCGGTCGCGGTAAAGTATTCCCCTTTACCGGGACGGAGAAAGTCGACCCGCAGATCTATGGTACCTATTTTGGTCAAGCGTTTACCAATCTCCTCCATTTCCGGCATGTTCATGGTGACTTATTAGTTTTTCTTTTTTGGGCAATTTTCTTAAATATTTTCTTGATAACCGGCAATTCTTTGAGATCCTCTCCGGAAATTCGGCGAAGCACAAGGTTGGTCTTGGCAATAACAGTAGCGCTTCGGACACCTTTTTTGGAAAAATAGGCCATTTCGCCAAAAACATCGCCGGCCTTCAGTGTAGTGAGCCGCACTCCACGATCATCAAGGATGTCAACACTTCCCACGTCGATGAAATAGACCCCGTCCGGGCTGTCATTCACATGAATCACCGGCTCGTTTTTCTTTCGCCAGACCAATTTGAATTTTCTCTCCCAAGCAGTATCAACTGCAAGAGTTTGGTAAATCTCCTCATTCATTGACTTTAAAAGCTCACTGGACAGATTGAGCAGGCGAACTCCCAGATTTTGCCCGAGAGGCTCACCGATTTTCATACCCACCTGCTGGAAATCACCTTCCGGGCTGGGATTGTTGCCGATATATTCGAGGATTCGTTCAGTCGGCAAATCCTTTTTGCCGGTCATTTCGACAAAAAGTTCCTGACACTCGAGGAGTCTTTGCCGGGCAAGGGGAAAATCGGGATGTATTCCCTGCAGGACATTGCCGCAAAATAATTCGATGGCGCGATTTTTAAGCTGAATAAAATGCATCAATGTTTCGACGTCGACATCCTCAGGGCATTGGTGAATACCGGGTTGATAAATCGAAAAAATATGCACCGGGTGCGAAAAATTCTTTGGTCTCACTTTACCGATACTGGTCAGATACCGAGCGTTCTCCGTCTGCCAGAAGGCTACCTCGCGATCCATAAGAATCTTAACGCCAAAGAAGCCGCAAAGTTCCTCAAGGCGGCTGGCTACTGAAAAACTGGCGCCAAAGCGCATGGTCTTGCCGTCCAGAACGGCCTCGATAACATCGCCGGTAAACAGTCCTATCCGCGTTTCACAGATTGTTCCTTTCTCCATGGCGCGGACCATTTCCAGAGCAACATTCAGAGCCCGTCCACACATCTGATCCTTACCCTGTCCGGCTTCCCTTTGAAAAAGAGCGACTGCACCGTCTCCTGCCGAAGACTCAATGCTCTGCCCCTTGCCGCAAACAGACTTGACGATTTTTTTGAGGTTGCGGTGATACAGCAGCATGAACTCCTTGATTTCCGATGGCCGCATCCCATCGGTTTTTCGGGAATAACCGATTATATCACTGAGTAGGATGGTCAGCTCTTTTTCTACTCCGGCCATATCATCTCTGCCTGATGTCCGTGCTGCTTTTTCTGACTTCATAGAAGATGCACCTTGCCTAAATACGCCAAACTTCTTCCAGCCACCTTTGAGATGCAAAATACCATTCTTCTATGTTAGCCACAGAAAAACCAATGGTCAAAGGAAAGATGATGGGAAATCGAATATCTCCATCTTGTCCAAGGTAATTCCATCGAAATTGTCATGTTCCTACCGTCGGTGCAGGTGGAGACCTCGGAGACGCATCCAGGCAACTATGTGCGAAATTAAAAGGACGCAGTGTTCCTCTTTTTCCAGAGACTCGGCGATTACCTAGCAACTTTGTAAAAATTACTTGCACTATCTTAACCCAAGGTATAGCTTATTTTATATAATTATAACTTTCCGTTACAGTACACTCGATTTAATAGGAGTGATTTTCTTTTATCGTTGTCATTGATCATCTTCTTCATGCAATGTCGATTACGCTTGGCTGCAATCAACACAGTCAGGCTGAAAACTGTGAAATGTTTTTTCACAATAATTCAACATTATGGAGGCGTTATGGCACAAGAAAACACACAGCACAAAGGAGGAGAAGGGGGACCCCTGATAAGCGAGGATTGGCTGGCGCTTATACTCGGCCTGGTCATTTTCGGTTTAAGCTTGGGCTCGTTCCAGGGGAAAGACATCCTGGGATGGGGAGCAAAAGCCGGTGTGTGGATCGATCCCGGCAAGGCGATTACCACCGTCTCTGCGAAATATCAGACAGTTAAAGGCGAGATCAGCAAAATTGAAGGACAAAAACTCACCCTGAAAAACAAAGAGGGCAAGGAGTCTTCGGTTACTGTGGACGGCGACACCTCGAAGCTGCAGGTGGGCCAGCAATATGAGAAACCAGGCATGTCTTCGGCCATGTCGTTGTTTCTCACCTACCTCTTTGCACTGGCAATCATGTCATTGGCTGCGCTTGCCCTTCGAGCCAACCTGATGAGATTCGTCGTCGGCTTTACCCTGGCCTTCTGGATAAGCTACCTCTGTTGGTTCTCAGGCCATTTTGCCTATATCGCCGCGACCAAGGAACAGGTGGCCAAGTTTCACATTCCTTGGGCCATGAGCATGACCGGCGAATTTGGCTTTATTATTGCCCTGATCCTCGGCCTGATTATCGGTAATTTCTTTCCGGGTTTGGCGAACCTCATGAAGGAGGCGGCTCGACCGGAGCTCTACATTAAGACCGGAATCGTCATCATGGGCGCAGGTCTCGGAATCAAGGCGGCACAATCATTCGGTTTAGCCTCCAACATTATGTTCCGGGGCTTTTGCGCTATCGTCGAAGCTTATCTGATCTACTGGGCAATGGTCTACTATATTGCCAGAAAATATTTTAAATTCAGTCGGGAATGGGCAGCGCCGCTAGCATCCGGAATTTCCATCTGCGGTGTCTCAGCCGCCATCGCCACGGGCGGGGCAATCAGAGCCCGGCCGATCATTCCGATCATGGTTTCCTCCCTGGTTGTTATCTTTGTCGCTGTCGAAATGGTTATTCTGCCCATAATGGCCAAATTTTTTCTTTGGCAGGAGCCGTTGGTTGCCGGGGCCTGGATGGGTCTTGCGGTGAAATCCGACGGTGGCGCCATCGCCAGTGGGGCCATCACCGATGCCCTTATCCGAGCCCAGGCAATGGATATGGCGAATATCAACTACGCCGAAGGCTGGATTACCATGACCGCCACCACGGTGAAGATGTTCATCGATATCTTTATCGGGATCTGGGCCTTCCTCCTTGCCTATATCTGGTGCGCGAAGATCGATGTCAAACCTGGCCAAAAGGTCGATGCTGCCGAGATATGGCATCGGTTCCCAAAATTCGTTATCGGCTATGTTCTTACCTTCGTTATTCTCGTGGCCATCTGTTGGCCTTCAGCAAAAATGATGGGCCCGGCGGAAAAGGATCTGGCCGAACTGAAAGCAACCATCACCTCTCTTGAGAAAAAGTTGGGGGCTACTACGGATGCAACAATTCAAGCTAAGCTTAAAACCGATCTTGAAGTCGCCAAGAACAAACAAAAGGCTGTCAACAACGACATTAAAGAACCAAAGAAACTGTTGGGAGCGGCTAAATCCGCCAGCAGTCAGGGCGATATCTTCCGAGGTGTCTTTTTCCTCCTCTGCTTTTTCACCATCGGCCTGGTATCGAACTTTAAGAAATTGATGGAAGAGGGGATTGGCAAGCTTGCCGCCGTTTACTGCATCAGTCTATTCGGTTTTATCATCTGGATCGGCCTCTTTATCTCGTGGCTCTTTTTCCATGGTGTTAAACCACCCATTATTTCCTGATAAGGAGAACTCGTCATGGAAGAAAAGATTAAATTGTCCGAAGAAATGAAAAAGATGGAATACGAGCCCTTGTTGCCGGTGGAACTGACACTGGTGAAGTGGAGCATCGGCATTGGTGTCGGCTCGCTTTTCATCCTGTATTGGATTAGCAAGACGCTCTTTCCAGCAGGGCATTAAGCTGTTGTCAGCAAATAACCTGGCCGAAGGAATGGCCAGGTTATTATTCGCTGACGGCGCCTAAAAATCGATTTTCTTAAAAATGTGAGGCAGAAATCCGCATAACAGCAAAAGCTTCACGGTACTGTTCGAGGCGTTGTTCCCATTGGGACAGCGCCTCGAAATCATCCCGCCAATCGGCAAGTTCCTGTTTGTCAATAACCTGGGTTCCTTCGGCTGCAGCCCGTGTCACCTGCTGCAAATCCATGCCGAACTGTTGTTGCCGTTGTTCGAGCTTGCCTTGTGTTTGCTTTATCACACTCTTGCAAACATTGATCTCCCGAGTAAGGGAGATCTCGTATTCATCTGTATGCATTTGCCTAACTCTCCTGGTCCGGACTCTTTGCCTCGGTAAAAGATGCCTCCAGGTAAATCATCCCTCCCTGGCTTGAGGTCTTCACTTCATAATCCAAGGTGTTGAAGAGTTTTACCATCCTTTTGTTCTCTTTGGAAGTATAGGCGGTAAGGCCTTTGATACCGTTTCTTTTGGCGGCCTCCGCCAATTTTATGATAACGATTGACGATAATCCCCGCCCCTGCCAATCCTTATTCACCGAGAAGGCAATTTCCGCCATCTCCGTCTCCGGGTTGAGATAGTATTCCCCAACCGCCAGAATTTTCTCAAAACCTGGCGGTCCTTCAACCGCAACGATGGTCAGATCTTTTATGTAATCTATGATAAAGGTCCGCTCGATCTGTTTACTGACAAAACTCTTTTTCTCATGGAAAAATCGCGAAACCACATCAATCTTATCCAAGCCGTAGTAATGCTCCTGAATAATCCGCTCATCGGTCATCTTGACCGGTCTGAAGGTTATACGCCGACCGTCGACAACCCGAGTCTCTTCCAGCCCCAAGGGATATATCGAGTGCATCTCCTCCCTGAGGGTTCGTTCCGGCCCGAGGAGCCCGAGCTCTTTCGCCTCATCAAACAACCAGTCGCGAAAATCGGGATGGGCAATGCTTATCAGGGCGGTCGCCCGCTCTTGAATGGATTTACCGAAGAGGTTCACTGAACCGAACTCGGTCGTCACATATTGCACCTCGCTGCGCGGTACGACTACAGCGGCGTTTTGCAGCATCGGCACTATCCGGCTGTCCTGGTTATTGTTGGTGGTTGAAGTCATCATGAGGATCGATTTGCCGCCCTTGGACAGGGCTGCACCTCGGAAAAAATCGAGAATTCCGGTGACACCGGAAAAATTATTGAAAGGCAGGGCGTCGGCCACCACTTGGCCGGTCAGATCGATCTGCCGACAGACATTCATTGCCACCATTCGCCTATTCTTAGATATCTTCCTTGGATCATTAACATATTTTGATGGATGGAACTCGATTGCCGTATTATTTTCGAGCATGTCGTAGAGTTCCTGATTGCCGATGGCGTTGCTGCAGATGACTTTCCCGGTATTGAAGCCCTTCTTTTTATTGTTCACCACACCCATGGCCATCAGTCTCATAATGGTGTTGGTCATATACTGGCTATGAATACCCAGATCGTTTTTCTCCATCATGGTTTCTATATTGGCCTCGGCCGTGCCGCCCAGCGACATCTGCAAAGTCGAGCCGTCCTCAACCAGACGGGCGACGTAGCGAGCAATCATCCCGGCCGTCGCCACGTCAGGGTAGGTGCCGATTTCTATCAGTTTTTCATCATGTTCAACGAAGTAGTCGATATCGTTGACATGGATGGAACTGCGTCCAAGGACTCGGGGCATATGCCGATTGACCTGGGCAATAACCAGATCGGCCGCGGCCGCGGCGGAGGCGGTGACATCGACGGAGATACCGAGACTCATCCAGCCGAAATCATCGGGTGGACTCACTTGAATGAGGGCCACCTGCAGGGGCAACAGACGCGATTTGATCAACTTGTGGACATCGGAAAGATTGATCGGAGTAATAAAACGAAGATCTCCCTTAAAACTCTTGGAATTTGCCGATCCGAGATAAAAGGAGCGAATGTTGAGATTCTGCGACTTCGATTTTTCGGCAATTTGACAGAGGGAGGTGCTCTCACCACTGAACATCCTGACGATTTCCAGATCGGTGAAGGTGGTTCCGGCCTCCGCCAGTCCCTTGACCAGCCGTTGCGGTTCGCCGCAGGAGGAGCCGATAAAAATTCGCTGACCGGATTTGATTTTATCGATAGCATCTTCGACCGACAATCGATTATTTATGTAATTGTCCGCCCAATATCCAGATTTGCTTATCATTTCACGCTCCAGCTGATGTTTTTATCTTCAAAAGAATACCCATATTTCGAATTCTATTGGTTCTTCGTCCTTTTCGCAAGTGCCACCCACCCCCGGTCGCAGAATTTCCACAGCCGTTTGCTGCCAAGCGACCTAAAAAAACGATTGCCCAATCGGCGGTTCATTTGATAGGCTGAAAGTACCACGTGAGCTTAGGTGAAAAAAACATGGCCAGGTAATTTCGTAACGGCGCTTAAAGGTGCGATGTGAAGACTCCAACCGAAACCATATTGACCTTCGGCTTGTCGACTGAGGTGACCACCCTGGTCACCCACCTGGTTTCTTCTTTTGAGATCGACACCGTCCCCTTGACCATCGGAACGGTTCGCAATTTCGTCAAAAACCACCCAAACAAAAAGATTTGTCTGGTCATCTACCATATCGATTCCGAACACCCTCGACAGCCCCGGGTTATCCAACTGATCCGCGATTTTGTCGGAGCACTGGTACCTTTCCTGGTTCTGGTTCCGGGGGAAAATCTCGGAGAGATCAAGAAGTATCTCAATGCCGGAGCCGACGACTTCATCGAGTTGCCGATCAACGAAAGCAGATTTTCCATCAGTTTTCTCATT
Organism: Pseudomonadota bacterium; assembly: GCA_043798185.1. GTDB lineage: Bacteria > Desulfobacterota > Desulfobulbia > Desulfobulbales > Desulfocapsaceae > Desulforhopalus_A. Next base: position 8,866 of record JAZDOW010000019.1, on the reverse strand, counting down.
TTATTGGAAATGGGTCAGGCTTTGGAACAGGCAATCCCCCGGCAGGATTCGATAGTGGTGGCACCCGCTCGGACAAACGATACTACCAGGGACGGCTGGGAGCGGATAGTCGACTATTTTCAGGGCGGCTTGAGCTTTTTTTCACCGAAATCCCTGACCAATCTGGCGAGAACGGAGCATATATCCGACCGCTGGCAACGGATTCGTCGTATTGGCGAGGGTGGTTTCGGCATTGTCTGGCTGGTAAAAGAGATCGGCACCAATCGCCTGGCCGTGGCCAAGACACCTCATTCCCCCGCTATGAACATCGGGGTTTTACGTTCCGCCGCCATCTTGAAAAGACTTGTTCACCATCCGAATGTTGTCCAATTGATTGAGGTGGTAAAAGACAGCGGCCGATTTATCCTCATCCAGGAGTACGCCGAAGGTCCCACCCTGCAGGAACTGCTGGAGCGTGGAATTCCGGCACTCGACAAGGAGAACTATATCCTGCAGCTCATCTCGGTGATTTCCTATGCCCATAAACATAAAATACTGCACCGTGATATAAAGCCGGAAAACATTATCATCACCAAGACCGGGCGAATCAAGCTCCTCGATTTTGGTATCGCCCGCGACCTCTCCTGGCAGACGACCGACGGCAGCTCGGCCGGCACTGTCAATTTTATGCCGCCGGAGCAATTCGAGGGCAAAAGTTGTATCGCCAGCGATGTATGGGCCATCGGCGTTATTCTCTATATCTTCGCAACCAACGCCGTCCCCTATTTCCAGCTGAATGATCGTTATCCGATGGATATTGAGATCTACCTGGAAAGCAGAGAGCCGCATCTTATCAATCCGGGAATTGACATCGACCTGGAAAGGATCATCATGCGCTGTCTGCAGAAGGATCTTGACAAGCGCTATGAGAGCGCAACCGAGTTGGAAAACGATCTGAGGGAGTACTTCCCGCAGTTCGGTCGTGGAGAGATACTGCCGTCCTGATCAAAGATGGGAAACGCAACAAGAACGTCGGGGGCAAAATGATCCCAGAATTTTTTATCAAGGAATAAATCTACCGGCTGACCCCACAAGGAAAAAAATATTCGATTGTCTGTATCTGCTTGTTAAAAGGATTACCTCATAAGTCCGGCACACTACACCTGAGTTGTGAAGTCTTCTTCTCAACTGCCAAACTTTTAATACTAATATTTCCTGGAATCCTATCCTATTCTTCCATATACTTCGAACATGGGAATTGTCTGTCGTTCCAAAACCGTCAAACACAGCGTTCAAGGAGACCACCATGTTGAAAAAATGTGCCCAAGCTTTAGTAGTAGCAGGTTTGATTGTAATCGGCAGCAGCCTGTGCGTCAGCGCAGCAGGAGAGGACCTGCAACCACAGATTGACGCCATTAAAGGCGCTCTGCCGAAATTTGCCGTACCAATGCGCGAAGTAGGTGACAGGTTCCAGAACATCGCCTTCGCTGCTGAAGGGGGCAACTGGGGACTGGCCGCCTATATGGGAAAATATATGAATGGTGCCATGGCTCCCGCAAAAGTCACCAAACCGAAAGAATATCCGGATTGGAAAAATTTTTACGAGGGTGAGTTTGCAAAAGTCACGGCGGCTATCGCCTCTGAAAATATTGAGACCTTCAGAAAGGAATATAATGCGGTAATTTCCTCTTGCAATGAATGCCATGTGGGTATGGGCTACGGGTTTATAAAAGTGGTGAAACTTGCCGCTCCTGCCGATCAGGGTATCGAATATAAGATGGCTTCCAAGGCTGCCGATGTCCCGAAATAAGTGCTATCTCTTAACTTCGCTCGGCCATTTCGGCGAGGGATTCGGCATCATTGTATCTGTAAGCTTAGAGATTACAGATCGCTGCCATGATGGAACGATGGATCTGAAGTTTCTGTAAATAGCTTCAGCTCAGGGCAGAAATCCTTTACAGGTTGATGTCCAAAGAGGCGATCGTTATTGCAACGATCGCCTCGTGCTTTTTCATTGAGCAAGTTCTTTGCCCGGATGTGCCGACAGCCGTATAAATGACCGTAACGAAATTACCTCGCCTGTAGAGAAGGATCTCGACAAACGCTTTGAAAGTTCAACTGAATGGGGCGATCTGAGGGAGAGCTTCTCTCCGGTCTGGTTGTTGTGAGATGCTGACCCAGAGATCACCGACCGTCAGCCAGGCGCAAGGCAAAGGCCTCCGGCAGTCCGGCAGCGAGAATTTTTTCGGCGGTGGTCTGATAATCGTAGGCTACACGGTAGAATTCAATGGTCCGGCGCTGGTCGTCGTAGATCAGATATGAGGCACGGGGATCACCGTCCCGGGGCTGACCGACACTGCCGCAGTTGAAGATCTGCCGGTTCAGTTCCGCCGCCGGCACGGTCATGGAGTGCATCGGTGAACGAAGATACACACAGAAGAAATTTTTCCTGGTGATGGCCAGCGGCACATGGGTATGGCCGACGAAGAGGATCTTCGCCTTTGTCCGGGCAAAGGAGCTGGAAATGTGGATTTTCTCCAAGACGTAATACCAGCGGCGCGGTCTGTAAGGGTTTGCATGACAGAAAAGAAGATCCTGCCAGGTAATAATGTCCTCCATTTCTTTTAAAAACCACAATGCCGTTTTCGACAAGACGCCGCGAGTCCAGTTTATTGCCTGTCTGGCATCCGGGCGCATATTGAGGGGAATACCGAGCACGGCGGCATCATGGTTGCCGAGGAGGCAGGGACAATCGGGGAGGGCGCGGAGCATTTCGATGCATTCATTAGGATTTGCGCCATAGCCCACGACATCGCCGAGGCAGACATAGCGATCAGCCTGCTGCTGTGCGGCATGGGAGAGGACCGCTCCTAGTGCTTCCAAATTGGCATGAATGTCCGAAAAAACTGCAACTCTCATGAATTCCCCAAGTCCGATAAATGGAATAAAGAGCGATTTGCTGTGACCCTGTCTCTTTGCGTATCAAAAAAGTTCTTTTTACGATATAAATGAGTTTTCCGGGAATAGCAAACTTCCTCTCGGTAAACTATGTTCAATCCGGGACGATTACCCGGCAGATTGTTCAGTCCCTGGGGATTTTTTCCTTTCTTTTGCTCCTCTTTTCCGCTATTGCTGTAGCGATCTCCCCACTCATCCAGAACCTTTATCGGATCACCATGCCAATGCTTTCTCCCAAAGATACCAAGACCCTTGAAAAACTCCTCAGCCTCGCGCCGGTCCCGGACTATACCTTCAACTATGACGAACTGTGCGGCTACCTCTTCGGCCTGGCTATGACTCCGGAATCTATTCCCGCCGACGAATGGGTGCCGATAATTTTCGGTGGTGATCTCCCTGCCTTGTCGAACAAAAAGGAAATGGTGAAAATGACCGATTGTCTGACCAGGGTTTACAATCAGATGGTCATCGATTTTCAGAGCAACAGCCTCCATTTTCCCTTCGACCTCGATACCCTCCATGAAGACCAGCTCGAAACCGTGTATAGCTGGGTCTCAGGGTTCGAAGAGGCCCTTGCCCTTCGTGAGGAATTGTGGGATCCGGAGGAATATCCCAAGCTATCGGCTCGAAAAAAAGAGGACATAATCCACGCCATCATGACCATCCAGGGCTTGGTTGATCCCACCGATATGCTGGAGATGTTTGAAAACCTGACCGACGATATTTTCCAGGAGGCCTTCCCCGCGGCCGATGGGCAATTCCCCGACCGGGAGGTGCAAATCCAGTTTTGCCTTCTGGCTACTCTGCCGCTGTCCATCGAAACCCTGCAGAACCATGCCAGGTCGCTCCTGAAACAACAGAGAAGAAAGCCCGATGGAAAAACCATTCCCATCCCCATTCGTCCGATAAAAACCGACGAGACCAAGCCCTGTTCCTGCCCCAGCGGCGGCTCGTGTTGCGACTCCCTGCCGGACCCGCCGAAAAAAGAGGCCAGGATGATCAAGGTGGATTTTTCCCAGCATGGGAAAAAACAAACAGCACGCGCCACCCAACTCTTCCAACTCAAAGTCTCCCTGCAGGACGCCAAGCCACCGATCTGGCGACGCATCCAGGTTCCGGGCGACACAACACTTGCCCGTCTGCACAAGGTGATCCAGCTGTGCATGGGCTGGACGGACAGCCATCTCCATCAATTTCTCATCGACCACACCTGTTACAGCATGCCCGACATGGACGATATGCCGGATGCCGACACGATGAAAAACGAGGCGGACTTTACCCTGCAGGACCTGCAGGACAAGATCCTTCCCGGTTTTCAATATATCTACGATTACGGCGACGACTGGCTGCACAACATAGCCGTCGAAAAAATACTCAACCCCAACGAAGGCCTTGCCTATCCGGTATTGCTCACCGGCAAACGAGCCTGTCCGCCGGAAGATATTGGTGGTATTTCAGGCTTTTTGAATCTTTTAGAGGTTCTCAAAGACCCGAAGGGTGCAGACTACGAGGAGTATAGCGATTTGCTCGACGAGGAATACGACCCCGCCCGTTTCGGCAAGGAGGAAATTGCCTTGATCAATATAGTCCTTGAGGAAATGTATTCGTAAAAAGGACCGATGAACAGTCACAATCCGCTGCTGCAGCTCGCCGATGAATTCGTCCGGGACACCGGCTGCAATATTTTTCTGACCGGTAAGGCCGGGACCGGCAAGACAACTTTTCTGCACACCATCAAAAAGCAGAGTCCCAAGCGAATGATCGTTACCGCCCCCACCGGGGTGGCGGCGATCAATGCCGGCGGCGTTACCCTCCATTCCTTTTTCCAGATGCCTTTCGGGCCGTTCATTCCCGGCAGCGAGGGCGAAAACCGCCATAAATTCAGCCGCGACAAGATCAATCTCATAAAAAGCCTCGATCTGCTGGTGATCGACGAGATCAGTATGGTCAGGGCCGACCTGCTGGACGGGGTGGACAGCGTTCTCCGCCGCTACCGCCGCAGTACCCTGCCGTTCGGCGGGGTGCAGCTGCTGCTCATCGGTGACCTGCATCAGCTCTCGCCGGTGGTGAAAGACGCCGAGTGGCGGCTGCTTGCGCCCTACTACGATTCCCCCTATTTTTTCTGCAGCAAGAGTCTCAGGCAGACCGAACTGGTCGCCATCGAGCTGCAACATATTTACCGGCAGGCGGATCACACCTTCATCGATCTTCTCAACCGGGTCCGCGACAACAAGCTCGGCGGTGACACCCTGGGGGAGCTGAACCGTCGCCATATCGAAGGATTCGTCGACCGCGACAACCAAGGCTACATAACCCTCTGCACCCATAACAGCAGTGCCGATGCCATCAACAACGCCAGGCTCGCCGGTCTGCCGCAAAAAAGTCATCGATTCGCAGCCGAGATCGAAGGAGAATTCCCGCAACACTCCTATCCGACGGCTGAGAACCTTGAGGTGAAGAAGGCGGCCCAGGTGATGTTTGTCCGCAACGACCCCTCGCCGGAAAAGCGTTTCTTCAACGGTAAAATTGGCAAAATTACCCGCATCGATGGCAAGAAAATTTCGATAAAATGTCCGGACGATGATGATGAAATAGTTGTCGAGCCAACAACTTGGGAGAATATCGAATATTCCCTCAACGAAGAGACCCTGGAAATCAGCGAAAAGAAAATCGGCGCCTTCGTGCAGTACCCGTTGAAGCTTGCCTGGGCCATCACCATCCATAAGAGCCAGGGTCTGACCTTTGACCGGGCGATCATCGATGCCCAGGCCGCCTTTGCCCATGGCCAGGTGTATGTGGCGCTCAGCCGCTGCCGGACCCTTGAAGGCATTGTTCTTAGCTCGCCGCTTGTGGCGCGGGCGGTGAAAACCGACAGCGCCGTGCTGCGCTTTGTGGAACAGGCAGGCGAAAATGTGCCGACCGCGGCGCAGCTCCGTACCGCAAAAATCCGCTACCAGCAGCAACTCCTTCTTGAATGTTTTGATTTTCAGCGCCTGCAGGGGCTTCTCGCCCGATTGGTTTCGACCGTGGAACGGAGCGGCGAGCTGGTGCGGATAGCGGGGGCGGGCAATCTCCGCGACCTGCAGGCCCAGACGGTAAACGACATCTGCATCGTCGGCGCCAACTTCCGCCGGCAGTTGCAGGGAATGTTCAACGACCTCACCCTTCCGACCGAAGACGAGGCGATTGGCGAGCGGTTACGCAAGGCCTCGGCCTATTTCCAGGAGAAATTTGCCGCCGGAATAGGCGATATCGTTGCCTCCTTTCAGGTGGAGACCGACAACAAGGAGATCCGCAAAAAGGCCAAGGACCTGTGCAAATGGCTGCAGGAAGAAACCGCTGTCAAGCTTGCTGCGGTAAAATGCTGCGCGTCGGGATTTTCTTCGGCCGAATACCTGAAAGCCGTTTCCTCAGCTGAAATCGACACGAAACCGAAACGGGAGAAAAAGGAATCGCCCATGTACACGGAGGCCGACGTCGGCCATCCCGAGCTGTTTCAGACTCTCAAGGAATGGCGGAGCCGGACGGCAAAGGCAGAAAACGTCGCCCATTTCCAGGTCCTGCATCAAAAGACCCTCATTCAGATCGCCGTCAACCTGCCGAACAGTCTCCCCGAATTGACGCGGATCAAAGGGATTGGCCAAAAACTGGCGGAGAAATACGGCGAAGCGCTGGTGACCCTGGTTTCGGAATATCGCGAGAAACACGGTATCCAGGCGGTCTTCCTCCCCTCGGTGGCCGCAGCGGAGCCCGACGCCCGCAAAGATCCGGAGCATGCCAAAGCCGCAGGAGAGCCAAAAGTGCCGACCAGACTCCTCACTCTTCAGTACTTCAACCAGGGTTTGACCATTGCCCAGATTGCCGAAAAGCGCGGCTATGTCTTCTCCACCATCGAAAGCCACCTGGCGCAATGTTTGGAACTCGGCGAAGTTGCCATCGACCGGCTGCTTTCCCAGGAGAAACGGCAGCAGCTTGAACAGATAATCCTGCCTGTTGAAGAAAAATTTCCCGGCAGAATCAAGGAAATTGTCGGCGAGGCCTTCAGCTACGGAGAAATCAAATACGTCCTCGCTCACCTGAGACATAAAGCTGTTACACCCTGAAGCAGTCATTGCAAGTATGGGTGCTAAAACAACGGTGCAGATGTGTAGGGTGCATTTTATACACCTTTTCATTTATCTTGTTTTAAGAAACGACGCAGGCACGGCGAGAAGTTGCCGCAGCTCCACATTATCGCCGGCCAAATCGACGGCCCGCCGTCCATCCGGCAAGGAGTGGCGGGGATCGGCGCCGGCATTGAGCAGGGCGATAACCGTCGCCGGATCGCCGCTGCCCGCCGCGGTGATCAGCGGCGTCCAACCATGGCCATCGGTCTGATTGACGTCGGCTCCTTCTTTGATTAAGCGCCGGACCATTTCCGCATTGCCTTGAGCCGCGGCGAGATAGAGAGGGGTGCGGCCATTGGCGTCAACATCGTGGATATCTGCCCCGGCGTCAAGCAGTCGGGCGGCGATATCGTTATGTTTGCTGCTGACGGCAAGCATCAGGGGGCTGTCGCCACTGATATTGCTGAGATTCGCATTGGCCCGGGCCTGCAGGAGCTTTTCGGTAGCCTTCAGCGCCCCGGCGCGTACCGCCAGGAGCAACGGCGTTGCCCCCTGGTCGTCGCGAACATCAACAAAGACCCCGGCCCGCACCGCCTGCTCAATTCCGGCCGGATCGTCACCCGTCGCTGAACCCCTCAACAGATTGACCTTGGCGGTGGCCAGGGGACCGAAGAGGGTGTGACCGAAGCTGAAAAAGGCAATGAACACGCCAATGCCGCCAAGAAACACGGCGGCGCCCACCGCCGGAGGCAGCGGCTTGATTCGACCAGGAGAGGAAGCCAGGGGATCCCGACCGAGAACCAGGGTGACCAACCAGCCGACGATACAGGCGCAAGCCAAACCAAGGAAAAACCAAGAGGCGACCTGACGACGGATATCGATCGGATAGTACGAAACCACCTCTTTTTTTGCCGGATTGGCGAGAAAGGACCGGATAAGCGAAAGGTCCTCCTGAAAGGGATAACTGATCTGATTATCGCCGATCAGGAGGAGTTCTTCGCGATGCTGCACCATGCCGAACACATCGCGGGAACTGGTTTCCCGGCGCTCCTGCACAGTCATAGGAACCCTGGCCATTTTAGCCTCCCGCAGATGGGTGACGGTTCGGGAAATCAGGGGAATCGAGCCGTTCAGCCGCCACTGATTCGCGGCGGTGACCGCTCCGGCATCATCCCGCCGCAGGGTCAGGGTCGATTGCGTTCCGCACAGCAAGCCGACAGCCAGAAACAAAACAATAAAAATGAAAGTGACAAGAGGATTGGATGTTTTTGCTTTTTTTCTGGCCATGATGGAAGCTCCGCAGGAACTGAAGAGACTGTTTATCATCTATAGGACCGGAGTAGGTCAACGGGAGATACATTAAGAGAAAAACTGCCGTATTTTAACGCATCACCATGGAGGTGTCTTTGTGTTTTTCTAACTCTTTATCGATTTTTTTGCCTGCCAATCAGTAAGATATGCAATATCCGCTTGCTATATCTAACGCAACAGATTTATATGCAGTTTTAATGAAGCAAGGGCATTTGATGGAGCAAAACCAACCCTGACCTTCGCTTCAATAGAAATAGGTGAATCATCGCCGGACAATTGTGGTGGCCGCTGGGCAGATAGCTGCAAATTAGAGGAATATCCTATTATCCGGTATGATCTACAGAAAAGCAATCGTTCGCAAGGGATGCCTGTTGAGAATAGTTGCTGCAATATTGGGTTATTACCTGAGGTCGTTGCGCTGGGCCTTACGTTAGCAGATTTAGTGGCATAAGAGAGCGATGCGGCATTCTCTGCAATTTGGGGAGATCTACAGATCAGCTGAGCACCTTGTT
>JAZDOW010000270.1:0-30791 GCA_043798185.1 Pseudomonadota bacterium | reverse complement strand
GACAGTATTCGGAGCAACTCAATCCACTTTTCGCTTGCGCGGCAAAATGGGCCTGCCATTTCTTGGTCTCGCCTTTTTGGCTTTGCTTGTCGTTCTGGTTTATCACGGGCTACCTCCTTTATATCTTTAGGTTGCCCGATTATGACATGTCAGCCACGGCGTGGAAAGGTGCGGTTCTTTTGGCGGTTACACCGTGTTGGTCCTGGGTGAGACAGGCACCGGCAAGGAGTTGATTGCCAGGGCGATTCATAACTCGAGTCTACGAAAAAATCGGGCTTTGATAAAAGTAAATTGCGCGACACTGCCGGCAAACCTCATTGAAAACGAATTGTTTGGGCATGAGAAGGGTTCGTTCACCGGTTCACAGGCAAGACATCTTGGCCGCTTTGAGATCGCCGATGGGAGCACTCTTTTTCTTGATGAACTGGGAGAGTTGCCGGTAGACCTTTCAGGCGAAGCTGCTGCGAGTCCTTCAGGATGGCGAGTTTGAGCGTGTCGGCAGCTCGCACACCATTAAAGTCGATGTGCGAATCATTGCCGCCACGAATCGGAATTTGGAAAAAGAGGTTCGTAACGGCAAGTTCCGTGAGGATCTCTGGTATCGCTTGAATGTCTTTCCGATAACCGTGCCGCCACTTCGGAATCGCCCGGATGACATACCGCTTCTCGTAGCTTTCTATATCAAAAAGATTGCCACGCGGATGGGCAAGTCCATTGAAATCATTCCTGAACGTGTAATGAATGTCTTGAAAGAGTACCACTGGCCGGGAAATATTCGAGAGCTGGAAAATGTCCTTGAACGTGCAGTAATCAATTCGTCGGGGCCTAAGTTACGCCTTGCTGATGAAATCAGGAAGCCGACAAAAAATGTATCCACCAGCCCAAAAACCATGGAAGTCGTTGAACGAAATCATATTCTAGAAGTCCTTGAAATGACCAACTGGAAAGTGAGCGGCAAGGGTGGTGCATCGGACATTCTTGGTCTTGACCGCAGCACTTTGCGAGCCCGTATGGCTAAACTGAATATCGAAAGATCCTGATTCGCATTCTCGCTTGATCTTAAACACCCTCCTTCCTTGTCAACAAAAAGGCCTCCATACTTTTCCACTCTTCGCAACATCTCCTTTTTGCCTCCCGGCTCAAGGAGAACCGGTGGTGATACATGATCATCGGTTAAAGGATGACAACCTCCCAATCTTCTCCCTCTTCTGTCTCTTTCTATTCTCTTGTGTCTGTCGGCCATCGAACGTTCAGGCCGTTTATGATGTTTCATCCTAAACGGCCTGAACATCCTTTTTTGCTATGTTAACATATTAATTTCCGGAATTTTTCTTGATATTGCCGATTTTTTCTTGAACTTTCCCGTCGTTTTTTTCGACTATTCCTTCGATTTCCAGGTCGCGGTTCTTGACTACTCTTCCGACAGTCTCTTTGACCTTGCCTTTTACTTGGTGCATCTTGCCTTCTGCGTTGTCTCTTGTGCTTGATTTCATGGTCTTTCTCCTGGTTTGTCTCGGTGTACTCATTTTGCCGAGATCTATTTATGACCCATTTCTTTGGGTCTCTGCATAGCCGGCTGCAAGCCGACAGATTGAATGGATCAGGGAAACGATTCTCTCGGTGGTCATAGTATTTAAAGCAATCTTAGTGCCAGGTTACAATTCATCGCTTATCGTCATCCATCATATCGATTTTATTTAATTATCATGAAAATAAGAACTTCGATGAAGGATATAATTGTCCAAATTAAAGGGTTATATTTAACCTATGGCCATATTCGACCTTCCTCTGTTTTCCGGGTGTTATAAATGGCTATTGATTGGGAATAGTGTGCCAAGAGGCTATTCGTTCCATCAGTCAACCCAAACTTGATCGGGTTCCAAGTGATCATATATAACCATTTGGTTAAATATAACCTTTCCCAGATGAGTGTTTACGGCCATCCTTCAACTGATTTATTTGTTTTTTGTTCATTGAAATCGGGAAGATGAAACAATTGACACCAGATTGTGCAAACCTGGCAAAAATTTTGCAATATCGGAAAAGATGTTCTGATTTCTCCTCAATGGAACGATAGAACCAGTTGGAGTGAGTCGAAAGTCTTCATCAACCATCCTTCGGAGACCATCAGTCAGTCGCCGTGAATTACATATGATTTGCGGAAGGACACTACATTTGCGATGAATCATTTCAGTGACATTGATCAGCTGGTTTTGGTCGGGGAAGAGCAGTGGAAACATGGCGTGGCGATCTTCTGCAAACCATTCACCAAGGTGATTGTCCGCTACTTTGATCATGCTGATTCCGCCGGGGCAAGGGCCTGGCTGGCTGAGGCTTGAGCTAGGGTGAAAATCGGCCTCTTGGGAGGGGGTATACTTTGGAAGTTACAAAATTTTCTAAAAATCCGACTGTATCATATTACTCAAAAAAAACGGTAGTTATGGAACAAGAGTTCTTCCTATTGCTCAATTATGGAGTGAGACTTGAGAATATCCTTGTCCAGGGCAGTAATGAGCCGGAGAGACACACTGAATCGATTTTCGTAGAACCGAATCGCAAGCACGTCAGGAAGAAGCTGGAAAAGCGTAAACGTTCATCGCATGCCATTGTGTCAATTGAAGCGGTTTCGGATGGCGGCACTTTTGCAGGTTGCCGGTTTGTAGCTAACAACGATACTTTTGAACGTATGACGGGGATTACAGGCGAGCAGGCGCAGGGCAAGATGGTAAATGAGATCTGGCCGGACACCGAAATGCAATGGATAAAGGCCTACACTCAATTGACCGAAAGCGGGTCGTCGAGTGCCTTCAATCTATATCATGCTCAGATCTCAAAGTTATACCGTTGCCATTTATTTAATCCGGGTCAAAGCTGGAGCCTTTTTTTTGTGATTTTCACGGACATTACTAATCAACAGGATGAAGATTTCCCTTCATCCTAAAGGAGGGACAGAATGAACACCCCAGATTATAAATCTCCCCCAAAGGAAGTACTTTCATTTGACTATGTGCATATACTGCTTCATCAGTCCAAGCTGGAAGTCCAGCTGCGAAAAGAAAAAAGACTGGAGATTGGAGGAGGCAATACGGTGTTGGTAGTTGATGATGATCCCATTCTTCTTTCAATAGCAAGTTCTATGTTAACACGTTTAGGGTTTACTTCGCTTGAAACAACAGACAGTGTTGAGGCCGTAGAGGTGTTTAAACAACATTCGAAATCAATCTGTTGCGTCCTTTGCGACCTGATGATGCCTCAAATGAATGGCTGGGAGACGTTAAAGGCCTTACGACGTCTAGCGCCCGGATTACCTGTAATGTTATCCAGTGGATACGTTCAGACTGAGCTTTTTGAAGGCGACCATCCCGAACTGCCCCAGGTTTTTCTGGGTAAGCCGTATAGTTTGAATGAGCTGCGAGAGGCTATTCTCAAGGCTCTTGAAAAAAGCATAGTGTAGCAGATATTCAGAGGAAGCGCTGAACGATAAAATTGGGATGCACCTGCACAATTAACTCTAAGACTGATAAGACATCGAACGCGGGAAGGACAAGAGTTACTCTCAAAATATCCTGATATTTTGAATCGGTAATATTCTTATTCTAGTGAAAGGATGGGCGGGAGATTTCAATGGATAATTTCACTGATGTACTTGCAAAATCTGAGATCACTTACAAAGAGGTGACAAGTGATAACGGCTTGCAAACCCTAGTATTATACTATCAACACCTATTCGATATATGTGGCAGACCTCACATCAAAAAATTCAGCCCGAAAAAGGCAATTATCATTGCTGTCAGATAAATGACGGTTCCTGTAATCAAACAGATTGTTGCCGGCGAAAAACAAATCGTGTGTTCCTAACTTTTTGATCATTTCTGATCAACGCACCCTGGCAATGAATTCTCTTGTGGTCAAGGGGCGGTGTAAAGCCTCAAAATGTTCTTCTGGAGAAAATCAGCAGTGGCAAATAGAAAGAGAACAAATCATGAGAAGAGTGCGGTAATGGAACTTTTTTGTTTTTTGTTACTTTTGAAATTGAGGACTATATGAAAATTCGTAAAGCCGTCATTCCTGTTGCCGGTCTCGGGACTAGATTCTTGCCGGCCACCAAGGCAATACCAAAAGAAATGCTCACTATTGTTGATCGTCCTACTATACAATACATAGTCGAGGAGGTCGTGGCATCTGGAATAGATGAGATCATTTTTGTTACAAGTGAGGGGAAATCAGCGATTGAGAATCATTTCGATTACAATTTCCACCTTGATGCCGTCTTGAAAGAAAAACATAAAACGATTCTAGGGGAAGAACTAAATAATATTTCAAATCTCATTGATATTGTCTCTGTGAGACAAAAGAAACCACTTGGACTGGGTCATGCCATCTGGACAGCCCGTAATGTCGTTGGTGATGAGCCTTTTATGGTCCTGCTCGGTGATGACTTGGTCTTAAGCAAAACGCCCTGTGCAAAGCAACTCCTCAATCTCTTTGATGAGGTGGGTGAGTCTATCGTCGCCATTCAAAGGGTGCCGATGGAGGAGACCCCCCAGTACGGTATTGTTGAAGGAAAAAGGATCGATCGGGAAAAAACTTACAAAGTTACCGGTATGGTTGAAAAACCTGCTCCGGGCACAACAGACTCGGACATGGCAATTATAGGCAGATATATTTTAATGCCGGAAATATTTGATATTCTGGAAACCATTACGCCAGGGCATGGTGGTGAGATTCAATTGACTGATGCCTTACTTGCCCTCACTAAAAAAAGAGGCATGTACGCCTGTGAATTTGAGGGAATGAGGTTTGATGCAGGAGATAAAATGGGCTACTTGAAAGCAATTATCGCTTACGGACTTAGACATTCCGCCCTAGGTGAGCAGTTGAAGAAACATCTTAAAGAGGTTGTAGCTACTTTGTGATCCATCTGGAGTGGCAGGTTCGGGCGCCGTTGGTCTGTAATTATTATATGGGATGCAGCCCTGCGCGGAGGCCGCCACCCTGAGTCAGGAGTTAATGATTGAGCAGGCACCGGACCTCTATCGTGTTATGCAGGAATACTATCGTCAGGATCCCTCCCAGCGTGTGTCTCAGAACACTTGCGCGGGAAAGAGTTAAAATCAAGAATAACTACTGATAATTTCAGCCTATTTCCCGAGCCCACCAAATCAACAATTCGCTTTATCGATATTGAAGCACTCCTGATTGCTATTGGCGCAAAGGTATCAAAGGGAAGCGGTTCACGGATGAGTTTTTGGCATGGGGTCGAAGAGTGGCATGCGCACCATCCGCATCCGGGAAAAGAGGCCAAGAAATATCAAGTTGAGGGGGTGCGAGAGTTTTTAGAACGACTGGAGATCTAGCCATGAACACCATGAAACACCGGGGCTATACGGCCCGCATCGAATTTGACGATCGTGATAATATCTTTGTTGGTCGTATTTTAGGCATCAGGGCCATTATCGGTTTTCACGCCGAAACCGTTACCGACCTGCATATCGCTTTTGTTGAGGCTGTTGACTACTACCTTGTAACCTGCGAAAAGAACGGTCGAGAACCACAGAAACCAGCCAGCGGCAAGTTGATGCTGCGGATTCCGCCGGAAGTTCACAGCGCCGCTCTGGTGGCCTCCCAGTCAGCTGGCATGAGCCTGAACCAATGGGCTGCCGCATCCTTAAAAAAGCCGTTCATGCCTGATTTTTATTAGAGACTAGGATCAGAGATAGTCTGGACCACGCCATTCAACCGCGCCAAACCTGGGCTTACCAAGATACGTATAAACAAGGCTGATGATTCCTGCTGACTGGTGACTGTCAGCGCGATCGGGATATTCTGCATCCCGAATGGCTCCGCTGTATTGCAGGCCAAGGGCGTGACGGCCAAAAATCCGAACGGTGAAGCCCGTTTTTAGACGTTCTATTTGCTCCCCTCCCCCGGGGTGATCGCCACCCATATCACTCAGGTAATAGGCGCGTCCCGTTACATCAAACATGGCTCTTTCAGCAAGGACGAGGCGGAGCCCGACGAGTCCCTGCGGGGCCGATGCCGTAATGATAGTCGCGTTCACCTATCCAAGGAGAAAACCTCGTAACATGACGTTATCAAACGGGTTATGTCTGTTGTCGAGGGTGGTGAATTCAAAACGGAAGTAATCGAAGGGACGGTCATAGGTATAGCCGGGTTCTCCGCCCTCGCCCAAGCACCAAACCGGCCATCCTAAAGAACGCCTCGCCAAAGAAGCTTCCGCCAATACCGCTGGCGAACTGGTCATTGATGTTGAAGGCGTCCGTATCGACCCCCCATGGTCCGTCTACGACGCGATCCCAGAAGGTTGACAGGTTCGTGTCGTAGACTTTTTTCCCATTCTTTTCAAACTTCATACCAGAGATGGAATAGTTGCCATTAATTGTATATCTACATGATTTGTATAGATAAATAACATGAGAAGTGCTGGTATGGCAGGTGCTGGGAAGCATGCACGGAAAGGTCATATGTGACCATTGGTTACATATGACCGCAGTTAAAGAATATGCGCGCGAGAGAGGCTCTAGGATTCGGCAGTCTCATCGGGCTATGGGATATTGGAAGGCAGCGGTTTTCCTGGATAAGTTCCACCCAATTCAACGGTTCAATGAACTCGGCATTAACTTTGCAACTAGAAGTGTCAGCAATAATGAGGGGTTTTATGCTGGAAAATCACACGTAGGAAGGTGCGAGGGACTATCTGATAGCTCGCTTTTCTCCGTCGATTACTAGAGTCAATATTTGAGGAGAGGTTGAGATCTGCAAATGGAGAAGATACTGCTGCACGCGCTGACTGTCTTTATGGGGTTTTTTGCGATAATGAATCCCATCGCTAACATCCCTATTTTCCTGAGTCTTACGCATGATGAGGATAAGCAGACGAAGAGTGCCATAGCATCGTCATCTCTGATATTGGCATTTTTGATAGTTGTTGTTTTTTCCTTTGCCGGCAAGGTGATCTTTGAATTGTTTGGCATTACCTTACCGGCCTTCCGCATCACCGGGGGTCTGCTCGTTTTTCTTATAGGTTTTCATATGTTGCAAGGTAATTTTTCACGGGTTAACCACCCAAGCGAAAAGGACAAGCTGGAGTCAAAGGAGGCGGCACTCAGTATTTCGGTATCTCCACTGGCTATACCGATTCTCGCAGGTCCGGGCACTATCACCACGGCGATGAATTTCTCCGCCGGTGGTTTTGTCAATATGGGGGTGACTATTGCGGTGTTCGCTCTTCTTTGTGCAATAACGTATCTGTGTTTTGTCTTCGGTGAGAAGTTTGTGGCCTTCATCGGTGCCAGCGCCTTGGGAGCAATTACTCGTATGATGGGTTTGATTCTTGCGGTAATCGGGACGCAGATGGTGATTGATGGAATCCATGTTGCCTTTGATCTTTCAAGTACAGTGCCAAAGTGAATCTTGTCAGGAGTGAAACAATTCACAGGAACGGTTGTAATATGACTGAAAAGAGTACGTGTTCAATCAAACCCGATTTAAACTGGCAGCTCGATCTCGGTGCGACCCTGCTTCCGGACGGAAGTGTCCGGTTCCGGGTCTGGGCACCTCAGGTTCAAAAGATGTCGGTTGTTCTGCCGCAGCGGGGAGGCAATCCTCTACCGCTCATCGCTGAAGCGAATGGCTATTTCAGCGGGGTTGTCGCGGGTATCGCCGAAGGCGAGCGCTATCTTTACTTGTTGGATGGCGAAACTTCCCGGCCTGATCCTGCCTCACGCTTTCAGCCGGAAGGGGTGCATGGACCGTCGCAAGTGGTCGCTGCCGGTGGTTCTCTCCGGGACGATAGCGGCTGGACCGGCCTCCCTCTTGAAGAGTACATCATCTACGAACTGCACGTGGGAACCTTCACTCCGTCCGGCACTTTTGACGCAGCGATCTCCCGTCTCGATTACCTTTGCGAGCTTGGTATAACGGCCGTGGAGCTGATGCCGGTGGCCCAGTTTCCCGGGGAGCGCAACTGGGGCTATGACGGCACTTACATCTTTGCGCCCCAAAACAGTTATGGCGGCCCGGAGGGCCTGCAGCGGCTGGTCGATGGTTGCCACCGGAGGGGCCTCGCCGTAATCCTCGATGTGGTCTACAATCACCTGGGGCCGGAAGGGAACTACCTGCACAGCTTCGGTCCTTACTTTACCGATCGCTACCGTACCCCCTGGGGAGATGCCGTCAATTTTGATGGTCCAAACAGTGATCCGGTATGCCACTTTTTTATCGCCAATGCCCTCTACTGGATTACCGAATACAACATTGACGCCCTGCGTTTGGATGCCATTCATGGCATCTACGATTTCACAGCCCGGCATATTCTTTGCGAACTGGCCGGGGCTGTGCACCGGCAGGGCGAGGCACTGGGACGCCGAGTATATGTTATTGCCGAAAGCGATCTGAACGATGTGCGGGTGATAGGTTCCCCGGAGTTGGGCGGCTATGGCCTTGATGCCCAGTGGAACGACGATTTTCACCACGCCCTGTGGGCACTCCTGACCGGCGAGCAGGCCGGATACTACGGTGACTTCGGCCGGTTTGCCGATCTGGTCAAGGGTTTTCGCGAGGGATTTGTCCTTTCCGGCGGCTATTCCGCCTTCAGAAAGCGGCGGCATGGCAGTTCTTCTGCAAACCATCCCCCCAGCCAACTGGTGGTGTTTTCCCAGAACCATGACCAGGTGGGTAACCGCTTACGTGGGGAACGACCGGGCGAGCATCTTTCGCTGCAACAGCTTAAGCTGGCCGCCGCAACGGTGCTGCTCTCCCCCTATGTGCCGCTGCTTTTTATGGGCGAAGAATATGGAGAATCGGCACCGTTCCCCTATTTTGTCAGTCATGGGGATGAGGAGCTGGTGGCGGCAATCAGGCGGGGACGTCTGGAGGAATTCGCCGCCTTTGCCCAGCAGGAATCCCCTCCCGATCCTCAGGCAGAGGCAACCTTTCTCTCAGCAAAAGTGGATCAGGAACAGCGCCTTCGGGGCGACCACCTCACCATCTTCAATTTCTACCGCGAACTGATCCGCTTGCGCAAGGAATGGTCGCCGCTTGCCAGCCTTAGCCGAGAGAATATACAGATTGTCCCCTGCGAGGAAGAACGGGTTCTGGCAGTTATACGCGGTGCAGGTGACGGCCAGATACTTTGTCTGTTCAACTACAGTGATCAAAGCCGAGTGCTTTGCCGGCTGCTTATCGGTGGTACTTTGCGTGTCCTGCTCGACTCCTCGGGCAACTCTCCGTCGGATAGTTTCGTAACTGTGAATCCCGCTCATCCCGAAATCCCGACACTTGCCCCTTTTGCCGTCGTCGTCTACAAAAAGGAGTAATTTATGGAACGATTCCTCTGTATCCATGGCCACTTTTACCAGCCTCCCCGCGAAAACCCCTGGCTGGAGTCTATTGAAATCCAGGATTCGGCCTATCCCTACCATGACTGGAATGAACGGATCACCGCCGAGTGTTATGCCCCCAATACCGCCACCCGAAATCTGGACGGCGAAGGTCGCATCATGGAAATCGTCAGCAACTATGCCCGTATCAGCTTCAATTTCGGACCGACGTTGCTCTCGTGGATGGAAAAATACGCTCCCGACACCTACCTTGCAATCCAGGCGGCCGACCGGCAGAGTATCGTCTGGCGCTCCGGCCATGGGGCCGCTCTTGCCCAGGTCTATAACCATATAATCATGCCCCTGGCCAGTCCCAGCGATAAAAGAACCCAGGTGCGATGGGGAGTCAAGGATTTCGAGCATCGTTTCCAGCGTTTCCCCGAGGGGATGTGGCTGGCGGAGACCGCCGTGGATGTAACGACACTCGAGGTGTTGGCCGAGGAAGGTATCCATTTCACCATCCTCGCTCAGCATCAGGCGAAACGGGCTCGGCGGATCGGATTCGGCCGATGGAAGGATGTCGGCGGCTCACGTATCGATCCTTCACGACCCTATCTCTGCCGGCTTCCCTCAGGGCGAAGTATCAGCATCTTCTTCTACGATGGTCCCATTTCCCAGGCAGTGGCCTTCGAGAAACTGCTGAGTAGCGGCGAACATTTTGCCACCCGACTGATGTCCGGTTTTTCCGATAACAGCAGCCATCCCCAGCTGGTCCATATCGCCACCGATGGCGAAACCTACGGCCATCACCATGCCTTCGGAGAGATGGCCCTGGGCCATGCCCTGAATTACATCGAGATGAATAACCTGGCGCGGCTGACCAACTATGGTGAGTACCTGGAATTGCACCCGGCCACCCATGAAGTACAAATTATTGACAACACTTCCTGGAGCTGCATGCATGGCATCGAGCGGTGGCGAAATGACTGCGGCTGCAATTCAGGCGGAAATGGCGGTTGGAACCAGCAATGGCGCAAGCCGCTGCGGGACGCCCTGGACTGGCTCAGCGGACAGCTGGCTGCCTGTTTCGAGGATGGTCTGGCGGATTTTGTGAGAGACCCCTGGGAGGCACGTAACGATTACATTGCAGTCATGCTCGACCGCTCGGAGGAAAATGTCGCCGCCTTCCTGCAGAGACATGCGCTGCGTTCCCTGGATGAAGATGCAACTACACTCGTCCTCAGTTTGCTGGAAATGCAGCGACACGCCATGCTCATGTACACCAGCTGCGGCTGGTTTTTTGACGAACTTTCAGGAATAGAAACGGTTCAGATCATTCAGTATGCCGGTAGGGCGATGCAGTTGGCGGAGCTTTTCGGTATTCAAGACATCGAAGCCCTTTTTCTGGAGCGGCTGGCCTTGGCCGGCAGCAATATTCCCGAACATGGCAACGGCGCGGAGATCTACGCAAAATTCGCCAAGCCGGTCATGATTGACCTGATCAGGGTCGGTGCGCACTATGCCGTCAGCTTTGTCTTTGAGGAGCACGGCGAGGAAACCGATATTTTCAGCTATCGCGCCTTGAGAGAGGATCATCAGATACTCCATGCCGGGCAGATGAAACTGGCGGTCGGCAAGATACTCATCCGCTCGCTCATCACCGTCAAAGCGGATCGGATAAGTTTCTGCACCCTGTATTTCGGTGGCCACGCCTTGAACTGCGGGGTCCGCACCTTCATCGGCGAGGAGGCCTACCTGACTATGAAGCAAGAGGTCGCGCACGCTTTTAATGAAGGTGATTTTGCTGCAGTAGTCAGGTTAATAGACACCCACTTCGGCATGCACAACTACTCCCTCAAAGATCTTTTCCGGGACAAACAGCGGCATATTCTGCGCCTGATCATCGCCGGCACACTCGAGGAGTTTGAAGACAAGTTCATAAGCCAATATGAAAACAGTAAAAGTCTGATGGGCTTTGTGCGGGAAACCGGCATGCCGGTACCGCGCTACTTTATGACCACTGCCGAGACAGCCCTGAATCTCAAACTGCAAAAGATGTTCGCCTCGGAAACGGTCGACATGGGCAGATTGAAGGAGGATGTCGGCGAGATCGAAAGCTGGCATGTCACTGTCGATACTGTGGCTCTTGAATTCATCATCCGCCACAGAATTGAAGGGGCGATGGCCGCCCTGCTGGAAGAGCCGGAAAATGGTCAGCGTTTTTCCGAGGTCCTCCTGTTGGTCGAGGCGGTTACACAGCTCCCGCTTGCAGTGAATCTCTGGCAGACTCAGAATATGTATTGGACCCTGCTGCAATCCCGGACCTCCGAGCTCCCGGCCACTGTCGGAGTGGCAAGCGACTTGATCTCCTGGAGTGAAGGGCTTAAGGATCTGGGGAAACTCCTCTTTTTCAATGTTCCGGCGGTACTGGAAAAGGTTAAAGGCGATCTATGAACGGCAAAGGACTGAGAATACCGCTATCAACCTACCGGCTGCAGTTTAATGGTCATTTTCGCTTCAACGATGCCAGGGAGATCGTCCCGTATCTGCATAGGCTCGGCATCGGCGACATCTACGCATCACCCTATTTCAAAGCACGCGCCGGCAGCCTGCACGGATATGACATTCTTGATCAGAACAGCCTGAATCCGGAAATCGGCTCGGAGGATGAGCACGAGGCCTTGGTCGGCGAACTGAAGCGATGGGACATGGGCCAGATCCTGGATATCGTCCCTAACCATATGTGCATCGAGGGGCAGGGCAATTCCTTGTGGATGGATGTCTTGGAAAATGGCCCCAGCGCGACTTCTGCGGGTTTCTTCGATATCGACTGGCATCCGGTCAAGAAAGAGTTGGAGAATAAAATCCTCATTCCGATCCTGGGCGACCAGTACGGTACCATCCTCGAAAATGGCGACCTGCGGCTTTGTTTTGAAGAAGGGTCTTTTTTTATTTATTACCACGACCACAAATTGCCGATAATTCCGAAAACCTACAGCAACATCCTGACGATGGGCATCGAAAATCTGCAACGGCAGTTTTCCGATACCGAGCCTGGGCTTCAGGAGCTGATGAGCATCGTAACCGCGCTCAGACACCTGCCGCCCACCACGGAGGAGGATCCCGAGCGGATCGCCGAGCGTTACCGGGAAAAGGAAGTCGTAAAGCGTCGCCTGTGGAAGCTCTATCAAAACGGCAGTGCGATCAGAGAATTCATTGATGGCAATGTTGCCGCCTTGAACGGAACAAAGGGCGAGCCGGGCAGCTTTGATCTCCTGGACGCACTCCTTCGGGAGCAGGTCTATCGTATTTCCCATTGGCAAGTCGCTACCGAGGAGATCAACTACCGCAGATTCTTCGATATCAACTCCCTTGGCGCCATCAGGGTTGAGGACCCGGCGGTTTTTGCAGAAACGCACCGGCTGGTCTTCTCCCTTGTGGCAGCAGGAAAGATCAGCGGCCTGCGTATTGACCACGCCGATGGCTTGCGGGATCCTGAGGAGTATTTCAGAAGACTTCAATCGGTCTGTTTCATTCGAGTGTTCGACGGCTCTCTTCTAGCACGGCAGCCTGTGGACAATGGACAGGAAGACCCGGAAGCAGCCATAAGGGAAAAGTATGACCGGAGTATTGCTGCCGATCCAACCTTCAAGCCGTTTTTTATCATTGGCGAAAAAATTCTTCTCAAAGCTGAGAAAGTGCCGGAAAGCTGGCAAGTCTTCGGTACCACCGGCTACGATTTTGCCATTCAGGTAACCGGTCTGTTTGTCGACACAGCGCATGCCAAGCTGTTTGAAAAACTCTATACACGCTTCCTGCAACATCCCATTGACTTCCAGGACGTGGCCTGTGAGAACAAAAAACTGGTCATGCATGTGGCCATGTCGAGCGAAATCAACACGCTGGGCCACTATCTGAACAGGATATCCGAGCAGAACCGGCATACGCGGGATTTCACCCTGTACAGCCTGATTAAGTCGATCGTCGAGGTGATTGCCAATTTCCCGGTCTACCGGACCTACACCAACAGCTTTGAAGTCTCGGAGCGGGATCGTCAATACATTGAATCGGCGGTTGGCCGGGCAAAGCGCCAGAATCCGGCCATCAGTGGTTCGGTTTTCGATTTCATCCGGGATGTTCTGGTGCTCCGCTTTCCCGACACCATGAACGAGGAACAGAAACCGGCCTGGCTCGATTTTGTTAAACGGTTTCAGCAGATCACCGGCCCGGTCATGGCCAAGGGGGTCGAAGACACCGCCTTCTACGTGTACAATCGGCTTGTCTCCCTGAACGAGGTAGGTGGGAGTCCGGAACGGTTCGGCATCAGCCTGGAAACTTTCCACGGTCAGAATATCGAACGGTGCAAGAGCCGTCCGCAGGCCATGCTGGCCTCCTCGACCCACGATACCAAGCGTAGTGAGGATGTTCGGGCCAGGATCAACGTGCTTTCGGAGATTCCGGAACTTTGGCGCAAGGCGCTTTCTCGCTGGAGCCGCCAGAACCGCAAGTTCAAAACCATGGTCGATGGTAAGCCTGCACCGAACCGAAACGAGGAATACCTGCTTTACCAGACCCTGGTGGGAACATGGCCATTCTGCTCTCCGGATGAGGATGAGTTTTCGGCATTCCATCTCAGGATCAGGGAGTACATGTTGAAGGCCATACGGGAGGCTAAGGTCAACACCAGCTGGATCAGTCCCAACACAGTGCATGAAGATGCAGTGATCCATTTCATCGACATGATCCTGAAACCCGCAAAGCATAATACTTTTTTTCATGATTTCGGAATATTTCAAAAATCGACCGCCGCCTGCGGCATCTTTAACTCCCTTTCCCAGACCCTCCTGAAAATAACCTCACCGGGTATTCCCGATTTCTATCAGGGGAATGAGTTGTGGGATTTCAGCCTGGTCGATCCTGACAACCGCCGGCCGGTCGATTACCGCATACGAAAAAACCTGCTGGATGAATTGATCTCTATGGAAGCAACTGCCGGACCTCTGGAAACGGCTCGCGAGGTGGTTGCGACCCGTGATGACGGCCGCATAAAGCTGCATCTGACCTACAAGGCGCTGAACTTTCGCCGAGAAAACAGAATAGTATTTGAATGCGGAGGTTACCTGCCACTCACTGTAGAAGGTGCCTGTCGGGAGCATATCTGCGCCTTTGAACGTTCATTCGACGGTAACTCGGTCCTGGTGGTGGTTCCACGTTTTTGCAGCCGTCTGATTGGGGACAGTAGCGGGCTGCCGCTTGGGCCGGAGGTGTGGCGGGACACCCGGATCATTCAACCGTTGGATACAGATGTAGTCTGCTATCGCAACGTTTTTACGGGAAAAGTAATAAGTGTTGAGCAACTGGAAGGCCGACCGAGCCTTGCCCTTCAAGACATACTGGCGATATACCCGGTGGCCTTGCTGGAACGGATCAACTGCAATGGCACGACAATCTTAAAAAATGAGAACATATGCTAAATAAACGTGGCTGTGGAATCCTCCTGCACCCGACTTCGCTTCCAGGTCCCGGCGGGATAGGAACCCTGGGGGCGAATGCCAGGCGTTTTATCGATCTGCTGCACGACATGGGAATGTCGTATTGGCAAGTACTGCCGCTGACACCACCTGCCTGTGGCAATTCTCCCTATTCGGCCTTTTCTGCTTTCGCGGGGAATCCTCTGCTGATCGATCTGCAACAGATAGTTAATGAGGGTGATCTTGTTCATGCACCCTCTGTCGGCTCATGTCCGGA
Source organism: Pseudomonadota bacterium (assembly GCA_043798185.1). Lineage (GTDB taxonomy): Bacteria > Desulfobacterota > Desulfobulbia > Desulfobulbales > Desulfocapsaceae > Desulforhopalus_A. Next base: position 15,702 of record JAZDOW010000270.1, on the reverse strand, counting down.
AGATCGTGTTGATTTCACTGCCGTCGCCGGGGCGAAAATGGAACTGCTGCATCTTGCCGGTTCGGCCTTTCTCGCTCGGGAGGCAACACCCCGTACGCCTCTCTTCCAGCACTTTTGCGATACGACCCACTGGCTGCATGATTTTGCCCTTTTTATGGTGCTGAAACACTACTTTCACGACGAAAGTTGGAACAGGTGGCCTAAGGAGGCGTCGCGCATCACGCCGAAGACCTACCAGAAATATTCGCAGGAATTTGCTCATGAAATAGCGGTGCAGAAATATTTGCAGTGGCAGTTTTCACGGCAATGGCTGGAACTGCGAACCTATGCTAACGATCGGGGTGTCGCCGTGATAGGTGATATTCCCATCTACGTAGCCCATGATTCTGCCGATGTCTGGAGCCACCGCGAACTCTTTCTCCTCGATGCACAGGGCGATCCGACGGTGGTCGCCGGCGTTCCGCCCGACTATTTCAGTTCTACCGGTCAACTGTGGGGCAATCCGCACTATGACTGGGATGCCATGGTGCAGAACGGATATCGGTGGTGGACCCGACGCTTCAAGAAGACATTTGAGCTTTTTGACATTGTTCGAGTCGATCACTTCCGCGGCTTCGAGGCCGCCTGGCAGGTGCCGGCAAAGGAAAAGACGGCCCAGCAAGGACTCTGGGTGAAAGGACCGGGAGAGAGGCTCTTTGATATCCTCCATTCTGCGCTCGGTACACTTGCGATCATTGCCGAGGATTTGGGGGTGATCACCCCAGAGGTGGAAGTGCTGCGCGACCGCTACAATTTCCCCGGCATGAAAATCCTGCAGTTTGCCTTTGAAGGAGGGCCGGCCAATCCGTTTCTTCTCCACAACCACACAAAAAATATGGTCGTCTATACCGGCACCCATGATAACGACACCACCCGAGGATGGTATGATTCCATTTCGGAGGCAGAGCGCAACGAGATGCATGGTTATCTGGGCACTTTGGGGGATGATTGCGTCGGCGATCTGATGCGCACTGCACTGATGTCAGTCGCCGATACGGCAATTATACCGTTCCAGGATATACTGAAACTTGGAAATGGAGCACGTATGAACCTTCCCGGCACTGCCTTCGGCAACTGGGAATGGCGATTTTCCTGGGACATGCTCCCGCACGATCTGGCCGCTTCGGTGCGAGGCCAGGTGGAGCGTTACGGCAGGGCCCAACAGGGAGAAAAAACCTATGCGGCGTGATGATTCCATTCTTGAGGACAATCCCCAGTGGTACCGTGATGCCATTATTTACCAAGTGCACATCAAGGCCTTCGTTGACTCCGATGCCGACGGCATCGGTGATTTCCGCGGTCTGATCAGCAAGCTTGATTACCTGCAGCAACTCGGAATTACAGCAATCTGGCTGCTCCCTTTTTATCCCTCTCCGCAGCGGGATGACGGCTATGACATAGCCGACTACTATAATGTCAACCCCAGCTACAACTCCCTCCGCGAGTTCAAACAGTTGCTGCGCGCCGCCCACAGTCGCGGCATCCGGGTAATCACCGAGCTGGTGCTTAATCACACCTCGGACCAGCACCCCTGGTTCCAGCGGGCCCGCCTGGCCAAACCGAACTCAGTCTACCGGGACTTTTATGTCTGGAGCGACACGCCTGAGAAGTACCGAGAAGCGCGCATCATCTTTCAGGACTTCGAAATTTCCAACTGGAACTGGGACCCGGTTGCCAAGGCCTATTACTGGCACCGTTTCTATTCCCATCAGCCGGATCTCAATTTCGACAACCCGAAGGTGCAGACCGAGATGCTGCGGGTTATCGACTTCTGGATGCGGATGGGGGTGGATGGCGTCCGACTCGACGCCGTTCCCTACCTGTTCGAGCGAGAGGGAACCAATTGCGAAAATCTTCCGGAAACCCATGCATTCCTCAAGAAGCTGCGGGCCCATCTGGACCGCTCCTTTAAAAACCGCATGCTGCTCTCGGAGGCAAACCAGTGGCCGGAAGATGCCGCCGCTTATTTCGGTGACGGCGACGAAAGCAACATGGCCTTCCATTTTCCGCTCATGCCGCGCATGTTCATGGCTATCGAGATGGAAGACCGCTTCCCGATCGTCGATATCCTCGATCAGACGCCGGCCATTCCCGAGGGCTGCCAATGGGCCATATTCCTGCGCAACCATGATGAGTTGACCCTGGAGATGGTGACCGACGAGGAGCGCGACTACATGTATCGGGCCTATGCCTCCGATCCGCGGGCCCGCCTCAATCTTGGCATCCGCCGCCGCCTGGCACCCCTGATGGAGAATAATCGCCGCAAGATCGAGCTGATGAACATCCTACTCTTCTCCCTGCCCGGAACCCCGATCATCTACTACGGCGATGAAATCGGCATGGGTGACAACTATTTTCTCGGCGATCGAAACGGCGTCCGAACCCCGATGCAGTGGAATCTGGACCGGAACGCCGGTTTTTCCAAGGCCGGTCCGCAGAAGCTGTTTCTGCCGGTAATCATTGAAGCGGAATACCACTACGAATCGATCAACGTCGAGAATCAGGAGCGTAATCCGTCGTCTCTCCTCTGGTGGATGCGTCGCACTATTGCCATGCGCAAGCGCTTCAAGGCGTTCAGCTGCGGCAGTCTGGAAGTGCTCGCCTCGGACAACCCAAAGGTTTTAACCTTCATCCGCAGTTTTGAAGGTGAAAAACTTCTGGTTGTCATCAATCTCTCGCGTTTCTCTCAGACGGTCACCATCGATCTTTCCCGCTATGCGGGTATGATTCCCGAAGAGGTGTTCAGTCGCAACCGTTTCCCGATGATCCAGGATGCGCGATACCACTTGACAATGGGACCGTATAACCCTTTTTGGTTTATTCTGCGGAGCACCGAAGCGGGGGTCGAATCCGGTGAGGTCGGAGATAAACTTATGCTGAATGAAGGCTATCCCTGGTCGGACGTGCTGAATGGGCGGGCAGGAGAGCGTTTATGCCGTGTCGTTATGCCCCATTATCTGCAGCGGGTCTTATGGTTTTGCGGCAAGGGGCGAGTGATCAGCCAGATCAGCATTATCGACAGTTGCCGGCTGAAACAGGACGATCAGCTGTTTCTGTTGGTCTTTCTTCAGGTCACCTACACCGAGCAGGATCCAGAGATATATCTTATCCCCATGACCTGGCTTTCGAGTGAACGGCTGCAGGCTCTGACCGACCGGCATCCACTGGCAACCATAACGGCCCTTTCGCTCGGCGATGCCGAAGGTGTTCTCTGCGATGCGATCTACCTTGAGGAGTTTCGCGTGCTCCTCTTGGAGCTGATGAGCGGCCGTGCCAAGGTGCACCGTGCAAACGGCTCAGAACTCGTAGGTATGCGAGGCGGAGGTGTGACGAAAATTTCTCCGCCCAGGACGGAATTGTTTCCCAGCAGGGTGGCGATTGTCGACCAGAATAACACCAGCATTATGTATGGCGACCTGCTGCTGTTTAAAATGTACCGGAAGCTGCAGGACGGAATCAATCCGGAGCCTGAAATTCTTCGGTTTCTCGCCGGTAATAAAAAATTCCGCAATGTACCGTCCTATGCGGGAGGGATCGAATACCATGCTGCCGGAGGCAAGGTATATGATCTCGGTGTCCTGCAGACCTTCATCTCCTGTCATGGCGATGCCTGGCGGAGTACCCTGACAATCCTCACGCAATTTATCGAGCACCTGTTGTCACATAAACAGGATCTGCCAAAACTTCCGGCCCACCTTCCGACACTCCTGGAGGTTGTCAAGGGTGGCATTCCCGCTCATTTCCGCGATCTCGTCCGCGGTCTGCATTTGGAGATGGCCCTGGTACTTGGCAAGCGCACTGCCGAGATGCACCGGGCGCTGGCCACAAGCGGAGCGGACAGTGCCTGGAGCATGGAGCCGTTTTCCACCCACTACCAGCGTTCCATCTTCCAATCCATGCGCGGACTTATTCGGCGTACCTTCCAGGTATTGACGAATAACCTCGACCGTCTGCCGGGCGATGTACAGCGTCGGGCCACCTTGATTTTGGCCGCCGAAAAAGAGATTATCGCCTGTCAGAAGAAAATTACCGGACGACGGCTTTCTGCCATGAAGTGCAGGATTCACGGCGATCTTCATCTGGGGCAGGCGCTTTTCACCGGCAAGGATTTCGTCTTTATCGATTTCGAAGGGGTACCGGCCCATTCTCTCAGTGAACGTCGGCTGAAACGCTCCCCCCTGCGGGATGTGGCCGGCATGATCCACTCCTTCCACCATGCCACCATAACCACGCTGGTTCATCACAGCGCCGGCCATCCTGAGGATAGAGTGTGGCTCGAACCCTGGCTGGAGGCCTGGTATGTCTATGTTAGCGGCTCCTACCTGAAAGGCTACCTGCATACGCTGAAAAAATCCCCGTTGATTCCGATGGATAGGGAAGAACTTGCGATTATGCTGCGCTGTTTCATGATACAGAAAGTGGTACATGAGCTGGGATATGAGTTGAATAACCGCCTTGACTGGGTCGATCTCCCCTTGCGAGGCTTGGAGATGCTCCTTAAGGAATGCCGCGGCTCATCATGAAAACAATCACCTAACACTCAACAAAATGAGGCCGCACAATGAGATACCACGTTCTAGCGACTGACTATGACGGGACTCTTGCCCAGGATGGCCGCGTCGACGCAGCCACCGTGGACTCGCTCCGCAAACTCCTGGCGACCGGTCGTCGCCTGCTGATGGTGACGGGGCGCGAGCTGCCGGAACTGTTAAGCGTCTTTCCGGAGATCGATTTGTTCGAATGGGTTGTGGCGGAAAATGGCGGTTTGCTTTACCGACCATCAACAAAGGAAGAAATACCACTTGCCGAGCCACCGAACGATAAATTCGTGCAGGCCCTGCGCGATAAAAACGTCGGTCCCATATCGATCGGACGCGTCGTTGTCGCCACCTGGGAACCACATCAGGAGACGGTCATCAATACAATTCGCGATCAAGGGCTGGAGCTGCAGGTCATCTTTAATAAAGGGGCGGTGATGGTTCTGCCGGCCGGTGTCAATAAAGCCAGCGGCTTGATTGCGGCCCTGAAGAAGATGGATATCTCGCCGCATAATGTGGTCGGTATCGGCGATGCGGAGAATGACCATGCTTTTTTAAAACTGTGTGAAATGTCCGTGGCCGTAGCCAATGCCCTTCCGGCCGTAAAGGAAACGGCGGATCTCGTTACCTCCGTGGATCACAGCCAAGGCGTCTGCCAGTTGATCGAAGGATTGGTCGCAAATGATCTGGCTGATCTGAATCCGCGTCTGCGGAGACATCATCTCGAGCTGGGAACATGCGATGACCAGAAGGTGATGCTGTCCCCATACGGGCAGAGCGTCCTGATCTGCGGCCCATCGGCGAGTGGCAAATCGACCGTCGCAACGCGTATCGTCGAGTCTCTGCAGGAACAGCGGTATCAATTCTGCTTGATTGATCCGGAGGGAGATTATGACGGACTCGAAGGAGCAGTCATGTTCGGAGGTCCGAAGGCGGATCCCCCTGAAGATGAGATCCTGCGGTTACTTGAAGATCCGAATGCCAATGCCGTTGTGTGTCTGACCGGAGTGCCTATTGGTGATCGTCCGCCGTTTTTCCTGCGACTTCTGTCGCAACTGTTGCAAATGCGTTCGCGAACGGGTCGGCCGCACTGGCTGATTCTGGATGAGGCTCATCATCTCATGCCGGCGGGATGGCTGCCGCCCGATGGCACCCTGCCCAAGGAATTGACCAACGTCGTCCTGATCACCGTGCATCCGGATCTGCTCTCAGGAACTCTGCTGGAACGCGTAGACACCGCGCTCTTGGTGGGAGCTAACGCGAGTGAGACACTGACCGATTTTACCCGGGTAATCAATCAATCCGCACCAAAAATGGACCCGACGACTCTTACGCCCGGCGAGTTTCTCCTGTGGTTGAAAGAGAGCGCCACACCTCCGCTCAAGGTCCTGGCTCATCCCTGCAAAATGGCGCGTCATCGACACCGCCGAAAATATGCCGAAGGTCAGCTTCCCCCGGATCGCAGCTTCTACTTCCAAGGTCCCCGGCACAAAATGAATCTGCGGGCCCAGAATTTGATGCTCTTCCTGCAAATAGGCGATGGGGTCGATGACGAAACCTGGCGGTACCATTTGCTTCAGGGCGATGTCTCCCGCTGGTTTCGTGAAGGTATCAAGGACGAGAATCTCGCCTCCGCTGCGGAGCGGGTGGAATCATTGCCGAATGCCACAGCGCAGGAAAGCCGCGCCTTGATCCGCGCCGCGGTGGAACAGGACTATACGCTTCCGGCGTCGTTACCCCTGCCGGTTGCGGGCGCCAGTTGAATCAATGATGAGGGCATCGACATGAAGCCAACAAAATCTACTTCCTGGTTCACCCGCTTTGCAAAAGCGACAGCGAGGAAAACCGGACAGCCTATAGCTTTCATGATTGCTGTATCGGTAATCATAACCTGGATACTTACAGGCCCGATCTTCAAATTCGGTGATACCTGGCAACTGGTTATCAATACCGGCACGACTATTGTCACCTTTCTTATGGTGTTTTTGATACAAAATACACAGAACAGAGACTCTTTGGCCTTACAGGTAAAATTGGACGAATTGATTCGCGTTATGGCAGGAGCACATAATGCCCTCTTGGATCTGGAAGAATTAGATGAGAAGGAACTCGATAAAATTCGAGTCAATTATGAGAATCTGGCAAAACAGGCAAGAGAAGATTTGGAGAAAAATGCCGATGATACCGGAGTCCCACAAATTAGCCAATCATGAACAGACGACAGAATGCCTGGCAATTGATAATTCGTCTGCTCAGCTTCCTGTTCCAGGTAGGGCGTGGGTTTACCTCCAATAAAGGACTCCTGCTTGCCGGTGCCGTCGCTTATTATACCTTGTTGTCGATCGTGCCACTATCCATACTGGCCTTGATTGTACTCACGCAATTCATAGAAGAACAGCAGTTGATTCTCACCTTGTCGACCTACTTGAACATGGCGGTTCCCGGCTATGCGGCAACGTTGACCGATCAGGCGCAAACATTTCTCGAAAACCGCAATGTGGTTGGAATTATTGGTTTTCTTGTCATGTTGTTTTTTAGTTCTGTAGCTTTTTCGATGCTTGAGAATGCCATGTCGGTGATCTTTTGTCAGCAGGACAAAATTATTAGGCGTAAGTTCTTGGTTTCCGTAATTATTCCCTATGCGTACATTTTTGTGATGGGATTTGGTATTGTGCTGGTGTCGTTAATTGTGGGTGCAATCACGACACTGGAAAACAGACACCTGACAATTCTCGGTTGGAATTTACATCTTGGCGGGGCAACCGGAGTGGCACTGTCTCTTCTGGGAATAATCGGCGAGGTGTTGATACTCACCTCCATCTATCTGGTGATGCCCGTGGTGAAGGTCAGGTTTCGTTACGCCCTCATCGGAGGACTGACCGCAACGGTTTTGTGGGAGATCACCCGCCGGGTGTTGATCTGGTATTACGCGACCGTATCCATGGTGAATATCATCTACGGTTCGATTGCCATGACGGTGGTAGCTCTTATAAGCATTGAGTTCGTCGCAGTGATCCTGCTGCTTGGAGCCCAGGTTATTGTAGAACTGGAGCGCAAATCCGATACATTTTCCGGCGAGAAAAACCTCGGAATTAAGACATGATCGAAGTATTGACCATAAGGATTCACAATTATGAACATAAGCTCTTATGCAGGAAAGCCAGCCAAACCATCGATGCTTGTCCAAATACCTGAACTGGTCACGGCCTACTACTCAATGCAACCTGATCCCGCGGTTCCGGAACAACGGGTTGCTTTCGGCACATCGGGACACCGTGGATGCGCCTTTGACAAGAGCTTCAATGAATGGCACATCCTCGCCATCAGTCAGGCCATCTGCCAATATCGGACACAACAGCTGATCGACGGGCCACTTTTTCTCGGCATGGATACACATGCCCTTTCCGTGCCGGCTTATGCCGGGGTGCTGGAGGTGTTGGCGGCAAACGGCGTAGAGGTAATGATCGCAGAAGGTGATGAATATACTCCAACCCCTGCCGTTTCCCATGCGATTCTTAGCTACAATCGTGGGCGGCGGAGCGGGCTTGCCGACGGCATAATCATCACCCCGTCCCACAACCCACCGGATGACGGCGGGATAAAATACAACCCCCCGCACGGCGGGCCGGCAGAGTCCGTTGTCACCTCCTGGATCGAGGTCAAGGCCAACGAGTTTCTCGAAAACGGTCTCAAAGGTGTGAAACGAATTTCTTTCGAGAAGGCCCTTCACGCTTCCACGACGCACTCCTACGATTATCTCAATGCCTATGTTGCCGATCTTGCCGATGTACTCGACATGGATGCCATCAGTGGAGCGCAGATCACCATGGGGGTCGATCCGTTGGGCGGTGCCGGGGTTCATTACTGGGACGCGATTGCCGAGCGCTACGGATTAAACCTCACGGTAGTCAATGAGATCGTCGACCCGACCTTCGGTTTTATGACGGTGGACTGGGATGGCCAGATCCGCATGGACCCTTCCTCACCCTATGCGATGCAGCGATTGATAGCGATGAAGGACCGCTTCGATCTTTGCTTTGCCTGCGACACCGACCATGACCGGCACGGGATAGTCACCGGGAATTGGGGATTGCTGCCACCCAACCACTACCTGTCCGTAGCCGTCTTCTATCTTTTCCAGAATCGGCTGAAGTGGAGCAAGGTTGCGGCGGTGGGCAAGACGGTGGTCAGCAGCCGGATGATCGATAGGATTACTGCGTTTCTTGGCCGGAGGCTCTACGAGGTGCCGGTCGGTTTCAAGTGGTTCGTTGACGGCCTGTTCGATGGCACGCTTGGTTTCGGGGGCGAAGAGAGTGCAGGAGTCTCTTTTGCCCGGTTAGGCGGTAGTGTCTGGACGACCGATAAGGACGGCATTGTCCCGGCCTTGTTGGCTGCGGAGATCATGGCCCGAATGGGTCGCGATCCGGGTAAGATCTACCACAAACTCACACTTGAGTTCGGTGAACCGCACTATAAGCGTATTGAGGCGCCCGCCACTCCAGAGCAAAAGGAACTGCTGGCAAAACTATCACCCAGGCAGGTCAAGCGCAGCGAGCTGGCAGGCGAAAAAATAGAGACTATCCTCACCGAGGCACCGGGAAATGGTGCCCCCATCGGCGGGTTGAAGGTAACCACTGAGAACGGATGGTTTGCAGCGCGTCCTTCGGGGACCGAGGATATCTACAAGATCTACGCTGAAAGCTTCGAAGGGGCGGATCATCTGGGCCGCATCCTGGAGGAGGCACAGACAATTGTCAGTGAGGCGCTGGCTTCGCTCCTGCAGCAGGAGGAGCCAAAGGAGAACCCATGAGCGAACAGACCCGTGTCAGCCATCCCTTACACAACCGCCTTTCAAGTGGATTCAGGAAGTTACGGGGTAAGGCCTTACACCCCCAAGAAGGAGAACGATGAATACCATCCAGCCGCTCCGGTGGCTCTACCATATTACACGTCTGCCGGTCATGGCTGCCGGCGTTGCTCTGCTTCTGGCCGGTTGTGTCTCAATGGCTCCGCCCTATCAAGAGCCGGCCTTGCCGGTATCACCGTTCTATGCAAACAACGCCACGCAGGAAGGCGTAAGCGTTGCGGCCATCGGCTGGCGTGAATATTTCACCGACCCGCAACTTCAGGCTGTGATCACCCTGGCACTGGAAAACAACCGCGATTTGCGTACCGCTGTGCTGCGCGTCGAGGAAGCGCGCGCCATTTACGGCATTCAACGCGCCGATCAGTTACCCACCATCGGCGCCAAGGCCGGCCTGGACCGTTCACGCATCCCCGCCGACTTGAGCCCGACCGGCAAGACTTTGGTGGGGAGCGAGTACCAGGTTTCGTTGGGTCAGGCGAGCTGGGAGATCGATTTCTGGGGCCGCGTCAGCAATCTGAAGGATGCAGCCCTGGAGAGCTATTTGGCCACCGACGCAGCCCGCCGTGCTGCCGCCATTGGGCTGGTCGCGCAGGTCGCGGGCAGTTACTTAAGTTTGCGTGAATTGGATGAGCGTCTTGTACTGGCGCGCCGGACAATTGCCAGCCGCGCCGAATCCTTGCGCATTTTCACGCGCCGCGTGGAAGTCGGATCAACCTCGCGACTCGACCTGACCCAGGTGCAGACACTGCTCACCCAGGCCCAGGCGCTGGGTGCCCAGCTCGAACAGTTGCGCGCAGCCCAGGCTCATGCGCTGACGCTGCTGGTCGGAGCTCCCGTTGATCTCCCCCTCGTGCCGGAGCACCTTGATGAACAGTCCGTGCAAATCGAAGTATGCGCAGGACTGCCATCCGACCTGCTGATCCAGCGGCCCGACATTGTCGCGGCAGAACACCAGTTAAAAGCCACGCATGCCAATATCGGCGCTGCACGCGCCGCTTTTTTCCCTCGCGTAACCCTGACCAGCTCACTGGGCACGGCCAGCGCAGAACTTGACGGACTGTTTGCTTCGGGGAGCCTGGCATGGATCTTCTCGCCGAGCATCTCACTGCCGATTTTCGATGGCGATCGCCGGCGGAACAATCTGAGCCTGACCGAAGCCCGTCGTGATCTTGCGGTGGCCAATTACGAGAAAACCGTGCAGAGCGCTTTCCGCGATGTGGCCGACGCATTGTCGGCCCGCCGCTCTCTGGCCGAACAGTCCGCCATCGCCCAGAGAGCCCTGGCGGTTCAAACCGAGCGCGCGCGGTTGTCCCAATTGCGCTATGACAATGGGGCGGCCGCTTTTCTCGACGTACTTGATGCCCAGCGCGATTTGCTCGCCACAGAACAGCAGGTCGTGCAGATTCGCCGAGCTTTGCAGATCAATCGCGTCAGTCTGTACGCGGCTCTGGGTGGCAGCTCAATGGATTTTGTTGCGCCACCGGCAGGCGACACCCCTAACCCCACACGAGGCACGAACAGCCAATGAACTCCACCACTCCACCACCGGTCACCGTTACAGCAATCGCGCCTGGTGCGGCAACCGACACCACACCGGTCACTGTAACAGTCACCGTAACAGTTGCACCCCAGGTTACCGCGACTCCACCCGAGGCAACTAATGAGCCGGCTACCGCACCAGTTGCTGCACCAATCACCGCAACCGCCGCACCAGCCTCCCCAACTGACTCAGCCACCACACCGGTCGCTAAGCCGAGTGCTGCATCGGCTCCCCCACCGGTCACTTCCTTGCTGCAGAAATGGAAGAAATGGCTCATTCCGGTTCTAGTCATTGCGGTCCTTGCAGTGGCCGCTCTGGTAGCCTGGCAAATGCTGCGCTCCAAGGGTCCCGGTAAGGGCTTTGTCAGTGGCAATGGCCGTCTCGAAGCAACAGAAATCGATGTGGCCGCCAAACTCGGCGGGCGCATTCAGGACATTCTGGTGGGCGAGGGCGACTTCGTCACGGCGGGCCAGACACTTGCTCATATGCAGGTGCAGACACTCGAAGCGCAACGCGACGAAGCGCAGGCGCGACAGGATCAGTCCATCACCGCCATCGCGAGTGCCGAGGCGCAGGTGGCTATGCGCGAAAGTGATCGGCAGGCTTTGCTGGCCCTTGTGGCGCAACGCAAAAGCGAATTCGATGCCGCACAGCTCCGTCTTTCGCGCTCGGAAACTCTGACCCGTGAAGGGGCAGCGTCGGAGCAGGAACTCGACGATGACCGGGCACGGGTGCGTAGCGCTCAGGCCGCCGTTGTCGCCGCCAAGGCACAGGCGGATGCGGCTCAGGCCGCCATTGTTGCCGCACGCACCCAGGTGGTGAGCGCACGTTCTGCCGTCACCGCAGTCGAGGCCACCGTCACGCGGATCAAGGCCGACATCGATGACAGTGCGCTCACCGCACCACGGGATGGCCGCGTGCAGTACCGCATTGCCCAGCCCGGCGAGGTGTTGGGTGCCGGCGGTAAAGTACTCAACCTGGTGGACCTTTCCGACGTTTATATGACCTTCTTTGCGCCGGAAGCCGTTGCTGGAAAACTGGCACTGGACAGCGAGGTGCACATCGTGCTCGACGCTGCGCCGCAGTACGTGATTCCGAGCAAGGTGACGTTTGTGGCCAGCACCGCCCAGTTCACACCGAAAACGGTGGAAACCGCCAGCGAACGGCAGAAGCTTATGTTCCGCGTCAAGGCCCAGATTGATCCCGAGTTGCTGCAAAAACATCTGAAGCTGGTCAAGACCGGCCTCCCGGGCATGGCGTGGATCAAGCTCGATGCGCAGGCACAATGGCCGGCCGAATTGACTGTAAAGGTTCCGCAGTGAATACAGATACAGCAAGCCTCGCACCGCCGGTCGCACGTTTAGCGAATGTCAGCCTGCGCTACCGCAAGACACTGGCGCTCGACGACATTACCCTGGATATTCCCGCCGCCTGCATGGTCGGCATGGTCGGTCCTGACGGTGTGGGCAAGTCCAGCCTGCTGGCACTCCTGTCCGGTGCACGCGCGGTGCAGCAGGGCAGGGTGGATGTCTTAGGCGGCGACATGACCAACACCCCCCATCGCAACAGGATATGTCCACGCATCGCCTACATGCCGCAGGGCTTGGGAAAGAACCTCTATCCGACCTTATCGGTCGAGGAGAACCTGCAATTTTTCGGCCACCTGTTCGGCCATGATACGGCCGAGCGACGGCGCCGTATCGACGAGCTGACGAACAGCACAGGTTTGCAGTCCTTCCTGTCGCGTCCGGCGGGAAAGCTCTCGGGCGGAATGAAACAGAAGCTCGGCCTGTGCTGTGCGCTGATCCACGATCCCGATCTGCTCATCCTGGATGAGCCGACCACCGGTGTTGATCCGCTTTCACGCAAGCAATTCTGGCGCCTAATCGAGCATATCCGTACCGAGAGAGAAGACATGAGCGTGATCGTCGCCACCGCCTACATGGAAGAAGCGGATGGCTTTGACTGGCTGGTGGCGATGGATGCCGGCAAGGTCCTGGCTGCCAGTACGCCGCTCGAATTGCACAGGCGCACTGCCACTACGTCCCTCGAAGAAGCCTTCATCGCCCTGCTGCCCGAAGAAAAGCGGCGTGGCCACCGGGCCGTGGTGGTGCCGCCGCTGGTGGCGTCAGAAACGTCCGAGATCTCCATCGAGGCCCAGGGACTGACCATGCGTTTCGGCGACTTCGTGGCTGTGGATCATGTGGACTTCCGTATCCAGCGTGGCGAAATATTCGGTTTTCTCGGCTCCAACGGCTGCGGCAAGTCGACGACGATGAAGATGCTCACCGGGCTGCTGCAGGCAAGCGAAGGCACAGCGCGACTGTTCGGCCAGGTCGTCAATGCAGGCGACATTGACGCAAGGCGCCGCGTGGGATATATGTCGCAGGCCTTCTCACTTTACGGCGAACTCACCGTGCGCCAGAACCTGATCCTGCATGCCCGGCTGTTTACCCTGCCCGAGGCCGGAATCCCCGATCGGGTGAACGAGCTGGTGGCGCGCTTCGGTCTGGCCGATGTCATCGACACCCTGCCCGAGAACATGCCGCTGGGCATCCGTCAGCGTCTGTCCCTGGCGGTGGCGGTGATCCATAAGCCCGAACTGCTCATCCTCGACGAGCCGACTTCCGGAGTGGACCCGATCGCCCGCGATATGTTCTGGCAGCTGATGATCGACCTGTCGCGCAACGACCATGTGACGATCTTCATTTCCACTCATTTTATGAACGAGGCTGAGCGTTGCGACCGCCTTTCGCTGATGCATGCCGGCCGGGTGCTAGTGACTGACAAGCCTGCAGAGCTGATAAGCGTGCGTGGTACGGACACTCTGGAACAGGCCTTCATCGCCTACCTGGAGGAAGCCTCGGCCGGCAATCCCCAGGCCGAGGCAGTTCAGCCCGCCAACGCATCTCCAGCCGCAAAGCCTGCGGTTACCATGGCGACAAGACCACCGGTCAAACCACGCCGATCCCGCTTTGATCCGGGTCGCGCCTTCAGCTACACGCTCCGCGAGACTCTGGAGCTGAGGCGCGACCCGGTGCGTGCCACCTTGGCGCTGCTGGGCACGGCGATCCTGATGTTCATCATTGGCTACGGCATCAGCCTTGATGTGGAAAACCTGTCCTTTGCCGTACTCGACCGCGACCAGACCGTACTGAGCCAGAATTACACTCTCAACCTTTCGGGGTCGCGCTACTTTATCGAAAAGCCGCTGATTACCGACTATGTCGACCTGGATCGGCGCATGCGCAACGGCGAGCTGGCACTGGCCATCGAGATCCCACACGGCTTTGGCCGCGACATCGAGCGTGGTACCCCGGTGCAGATTGGTGCCTGGGCCGATGGTGCCATGCCTACCCGTGCCGAAACCGTGCGCGGCTACGTCCAGGCCATGCACCAAATGTGGCTCGTCGACATGGCCAAGCACCGGCTGGGTGTAAACCTGGCGGCAGCCAGCACGCTTGAAACCCGTTACCGTTACAACCCTGACGTCAAAAGCCTGCCCGCCATGGTTCCGGCCATACTGCCGATGTTGCTGATGATGATCCCCGCCATGCTGACGGCGCTGTCGGTCGTGCGCGAGAAGGAACTGGGGTCGATCATCAACCTCTACGTCACGCCGGTCACGCGCAGTGAATTCCTGCTCGGCAAACAATTGCCCTACATTGTACTGGCGATGATCAATTTTTTTCTGTTGTCAGCCCTGGCCGTCACCGTATTCGGGGTGCCGATCAAGGGCAGCTTCGCCACCCTGACCCTGGCGGCGCTTATTTTTGTAATCTCCTCCACCGGTTTTGGCCTGCTGGCCTCGACATTTACCCAAAGTCAGATCGCCGCCATGTTTGTGACCATGATCGGCACCATCGTCCCCTGTGTGCAGTTCTCCGGCCTGCTCAACCCGGTATCCTCGCTCGAAGGTATGGGCGCCTTCATCGGCCGCATCTATCCGGCCACCCACTTTCTGACTATCAGCCGCGGCGTGTTCAGCAAGGCGCTCGGCATTTCCGACCTGATGTCCTCGTTCTGGCCGCTGCTGGCTGCGGTGCCCGTGATTCTCGGCTTGGCTATTATGCTGCTGAAGAAGCAGGAGGCTTAAACATGAACTCATCCGTCGCCAACATCTATCGTCTGGGCATCAAGGAACTGTGGAGTCTGGTACGCGATCCGATGATGCTGGTACTGATCGTCTACACCTTTACCGTGTCGATCTACATCGCCGCCACCGCCATGCCCGAGAGCCTGCACAACGCGCCCATAGCCATCGTCGACGAGGACGGGTCACCGCTGTCGGCGCGTATCATATCAAGCTTCTACCCGCCGCATTTCAAGACCCCGACTATGATAACGCTTGCCGAGGTGGATGCCGGCATGGACCAAGGCGATTACACCTTCGCCCTGAACATCCCGCCCAACTTCCAGCGCGACGTGCTGGCCGGGAGTGCACCAACCATACAGCTCAACGTTGACGCTACGCTTATGAGTCAAGCCTTTACCGGCAACGGCTATATCCAGCAGATTGTCGCCGGCGAGGTGAACGAATTTGTTACGCGTTATCGAAGTACGACCGTGCCACCGGTAGGTCTGGCGCTGCGCATGCGCTTCAACCCCAACCTGGAGCAATCCTGGTTCGGTTCGCTGATGGAGATCATCAACAACGTGACCATGCTGTCCATCATCCTGACCGGGGCAGCACTGATCCGCGAACGCGAGCATGGCAC
>JAZDOW010000232.1:0-29321 GCA_043798185.1 Pseudomonadota bacterium | reverse complement strand
TTGTCTAAATAGCTGACCAATAAAACTCAATCATAAAATATGATGCCAAGTTTAATGATTTCAAAATAGCTATCTGGTCATAATAATGAAAGCCAATGCGCTGATTTTGCTAGGGCTTTGGCCTTTTTCTACAGATTCAACATGATGATCACCGGTTTAACCGGTGCATTATCTGGTTGGGGAAACCTGTATTTGTGGATTGTTCCCTGTCTCCTTATCTTTATATCTCCAGCGAATGCGTTTTTTTTGCGATCCGAAGCAAAATGTTAGTTGTGAATTTTTTTAAATTATTGCTTCACGTTCGAGAACTCTTCGAATTTCCTCAAACCTTGCGCTAATATCAGATCTTGGGAACCGGATTTGAGATAATCCGACTATGTTTGAGAATTCTTCACAACCTTCCTCAAGTAATATTATTGCTTTTCGAGGACCAAGGCGCCCTTGAAATAATCCCACCTCATGAACTACATTCTGCCTAGCATGGGTTGACCTGTCTGAATGTTCGTCTTCAGCGGTCATTACTAAAAAAGCAAACTTGGCACAACTTAACATACTCCCAATTCTTTCAAATGTTGGTAATCCAGCAACTGATTCTCGGTTAAATTCATCCCAATCAAGTCCTAGACGGTCTTGCAAAAAATCTTTTAATTCTCGCCATAATGGAGAACGACCATGTCCAATAAAAACACGCCGCTCAATATTGCTACAAAAAGATAGGGTGCCAACTTGTCTGAGCTCTGATATAAAGTATTCCAGTATTCTTATTCTTTTAGATAAAATTTCCTTTGCATTTTCATTGGTAATATTATCTTGGTCGCGAGCAGGTAGGCAACTCGGAATTTGGCTTTCCTTCCCGTACAAAGCCATTAATTGTCGTCTTATTCTAGCAGTCATATTGAGTGCGACACCTGCACTAACATTTCCTTCATTTATACGTTTATGTGAAATTTCAATAAATCTATTTAAATTTTCAAGAACAGCTCTTTCTTCGGGATTCGAATCGGTCATATTGAGAAAAACTCCTATCGTTATTTGTTTTTGATTATAACGTGCTGATAAGCGGTTGCCGGGCAGTATCGGCAATCCGTCTTTATTCGTTGGTTGGAGAATATTTTCCTTCCTCAACAAACCAACCAAGAAATATTGATAGGGTTTGAGCAGTTATTTTAAATAAAATACAGCGACTACCCAAGCAATAATGAAAGCCAAAGGAATAAATGCTGCCGCGCACATACCAAATAAGTGAATATAGATATTTTGAATTGGCTCAACTCCTAATTCTTTAGCAATTTTCTTTTCGCTTTCTCGAAATCCTGACATTGCAACCATAGCAGCTATTATCGAAATATATGAAGAAATAGATATTACTAATCCAAGTATTGGGATGAAATATTTTGCTAACCATGGCATTGTGTGATTGGCACTACCAGAAATTGCTAATGTGCTAATAAGAAATGCTTGCGACATGACTGACCAGTTAAGCCTAGTCGAAATTAATCCGTGTTCGCGATGAATTTCTTCGTGCAAATTTTTAAGTCTTTCTGCTTTTTTGTTATCAATCATCGAATGTTATCTCCAAACAAATCAATGCACCGGTTAAACCGGTGCATTGATTTGTTGTGCAAAATGCGAGACCTGACCCTGTCCATTTTCATCGTGCCCATGGTGCACCGAAATATAATACGTGAATCCAAAACCCAAAAAAAAGCATTGCAACAATCCAGGAAATGTGTTGGGGGCGGACTATGTGATACCACCCATTCCCAGGCTCTCCGGAATGAAACGGACCCTTAACAAAAACCTCTGATTCAACACGAATTACCATTTCTCTCCAAACACGAATCCATCGCGCAGTCACGGCCGCCAGCACAAACCAAATAACTGCTAAAGCAATACCAAGTTGTGAAATTAGATGTATTACCTTCGTGTCAAGTTTAGCGGAAGCGATCAGAGCAATCATGGCTCCATGAGCTGTTACGAAGAACTGACTGCGTTGCCAAACAGCATTGATGTCGTTTCGGTAATGATCACAAAGAATTTTAAGCAAGTCCAGTACAAGCTTTGCTTGTTCGTTTGCTTTCTCAGGCAAGTCCGGATTTAAAGTAAGATTGAGTTGATTACTTTCTTTTTTTAAACACATTGGAGCGCTCCCATAAATCTACTTCCATAACTTAAGGGTGACCAGTGGCAGATTTGATGCAGTATGGTCTATTAGAGTGTTGGGATGATATTTATTTCATCATTTTATTGTAGTGATCTTCATAATCATTTAGTTTAAATACCATGTGGAATGCTGATTTGAAATTCTCATAATCAAATTCTTTCAGGTCAAAAATATTTATTCCTTCTGAATGTGATTCTCTGTTTATATAACGTCCAAAAGCCTGATATTTATTGTCTTTCAACTCAGGTTTTTGAAATACATTGTTTAAATCATTTTTTTCAATGAAACCGAAGAAATATTCTATGATGTTACGCATGCAGTTTGCAATTAACGCAGGCGCTTGCTTGTCGTCTTTGATAACATGCCAGTAAGAATGGTAGTCATTTTGTATTTCATTATATTTCATTTCAGAAATATGAGTACTATCGATATTTTTCGTCATTCTGAACAATTTTTGATGTTCTTTTCGTTTCTCGCTATTTTTCTCAGCAAGTTCATAGAAAAAATACAGACTATGTGTCAGTACAAATACCTGAGAAAACAATTTAGAATTAAAAAACTCGTACTTTATCAATTGCCCAATATTGAATACATATACATGTGATAAACTCGATATCGGATCATCTATTATCACGACTTTTTTTGTTTTAACATCTGTTGCGCTTTTCTTACCTTTGCAAAGCTCCAAAAAATAAAGGAAACTTATGATCATCTTTTCCCCTTCACTGAGGGTATGAAATGTATCGTCAGTTTTATCCTCACGTTCTATCTGGTACAACACATCGTTATGCTTGACGATTTTAAAATTATCCAAACCAAGCTCTATAAGCTTTGAATTGATATTTGCAATTGCATCGTCAATGTTGACAGTGTGTTTTTGCTGCTCAAGAATGATTGATTTCTGGGATTTAATGGTTTCGTCGATGCCTGAAATTTCGAGGTTTATGGTCGATATTTGCTTCCCAGTTGAACTTTTGTCAGTCTGGTAACTGGTAAGTGTTTGATCATAATCCCATCTCATGATCTCCCAGAACTCGCTGACAATTATTTTGAGAGATGCGGCTTTGTTGTCGATTTTGGTGTTGTGGTTTGCGATGAGGGTATTCAATCCGGTTATAAAATCGTTGATGGCGCTGATTGAGGCGGTGGAATCCTCCAATGATGTTTTGTGACTGGGAGTATTTATTTTTTCGGCTATCTTCCTTCTGTTGTTGTTCAGCACTTTGAACGTATGATCGTATTTTATTTCGAAATCAGACTTATGATCGGCCATGAAAATATGTGACGCGAACTGTTCTTTTGCCAGGATGGAACTGATAGCGGAATCGTACGTTGCTAGCAACTTCTTTAAATTGTTCAGTTCAGTTTCATATGTGACATCAAAATAGTCCTTGATATTGGCAACCACTGCACTCGTTATGGTTTTCACTTGGCAAAAGGGGCATTCCACTCCAGAGGCTTCGATTTCTTCGGGTAAATACCCAAGGCCCTGTTTGACCCAATCGGAATTGTCGAGTTTTTTTATCAGCGCCGCTACAGTGCTATTTTCATTGCCGATGATTTCTTTCTGCAATAAAGGATCAGCTTCAACATGGTGAGCAGGAAAAGTGATCAAGGGAAGCAAGGCGTGTTTTGATGCATTCTCACCCCTTAGCGCCTCAGCCTCTTTCTTCAAAGTCTCAATTGTTTTGGCAGGTTTCTGAGCTGGCTTTGGGATAGAATTCAGATGCCCGAAAAGCCTATCCTTGCTACCTTTGTTCCCCTCCAGGCAGAATTCCAGTACCCGGTCTCCGCCAGAGTATTTGGTTTTTATCTCCCATATCTTCTCTTCTGCGGTTTGCTTTTTCAGGGATAAATTTTTATCGAGATCTGTGACGGCAGTGGCTTTTTTGTTTTTGAGTTCATCCTGCTCTTTGATTGCTTTTTCTGCAGCCTCGATCTTTTGTTCGGCTTCCTTGTTTTCTTTGGATAAAGTGAAAATACCTTTAATTTTGTCAGATTCATAAAAATTATCTTTTATGAATTTTTGGTTATAAACCAAGATATTCAAATCTGGATCTTTTACGTTAGAACAACTAGCAAATTTAGTGTCGTTTTCGTCGTATAAATAATTAGATAACGTACTTTTACCAGTTCCGTTAAGTCCGTATATGAGGTTAAGCCTCTTATCAGTTTCGAGTACTGTCGGCAGCTTATAGCTCGCTACTTTATTAAGGGTAATCTTGGTAATCATGTAATGATCTCCATGAAGTCGTTTATTAAACTGCATTAGAATGGTTACTTCATATGGAAATCCCTGTCCTGTTTCCTTCCCTCTTCTCCGCAGAACTTTCCAACGCGGCGATCACCGGCTCGTCCGGTGAATTGCTTCGTTGGGGTAAATTATTTTATTTTTGAGGGCCTGTATGTTTATTCCATCTGGCAAGTATGATTTAGGTGATTTTCTGCACGACCTTATTGTTGCTCTCGGGGTTATTTATATCCTGGTGTGGCTGTGTTATGCGCTTCATTAATTTCTGCTTCCATCTCATGTTTATAGACTCAAAGAAAAGACGTATAAGCCTTGGTTTGCTGAATGGCATCATCCGTAAAAAATACGGTGCTTGCTCTTTGGTGATTTTCCCTTGCATCGTCCAAGAGGTTATCATCTCAAGATCAAATCTTGGTTCAGACAGTTGGATTTGTCTTATCGCCTCAATAAATAGATTGACATTATGGGCCTCACACTTCGAAAGGAGTTCAATCACATCTGTGTTCGTTTTGTCATTATGGGCTGTTTTGTATGATTTAAGCGCTGCTTGGATAGTTCCGAATGATATATTTGAAACAGAAAATATATGCCATGCTTGTGAATATAAAAATTGTTTCAGTCGTTTCCTCTCAAAACCTTGATAAAAAGCAATTAATATGCCGAACACACCAACCACAAAAGAGACGTATGAAATAATTTCTATCGTCGGCATTTTTATTCCTTTAATTAATTTTACAAAGTATTCATTTTTTTGTTTAGCGAACGACAATGGCAGCCGGTCGCCGGGCTGTTTCGGCAATCCGCCTTAATGCGGTAGTTAGTAAAATTATTCTTCTGGAATTTGTACAACTTGGTTTTCTTTTTTCTTAGCATCTTCAAGGGAGTGCTCATATTGAATAACATCGTGAAAAAAAGAAACATCTTGGGCTATGCACAAGCCTGGAAGAGCATCTGTTCCAAGGCGATTCGCTATATACTCAGAAACAATTCCTACAACCTGGACACCAACGGTCCCGGTGGAATAAACGACAGGCCCACCGCTAACGCCGTTAATGGCGACGCCATCAATAAGATAAGCCCTCCGGTCTGCTCTGTATGCGCTGATGTTTCCAGAAAAAAAACAGAGAGTGAAAGGTTCAATCCTGGGAAATCCGAACCACCCTACCTCATTCCCAATTGTGATAGGGGTGTCAACTGGGAGGAGTGGTATAAGATTGCTTGGGAGCGGAAGATCGCCTACATGAAAAAGAATTACCGCTGAGTCAGTTACCAAGTTTACATATATGTATCGGTTTGTTTCTCTAAGAAATGATTTTTTGCCTGAATGTATATGATTAATTTTTATCGGTTGTTGCCATTCATCCGCTCGGGAAACAACGTGAAGGGCGGTTGCAACTCCGCAAATAGTCTTATCATTATTATAAAAACAAAGGAAACCAGTTCCACTGCATTCTGGGGTCTCAATTTTTACAATATAAGGGGCAACCTTATTCGCTATCTGGTCCCATTCCATTTTAGAAACTCCTATTTAAATTGTACAATTACTAACAATTGGTTCTGCTGATCTGTATATCTCTCCAGCTTATGCAGGGACGGTTGCATGTTTCCAATACCGACAAACAAAGCTCTATACCTCATTGGCTCGGGAAATTTTCGTAATGTACCAATATTTCGTGAAATGTTCTCGAACAATTTGTTATGCCCTGATAGGCATTTTTCTGCATATCATCCTTAAACGGAAGGATCAACAGTTTCTGGAGAACTTCAAATGATACAAGTCCCAGGTGCAGGGTTGGCACGTTTCATCAATGCCTTGTGAGGTTGCCAAGTCGAACCTCCACCGACCACAGACCCTCCCAAACTTGAGACTTTTACATCTCCATGATTTGTGGTAAAAAGATTGATATTTTGTTCCGTTAATTCTTACCGAATTCATAAATATTGGTCAAACCGAATAATGACGGGCTACAGGTTAAGCCGTTTACAATTTCTGCACTACGCCTAGAAACAGAATCTTCACAAATTGCAGATTGAGGATGAAATAACGATTGTTGTTCGATATGATCACGCTGCTGAATTGTTAATTGCAGCATCCGGATACATACCCCGTCATATGGGCGGAACAACACTCGGCAAAACTGCTTATCCGTGAAAATTGAACGACTGCTGGCCATAATCGTCCTGCTTCTCAATCGAAGACGGGTAACCGCCAAGGAACTGGCGGAACGCTTTGAGGTTTCGGTTCGAACCATCTACCGCGACGTCGAAACTCTGAACGGCGCGGGCATCCCGGTCATATCGAGCCAGGGCCACGAGGGTGGCCTTGCCATTCCCGACAACTACAAACTCAGCCGCCAACTCCTTACCTTCGATGATATGCTCTCCGTTCTGTCGACCCTGCAAGGTGTCAATAAAACCATGCAGAACGATGACCTGCAGCGAATAATCGAAAAATTTACAGCCCTCATTCCTGAAGACAAAGAACAATACTACCGCACACATAGCGACTCTTTCATTATCGACATCGACCCCTGGGGGATGCCCGACAAGCTTCGCCAGACAATTCGAACAGTCAACGCAGCAGTGGGCAAATCGCTTCTCCTCCGTTTTTCCTACACCGATGCCGGTGGCCGCGAAAGTTACCGTCTCGTTGAACCACATACCCTGATCTATAAAAGTTTCACCTGGTACCTTCTCGCTTATTGCCGAAAAAGATTGGATTTCCGAATGTTTCGTCTGTCACGGATGCGGGATCCTGCACCTCAACCGGAACACTTCGCCCGAAGAGAGAGCGGCGATCTCAGCCGGTTTTCCGAACGGGACAGCCGCCCTCTGGTTACGCTTAAAATAAAATTTTCCCCGGCCATACGGATAAAGGTTGAAGAACACTTTGACCCATCTCAACTGCATCATGCAGAGGATGGAACAATTATCGCCACTCTCACCTTCCCTGAAGATGAATGGATTCTGTCATTTCTTCTTAGTTTCGGCAGCGATGCTGAAATCCTTTCGCCACCCCGCTGGAGAGAGGCTATGAGAAAAAAAATGGTCGAAATGCAAAGACTCTATAGCAACGTGACTATCCAGGAGATCTTGCCGTAGAAATAATTGCAAATCGCACTGGGAAAGAGTAGCCTCGATCTATTGATTTCTTTCCGACCCAGGTGGGTTAACCCTTTTTTGTACTTCCTTTCGCTGGTTTTTTTTATAAAGTCATCGCTGGGTATATCCGGCTTAAAAACGTGTAAAACTTCATGGTCATTCGCAGGCCGATCCGTATTAAAATCTTTGCCATTAGCCTGTTGCCGGTAATAGCTTTGATTCTTGTCGCGATAATCAACTTCCGCCTCCTCAATTCCCTGGGACAAAGTGCCGAACGGATCATGTCGCGCAACTACGCCAGCATTAAAGCGGCTCAACAGGCGCGCCAAGTGCTCGAGGAAAACCGCAACCTGGTTCTCGCCTACATTTTCAAGAAAGATCCGGGTATCCTCAAAAAGCTGGAAGTCGAAGCTTTCTCGGAAGCATTGGCGGTCTGCAGGCAACACATCGCGGAAATTGGCGAAAAGCACATAGTCGACACACTCACGGACAATTATCAACATTACCAAAGGATAATAGATCACTTATCCCTGATTGACAGTACTGTGCCAACCCAGGAATTCATGAATCTGACGGCAAGCACTATTGCAGAAATCAACACTCTAGTGGATTTGAACGAACGCGGCATGGAAGCTGCAGAACATGAGACCCATCAATTGGCCATACGTGCCCAGCGTCATTCGTTATTCTTTCTCTGTGCCACAATCGGTCTGATAATCCTGCTCATCTACTGGCTCTCTCACCGTGTTGCAAAGCCGATCAGATTACTGGCGCAAAGCCTGGCTGATAGCCATCAAGGCAGGGACTGTTACCCCAATCTGCCGGTGCAAAGCAATGATGAGATTGGCCTGCTGACGGAACAATTCAACAGCCTTTTCAAACGATTATATGAGTACGATACCCACAACACAGCCATCCTGGCTGCGGAGAGATTAAAAGTTCGTGCGGCGGAAGAGGCCAAAGGACGGTTCATCGCGGATCTGTCACATCAATTAAAAACCCCCATGACATCCTTGGCCATGAGTATCAATCTTCTCAATGAAAAGCGGCAGCGATTTTCTGAAGAACGGGTTGCCGTGCTTCTGGAAACCGCCAAGGAAGATTGCGATCGTATGATCAACCTCATTAACGAACTGGTAGACATCGCCCGATTGGAGTCAATAATCAGACCTTCCGTCCGCGAAAAACTCGATGTACTGAATTTGGTACGCAACTGTCTGAAACCGCTTGAGGAAATCGCTGAAACCAAAGGCATTTCCCTCACATTTGACATAGAAGCCGATCTGCCACCCATCACCTTGGATTCGCGGCGCTTTCCCTGGGTATTCACCAATCTGGTGGACAATGCCCTGCGTTATACTGAACCGGGCGGGCAAATTATTATCCGCGTCGAGCGCCGACAAGGCCGCTTCTATTTCAATTGCAGTGATACCGGCTGTGGCATCGAGCCTCAATATCTACCTCATATCTTTGACAGATACACGCAATTCTCCGAGCGAGAAAAATTGGGTACCATTGGCCTTGGGCTGGCAATTGTCAAAGAAATTATCGAACAGTACGGTGGTGAGATCATTGTAGAAAGTCACCCCGGACAAGGCACATCCTTCACTTTTTGGATCCCGGAACAACTGGAGGCGCTCGATGCAAAAAGCACTGCTGATTGATGATGACCGCAATATCGTCCAGACTCTTGAGATATACCTCGATGAAAAAGGATTTGCAGTAACAACGGCCGGTTCAGCCCAAACGGGAATAGCCGGTTTCAAGGAACACAAACCGGACCTTGTCCTCCTCGACTTGCGCCTCCCCGACCAGGACGGCTTGGAGGTTCTGCGCCAGATTGTGGCAAGCGGCATTCCCACACAGGTCATTGTTATAACCGCCCATGCCACGGTCGAAACAGCTGTCAAGGCCGTCAAGATGGGTGCTTTCGACTATCTTCCCAAACCGTTTCTGCCCAGCCAACTCGATCTTTTACTTGAGAAAATTGCCCAGTTGCAGGCATTGAAGAATGAGGTGGCACGTTTAAAGGGGATCTTCCAGGAAGGAGATGTATTAACCCGTAGTCACCGCATGCGCCAAGTACTCGACACGGCGCGGCAGGCTGCCAAGTCAAATGCTACGGTCCTCATCAGTGGCGAGAGCGGCACCGGCAAAGGCCTTCTGGCGCAACTGCTTCACAAATGGAGTCAACGAGCAAGCCGGCCCTTTGTCACGGTGGATTGTGCCGGACTGCATGAAAATCTCTTAGAAAGCGATCTCTTCGGCCATGTAAAAGGAGCTTTCACCGGTGCTCTCCGAGATAAAGCCGGGAAATTGAGCCTGGCCGAGAAAGGGACCATCTTCTTAGATGAGGTCTCCGAGATACCTTACGTCATCCAGGGCAAACTCCTGCGATTTATTCAACAACGCCAATACGAATGTTTGGGCGGCTCCCAAACACATACAGTAGATGCCCGGGTCATTGCCGCAACAAACCGGGATTTAGATACACTGGTTCGAGACGGGAACTTTCGTCAGGATCTTTATTTCAGGCTCAAGGTGGTCGAACTCTTCTTACCGCCCTTACGCGACCGCCCCGAAGACATCCCCTTGCTGACCGAACACTACTTGGAGAGATTCGCTCAGATCAACGACAAGCCGGTAAAAGAAATCGAGAATGACGCCCTGCAATACCTGCAGAACTACCCATGGCCAGGCAATATCCGTGAACTGGTTAACGTCATCGAACGTGCGGTAATCCTTTCCGAGCATCCGCGCTTGCGAACCTGTGACCTCCCCGCCCACATATCCCATTTCCAGCAAACTTCTCCGGAACATTCTTGCCTCATCAGTTTGGCCGAGATGGAAAAAAAACACATCCAAGAAGTCATGATACACTCTCCCTCTTTAGAAGAGGCAGCTCGGGTCCTGGGCATTAACTTAACGACACTATGGCGCAAACGTAAACAATACAGCCTTGATTGATGGTCGTGCAATTTGCACGACCATCGTTATCTATTCATTTCCCCCTGTCAACTTGTTCAAACAGCGTCCGGTGTCCCAAGAGTTTTTTTGTTATTTGCCGACCCCTCACGCCCCTTGAACTCCGGGCTATTACGCAAGATATCATATTCCGCGACTCTTTTATTGATGCGCAACATGAAAATGAAAAGAACTCCAGCGCCCAGTATAGTCAAGGCAATTATCACATCGGAGGTGGTGAGCAAATCCAGATTGCCCAACAAGGCCTCAGCCAGGCACATCGGCCCGATAAAAATACCGCCCACGGCAAGGGGGATAATAAAATTGCCCATTATGGAATCGTCGGCCCATTTGGGTTCTCTGGGATTACGGGCACCAAGATAACAAACGGCAATACTGACTACACTCATGACAAGAATCACTGCGCCTATAATAAATCTCGTATTCATTTAACCACCTCATAAAAATGGGTTCTATAACCCTTTGATTCGCCGAAAGGATCGGCGGCCCTGGATGAATTCGTACCGCGCGTCGCATGGCATGCGAAGGAGGTACGAACCAGTTCCCCACTGAACTATAAAATCACTTAAGCAAGTGGTGTGCCTCTTTCGAGGACATCTCATATTTTATATATTATCGAAGTGTTATCCTGTTAATCGTGACAAATAAAAAAAACATGCTTTCATAAAGCAATGCAATAGCCCAGACCTGCATTGCAAATTGCACGCCGACAGTCATTGGGCGTCATCTTCATTCAACTAGAAAAAAATTACCCGTAACTCAACGCTTGCAACGAGAGGCAATATTCCCATCCCTTGGTAAAAATCCAAAGACGCCACTAGCAACTTGACATACTGGTGTCACAACCGTCAGTTACACTCTCTGGCAGGAGATATGGGATTTTTATTGGTATAAAGGAGGGAATATGAACACCTATGCAAAAGGCAAGCTTGTTGCGGCTTGTGGTATCTACTGCGGTGCATGCCACCGTTATAAGAAGGGTTCTTGTCCGGGTTGTGCCGAAAACATTAAGGCAACCTGGTGCAAAATACGAAGCTGTACCAAGGAAAAGAGCTACCACACCTGTGCGGAATGCACTGAATTCAGTGACGTGCAGGTCTGTCGAAAATTCAACACCATTTTTGCGAAATTTTTTGCCTTGATCTTCAGATCAGACCGCAAGGCTTCGTTGGCATTGATAAATGAAATCGGCATAGACGCCTACGCCACCGAGATGGATGGGAAAGGCTTGCCGGTACTCAAGCGTCAATAACCTAAAAACCACAGCAACATAGAGCGAAGAGGTGATGAGAAACCAGCCAAGGCCGATTTATCATCACCGTGTGTTCTTGACCTGATTACTTACTTGCGGCAAAGACGGCCACTGACAAAGAATTCAATCAGTTGATTTCCTTCTTTTTGTCGGCGGGGCTCACAAAGGACGTGCTGACTGCAGCGTAGCTTGCCAAGAATTCTTTTATCAAATCGCGGCGTTCTGCTATCTTCATTTGCCAATAACAGGGGCTGAGCATCAAAATGCCTATTGCTTCTTGTGGTTTCATACCTTCTCCCTCCCTGGAAAAGATTGATTTGTTACTCTTCTTATCGACTCCTGTTTGGTTTTTCTTTACCTGATACCAAGTAATGTCTAATATAACAACGGTCAGCAGCCATGGGAAGGCTCGTGGACTCCTGAGGAGACTGGAAGAATACGACGGATTTTGCTTGCCTGGCTGGAGTGCACCCTTTATTGTGGCCGAAACTTTTCACCATCCCTTTACCTGGTAGGCATCAACGTATGTTTTTTTCCTCAAGGTTACCAAAGAGCCTCGAAATAAACGACTTCACCAAGATTCTCGAAGAGAAAAAAACCACAGGGGTGAGGATCCTTGATCTCACCCAGGCAAATCCCCCTGCCGCAGGTTTTACCTTTGCTTCTCTCATCACCCTCCCGCATTGCCCCGAGCCTGCAAACCGCTACGAGCCGTCTGCCCAAGGCATGCCAGCCACCCGGCAGGCAATCAAGGATTACTATCAAAACAACGGACATGGTTCTATTGACAGAGACGACCTGTTTCTCACCGCCAGCACCAGTGAAGCCTACAGTTTTTTGCTGAAGCTGTTGACTGATCCTGGCGACGAGATTCTTATCCCGGCTCCCAGCTACCCGCTCTTTGATTTTCTTGCAACTCTCGAAAACGTCAGACCAAGTCGTTATATGCTGCGTGAGGATAATGCAGGTCATTGGCGAATAGATTTCGCATCTCTTGAACAGGAAATTTCCAGGCAAACCAGAGCAATCGTTGTGGTCAATCCAAACAACCCAACAGGGTCCTATATAACTGCCGCAGAACTACAAAAGCTCTCGGAACTCTGTCAACCCCATGATATAGCACTGATTATCGACGAGGTTTTTCTCGATTATGCCAATCCTGGCGGCCAGGTAAAACCCTTATCGTCAGTGACCAACAAGGATGCCCTGACCTTCACCCTTAGCGGCTTTTCCAAGGTCCTGGCGCTTCCACAGGTGAAGCTGAGCTGGATACACGTGGGCGGTCCGGAATTAAATAAAAGGATGGCTAAGGAGCGACTCGAGTTTATTGCCGACACCTATTTATCGGTGAACAGC
The DNA here is from genome assembly GCA_043798185.1 of Pseudomonadota bacterium. Lineage (GTDB taxonomy): Bacteria > Desulfobacterota > Desulfobulbia > Desulfobulbales > Desulfocapsaceae > Desulforhopalus_A. The sequence continues at coordinate 16,211 of JAZDOW010000232.1, read as the reverse complement.
ATGATCCAAGAGGCAGCTGCTTCACTTTTTTCCTGCCAGCAAAGCATTCAAAGGGAAATTCTTGAGCGTATTCGAGCCAATGAATCCTTATTGCTATCACAGATGGGTGGAAATTCTTTGCTTCGTGAGGGCGGCTGGTACGCGATCATCAACCTTCCCGCAACCTTCAACGACGAACAATGCTGCCTGGATCTTTTGCGGGAATCCTCGCTGATAGTTCATCCCGGCTTTTTTTATGACTTTGAGGAAAGCAACCGCATTGTCGTGAGTCTCATAACTCCGGAAGAGGCCTTCCGCCAGGGCCTTCTTCTCCTCCGAGCGTATCTCAAAGCATAACTTCGCAAGTCTTTGACATGTCATGCGGACCAACTGACCGTCATGTACTCCTCAGCTTTCCTGGATCTGGCAATAGGATTCCCGGGTAAAGAAAAGCATGACAACAGCCACCGCCGTGCTCGCCACAAACCAGATAAAAGCCGAAGAGTAGGCGGCGCTGTTGTATATCCTCACCCCGTTTTGCAAAACCCCCTCCCAATGATAATCGAGTATTTTCCCCAGGACCGGCTGCATGATCGCGGCAATTCCCAGTACCGACATATTGACCACCCCTCCTGTCGCACCGGAAGCCCCCGGATGATTCACCTCCCTTGCAAAAGCAAAACCGATAATGAGTGCGCCGGAAGTAAAACCGATCACCGCCAAGAGAGGATAGAGAAGAGTGGCAGATATATCGACAAAAAGAAACACCGCCCATAACAGGGTGGTGCAAGCTGTGCTGATGAGATACGGCAGTCTGCGCAATCCTATCCGATCGGACAAGGCTCCGAGCATTGGCCCACCCATGGCCCAGGCGATAAGCATGGTTGAGGTGATGGTTGCGGCCTGGGTTCTTTCCATGCCATATACCTGGGTCAAATAGGGCACTCCCCAAAGACCAGCAAATACGAGGACAGGTGCCGTCGAAAGACCACCGGCAAAAAACAGCAACCAGGTATCCCGCCTGCAGACCACAGATCTAAGAGCAGCAAGGGCAGGCAGGTTGCCCTGTTTTTGCACCGAGGCATGGGCATAACTTTTAAAGCCATATTCGCCTGGATCATCACGGACAACCAGCCAAATCACCAAGGCCACTACAACGGCGATGATTCCGCTTACGGCCATTGACGTCCTCCAGCCCACCCCGGCCACCGCCTCTGAGAGGGGTACACCAGCCAACACTCCGCCAATGTTGCCAAATAGCAAAGAGACACCGGTAACCGTAGCAAACTTAGTGGTGGGAAACCAGTGTCCGGCAAGTTTCATACAGGTAACAAAGGCGACCGCCACCGAGGCGCCGACCAGAAACCTGCCGGTGTAGGCGAAGCTAAGGCTCGGTCCCCATGCAAAAATAAGCACTCCTATGGCAAAGATAATACAGGCGCAGCTGGCGAGGCGACGGGGGCCGACTTTATCAGCCAATAAGCCGCTGGGAATCTGCATTGCCGCGTAGGAGTAAAAATATGCCGCTGAAAGGTTGCCCATGACCGCGCCGCTGATATTGAAATCTCGCATCAGTTCGCCAACCAAAACAGCCGGGGCCATGCGCTGGAAAAAGCCAAGGAGATATAAGGTTGCGACCAGACCCCATATCAGCCAACCAAGCCATGCAGGAGGGTAACCTTTCATTTCGCAAGGAAATTTGCCTTCCATATTTAAAATCTCCATAAGCCGAAATAAAAACTCTTAAAAAGAGACAAGCAAATCAGAGAACAAAGTGTCGTATCATACTTAGCCAGGCAGAGGCCATTGATGACTTAGCGACCGTCAGGAGTATTCCCAGCGCCGAATAGTCTCAAAAACTTACCAGGAATGGCTGTCTCGAAGCGCGAAAGTTTACCGGTTTTTGGATGGATGAAGGCGAGGATCTGGGCATGCAGACCCATGCGTCGGAGGGGATTTTGACTCGCCCCATATTTATCGTCACCAATGATGGGGTGTTTAATATCCTGCATATGTACCCGAATCTGGTGTTTTCGGCCGGTTTCCAGATTGAGCTGCAACAACGAAAACATACTGCTTTCTCGCAGTTTTTTGTAATGAGTGATGGATTTTTTCCCGTGCTGAGAGTTTTGCGAAGAATAGACGATAAGGGCCGAGCTTTCCTTCAACCAGGAGGTAATGGTTCCTTCCGGCGGTTCGACTTGCCCCTCAACGACCGCAATATAGGTTCGCTCGGCGATGGTTGTTTCCCAGGTTTCTTGAATCTGTCGCTTGATCGTTTCATTTTTGGCAAAGAGCAGGAGGCCGGAGGTCTCTCGATCAAGTCGGTGGACGATGAAGATCTTGTTGGCGGGATCCTGTGCCTTGACGTGAGCGCTGAGCATTGCATAGGCGGTTTTCCGTTTTTCCTTATCGGTTGCCACGGTCAACAGACCGGATGGCTTATCAATGACAATCAGATCCTCATCTTCATGGATGATCTTCAGTTCTTGCCCCGGTTTATACGCTGCAGATCGATCCCAACGAACCTCCACCTTTTGGCCGGAACGGAGGCGATGGTCGAATTGAGTAACCGGCTTTCCTTCAACAAAAATCTGTTGGTCTTTGAGCACTTTCTTAACGGTATTGCGGCTTTTGGTCGGGAGATTGGCAAGGAGAAAGTCCAGCAGGGTGTCTTCTTTATCGACTTTAAAGGTATCGATTTTCTTCTTAACGGGGGAATGGCGTTTCTCGGAATTCTTCATCTTTTTCTCTGGAAATTTAATTGTTTATACAAACATGCAATGACTCCTGCCATCGGCTGTCGGCAATCTACCTTTTTTCTCGCCCGAAGTCGTCAACATTCCTTTAGAGGAAGTGGAGAGCAAAGCGAAATGTCCGGCTGGTGGGTGGTGCGCCAGTTACCTGTCGATGACGGCGGCAAGACTCCGATAATCCTGGTTTCTGTTAAAAGCCTCAAGTGCCTTGCAAAGCTCTTCGTCCCCTTCCCGGATAAAAGAACCACCCGATACTGCCATGCCCTCATCATTGAGACCGACGAAAATCGAGATCTTTTTACCTTCGGCCGCCAGAACAGCCCTGCCGACATTTTCGAGAAGCGGCGGAGTGTACGAGCCGGCGTGGAAGGCCTCTTCCAGTTTGGTGCCACGGGCAACATAAGTCGGATTGAGATGCATATTGATGGCCAGATCATAGCGACCGGCAATCCGCGAAAGATAGGCGATGCCGTTAACCACATCGCGAACCGCATCCTCTTCCGAGAGATCGGGGACCGGTTTGACCATGAAGTAGACCTTCAGGAGAAAACCGTACCGGGCCACCATCTCGGCCATTTTCTCAAAAGTCTGCAACTCCAACCCTTTGCGGAAATGGTCATTACGAATAACATCGTCGAAGGCCTCAAAACCTATGGCCAGTTCAAGCTGCGTCGGCGTCCTGCCTTCCTTAAGAACCCGTGCCAACACCTCCAGTTCCGCCCAATCCACATATTCTGCCCGGCTTTCCATGGTCAATACCCTAATATTTGGGCAATGGATATTCATCTTGGCAAGAAAATACATGAGTGCCGTCGTCGAGAAGGTCTCTTCATCAAGAATCGAGCCGTTGTTGGAGATGATGATTTTACCTAATTCTTCTTTCTGCTGCGAAGTCAGAAGAAAATCAAAAATAAAATCGATTTGCCGCATTATTTCGGCAAAACCGACATGATATTTTGACATGAGTGACGGCAGATTACAGCCCAGACACTCCGCCCAACGGCAGGCCTGCGAATAAAAAACTATAAAAAACGTTGGCCCTTCAAGAGAATGCTGAAACCAATAATCCGCCGGCAGATGGGGGTTATGGCTGTCCTGAAAACCATAGGTCTTTTGTGCTTTCTCTGTTCTGGCAGCAATGGTCTCGGTAACTGCTTGCTCATTTTTCATGCATCACCCATAAATTTTAAGGTGGAGATTTACACTTATGCCAGGGATTTGAGCCCCCACGCGCGTCAGGCTCCGTCACCGATTCCGACGTAGTTGTGGTTGGTGGGCGGTATTTCATCTGCAAGCCTTTAAGAAAATTTCGCAAGACCTGATCCTTACAGGAACGATAATGTCGGTGGTCAGACCTTCGAAAAAAGGAACTTACTTCATGGTCGCTCATGCGCAATCCCGCCGCCCCCATGATTTTTACAATTTCCTCACCAGTCAGGTCAAAGGCAATTTTTAATTTCCGCAGGACGATGTTGTTATTCAGGCGCTTCTCCGGATCAGCCGGTGGCCCTTCTTTTTTGCCCCTTTTATCGATAATCAAACCATTAAGAAAAATTGCCAGTTGCATATCGGAGCAATTCTGCCAGTCCGGATCGTCATCTTTTTTCAGCCAATTGCAGATCTGATCCCGGGTGACGTGATAATCGGCTAGCTTGAAAATTGCCATCATCTTCGAATCACCAAGATCGAGAGTATAGCGGATGCTGCGTAATATATCGGTATTGTTCAAATGTATTTCCTGTTTTCAATGTCATTGGCCATGAGTACCTTAGAAATTCGTTTCCTGTTTTTAAAGAATGAATTTCGTCAAGGTACTTGTACCATTTATGGGGTGTAAGCACTTCTCCTGCAGCCCTCCACGCCATCATAACAGATTTCAATTCTCAGGGTAACCTTGATTGTCTGACCACCATACTGTCCGCCACGTATCGACAAAAGACTCAAGCTTAATATCGACACAATATTTACTTTCGAACCAGCTCCCCCATTTTTTCCAACGGAAAATTTATTGACAAGCGAAGCACAATAGGTAAATATTACTTACCTCGTTTTTCTCTTATATATATGAGATTCGTTCGCATACAATCACAATTTGGTAAGAAACATTTACCTTGGTTATAAATACTCACGTCCATGGATGAAAAAACAGTCACCAGCCCTCCCGGCAAACTAAAAATTGCCGGTGCAATGCGAACTCTGCTTGAGGAGCGAACCTTTGAGTCGATCACTATTGCCGAGATCGCCGCTACCGCCGGCGTCACCGAGGGGCTAATTTACAAATATTTCAAAGACAGGCGGGACATTCTCCATCATGTTTTAAAGGAACACTACGAACAATTCCTGGTGCAGATCGACAGGGATCTGCAGGGGATTGACGGGGCGCTCAATAAGCTGAAAAAGATTATATGGTCAAGTATCGAACGCTACGCAAACCATAGGGTTTTCGCCCGAATCATTCTCCTTGAAGTAAGAAATTCCGAGGGATATTTCCAAAGTGAGGCCTATGGCCTTGTCCAACAATTCAACCGTATCATTATCGGCATAATCAACGAAGGCGTCTTAGGTGGTGAAATCAGAAGCAACCTCCCTCCAGCCTATATCCGCAATGCCATTTTTGGAACCATTGAACACTCGTGCCTCAACCGCGTTATCTTCGATGAGGAGGTATCTTCAGGCGATACCGCAAAATTTATAACCGATCTGCTCTTCGACGGAATAAAACGATAGTGGTCGAAGCAAGCCTCTATCGAGAAAAATTCAGCACTCAACACCAACCTAAAGGATCAAAACCATGAAAGACGTTGTCATCGTCTCCGGATGCAGGACCGCAATCGGCGCCTTCGGAGGAAGCCTTCGTGATTTGAATGGGGCAATTCTTGCCAGCATCACCATGAAAGAAGCTGTACGCCGGGCTGGGATCGATCCGGTTTTGATCGATGATATCCGGTATGGCTGCTGCATGGAATCCGCCGACACCCTCAATGTCACCCGGGTTGCCTCCCTTATGGCCGGCATCCCGGAAACAGTCACCGCGGTCACTATCAACCGCGTCTGCATTTCCGGCATGGAGGCCGCTATCTCAGGAATGGCCATGATCCAGGCAGGAATGGCCGACATCATTCTTGCCGGCGGAACGGAACATATGTCCAGTGTCCCCTACTCCGTTCCCGGTGCGAGATGGGGCTGCCGCCTCCAGGACCAGACATTTGTCGACAATTTGATCCATGCCCTCCATTGCGGTTCACACCTTCTGCCCCACCCCGAAGACGGCCCGGTGGATGCCAGCAAGCCGCCCCTCAGTATGTTCGTCGGCAAACCCTACATCATGGGACATACCACTGAATTTATAGCCCAGCATCTCGGCATCACCCGGGAAGAGATGGATGAGGTAGCGCTGAGAAGCCATAACCAGGTGGAACGGGCAACCCTTGATGGATCTTTTGCCGATGAGATCGTTCCTGTCGAAGTACCTCAGAAGAGAAAGGATCCGTCCATCTTCTGTAAAGACGAACATTTCCGACCGGGTATGACCATGGATATGCTTCGCAAGTTGCCTCTGGCCTTCGTCCCCAACATCGGCACTGTAACCGCCGGCAACTCCAGTGGCATCAACGACGGCTCAACGGGCATGATCCTTATGTCGGCCGAAAAAGCAAAAGAACTGGGGGTACAGCCAATAGCCAGGATCAAAGCCGTTGCCAGGGGTGCCTGCCACCCGTCAGTCATGGGCTTGTCGCCGGTTCCAGCGGTCCGCAACCTCCTCAAAACGTCCGGACTGTCTTTGGAAGATTTTGAACTGATCGAGGTCAATGAGGCCTTTGCCGGCCAGTATCTTGGCTGCGAAAAGGAACTGGGCCTCAACAGGGAGATCACCAACGTTAACGGCTCGGGCATCGGTCTTGGACACCCGGTGGGCTCGACCGGCGCAAGAATTATGGTCACCCTGATGTATGCCATGAAAAAACGAGGAAAATCCCTGGGGCTCGCCACCCTGTGCGGGGGAGGAGGAGTCTCCATGGCCTGTGCCATTGAAATGATATAGATCAGTTAGGGCAAACAGGCGGCAACCAAAAAGTATTTCAGGCTGCCGTTCAGGTCCGGAAAATTCCGGGCAACCATCTACACTTTGTGGAGGGCAACACCATGATTCATGAACCGTTATCGACAGAAGACAAGCTTCGGTACAGTACAATCAGCCCGGAAAACATTGACTTTATCATGAATCGCAACAACCGGATCAACCGGTGGGTCGTCGCCGACATGATCCGCCGGACCCGGTACCATTATCCCGACAAAACCGCCCTGGTTTTCGGTGACCTCTGCCTGACCTACACGCAACTGGAAGACCAGTGCAATCAGGCGGCAAATGCTCTCGCCAACCTCGGTGTAAAAAAATATGATCGCGTCGCCATCTTAGCGCACAATACCCACCATCACGTCCTGACCTGGATGGGCTGCGCTAAGATCGGCGCCATCTATCTGGCGGTCAATTACCTCTTAAAAGATGATGACATCGCCTTTTGCATCAACCATTCCGAAAGCACTGTCTTTATCGTCGAAGACAGCCTCTATGATAATGTCAAAGGCGCATTAGGTAAAATGGAGGGAATACGACATTTCATCTGGTCGAACCAAGGTGCCGGCATGCCGCCTGCCGTTGGTTTTATCGACTTCGACAGCTGGTATTCCGCTGCCCCGCAGGCAGAACCCGATGTTATTTTACGCATAGAGGATCCGGTCCAGATGACCTACACCAGCGGCACGGAATCCCTGCCGAAGGGTGTGCTGATCAGCAATCAGTCACTCATTGCTCAATATATGGGCTGCATCATTGATGGCAAATATGATCATACGGATATCAACATCAATGCCTTACCAATTTACCATTGTGCCCAGCGAGATGTATTCCTCAACCCAATGTTCTGGATCGGCGGTACCAACATCCTCATGACCCCGGATATCGGTAAAATCCTGGCGGCCATCGAGACCTGGAAAGCCACGATGTTCTTTGCCCCACCAACGGTATGGATTGGCATTCTCCGACATCCGGACTTCCAGCGCTATGATCTCTCCAGTCTGGTAAAATGTTATTACGGAGCCTCGATCATGCCGAAGGAAATCCTCAAAGAAATTCTGGAGAAATTCCCCCGAGCCGGCGTCTACAACTATTACGGCCAGACCGAACTGGCACCCTATCACACCATCCTGAAAGCCGAAGACGCCTTGGCCAAAATTGGATCTGCCGGTATGGGCGGGCTGCATATGGAGTCGCGCATCGAAGATGGCGACGGCAACCCAATCAGCTCTGTCGATAATCCCGGCGAGATCTGCGGCCGCGGTCCCCATGTCATGACCATGTACTTCAAGGAACCGGACAAAACCGAAACAGCCATGCGCGGCGGCTGGTTCCATTCAGGCGATCTCGGTGTCCTCGACCAGGACCGGTATATAACCGTGGTCGACCGGATTAAGGACATGATCAAAACCGGTGGTGAGAACGTCGCCTCCCGGGAGGTTGAGGAAGCTGTCTACCTGCATCCTGCAGTTGAAGAAGTGGCCGTGGTCGGGCTCGAGCATCCACGGTGGGTGGAAGCGGTTGCTGCAGTGGTCAAACTGAAGACTGAGGCAAAGGTGACAGAAGCAGAAATCATTGAGCACTGCAAGAAGCATCTGTCATCTTTCAAGGTGCCAAAAAGGATTATTTTTGTCGAGGTTCTCCCGAAAACACCGACAGGAAAAATCCTCAAACGCGAAATGAGAGAATCCTTCAAGGGTGTTTTTCGTTAAGGAATATCGCATTAAAAAGAAAAGGATGAGTTATGGCAAAAAAGATCTTTTCCGGCGGCGACTTCCTGACACAAGAAGTCGCCTGTCAGGATATATTTATCCCCGAGGACTTCACTGACGAACATAAGCAGATTGCCAATACCACCGAGCAATTTGTTACTTGCGAAATTCAGCCTCTCAACAAGGAAATTGAGGCAAAGAATTTCGACCTTCTCCTTGAAAAACTCGAGGAATGTGCAGATCTCGGCTTGATGATGATCGATGCACCGGAGGAGTACGGTGGCCTTTCCCTCGACAAAGTCACCAGCATGCTGGTCACTGAAAAAATGGCCTTTGCCCTCAACTTTGGCCTCACCTATATGTGCCACACCGGAATCGGTATGTTGCCCCTGATATATTACGGTACGGCTGAGCAGAAAGAGCGTTATCTTGGAAAGCTGATGCGTGCTGAGATGATTGGTGCCTACTGCCTGACCGAACCTGGTTCCGGCTCGGACGCCTTAGGCGCGAAGTCGACGGCTATCCTCTCTGCAGATGGTTTGCACTACGTCCTCAATGGCACCAAACAGTTCAGCACCAATGCCGGCTTTGCCAACCTGTATACTGTTTTTGCCAAAGTCGATAAAAAGCACTTCACTGCCTTTTTGATCGAACGTACTTTCCCCGGACTCACCCTCGGCCCGGAAGAAAAAAAGATGGGTATGCACGGTTCATCAACCCGGCAGGTGATCCTCGACAACGTCAAAGTACCTGTTGAAAACGTCCTCGGCGAAGTGGGCAAGGGACATAAAATTGCCTTCAATGTCCTCAATGTCGGTCGTTTCAAACTAGGTGCCCTCTGCGTTGGACAGAAAAAATATGCCCTTTCCGAAGGTGCTCGCTATGCCAACGAGAGGCAGCAGTTTGGTGTTCCGATCAGCAGTTTCGGTGCCGTTCAGGAAAAACTGGCCGACGTTACAGCCTTGACCTTTGCCGCCGAGGCGGTGGTTTACCGCTTGGCCGGCCTGATTGATGACCGCCTGGCGACCCTTGATAGCAAGAGAGACGACTACTACGTTCTTCACCAGAAAGGGATTGAAGAATATGCTGGGGAATGTGCAATAGCAAAAGTCTTTTGCACCGAAGCAGCCGCCAAGGCCATTGATGACATCCTCCAGGTGCATGGCGGATATGGCTATATTGCCGAATACCCCATTGAACAACTGTACCGCGATGAGCGGGTCCAGAGGATTTACGAGGGAACCAACGAAATCAATCGACTGCTTATCCCAGGTCTGTTTCTACGCAAAGGCTTAAAGAACAGAGTCCCTGCCCCTGGTCTTGAATCTTGCAACGCCCAGGTTTTTGCCGCAGAGAAAGCGCTCCTGGGAGGGATGAAACGTATCTACCTTGCCTTCTCTGATTATATCGTCAATATATTTGGTGCTGAAGTTACTCAGGAGCAAGAAGTTCTCCTTGCCATGGCCGATGCAGCCATCCAGATTTTTGCCATGGAAAGCGCATTACTCCGGGCTGAGAAAGCCTGTGATAGAGTAACTGGGCATAAACGCCTGCTGTATCAGGCTGTGGCTGGGTTATGCACCTTCAACGCAAGGCAGGAGTTTGTGTGTGCAGTCGAAAAATCGGCAGTCTTTCTCGAGAGCAATGCACTGCTCGACTCGATTAAAAGTGAAACTGCCTACACTCCGAAGGGGCTGCTCGCTGGTAAACGGTTGATTGCCAAGGAAATCAGCCAGGTGGAAAAGTATATTTTTTAGACTCATCTGCCGATTGTCGATAATCCCATTTGCAAAAGGGGATCAAAACCAGCCGAAAAGCGAGGGGCACCTCAGTCAACCCTTAACCCGCCAATGATTGATCGGATGGATGACAATTTTTCAGCTACAGCATATGCGCCGATGCCGTCGACAATTTCTTCACTGGCCCGAGGATTTGTAAAATTGGCTGTTCCAATCTGCACTGCGGTGGCCCCGGCAAGCATGAATTCCAAAGCATCTTCCGCCGACTCGATACCGCCGATACCTATAACCGGAACAGAAACCGTCTGAGCGACCTGATAAACCATGCGCAGAGCCACCGGCTTAATTGCCGGTCCTGACAACCCTCCGATAATATTGGCCAACGCCGGGCGGCGGGTCGACAGATCAATGGCCATGCCGATCAGAGTGTTAATCAAGGAAATTGCATCCGCCCCAGCATCTTCAACGGCCCTGGCGATGACAGTGATATCCGAAACATTCGGTGATAGTTTGACCATTACCGGCACATCCGCCTTTTTCTTGACTGCACCGGTAACCGCAGCCGCCATCGCCGGATCGGTACCAAAGGCAACACCGCCCTTTTTAACATTAGGGCATGAGATATTGACTTCAATTCCAGCTACCCCAGGTACACCTGCCAGTCGCGAAGTTATTTCCTCGTATTCAGCCAGTGAATCGCCAAGAATATTTACTATGACAGGCACATTAAGTCCTTGGAGATAGACCATTTTCTCAGTTATAAAGCGATCCACTCCAACATTCTGCAGACCAATGGCATTCAGCATGCCGCAAGCGGTTTCGACTATTCGCGGTGGTGGATTGCCCGCCCTGGGATATAGGGAGATCCCTTTGACAATCACTGCCCCGAGACGATGCAGATTCATTAACTGCTCGAATTCTCGAGCATAACCAAATGTTCCAGAAGCAGTCATAACCGGATTGGCAATCTCGAGCGAGCCGATATTTACCCGCAGATCCGGCGCATTTTCATCTCTTGGGATTATATAGTCCATGACAACTCCTCCGCATCATATACCGGCCCATTCAGACAGACATGGGTATAGGTGCCATCTTTAGCCGGTCTGCTGCAGCCAAGACAGGCCCCCATTCCACAGGCCATGACACTCTCAACGGACACTTGACAGGGAAGAGACTGCAACTGACAAATCTTGCTGACTCCCGCCATCATCTGTTCAGGCCCGCATGTATAGACGGAACACCGAGGAGGCAAGGAAACGGACTGCATAATTTCAGTAACCAAACCATGATGTCCGAGTGAGCCGTCATCGGTTGCGGTCATCACCCGAAGGCCCAACTTTTTAAAATCATCTAGGAGGTGGGCCAGTTCATTCTTCTCCCGGCCTCCAAGTAGTACCAAATCGTCGACACAACTTTTTTTCAACCGACAATTTTCTTTCGCCAGAAAAAGCATCGGAGCAATTCCCAAACCCCCTCCGACAATAATGAGCGGACTATTCAAATTGAGGCGAAAGCCACGTCCTAATGGCCCTAAAACAGAAACTTCCTGACCTTCTCTGACCTGGGAGAGCATTTCCGTCCCCTTGCCTACTACCTTGAAGTAAATTTGAATTTTCGCTTCTCCGCTCGTCTGGTGAATGGAAAATGGCCGGCGCAACAAGGGATCTTTTCCAACAGCCGTTCGGATCATGACAAATTGCCCCGGCTTGCAGCTTGCTGCCACTTGGGGACATTTGAGCGTGAGTCGGAAGTTTTTATTAGCGAACTTTTCTATTCGGACAGCAGTTGCTTTTTCCTGGTATTGTGACATATACACCTATATAATTGCTTAAATTCTTAAAGCTTTTACCTAATCCCGATAAACGGGATAATGTGAATATTTTCCCCCTCAACTTTCCCTTATAAATTCAGACACAGTCCTCCAACCATGATTAGCGAAATTCCACTTCTTATTATTGCATTCCTCTTCGGGGCAATCGTCGGCAGTTTTCTCAATGTCGTCATCCTCCGCCTTCCCGAGGAGAACCAGTCGATTGTCTTTCCGGCATCACATTGTCCCCAGTGCAGCTCTCCACTTAGCTGGTTTGAAAATATTCCGATTCTCAGCTACATTTTCTTGCGTGGCAAATGCGGTCATTGTAACAAATCTATATCCTTACAATATCCCCTGGTAGAATTACTCATGGCTATTGTTACGGTCGCCCTTGTGCATCGGTTTCAAGTTTCTTTGGTTACCGTCGGGTACTTTTTTTTCTCTGCCGCACTCCTTGTTATTATCTTTATTGACATCCGTCTCCAGATCATTCCTGATACAATTAGCCTCCCAGGTATAGTTCTTGGATTTCTATTCTCCCTGGTCAGCGATACTGTAACATGGCAGAGTTCCCTTATCGGCCTCCTGGCAGGGGGAGGCGTGCTTTATGCTGTTGCCCTAACATATGCCCTTCTCCGCAAAATAGACGGAATGGGTGGCGGCGATATCAAGCTCCTCGCTATGATTGGAGCCTGGCTGGGATGGCAGGCCCTCCCCTTTGTCATTTTTATGAGTTCGGCGACAGGGGCAATTATCGGCATCATTGCCATGCGCCGGCAAAATAAGGGTGGTCAAACCCGTATCCCTTTCGGCCCCTTTCTCTCCTTGGCGGCCTTGCTGTATATTTTCTTTTCGGAAAGTATTCTCTATTATTATACTCTCTATCTTAACGGACAATGGCCCTGAAATATCTTTACCCATAACAGTCGTTGAGTATTTTTTCAGCAAGTTTTATCCCTTCTTCTATGGCGTATCCTCCTTGCTCCTTGCTATGGCCATATCCTGGATAATGCTGCCTGAACCAGGAATTTTCCCGCCGGGGAATTTTGCCCCGCAACTGGAGGATAAGCCCGAAAAACCGCCATGGTTCCTTTTGTGGGTGCATAAAGACAACTGGCTTCTGAACCTTGCAGCCATATCCGCCAAGCCGTCTTTTCAGTGTCCAGTAATGTAATCGCCAATAGGACCGACAGGAGATGAACGGAATTACCACCCTGCCTCCACAGACATCCCTGCCATAACGGTCAAGAAAATCGAGAATCGGCCCACTGGGATGCGATGACCATGTCGGACCGGCCAGGACTATGCAGTCCCAAGACCGAAAACAATCGCCGGACACGGGTCGAATAGTCATGCGCTTTTGAAAAGAAGTCAGCATCATGGCAATCACCAAACGCAAATTGGTCCTGAAAGGGAACTCATAGGGTTTAATCGGCTCAAGCCGTTCCCGGCTAACTTCGATGCCGGCGCATTCTAAACCAGAGATGAATTTCTTTAACTGGATCTTGGTCTGCTGAGTATATGAATAATACACTACAAGTACACGCTTGTTAGCCAAACTTGACCCTCAGGTTATTGACATTTTCACCCAACCGTTCACATTTTCAATGTATTAAAGCATTTTTTCAAACGGCTTGCTTTTCTTTTAACAAAAAAAAATGCCCCCGACAAGTCGGGGGCATTTTCGCACTTTTAAAAGGCAAGAAAATACTATCCTTCCACCTCATGCTCTACTTTTACCGCAATCTTATAGAGCATGGTTACCAGGAGAAATCCGGTAGCCCATATACCCAGGGTTATGCCAATCTCATTGGCGGTCGGATAATACTCGACTATTTCGTCAAGGGGATTGACAACAAGGCCTCCCATAACAAAACCAAGTCCTTTATCAAGCCAGAGAGCGACAAAAATCATAAGACAACCAATGCCTACAAAGACATCATTGAAGTCATCTTTAATCTTCATATAGGCAAAAAGAGCAAGACCACCAAAACAGAGAAAAACTGAACTCCACATGAAGGGGACCAAGTTGTTATATACATGGCCATGATGTTCAAGACCAAAAAAGAGATACTCAAGGGAATGCTTGTGGCCGGGTATATTCGAATACCAACCGACGAAAAACTCCAAACAAACAAAGAATGCATTGATGAGCGCAGCATACATAATGATAGTTGTCAGCTTCTTTATCGCCTCTTTTCCTGCATCAAAATGAGCTACCCGTTTCATGACCAGACAGGCAATAACAATCAAAGCCGGGCCAGCTGCAAAAGCAGAAGCAAGAAATCGCGGGGCGGTGATCGCCGATAACCAAAAATGACGGCCGGGCAAACCGCAGTAAAGCATTGCTGTTACAGTATGAATCGAGACTGCGAAGGGTAGAGAAAGATAAACGAAAAAATATACCCACTTCGGAGGCTTAACCTGCTTTCGCTCTGCGGTGAGGATAACCCATCCACAGATAATGTTTAGGCCAAGATAGCCAAGCAGCACCATCGCATCCCAGAACAGCATTGAATTCGGTGTCGGATGCAGGAACATATTCAGACCACGCAATGGCTGACCGATATCTGCCATAATGAACATAAGGCACATAACGATAGAGGCAATCGCCAGGAATTCACCAAGGATGGTAATTCTTCCAAATGCCTTGTAATTATGAATGTAGTATGGCAGAACTAACATCAAGCCTCCAGCTGCCACACCGACCAAAAAAGTGAATTGGGAAATATAGAGTCCCCAAGACAGATCACGTCCCATACCGGTCAGATGCATACCGTAGATAAACTGCCGAAGATAACATATCCCTCCCACCGCAATGAATGCGCTCAAGAAAGCGAGCCACATCCAGTAGTTAGAGTTTCCTTTTAACGCTTTTTCTATCATAACGCCCTCACACTATGTAAAAGACTGACGGTTTGGTTCCAAGGGCCGCTTGCCTTTGGATGGTATGCTCCTTGTCAAGAATCTTGCGGATCTCCGATTGAGGATCGTTGAGATCGCCAAAAATGATAGCCCCGAGTTCCTTGACTGCCTCTACACACGCAGGCTCTTTGCCCAGCGCCAGACGTTCCCCACAGAAGTTACATTTCTCTACAACACCACGCATTCGCGCAGGAAAATCGGGATTGACCTCCTTGAGAAGCGGCTGAGGATCCATCCAGTTGAAACTCCGGGCGCCATAAGGACAACCCATCATGCAGAAGCGGCAACCAATGCAGCGATGAAAGTCCATCGCGACAATACCATTCTTTGGGTTGATAAAAGTCGCCTTGGTCGGACAAACCCGAACACAAGGGGGCTCATCACAATGGTTACAGAGAACAAGAAAATCGTTTTCCAGAGTGACCTTTGAAGCGTGGCTTATCGATTGATCGATAAAAGCATTGGCGTAAGGCGTCTTCCATATCCACTTAATCTCACTCTTCTTGTCGTCAATCTTAGGCACATTATGTACTTTATGACAGGCAGCGGTCACCTTATCAAGAAGCTCAGGATGGCCGTAAAGTTTCCGCATATCAATGAGTAGGCCAAGGCGTACACCCTTGGGGGTTGCTGCCAATGCATGGCCAGTGGCGGCAGGCGCAGCATTTGCCGCCTGTCCCTGACTCGATGAAGCCGCAACCGGAGTTGACGCAAGATTTACAACCACCGGCGCACTGATACCGGCCAGAGCGGTAACGCCGGCGATTTTCAGAAATTTTCTTCGTTGCTTATCCATTAATGTGTCTCCTTCTTTGCCGCCAATACACTCGGGGTCATATGACAATCCCAGCAGAAGGGATTCACAGATACATAGGTATGGCAGGAGTCACAAAACTTCTCCTTGTTGGTATGACAGGCCATACACGCCGTCTGCAATCCCTTGCGATATTCCTTCCCACCTACAGTCACTGCAACACGTTTGTCTGAACGAAGAACATCATCTCGCCACTCGTTGAGCAGTACCATATGATTAGCACGCATTTCAGCAACAGATGCGACACACTCCTTTTGTCCACCGGTCGGCAACTCAACTTTTGGTACCGTGCTTGCCTTCGAGAACGCATTGAACCAGAGTGGAAAAGTTATCAACAGGACAAAGATGATCAGTCCCGGTATTATTGTTCCTTTATTGTACATTACCTTTACTCCTAT
>JAZDOW010000185.1:0-7506 GCA_043798185.1 Pseudomonadota bacterium | reverse complement strand
TGGCAAAAGATATAGGATTGTCCCGAGAAGGGTTGTATCGAGCCCTGAGTGCCGATGGAAACCCGGAATTCACAACCATCATGAAAGTAATCAAGGGGCTTGGCTTACGCCTACATGCCGGGACACTGTAACTATCTCGTTTGAGGGCGAACAATCCATATGGCTATTGGCTATGACCAATGCAACACGCAACGCCCACACAACGCCCATAGCGCGCCCTGAAAAACTGGAGGGGCGCCCTGTTGACCAGATTGCAAGAGATGCTGGCGCCAAGAGCTGATAGCGCACTGCAGCGGATTGTTGCCACCCGCAAAATTGCGGGTGAGGATCGAAGAAACGCTTATCCAGCTGGAAAGAAACGTTACAGTGTAACAACTTTCATTGATGTGCAGAGGATGGAAGCATGAAAAAGAACCGAGAAGAGAGCGTTCCAAAAGCTGAACAGCGCATTGAAATGAAGAACGCAGATATCACCAAGCTGTCCGTCGATGCAATTGTCAATGCCGCGAACAATTCATTACGGGGTGGCGGCGGAGTGGATGGAGCGATTCACCGGGCTGCCGGCAGGCAATTGTTGGAAGAGTGCATAACGCTCAAGGGATGTGCGACCGGAAGCGCAAAGATAACAGACGGGTATAATCTTCCCGCCAAATATGTCATTCATACGGTAGGGCCAGTCTGGCGGGGTGGAGACAAGAAAGAGAGCGAATTGCTGGCATCCTGCTATTACGAATGCCTGAAAATCGCCGAAGAGAGAAATCTCTCGACAATCGCCTTCCCTGCCATAAGTTGTGGTGTTTATGGTTTTCCCCTGTCTGCAGCTGCAACCATTGCCGTCAATACAGTTTTTTCATTTCTCCGGAAGAACCTTACCCTGAAAGTCATATTCGCCTGCTTCAATGAAGAGGTGAAAAGTGAACTGGAAAAGGCACTTCAAGATAAAATCCTTGAGAGGGCTGCAGGATAAGCTCTTCTGATAAAGGACAACGATCTTCACCGGGCTAGGGTAGCTCCCGAAAAGCCGTAAACCCTGCGGCCTGCTCGGTGATTTTTTTCAGGGGATCTTTGTGGGTGAGATCGTGGATGACGCCAATGGCCAGTTTTTCGAGTTGCCGGGAATTCAAGATGAAATCGAAAACTTCAATAGACAACTTGACGCATCCCACGACCACCTTGATCATATAGTTATCACAGGTCCGACGGGAGTCGGTAAGAGCCAGTTTGTACGGATCGTAAAAGAGCGCCTTTGGAACTACAAAGCTGAGGATGCAGAATTCAAGACGGTTGATTGCGAGTCTATTGCAAAAGAAGAGCTGGCAGGCTGGAAAAGTCTTGATGCAAACGGCAACGGGCTAATAATCTTAGAAAATCTTGAATGTTTTCCTGTCGAAGAACTCAAATCCCTGAGCGCTCTGTTAAAGCGTGTCCGAGTTGTCGCGACAACAAGAGACGAGCTTCCAGGAGAATTGATCGACTATTTCAAAATAAGGGTAGAAGTTCCGCCGCTATATAAACGTCGAGACGACATCTTTTATTTCATTGTGGCAAAATACCCTGAACTCTATTTAACCAATTTTGACCTGGTGCGCCTGTACGCCTACAATTGGCCGGGTAATCTCCGAGAACTCGACAGAGTGCTTGGTTATTTACTTGGTCATTTACATACAGAGGATAAGTTCCCTCCCGATATTGAAAGGAAAATACCAGAAGAGAAACTTTATGGTCTTTTTAGAACCATGTATGACAATGGACTCCAAGAAACAGAATTATCCCTTACGCATGACATATGTTTTCCGCATATCGTTCCAAAAGCAGATCATTGCTATCTTGAACTGAAATTTGAGAACAACGATAGCTCTTGTGATATTGAAATGCGTCTTCTTGGTCTTCCCAACACGACCTTGAACTTCAAAAAAATCCAATGGATATTTAGAATTTTTTTCTGTCTGATTTATGGAAGAGGAGTTTATAAGCAAAACCAAAACATTTTTGATTTGGAGCCGTTCTCAAAAGAGGCGTTAGAACTGATTGAAGAAGCGCAGGAAGATGTGGAAGGCTGGTTGGGTGGAGATGCCCGCTCAGAGGTGGAAAACTATAATCGCCATAGCATTCTGCATTTCAGCGATTCATTGAAGCAGCGGGAAATAGATGCCGTTCGCGCCTATTTAAAAGCCTGCTCTTCGGCATGTCATGCAAACACCTTCAAGCACCACAATGAAGAACCTGCACTGAACACACTCAAAAAAGCCACGAAAGAAGGTGTCCTTTCGTTTTTTACCATTACAGAAGCAGCGTCCAAACTTGCCGAGTCTGAGACTAATTTGCTCAGATTGGCAACAGAAGGAAAGATAGATTTATTTTTTCGATTCAGTGTAGAGAAGGTCGAAACAGGCCAACTAACACTGTCACCCGCGGGGGAGAATTCTATTGAATGGCCAGCTGGCAAAATTACCCCTTATGCTCACCCATTGGCTCCTGAAGCAGAAATGCACCTAAGGTGTAATCCAGATCTTTTTGAAGGGAGCAGCTACGAATACCCTGACTGCATCCCCCTCCTGCTTCTCCCTCGTCATGCACAAGCAAAACTTAATAAACAGGAGTTGTTTGTCAAATACGGCTGGCTACCTAATGGAACAGCTTTTAATGTTATCGAGCCACCTGAAGGTGTAAGAGTTACTTCTGCTGGACTCTTGGTCGCCCAAAATTCTCTTGATAAATTCACGCGGGATGACACAAGAGTAGAGAGAGCACAAGCCGAACGAAATCAAGAAAAAGACTACTATGCTCGACGTTCTAATTTTCTGGCATTTACCGATTTTGTCAAACAGTTAGAGCCTTACGGCAAAACAGAACATGAAATCTTCAGCCTGGCTGTCGACGGAGAGCTGGCCATATACGCTCCCGTCGCGGCTGTGACGGTCTGCTGGTACGTTGTTATTATCGGCACCGACTATCGCGATCCCGGGGGCCAAATTGAGTATAAAAAAACCACCTGGCTGCCTCTTACCAGGGAATGCATTCAGGCCATAGAGATTTCAGATGATAAGGTTAAATTGAATTTTGACTGCCCTCCATCATTGAGGCACTTCCCTCTAACCGAAAAGGAACAATACCTATCTGAAGTTCTTCCCTTGGGCGGTTGGTTAAATACCAAGGACCTGCAATTCATCCAGGGCGAATGGGACAAGGGTGAAAACGTTAGACAATGCTCGGAAGGAGATAGGACGCAGCTTTACGTCCGGAAAATCGACGCAAAACGCCTCGAAAGTCAGTTCAATAAGAAAGCCCCGGAAGCGGTGCCACTCTCAATCATGCAGGGGCAACGAATTGCTACTGATGGTTTGCAGTCGATCCCTAAAAACTCAAAACAAAAAGCCAGAAAGAAAAGCGGTAGAAAGGCATCACATTTCAGGGAAGTAATTGAATATCTTTACGATAAATTTACAGCGGAGGGGAAAACAAGTTTTTTACAAGCGGGTGCTGTAAACGAGTTTATCGGAAAACTTAAAGAGATTAGAAATTCTGGTAAAGATGAGTTCGTTTTTAGCCGTATAAAAGAAGTTAAAAAGTCGGCTGGAAGATGGAGGATCACAACCGAAGAAAAGATAATTAAAACTACGAAAAGCAGAGAAATATCTGAAAAATCATTATCTTATGACTCAGGTGATGTTTCGAAGATATTGTCCATTATCCGAAAAAGGAAAGCTCTAATCCCCTAAAATTCCCATTCCGAAACCTTAATTTCGAAATTCCGAAATCCCTGTTTCCGAAATTCAGCCTGCTAAAACCTCATTTATCAAGCCAATGTGTCACTTCGACACAAGGCGACACAACGATAGAAGAGGTTGAAAAATGCACACATCCGCTAAAGCCAAGAGAAAAAATCAAGACGCTGCAAGAGAAACTATCCGACAGCTTGCTGAGAAATGGCCAAGCCCGTTTGTTGCTCGCTCTGAGATATCAAAATTCTCAGGAGGGTTACTCGCTCCCGGTACCGCTGCCAACAACGATTCGGCTGGCACAGGCATCCCTGGGGCTTTCCGTATTTCGAGGAAAATTGCATATCCAGTTGATTCGGCTATAGACTGGCTTATTTCCCGATTGGAGGTGTGAGCATGCAAGACAACTCAGCTGCCAGCCAACGGTCAAGGATTCTTCGGCACCTGCAGGAAATTGGGCCGATCACGACACTTCAAGCTCGACACCTATTGGATATAATGCATCCGGCCCAAAGGTGCCTAGAACTACGAAAGAGCGGATTCCCGATTGAAACAGTTTGGGTGAACGACCTGACCCCGGAAGGAAATTGTCACCGGGTAGCCCGCTACGTTCTTTCGAAACCGGCTCAGCTTTCCCTATTAAATTGGGCGTCCGAAGTTTAAACATGCAAGCGGCATGTTCCCAGAGTTCAGAAAAATTGTGTCAAGGTTTTCAAAGCGAGATTTCCATGCGGCGGAAGGCCAAAACACAATTGTCTAACGAAGATTTGCCTTACTTCCAATTTGAGCTGCGGTCTTATTCGGGATGTGCTGAAAGATTGGTGGAAGATTATCCGAAAGCAAATATCCGCAACAGGGTTGATCGTGAAAAATTCATCTCCGCCATTGATTGTATTTTGTCGAATATCAAGAGCGGGAGAGAACTCATAATCCGAAATTTTTCAAGACTAAACGCTGAGGATATCGGCTTTTCCAGAGATATTTTCTTGGGAGCACTGGCCCACCTCGATAAAGCTCAGTTTGTCGCCCGCGAGACCAGAGAGAAGGGTGGCGAAACCTCGAAGTACACTCGATCGATCTTGACGTTTTCCGCACGAATCAAAAGGTACCAACCTACTCGTATCATTTTTCAACCAGAAAAGCTGGTACGGGTGAATCTTGGAGGAGGAAAGGTGGCAAAGGTTAATTCTGCGGCGCTCAAGGAATTGAAAGCCAAGTTACGTGAGGTCCACTCCTTTTATCTGCAGCACAAAATTATCACAGGGATCGACAACCCAACCTTTGATTTATTCAATGACTATCAGGTCGAAGTCCGCGGGAAAGAACCTTTGATCTTCCCGGACCCGGAAAAGATACTTCCAGCCTTTGTGTTCAATGATCGAGACCTAACCAAAGGCGGAAGAATGTATGGAGCTTTTTGGATTGGTGAAAGCAAAAACCTTCGCAGGGCTATTCAGATTGATGGCGAATTGACGGCAGACATTGACGGTAAGGCCATGCATGTTCAACTGCTTTATCGCCGGAAGGGCATACAGCCCCCCAGCAGCGACCTTTATCTTTTTACAGATGAGCGACGAGCGATTGCAAAAAAAGCCATGCTTTTGATGATGAACACCGTCAAGCCGATGTCATTTGTCGATGGCCGGAAGGCGGTTGAGCGAACGTATAAAAAACATCACGGGAAAGTGGATGGACTGGACCAGCTCATTTTAGAGCTTGAAAACTATCATTCTCAAATAGCCGACCAGTTTTATCGACCGAACTGGGGAGACCTGCAACGTACTGAAGGTGCCATCATGCTTTCTATCATGGAAGCCGGTATGCACGATGGTGTAGTGATTCTGCCGGTTCATGACGGCTGTCTTTGCCCACGAAAAGACCGGGGCCAAGTGCTTAATTATTTCAGATCGCAAGGTATCGACGCGGCGGAGAACCTTAGTCACCTGCAGGGATTGCCAATAGACGAAACACGGGACGCACTGGCAGCGGTTAGAAAATTAATGCATGCTGAGAGGCGGAAAATCTCGGTGTGTATAGGTTTTGAAAAAGTGTAAAAACATGCGCTACAAAAAAACGATCAATAAAGACAGGAACATAAACAAAAATTCGCCAATTTTTTATCAATCTCGGTGTGTATATATATATATAAGGACTCTACTACTAATGTACACACCGAGATTATTCTGTTGGGATGGGCTTTCGGCATTTTTGCCCTTTGCCGTCTCCCTGGGGATGTCCTGGTGATTGACCGCAGTCGTATCTCAGGAGCTTTCGAAATAGTTATATCCCGGTTGGGACCGACAGACAGGGCCTTTGCCGTGAATACCGACAGGAAAAATTAGTGAACACTTTTTTGCCTTTATATTGGATGGTTACGAGAAAAAGTGAATGGAACCAATCCTTAGATCGGGCAGTCAGAAAACGATGGAAACAGAAAGGCATGAGGTAAAAAATGGCTAAAAATACAACGGGGAAACAGCGAGGACAGGGGAGACCATTCCAGCCTGGCCAATCAGGAAATCCAGCGGGGAAGCGACCGGGAGCAAAAAACCGAGCAACCGTTCTTGCTCAGTCTTTATTCGACGGGGAGGTTGAGGCCCTCACACGAAAAGTAATTGATCTTGCCAAGGGTGGTGACATGCAGGCCTTGAGGGTTTGCCTCGACAGGCTATGCCCGCCCCTGAAGGCCCAGGCGGCACCGGTACAGGTGGAAATTCCGAGCACAGACAGCATGAGTGACATTGCACATGCCTTTATCAAGGCGGCAGCTGACGGACGATTGCCGCCAGATGTGGCTATACAATTAGTTTCAGCGGTTGGTACACTTGCACGAGTGGTGGAAATAGATGAACTGAAAGTGCGGCTAGCAGCATTGGAAGTTGCAATTGGCGGAAAATAGTGGGTGAGCTTTAAATATGTCAAGAAGCGGAGTCTATGAATAAAATAACCATAAATATTAAAGGAAAGCTATGGATATCGGGAAGAAACTTTACCAAGAATTGACAGCCAAACAGCGGGCAATTGCCTATTATTCTGCCATTAACAGAGATGATCATGACGAGGTGGATCGATTACTTAGATATGGGCCAAGGGAGAGGAGTCATGTGCAAGCCATACTCGCATTAGGTCAGGCACTAGATTTCTTCAATTTACTCACAGCGAGGGCTACCACCATTTACCTCGCCCTATCCGGTCA
The DNA here is from genome assembly GCA_043798185.1 of Pseudomonadota bacterium. Classification (GTDB taxonomy): domain Bacteria; phylum Desulfobacterota; class Desulfobulbia; order Desulfobulbales; family Desulfocapsaceae; genus Desulforhopalus_A. The sequence goes on along the minus strand of JAZDOW010000185.1, from coordinate 591 downwards.
ATTGGCCGCTGCATTGTCATTCTGCTCAGCTTGGCTAGCTGCCGATGGCGCATTAGATGACTTACAGTATCGTGGAAAAGTGGCCGTGATCGAAAAACTTACTCTACTGTCTAAACAATCGGCAGGCGAAGTCGAAGCTATTTGGCAGGCTGCGAGGGAATGGTGTAACAATAATCAAATTCCAACGGATTTTTTTTCAGGACCGCTCTGTGCTTTGCCAATGCCAAAAGAGCTGGAAGAGCAGAGCGACAGCGAAACACTATGGCTGGTGCGTTCGGCTTTTGAAAAAATTACCCTTTCCTGGTGAGGTGTTCTGAACACCATATCAATGGTATCACACAGTTGGCACGGTCAAAACAGGCCAGAATTTCCTCAGTGAACAATTATAATCAGAGTAATTTTAATCCTTCACTTCGATATTACCCTGATAATATTTATTTCTTTGTATTAAAGCTGAAGTTTCCTGTGAATTTATATATCATAAATCCTGCTGCCTCTAAGCAACCATGCGCAGCAGCGTTTTAACGAAAGAATTTTGTGGTCTTTGCTTTGGTAATGGGCAAATCGATTGAAAATTCTGATCCAATGCAG
>JAZDOW010000184.1:0-31969 GCA_043798185.1 Pseudomonadota bacterium | reverse complement strand
ACTCATTAAAAACTGGTTCTTTTCAGCATTCCAATTGAATTGTTTCATTGCCTAATAATAATACAACGTGTGCCTATTGTCATCATTACAATTATGTTGCTCAGCTTGGAAAATTGAAATAATAAATCCGACCCCTTTTTCGCTTTCTTTTTCGCTTTTTACCCACATGGGCATCTTTTGATAGCCAGAGTTTTCGGGTGTTACAGGAAAATATCAGGGATTATCCCGGGTGCCGGATTTTCCACCGGCTCTTCTTGCTTAAACAGAGGCAGCGTGACAAAACTATTTTTTTCCATGAACATTTCTAATGATCTTTCCGACAGTCAAAAGGTGGCCGTTGATTTGCGATGATTTTCGCCTCCCTGCTCATTGCCCGCCTGGACTCTTGCGTATTCGGCCATCTGCAGGGCGCGGTCCCGCTGTTTACCGGTGACGCCGGATTCGGCGGTCTTGCGATACAGTTGGGCGGCATCCTTATATTTGCCAAGGCCATAAAGAAGGTCGGCTTTCTGTATTGACAGCTCCGGGGTCATGGTCGTCGGGGCAAATTTCTCCAAGAGTGCCATGGCCTGTTCCGATTGGCCTAATTGCTGCAGGGCAAGGAGCAGATTGGCAAGGAGTTGCGGGTTGTTTTTCTCCTTGAGGATGGTTTCATAGAGGGGCGCGGCCTTCCGAGGCACACCCAGCTGCAGGTAAAGGTCGGCGGTCAGGCGCAATTCCTGCTCGGACAGTGGCTCCAGATAGCCGGCAACGAGGAGGGCGGTCAGGGCCGGTTGGTACCGGCTATGCTGGAGATGGAGGTGGACCAGTGCCCGCCACCATTTAGGTTCCGTTGGCGTGCGGGAGGTCAAAAGATCAACCAGAGCAAGGGCCTCGTTGTCCATTTCGAGCTGCAGATACTGTTGGAGAAGGATTTCCTGCCATTGCACCTGCTTGGCGTCGCGATAGGTCTCGGTCAGCTCGCGGATATGGGGCAGGGCGCGACGATTGTCACCGGCGGCGAGGAGGGCGTGGACCAGGTTTTCCCGCCATTCGGGGCGAAATTTGTCGCGGTGGGTGGCCAGCAGCTGCTCGAAGAGGGCGATACTTCGATCGTTCCGCTTGGCGAGAAGATACGCCACCGCCGCGAAATAAAGATGCTCCGGGTTTTTTTCCGGTGTTATCTCATAGGCCTTGGTAAAGGACTCGGCAGCCTCCCAGTAGTCGTGCAGTTCGTAGGCGGCCTTGGCCAGGTTCAACCGGGCGGAGAGATGGCGAGGATTTTTCTGCAGGGCCAGCTCAAGGGCGCGGGCCGCCTGCTGAAACTTATTGTCGAGGAGATAGCAGGTGCCAAGGGCAGCGTGGACCTCGGCATGCAGGCAACCTTTGCTCTCCGCCTCCTCGGCTTTACCTGTCTGGGCCTGGAAATTGACCAGCAGGGCTATGGCCTTGGCATAGTCTTTATCATTCATCAGCTTTCCGGCTTTGACCAGGACAAGTTTGGCGGCATTCGGCAGGTTATTTTTCGCCTCTTCCGCCGGACCGGGTTCTGGAGTGAAGGAAATGATAAGGATGACAATACACATCCAGAGCAATAGCCACGACCAAGAACTGATTTTCTTTGGTGACTTCCGTCTGCTGGTTACAAGGGTGCACTCCGTGCACCAATGAAAAGGGATGGTGCACGGAGTGCACCCTACTTGCAAACTTATTGGTGTGCGCATAAATCGTGCCTCCTCTTATCAATCCAGCTTAAAGCGGACGACCGTCTCCGCCCAGGTCTTGACCGGGACTCCGCCGACTGTTCCGGCCTTGAACTTCCACCCGGAGACTGAGCGGATTACCGCGTCGTCAAAAATGGTCTTCGGATCACTTTCGACAACCGATATGTTGCCGACGCTGCCATCTTCATGGACGATAAATCTGACTTTTACCCACCCTTCCGTGCCCCGGTTTTTGGCCGACCTCGGATACACCGGCGGGATGCGGACCAGCACGACCAGCGGTGAATCGAGATCGCCGGTGGAGAAAATGTCGGCAAGGTTGCCGGCGCCCAACTGCGCCAGAGGTACCACCGGTATACTTAAACTGTCCGGACCGGCAGCCGGCAGGTGAGGATTGATATCAAAAGGCAGAGACAGTTTAGTCGGTGCCGGCTTTGCCGTCTGCGGCTTTGGCACCTGGCGTTCCGGTGGTGGTTCCGGCGGCTTCTCAGTGCTGCGTTTGACCGGGGAATCCGCTTGTTTGAAGCGGATGACGTTGATCTGATGGACCTCCTGTTGCCGCGTAGGCGGCGCCGAATTGCGGGTCAACAAATAGGGCATGAGTCCGAACAGGGCGAGGTTAAGAGCCAGGGCGATGGCGACGATACACAGGCGGCGCAGCCAGAGGGACGGCGACCAGGATTGCCCGCGGGCCACGGATGGAAGAACGGCGTCCATAATTTCTTTTACTCGGCCTGAGGGAGCTTTGCCGCCAGCGAGACATTTTGCGCCCCGGCCATGCGACAACCGTCCATGACCTCGATGGCGGTGCCGGTGGCGCTCACCTTATCGGCTACCACGACTACCGAACCTTCGGGGTTTTCGGCCAGAGCCCTTTCGATATTAGCGCGTACCGCCCGAATATCAACCTCCCGATGATCGAGATAGATTTTATTGGTGGCGTCGATGCCGATAAGGATGGTGGCCTTTTCCTTGACCGTCGCCGTGGCCGCCGTCGGTCGGCTGACCTCGATGCCGGTTTCCTTGACGAAACTGGTGGTCACCAGAAAGAAAATAAGGAGGAGAAAGACCATGTCGATCATCGGCGCCATATTGATATCGACCATCGAACGGTTGCGGCGGCGGGTGGCGGTTATATTCAGCATCTTTTACAATCTCCTTTCGAGGTACAGGCCGGCGGCTGTTATCCGTTTGGCCAGGTTGCGAGTCCGACGATCAAGCCAGCCCTTCATGTACAGGCCGGGTATGGCAACCAATAAGCCGGTTTCCGTAGTGATCAGGGCCTCGGAGATGCCACCGGCCATGGCCTTGGCATTGCCGGTGCCGAAAACCTCCAGGACGTCGAAGGTGGCCATCATGCCGGTGACCGTGCCGAGCAGGCCGAGGAGCGGAGCGATGGCCGCCAGTACGCCGATGGCGTCGAGATGATTCCTGAGGTTATGATTGAGGCGCATGACGGTTTCATCGAGGATGGAATGGTCGAGACGGGCTTGACCGCTCCGTGCCGGAATAAATTGGGCAAGGAGCAAGGCAACGGCCCCGCCGTGTTTTTCGGCGGCGGGGATGCGTCCGTCCTTGACGTGTTCCCATGCCTCGTGAAAGCCCATGGGGCGCAGGTGAAGTCGCCGAACAAAGAGGGTACGCTCGATGATCAGCAGCCACATGACGAGGCTGACCGCGGCGAGCGGCCACATGACGACGCCGCCGGTGCGCATATAGAGCGCAAGCTGGTACCAGCTATTACCTAGCCAATCAAGGGCGGCCATGGGATTCCTGACTTCTTTCGACGACATTGATCAGGGCCACCGCCTTTTCCTCCATCAGGGCGATACGGTTGTCCACCGCCCGACTGAGCAGGGTATGGATGAGCATGATGGGGATGGCGACGGAAAGGCCGAACATGGTGGTGACCAGGGCAACGGAAATGCCGTCGGACATCAGCCGCGGGTCGCCGGTGCCGTGCTGGGTGATGACAAAAAAGGTATCGATCATGCCGGTGACTGTGCCCAAGAGACCAAGAAGCGGGGCGATGGCCGCCAGCATACCGAGCGTCGAGAGAAAGCGTTCCAGCGGCGGAATCTCTTTAAGGATCGCCTCCTGCAAGGCGTTTTCCATCATCTCGCGGCCAAGATGGCAACATTCAAGACCTGCGGCTAAGACCCGGGACAAGGGTTTAGCGATGAGCCGGCGGCACTCCTCTTTGCAAGCCTGCCAATCATGGGTTGTGGCCATTGCCGTGATCCGGCCGGTCAGTCCGTCGGCATCAATGCGGCCAGAGAAAAGAAAGGCTACCCGCTCAAGAATAAGAAAAATAGCAATGATGAAGATGGCAAGAATCGGCCAAACCAGCGGACCACCGGACTCGACCTGCTGCCAAAAACTCGGGGTATGAACCAGTTGGCTGAGAGCGGCGCCGCGGGAGATGTCGATGGGTACCGCCTCATCCTTGCCGTCCATATAATGTCGCAATTGTTTGGCATCGGAGCCCCCGGGCAGGCGGGATAAAGCGAAGAGTTTGCGGCCGGTGGTCGAATAGTTAAGAAAGCCGACCTCTTCTCCCAGCCGATAAGCGGCGGTGAAGTTGCCGAGCACCAGAATATCCGCGTCCACCGTATTGCCGGATCGGTCGACAATCGGACCCTTGGTGAGCCGGACGGCCCCTCCGTCATGGAGTTGGCGGCGAAGGACCTCGTTCATCTTAGCGATTTCAGTCATCCCCGGAAAACGGGTTTGCCCGGCGATGGCCTCGAGCAGAGCAGTTTCGTCGCCCGAAAGGGCAGTCTGGAGGCTGCCGATGACCAGGGTCTGCAGGTCCTTGGCATGGCTGCGGATGACCCCGACCAGCTCCCGGACCATAGAGTCGGTCGCCGTGAGTTTGGCGACGAGCGCCGCTTCCTGTGTTTCCAGGGTTTTGTTCTCTGTTTCCAGGGCGGCAACTGCCTTTTCGAGGACTGCGACTTCGGCTTCGATGCGGCGGACCTCCTGGTCGAGCAGGGTGCGATCGCCGGCGATCTTCTCGCGACTGCCGGCAGCTTCCTGACGGGCGGTTTCTTCCTCGGCCACCGCTTTGGCCTTCAAACTATGGAGGGTGGTGCGGGCCTCAACCTGTTGTGCCCGCATATCCTCGGCGCTTTGCGCCGGTTGTGCGGTAAAAAAGAGGAAGACGGCAACAGGGACAAGATAAAAAAGGCAAAGAGTCTTCATTACAGGTGTATCCTCCCGAGCGGCAGGGTGAGAAGTTCCGCCGGTCGCCGTTTGGCACCGATCTCCATGGCCGATGCCACGGGTCGGTTATATTCACTGGGAAGGGGCTGCCAGGACCCGGCCGCGACATTGTAAAAGCCACACGATTTGTGATCGAGGGACTGAAAAAAGAGGCCGACCCGACCGAGACGGAAGATATCGACCAATAAAGGGTGGCCGCCGATAGTAATAGTTTCCTGGTACACCTCAATGGTATTGCCGTATTCCGCCTCGACCAGGCGGGCCTCCAGGACCTTACGGAATTTTTCGCTGACCGCCACCTCGGGGTCGTCGCGCAGTTCGACGAGGCGTGCGAGGCGATTGCGGCGCTCCACGCCGAGAAAAGGCAGGTCGGCGGCGACGAATTTCTCAAGCTCATGGATCAAGCTGGTGATCATCGGGGTGATTTCTTTCTGAATGCCGAGGATATCTGCAAGTTGTTTTTCTTTGCCGGCGATCCGGGCTTTTATTCCATCCACTTTCTCATCAAGCGCCGTCCGTTGGAGCGTCAAGCGCTTTTTCGTCTCCTCCAGACTGTCGTGCCGGGCAAGCAGCTTTTCCCGATCGTCACGCCACTTCTGTTCCTGTTCCTGGGTATCCTGGCGGATACGGATCGATTCCGCCACCGGCTTTTTGATCTGGTCGGTCTCTGCTGCCGCGCGGCAGGCCGGCGCCCAAAGGGAACCTTGCAGGGCCGCGAGAAAAAAGACCATTGTTGTTAACCGCATTGTCATTTCCTTGCAAAGAGAGAGTGAATGCTGTGTTGTCCAGATGATAACACACTTGCGTAAACCGTGTTGCATTCCACTGTAATCGGTCAAAGTCAAGAAAAAACGACCTCGTTTCGAGGCGGCCTAATCCACATCGATAGCGAAAACCGCTGAGTGGGAAAGGGCCATCCGGCGAGTCGGTATATAGATTCAGGCGTTTTCTTGTCATGCCGATGTGGGCTGTAGTTATCGTATATTCCTATTTAATAAATTAGATACATAGATTAAATGTATTGGACATGATTGTGTAACTTATTTAAACATATGGCGAAAAATGAGGCAAAGGAAATATTTAAAATAAATTTTCAACGGTGCAAATGAAATTGCCTATCAATAAAACAAATCCGATATATGCGGGCATTGATGTGGGTTCTTCGACTGCAAAATGCGTGTTGCTGGGAGAATACGGGATTTGCGCCTGGGCGGTGATGGATACCGGCACAGTACCCGCCGGGGCCGGGGAAAGCGTTTTCCTGCAAGCACTGCAGAAAGCCGGGGTGGTGGGAGATGAGGTGCAATATGCCGTCGGCACCGGGTATGGCCGAATCGCTTTGCCCTTTGTCGATAGGGTGGTCACTGAATTAACCTGTCACGCTCGCGGCGCCCACTTTCTCGATCCCGAGGTCAGAACGGTGATCGATATCGGCGGGCAGGACAGCAAAGTCATCAGGCTGAACAGCGACGGCAGCATGTTCGACTTTGTCATGAACGACAAATGCGCGGCGGGGACCGGCCGGTTTCTCCAGGTCATGGCCCGGGCGCTGGACACGGAACTTGCACCATGTGAGACCGAGCTCTCGACCCGGCCCGCCTGCATCAACAGCACCTGCGCGGTCTTTGCCGAATCGGAGGTGGTATCCCTGCTGGCGGCAGGCGAAAAAATGGCCGATATCGCCGCCGGCCTGCATCTCAGCGTGGCCAGACGGGTTGGCAATCTGGCCAAACGGCTCGGTTTGCAAAAGAAAATCGTCTTCGTTGGCGGGGTGGCAAAAAACCGAGGGGTTGGCAAGGCCCTGGAGGACTATCTCGAAGTCCAATTTGCAGGCCTTGAGCTGGACCCGCAGATTATCGGGGCCCTGGGCGCGGCGGTTATTGCCCGGGAGCATTACCTGAGGACAAAAATGTCGATTATCGACAGGGAGCAATAAAAAAAAAATGGAACTGAAGGCGGACAAAACGATAGGCGAGGTGCGGACCAATCTGGCACTTGCCCTCGAACTGGCAAAGGAAGAGGGCAGAAAGGTCGTCGGGTTGATGTGCTCGTATTTCCCGGTGGAAATGGTGCTGGCTGCGGGAGCCATTCCGATCGGCTTGTGCGGGACCACCGAGGGGCCGATTGCCGCAGCGGAGGAGGTTCTGCCCGCCGACCAGTGTCCGATGGTCAAGGCGACCTACGGCCGCGCCGTAGGCAATACCTGCCCACTCTTTCCCCTGGCGGATTGCCTGGTCGGCGAAACCACCTGCGACGGGCGGAAAAAGATGTATGAGCTGCTGGCCAGGGAAAAACCCATGCATGTCATGGATCTGCCGCAAAAACCCGAGGAGCCGGCCGCCCAGGTGCACTGGACCGCCGAGGTGCGCAAGCTCGGATCGTTTCTTGAGGAGCAGCTGGGCACCGAAATCACCGATGAAAACCTGCGCCAGGCTATCAGGCAACTGAACACCGGGCGGGCGATCCTCACCGAAATTCATCGCTGTCGCCGCCATCATCCCGTGCCGATCATGGGTGTGGACCTGGTCGGGCTGACCACCTCGTTCGGCTATTGCGTCGATCGCGACGATTACCATAACAGGCTTCGCGATCTCCTGGCGGAATTGCAGCGAAGGATTAAAGAGAACGAATGCGCCTGTTTGCCGGACCGGCCGCGGATCCTCTGGACGGGTCTCGGCAATAGCCTCGGCTGCGACAAGGTCTTGAAATTGGTCGAAGAGTGCGGCGGGGTGGTGGTCTGCCAGGAGGGCTGCGGCGGGATAACCCGTATCGAGGATCCGGTTGACGAGGAGAAAGACCCCTATCAGGCCCTGGCGGAAAGATACCTGCGGGTCACCTGCTCGTGCATGACCCCGAATACCCGCCGCTTCGAGGATATCGACCGGCTGATCACCGAGTACCGCATCGACGGAGTCATCGATCTGACCTGGCAGTTTTGCCATACCTTCAACATCGAATCGTACCGGGTGGGCGAGCTGGTCAAGGGCAAACACGGCCTGCCGTTCCTGCATGTCGTGACCGACTACTCCAAATCGGACGTCGGCCAACTCAGGGTCCGCATCGAAGGTTTCCTGGAACAGATCACCCTGGGACGAAGACGATAATAATATTTTATTGCAATACTAGAGAGTTATACAAAGAGAGGAGAGCATGGAAAAAGCGTTGAAAATCATCACGATCTGCATTCTCGGTCACATCGTTTCCGCCTCCGTCGCAACGGCGGAAGAAAAGGAACAGGAACCGGCAAAACTCGAGGAAATCGTCGTCACCGCCACAAGGACGGAAAAAGACCTCGCCGCCGCCCCCGGAAGCGTTTCGGTGGTTACCGCAAAGGAGATGGAAACCAGGAATCTCGAGACCGTCGATCAGGCGCTGAGCGCCCTCCCCGGGGTCTATAACACCCGCACCAGGGTCCAGGACATTTCCCCGCAGATCACCCTCCGGGGGATGCCGGGGGGATTGGGCAGGACCTTGGTTTTGCTGGACGGCAGCAACCTCGTCGATCCGATGCTGGGCAACCTGTACGGACTGACCGGCATTGCCCCGGAGGTGGTGGAGCGGATCGAGGTGGTCAAAGGGCCGTTCTCCAGCCTCTACGGCGGCCAGGCCATGGGCGGTGTCGTCAACATTATCACCAAAATGCCGGAAAAAAGAGAACTGACTGTGAAGAGCGGCTACGGCACAAGCTGGGAACGAGGCGAGGCCAACGACGATTATCGGCGGTTCTACACATCCTACGGTGATAAGTTCAACGACAAGCTGGCGGTCTTTCTCGGCTACGGGATCAAGGGCACCAACGGTTTCCCGACCATTGACAATGTCCAGAGCGCCTCGCCGGGCGTAGGCGTCGGCGGATGGTCGAGCACCACCGATGCCACCGGCAAAACCAGCTATCTGATCGGCGATAAAGGCGACACCGAGTGGTGGGACGACAATGTCGCCCTCAAGGCGGCCTATGACTTTTCGAAAATGACCAAGGTCAACCTCTCCGTCAACAAAACCCGTTTCGAGACCCATTACGACGATCCCCACACCTCTCTGCGCGATGCGGCGGGCAATCCGCTCTGGAAATACGGGACGGTCGGCGAATCCTCGTATCTCAACTACGACGATATGCACCGCGAGCAGGACTTCTATAACCTCAGCTACGAAACGAAGATTTCTGATGTCACCTCAAAACTTTCCCTTGGCTATGCCGACAGCACCTTCGGCGCCGGCATGCCCGGCAGCGGCTCGACGGCGGCGGGCGGTGCGGGTAAGGAGTGGGATAACCCGTACGATCGGTATTACAACACCGAGCTGCAGTTGACCGCCCCGCTCGCCGAGCGGCACCTCTTCACCCTCGGCGGATTTTTCGGCCACAATACCGGACAGATGGACGAATACAACCGCACCAACTGGCGAGACGAGGGGACTCGGACCGACCTCGTCTATCGCTCGAAAGGCAAGGACAAGACCTACGCCCTGTTCGGCCAGGACGAGATAAGCCTTTTCGATACCCTGACCGCCTATGTCGGTTTGCGCTCGGATTGGTGGGAAACCTACGATGGTTCGGTCTTTCAGTCGGGGGTTCCCGACAGCAGCTTTGCCGATAAATCCGAGTCGGCGCTCAGTCCGAAGACCGCCCTCGTCTATATCCCGCTCGAAGGGACAACCCTCAGGGCCTCGGCCGGAAAGGCCTTCCGGGCGCCGACCATCGTCGAAATGTACCGCACCTGGACGGCTCCCAACGGGATCACCTACGCAGGCAGTCCCGACCTTGCGCCGGAGACCACCAAATCGTGGGATATCGGTGCCGAGCAGGCCTTATGGAAGGGCGCGAAGGTGAAGGTCGCATATTTTGAGAACTACCTGGAGAATCTCATCTATCGCGGCATGACCTCGGCTACCCTCTACGAAAATAAAAACGTCGGCAAGGCCGAGAGCAACGGTGTTGAGTTCGAGGTCGAGCAGAGCTTCGGGAAATGGCTCAGGCTGTTCACCAACTTCACCTATACCGATTCGGAGGTCACCGAAAACTCGGCAAAACCGGCAATTGTCGGTAAAAGCCTGACGATGCTGCCCGAAAAATTGTTCAACGCCGGCGCCGAGTTCACCGAAGGCCCGTACTCGTTCAGCCTTATCGGCCGGTATGTCGGCAAGGCCTATAAAAACGACGACAACAGCGATTATGTCGATGGCGTCTATGGCTCGTACGACCCGTATTTCACCGCCGACGCCAAAGTCTCCTACGATGTCACCCGATATGCGCGGCTGTCGTTTGCCGTAAATAACCTCCTCGACGAAGACTACTACTCGGCGGACAAGGCGCCGGGCAGGTCATGGTTCGGCGAATTGGCCTTGCGGTTTTGAAATGTATCCGCCGGGTTATGTACGGCAAGCCCATGATATTAAAAATCTATCGCGGAATATTTCTTGTTCCAATGAGCTTTCAAGTTGACTCTTGGTGTAGGGTGCACTCTGTGCACCATTCCAGTTTTGTTGGTGCACAGAGTGCACCCTACGAAAAACAAATGCCATCTTGAATGCAAATGCTAATTAGGAGGATGACAGACAACATGCATAAACATAATCGACCGGCCAAGCTTGCCGCCTACCAGGCAAGCGTTGAGAGCGCCATCGCCGGCAATATTCTGCCGGTGCTGGCCTACGCCAAGATCACCCGGGAGTGTGATATCTCATGCACCTACTGTGTCGAGCGCAATATGCTCCGGCACGGCGACATGAGGTTTTCGGAGTGGAAACGGACCGCCGACATCGCCTATATGCTCGGCAACAGGAGCATCAGTCTCGTTGGCGGCGACCCGCTGCTGTCGCCCTACGTACTCGATCTGGTCGATTACATCTCCGACCGCGACACCCTGGTATCGATCTCGACCAACGGCCACTGCCTGACCGAAAAAATGCTGCACAACCTGGACGAGGCCGGCTTGGATAGTCTCGGCTTTTCCATCGATACCTTGGGCGATAGCGGCCTGCCGCGCTTCGGCAAGGACCTCTCCCCGGAGCTTGCGGATATTTTACGGTATATCGCCGGCTCGAAGTTCCGTTTTACCACCGGCATCGCGGCGGTGGTGACCAGGTACAACCTGGCGCTGCTGCCGGAGATGCTCCGCTACTTTTCCGGGCTCGGTATGCCGGTCAGGTTCACCCCGATGGTGCGCGGGGTGATCAACTACGAGTACAGCCGGGAGCTTGCCCTGGGTGAGGAGGATATCACCGAGGTGACGCGCATCTTCGATGAGCTGTCGTCGATGAAGTCGAACGGTTATCTGCTGGCCAACGAGGGCCTGGGGCACCTGCGGCCGAAGATGGGCACGCGCACCCCGGCGGCGGTGTATCAACTCCATTTGGGCGATGACCTGCCCCATAGCTGCCAGGGCGGCATCTACGATCTACCGATAGACAACGACGGCCGTCTTGGCACCTGCTGCACCGGGGTGACCTCTTCGACCCATATTTTCGAGCTCGAATCCACCGCCGACTATTCTGCCTATATCGACCGGAACAGGGAATTCACCGACCGCTGCAGCGGCTGCCCCTGGCCGCACAAATGGATCTTAACCCATTTGCCGGAGACCGGTGGCTTTGTTAAACGATGATCTGTACACAAATCTTCTACAACTTTGTAAGAGCGGGGAGCAGTCGATGCACAGCGGAATACTGAATTTTTTTTCAATCGTTTTTCTGGTGCTGTCACTGGCGTCTGCGGCCGTCAGCGGTGCGACCGGGGAGCAGCCGGTACCGGCGCCTATTACCGTAACCGATATGGCCGGAAGGCAGGTGTCGGTGAACGTTCCGGTACGGAAGGTGGTGCTCGGCTACGCCAAACACCTGCCCTCGCTTGCCGCGGTGGCCGGGGACGATTTTGCCGGGAAGATCGCCGGGTGGGGGCTCTCCCGCACCGTTCTCGGCCAGGGGATTTTTGTCGATTACCAGGGGAAATTTCCGGAAATCGCGGCCATTCCCGATATCGGCAGTCACGCCCAGGGCACCTTCAGCGTCGAACGGGTTATCGCCCTGAAACCCGATGCGGTGATCTTTCCTTTATGGATGATCAACAACAAATACGAAGGGATAGCCGACGATATCGCGAAAATGGCGATGGTCGGCATCCCGACGGTTTTCATCGACTGCTGGGAGAAGCCCCTCGCCAATACCGTGCCGAGCATTGTCCTGCTCGGTACCTTGCTGGGCAAGGAACCAAGGGCGAGGGAGATTGCCGCTTTCTACCAGGAGCGGCTGGCCGCGGTGACCGGCCGCCTGGAAAAGATCAAGGCGGTAAGGCCACGGGTGTATGTGGAAAATGGCTCGCGGGGCCCCGCCGAATACGGGTGGACTTGCGGCAATTACGCCTGGGGGGCGATGGTCGCCGAAGCCTTGGGCAGCAACATCGCCGAAGGTATTGTCAAGCGCTGGGGGCAGATCAACCCGGAATACCTGCTGAAGACCGATCCCGAGGTGATACTCATCGCCGAGCCGAAGGGTGTGGGTGCCTCGACTGGCGCAGGCCTTGCGGGCCCGGAAGAATCACGAAAGCTGCTTGCCGAGTACACCAGACGGCAGGGGTGGGAAACCTTCAGCGCGGTGAAAAACGGCAGGGTCCACGGGGTCTTCGACTCATTCATCATCTACAATATCTATAATTTTGCCGCCATCGAGGCCATCGCCAAGTGGCTCTATCCCGAAGAATTCCGGGACCTGGACCCGGAGGCGGGATTGCAGGAATTTTACCGGCGGTTTTTATCGGCCCCATACAAGGGTGGATGGATGTTGGGGATAGCCGAGTGAGGAGAGAAAGTTCGACGACCAGGGCACTGGAACTCTATCGGCAAATGACCGGCCGCAAGCTCAGCCTGCTCTTGCTGCTGACGCTTGCCGTGCTGGCCATGCTCCTGGCGGATATCGCGACAGGGCCGGCATGGTTGTCGATCCCCGAGATCCTCCGGGCGATCTGGGCGCCGGATACGGTTGCACCCGCCACCTCGGTCATCGTCTGGAATCTGCGGCTGCCGATTGCTCTGATGGCGATCGTGGTCGGCGCTTCGCTTGCCATTGCCGGGGCCGAGATGCAAACGATCCTCGGCAATCCCCTCGCCAGCCCCTACACCCTCGGCATCTCCGCCGCCGCAGGCTTTGGCGCCGCCCTGGCCATGGTCGCCGGTGTCGGCGTACTTCCCTTGGGCGAGCACTTCATCGTCCCGGCCAACGCCTTTCTTGCCGCCATGCTCACCTGCCTGCTCATCTACTCCATTGCGAGGAAGGCTAATCTCAGTGCCGAGACCATGGTACTGGCGGGCATTGCCGTGCTCTTTCTCTTTCAATCCCTGACCGCCCTCCTGCAGTATGCCGCTTCGGAGCAGCAGTTGCAGGCGGTGGTCTTCTGGCTTTTCGGCAACCTCTTCCGCACCACCTGGCCAAAACTTGCGATCTCCGCTACGATCCTCTTGCTGGCGGTGCCGGTGATCGCCCAGGATGCCTGGCAGCTCACGGCCATGCGGCTTGGCGATGAAAAGGCCAGGAGCCTCGGGGTCGATGTTGAGAAGATCCGGCTCAAGACCTTTATCGTTGTGTCCGTGCTTACTGGGGCCGCCGTCTGCTTCGTCGGCACAATCGGCTTTGTCGGCCTTGCCGGACCGCATATTGCCCGAATGCTGGTCGGCGAGGACCAGAGATTTTTCCTGCCGGCAGCGGCACTCGCCGGGGCGCTGCTGCTTTCCTCGGCCTCGGTGGCGAGCAAGTTGATCATTCCCGGAGCGATACTGCCGATCGGCATCGTCACCTCTTTTATCGGCGTGCCGTTTTTCATTTCCCTGATGTTGAAGAAAAGGAGCGGCTACTGGTGAAGCTGGCAATCGACAAGTTGAAGTTCGCTTATAACGGCAACATCCCGGTTCTGCGGGATGTCAGCCTTGAGGCTTTGCCGGGCGAGGTGACCATCCTCATCGGCGCCAATGGATCGGGAAAATCCACCCTGCTGAAATGTGTTGCCGGCCTGCTCAGGCCCGAGGGCACCATCCGGTTGAACGGGGCGGTTCGGAGCGCGCCGGTTAAAGACAGATCCGGGCCGCAGATCAGTTATCTGCCGCAAGATAACGCCAGCCGCGCTGTTTTGACCGTGTTTGAGGCGGTGCTGCTCGGTAGAATCCAGTCCCTGTCCTGGCGGGTCGACAGGGAAGACCTCCTCCTGGCTCATTCGGTGCTTGCAGAACTCGGCCTGGAAAAGCTGGCCTCCCGGTTTCTCGGTGAACTGAGCGGCGGCCAGAAACAGATGGTCTGGATAGCCCAGGCCCTGGTGCGGCAGCCAAAGATCCTGCTGCTCGACGAACCGCTGAGCGGTCTCGACCTCAGGCACGCCCTGGAGATCCTCGATCTGATCCAGGCGATAACCCGACAAAGAGGGATCACCACGGTGATCTCCCTGCACGACCTGAATCTGGTTGCCAGATACGCCGACAAAGTGGTCGTCCTGGCCGGCGGCCGTGCCCGGATCTTCGGCGAGCCGGCGGCCGTGTTGACCGCCGCGACCCTTGGCGACGTCTACGGGGTGCGCTGCAAGGTCACAACCGATGATGGGGTGCTGCAGATCACCCCGCTCGGATCGCTCCGCTCACTGCCCGGATTTGGGTCCGATTTGGGCACCCACTCTTCCTGAACTACAATTTCATTCCGACAAAACTATCCTGGTGTCGATCGAGGCTCTTCCGAACATAAGGGTCGGTGATAAGTAGTTGCTTTCTTCGGGCTTCCTAAAAAAAGCCCTTTACAACGAAGAACCTTCCAATCCAATGCATAAAAACTACCTTTTACCAATATCTTTAGCAAATACTTTTACACTGAAACCAAAACCTGGTATTGGACCAAGCTCTCCAGGACCTTTTTTAAAAAAAATTGACAATATTCTCCAAAAGTTGACAACAGTATCCCGCCACAGACGATTATCATGCCTGCACATTGATGAAAGTCTCCCCATATTCTGGCCAGCCATAATACCTTACCATTTGGGCGAGCCTTTCGGGAATATGTTGGGTAATCGCTGCGATGAATTCAAGGGGTGTAAACATCTCAAAATTCCGTTTGTTGCCGCCATGGCTCATCTTCGACCGGTAAATAACCGTACCGGTCTTCTCGATATAACTCAGCTTGGCCAGCGAAAAGGTATTGCGGATGATGTACTGGGCGACGTTCTCAATACCCTTGGCGTCTCCTGCACCCCGCCGAGGAGCATACCCAGCAACGGGCTCAGCCCGTGCAGGGAAAGGATGGTCGAGGTATAGGCGCCGATACCGACAAAGGCGGCATGGTCAAGGAAGGCCTATCCCAAAAGGTAAGGATCCTGAGCTTACTTCTTTCCATCCTTATCATCTCCGGCGGGAGAGGGCTTGTCCGGGGAGTCCTGCTGAAATGGCATGCTCTGGTGGTCGCGTCTGAGATGAAAGTTCAGCCAGGAATTGGTCCTATTGAGTTCCCACCTTCTGGGAGGTATGCATTTTGCGGACATCTTCTCCGTTTCTTTATGATAGGCCAGGCGCTGATAGGCCCGGACCCAGACGCATTGCTTCTCGGGATAGACCTCGCACATCCCGTCCCGGCTGCCGCCGCACTGGCCGTTGCGGGTATGCTTGGGGCATTGCGACTCGGGGCAGAGAAATCCTACATGCTGGATACCGCAATCACCGCAATGCCGACAGTCCAGCAGAACTGACTTTGACGCGTTTTCAAGACATGTCGCGACCTTTTCCACCTTTTTGTGGGTATCGATCCACTTGCTGGCCTGAGCGCACACAGGTGCCAGGGGTGAGTCAAAGGTGAAAAGCCGATTGTGCACTGTTTTCAGGAAGGAATAATGCACTCTGTCTTTGAGCGGCAGTTCGGCAGGGGTCTGTCCGAAGAGGTTGGGGGTGTCATCTCCGCCCATAGCCTTCGGGAAGACATAAAACCCATCGGGTTGCGGATAATCGAATTCGTCAAAAAAATCCTTCCAGTCCGTTTCAATTTCCTGTATACGGTCGAGAATCTTTCCGACCATATCAAAACTCTTATGGACGCCGCCGATATGCATCCCCCGGTAGCCGAGACCCTTCAGAATGGCACCGAGTTTTGCCGTCCGCTCTATTGCCATCCGTCGGCCCTGCTCGGGTGTCTCCCACTCCGACTTGATGGCCGCCAGGAGTTTATCGGTGACAACCACCCCGGGGATGAGCCCCATGTTCATGACCTTGGCCGCCTTCGGGGTAAGGACATAGACGGACCCCATGACAGGCATGTCCTGCAGTCCCTTCTGCCGCAGAATCGTCGTCAATTCGGCAAATTTCCGGGCATCATAGCCGAGCTGGGTTATGATAAACTGCGCGCCCGCTGCTATCTTCCTGGAGAGCTTGGCGTATTGGGCAAAGCTCTCCGCCTCGGTTCGTTTAAAGGGAGAGACGGCACATCCCACGAAAAAGCCGTCGGGATCTCCCGTCTCAATAATCCGGTCACTGAGATACCGGAGCAGCATCAGGGCACTGACCGACTCCAGGTCAAAGACCGGCGCCCCCTGGCCTCCGAACCCCTTGCCGGTATAGTCACCGGTGACGGCCAACAGGTTTTTCATCCCCATCATCGCCAGTTGCAAGGCCCGGCTCTCCATGCCGACGCGGTTCAGGTCCCGGCTGGCAAAATGGAGGATGACATCCATACCCACCTGAAAAATATCATGCCCGAGGACATCGGGGCTGAGAGACGGGTTGCCTCCCGGATTGTCGGTGACCGACACGGCAGCCACCCTGCCGTCGGTGAACGCATCCCTGGCAATCCCTCGTACGACATCCACGGATTTTCCCGTGGAGAATCTGCCGGGGACAAGCTCTAGTGTGACGATGAAATTATCGGGATTAAGAATCTCCGTTTGAAATACCTTCAGCATCGGAACCTCCGTTATTGTAGACCGTCGGAAGAATGTAATGCCACACTGTGGCGTTGTACAGAAGGAAGCCCAAGAAAGATGTCCGGCTGACAATGGGAACTCCGGGCCGACACAGGTCAGACCGCCCGTTGCTGCGAGGAGTTTCAGGCAACCGCCTTCTCCCGTGTCGATTGCAGTCAATACCGAGACCAGGGACAAGATTGAGGGTGAATTCACAAAAATTTCCGAACAGATAGACGACGAGTCCCTCTCAGAAAAAAACCTCCTGGATCACATCACGACCGCAGCTGGAAGGCAGTGAACAGGGGCGGGCTATTCTTAAAAAAACTCTCTAACAGACCTGCCGCCGTCTGGACGGAAAACATTCTTAGTGTCGACGGTGAGCCGATAGTCTCTGAGTTGTTTAAGGCTCTCTTACTAGGAGAAGGCAATATCGATTTCGTAATGAATTTTCACTACAGGTAAATCAACCTCCTGATATCATGGTGTTTCAGTCAATTGCCCAGTGACAACACTTCCCCGTTCCATGCAATCACAGCGTTTGCACATCAATAAAAGGCTCATCGTAGTCAGGCCAACCATCATCATACGGCTCAATAATTGTCTCAACCGTTTGTGGAAACGGTGGTGCCCTTTCCCGCTTTGTCTTTGCCTCCTCTGATAAACCGAGATGCGCCAAGATCTTTTTGATTACCCGGTGTTCATAGATGAAACTCACAATCTTCTTTAACCCTCCACAATGGCTGCACAGCAGCGGATCCACCTCCCAGACTTTTTTTATGCATTCACGCCAAACCAGAGGCCGGATTTTCTTCGTGCGGAAATTGCTTTTGACAATTACCTCGCTGTTCTCCGCTTCGGTTTTCTCGGATTCATGGATGTGCGAATGCCATTTCGCATAGTCGCCGAAAGTCTGGATGGCCAGGGCGATACCGGAAATCCCCAGGTTTTTGCCAAGGGTGATCCGAAAAAAGCTCGTGAGGCACGATGCCGCTCACTGGCTCAATTTGCCGAGTAATTTGCGGTCATAGAAAAAATATCTGCGAATGATTTTCAGGATGATGACCACGTACTGGCGATGCGGGACGGGGAAGAGAACATTGTCCTGCAAATGGCTGCTGAACTGAACCACCTTCTTGCTATACACCCCAAGGGCATTTGCTTCGCCGCACATGATGGGCAGGCAAGCGATCCTTAGGGAGACTCCGAGACCCTGATCAAGGTCACCACCTTCCAAGTACTTCCGGACTATATGGGAAATCTCCGGGCGGAAAAAACCATATTCACGGGAGAAGAGATCGTCAAAGCGATACTCGAATTCGTCAAAGTGATTATCGAGCAATTGCCACAATGGTGATTCCCGAGGTTTTCTGCCCCGATATACTTCCGCTTTGCCGGAGGGAGTTCTTCCTACATCCCCAGATAGGCCTCTTTAATATGCGGGTCGTCAATCAGATCACCGGCTTTTCCCTCCATGGCCACCCGGCCATGCTCGAGAACATAACCCCGGTTGCTGAGGCTGAGCGAGTGGCGGACATCCTGTTCAACCATGAGGACGGTGGTACCCTGATCGGCGATCTTGCGAACCGTCTCGAAGATGTCTTTGATGAGGATGGGTGCAAGTCCAAGCGACGGCTCATCGAGCATCAAAAGGTGCGGCTTGGACATCAGGCCGCGGCCGATGGCAACCATCTGCTGCTCGCCACCCGACAGGGTCATGGCCACTTGACTCTCCCGCTCGGCCAAGCGCGGCAGGAGCTTATAGACCTCTTGCAGGGTCTTCTCCACATCCGGTCTTGCCCGTTTGTTATAGGCGCCTGTCAGGAGATTGTCCTTCACCGACATCAGCGGAAAGAGCCGCCGTCCCTCCGGCACGTGGATGATGCCGCGGGTGACGATATTTTCCGGGGGTTCGTTCTGGATCTCCTCTCCCTCAAAGGAAATTCTTCCGGCGGTGGCCTGCATCAGCCCGGAAATGACCCGCAAAAGCGTCGACTTGCTGGAGCCATTGCCGCCGATGATGCTCACCACCTCGCCCTTCTCAACTCTCAGCGACAGTCCGAAAATAACCTGCACATCGCCGTAGAAGGCATCTATTTTTTCGATTTCAAGCAACGACATAGTCTTCTCCCAGATAGGCCTTGATAACCTTCTCGTTATTGGCGATTTCCTTAGGACTGCCCTCGGCGATCTTCTTACCGAACTGGATGACCACAATTCTATCGGACAGGGCCATGATTGCCCGCATGATATGCTCGATGACGAAGATGGTAATCCCCCGGTCACGCAAGGCCTTGAGAATATCGACCATTTCATCGACCTCATTTGGCCTGAGGCCTGCCATAACTTCGTCAAGCAGCAGCAGCTTCGGCTCGGTGGCCAGGGCCTTGGCGATCTCCAGCCGCTTGCGGTCGGCAATGGTCAGATTTCCGGAAATTATGTCTTTCTTGTCACCGAAATTAAGCGATTCCAGCACGGTCACCGCCTTCTCTTCGGCGATTTTGCGGCTGGCGGTGGTGGCAAAGCTTGCCACCGTCACGTTATAGAGTACGCTTTTTGAGGCAAAGGGCTTGACGATCTGAAAGGTTCTGGCCAACCCCATTTTGCAAAGGTTCCACGGTTTCTCCCCGGTAATCCGCCGACCGTCGAAGGTAATTTGTCCAGCAGTCGGGGCGAAGGTACCGGCGATACAGTTAAAGGCGGTGGACTTGCCGGCTCCATTTGGTCCGATGAGGCCGAGAATCTGGCCTTTCTTGATCGTCAGATCGAGGCAGTCGATTGCCCGCAGCCCGCCGAATTCCTTGGTCATATTTTCTACTTGCAGCATAGTCATGGCCTTATCTCCCGGTGGTGGCAACGGTCTTGAGGGTGAACAGCCGCTGATAGATCCGGCTGAGTGGCTCCTGTAGGCCACGTGGCTGGTAAAACATGACCAGGATGAGGACCAGGCCGAAGATAATAAGGTGCATGCCCGGCAGGGTGTCGCCGAAATAGATGCGACAGAAGTCTCCCACCGGCCGCAGGAGCAGGGCGCCAAGAAGCGGACCGACCACGGAACCGCGCCCGCCGATCAGGGCGATGAAGGCGATCTCAAAGGACATGTCCAGCGATATTATGCTCTTCGGATGGATATACAGGGAGAACTGAGCGTAAAAGGTCCCGGCGAGGGCAGTGAGAAAGGAACTTACCGCCATAGCGATGAGTCGTGCCCTGGCGACGTTGACCCCAAGCGCCATCGCAGCCTCCGGTTCTTCTCCGCCGGCTATCAGATAATAGCCAAGTTTCGAACGAGAGATGACATAGGTCAGCAGCATAACCGCGAGGAGCATGATGAGGATGATATAATAATAGGGCTCCTTGGTGGCGAACATGAAATTGGCAAGGCCGGTCTCAAGCGGCGGGATCTGCAGGCCGCGCGGGCCGTTAATCTTCAGGGGACCGATGTAGTCGATATTTTCAACCATCACCCTGAACCCTTCGGCAAAGGCAATGGTGGCAAGGGCGAAGTAGGCGCCACGCATCTTTAAGGTCGGCAGGCCGATGATCACCCCGGCGACCGTCGCCAGCACCCCGCCGACGAGCATACCCAGCCACGGGCTCAGCCCGTATTGCAGGGAAAGAATGGTCGAGGTATAGGCGCCGATACCGACAAAGGCAGAGTGGCCAAGCGGCAGAACCCCGGCAAAGCCGCCGACGATGTTCCAGCTCGTCGTCAAATAGGCGTAGAACAACAACAGAACCAGAATATGCATGTAGGTGGCGCTGCGAACGACCAGCGGCAAGGCAAAGGCGGCCGCCAGAAGTCCGACAATCATGACTTTATTGAAATTTTTTTGGTTCATTTGGTGAATCCTTATCGTTGGGGAGGGTATGTGAGATAATCAATCCTCACCCAGGTTGGTTGTGTTGCTAAGTCGCCGCTTCTCCGGTCACATTCTCTGTTACCAGTCGTTTTTCTGCCCAAAAAGCCCCGAAGGCTTGACAAACAGAACCACCAGAAACAGGCCGTAGACAATCGCCTCGGTCCATGTGGCTGTCATAAATTGCGGGCCCACCGACTCGATCAGGCCGATAATGATGCCGCCGAGCAGGGCGCCGCTGATCGAACCTAAGCCCCCGAGGACGACGATGATGAAACATTTGATGTCAAAGAGCACACCCACCGTCGGGAAGACGTTGTAAAAAGGCAGGAGGGTGACTGCCGCAATGCCGGTGGTAGCGGCACCGATGCCAAAAGCCACATTATAAATGCGGTACTGGTTGATACCCATCAGGCTGGCCGCCTCGCGGTCCATACTAGTTGCCCGGATGGCACGCCCCATCACGGTTTTCTGCATGAACCAGGTGATGCCCCCGGCAGTAACGATTGCGGTGATGAAACCGAGGAGTTTCGGAAGCGAGACGAACATCCCGCCCAGTTCAAGCATCTTGCCCTGCAGCGGGTTATTAGCAATCGCCCGGTATTGCGGCCCAAAAAGCAAGAGGGCAAGATTGTCGAGGATGTACCAGATTCCCGTGGTAACGATGATGACCGTGATCGGCTCACGGACATTTTTCTCGGCGATGAAGATCGGCTTAATTACAATGTTTTGCAGATAATAGCCAAAAAAGAACATGGCCGGGATGACGAAGACCAATGCGAGATAGGGATGAACGCCGGACAGGCTGATCGCCCAATAGGTCACATACATGCCGACCATAAGGAGCGAACCGTGGGCGAAGTTGATGACCTTGAGAACCCCGAAGATAATGGTCAATCCCATGGCAGTAAGGCCGTAAATCGACCCCATCAAAACCCCGTTGATCATGTCCTCGATAATGTAGAGCATTGCTACCTCCAGGAAATACCAGAACGAAGTGGCAGGCGGGCACGCCAGGATCGCCTGCCCGCCTGCAAAGAATGTGGTTTGTAATCGTCAGTGTTATTTGGCAGGCATCGGGAAGACCGGGGTATAACCGGCGCGACGGGCATTTTTCGGCCAGATGGTAATACGCTCAAGACCTTTGCCGATGTCGCCTACCTGGACCATAACCGGGGAGGCATTCTCATTCTGTCCGGTGGCATCAAATTTGACTGCGTCGTAGCCGACGATCATGCCGGGGCCGCTGGTCAGGTTGGTTGCGGCCAGAGCCTCGCGGATCTTGGCAGGCTCAAGGGAAGCGGCACGCTCCAAGGCATCCTTAATAACATACATTGCCAGATAGGCATCAACCGCTTCGCCGGTCAGATTCTCACCGTTTTTCGCCTTGTATTTGTCGTTAGCCTCTTTGGCGCCTGGTTTGTTGACATCGGTTTCCCACTCGACGATATCAAAGAGGAATTGGGCGTTTTTACCAACCGCCTTCATAAAGGAAGGATCGGCATGGCCGCCGCCACTGGCAATAATTGCTTTCACTTTAACCTTGTACTCGGCAATGGTATTGGTGAGAAGGATAGCGTCGGCGGCGTTGGATACGAGCATCAGGACATCCGGGTTGGCTCTTTTAATCTTCTGAACAACCGGGCTGAGGTCGGTGGTGGTTGAGGGGTAGGGTTCGTCGAGAACCACCTTGTAGCCTGCGGCCTCGGCCAATTTTTTCCATTGGGTGGCAAAGCCTTTACCCCAATCGCCATTTTCATAAACAAAGGCCAAGGTTTCGACCTTGGTGCCGAACTCGGTCTGCAGGTCTTTCAGGAAGGCAAACTGATCCTTGGTCCACCAGGAATCCTTAGCGGCAATGCGAAAAACATTCTTGAAACCCTGGTCGGTGATTTTATCAGAAACGGAAACAGGGACAACAAAAGGTATACCGTAACGTTCGGCCACCGCGGTGGTCGGATAGGTCACGGCGCTGTTCCAGCAACCGGTGAGGACATGGACTTTTTCGGTATTGATCAGGCGTTCGGCCTCGGCTACCCCTTTTTCCGGTTTTGATTCGGAGTCGGCGTAGATGAGTTCGAGCTTCATACCGCCTAAGGCCTTGATGCCGCCCGCGGCATTGATCTCTTCCACCGCCATTTCGCGTGCGGCCTTGCCTTGCTGGCCAAGGGTTGCCGAAGGTCCGGACATGGGTTCAATGTTACCGATCTTAACGGTGTCGGTGTTGGCCACGGCAAAGGAACCGAAGGCCAGTGACAAGGCAACGACGGGAAGGGTGAATCTGCTGAACATGTTCATAGATAATCCTCATGTTGAAAAGTGTTGTGCCCAAACGGCGTATGGTCCATCGCGAAGATCGGCGTAGACGGTTTTCTGGGACTGACTTACCAAATTGCGTGCCAGAGAGAACACTGTCTGAAATCGTCTGTCGACAACCAGTGAAAAGGCGGCAAAGAGCTGAGCCTAAAAGAAAGGTGGCAGGAGCTGAATAACAGAGGAGTGTCAACTTCTACGTCAACCCTGGTTGACACAGTCAACCAGGGTTGACGTAGAATATTCGAGGTTTTGAATGGGAGAACGGACCGGCGAAGATTGTTTTTACCCGCGTTTTCGCAAGCGTTTATGCAACGCCTGGCGGGAGATACCAAGAAGGCGTGCGGCTTGGCTCTGATTATTGTCTGAGCTTGCCAGCGCCTCACCCACGGCATATTCCATAAGCTCTTCAAGGCTCGGGAACCGACCGAAAAGAGCGGTAAGAGACGAGGCACCCGAGGCTGTTTCGAGGGTCGAGGTGATTGGGGCAACCAGTCGACCGGAAATAAGATCCTCCTCAATCCTGCCTTTTTCACTGCGGGCGACCGCATCGACGATATAGGCCTTCAATTCCCGGATGTTGCCCCAGAAGGGGTGATGGTGAAGCAGGTTCATAGCCCGGTCGCTGATCGAAGGTGTCTCTTTATGCATGGCGGCTGCCGCTTCCGCCGCGAGAAAAGCTGCCAGAGCGGGGATATCCTCCCGGCGCTCACGCAGGGGTGGCAAGCGGATGAGGTGAGTACTCAGCCGATAATAAAGGTCCATGCGAAACTCGCCATCCCGGCCGGCAAGCATGGTCAGATCTTTATTGGCGGCGGTAATTATCCGGGCCTGGCATTGCTTCGGTTGATCGGAACCAAGCGGATAGTAGATATTTTCCTGCAGGAGACGGAGCAATTTTACCTGGGACAGTTCGCTTAGATCGCCGATCTCGTCAAGAAATATAGTGCCGCCGGCAGCTTTTTCAATGAGCCCGGAGCGAACGCCGTCAGCGCCGGTATACGCTCCTTTGGCATGGCCGAACAGGGTGTCGGAGAAGAGGTTATCGTCCAGGCCCGAGACATCGACGACCACATAGTTACCCGAAAGGCTACTTATTTCATGGATGGCCTTGGCAATGAGCTCCTTGCCGGAGCCGGTTTCGCCAAGAATCAGGGTGGGCATGCCACTGCCGGCTATGGATTCAATATACTGGAAGATCGACAGCATGCTCGGACTGCAGGTGACAATCCGCTCAAAGGCAGGGTGGCGCGGTCGCCCGTCGACCGCAAAAGAAATACCCTTCAGGGACATCACTTCATTACGCAGCAGGCTTATTTCCAGGGCGTTGCGCAGGGCGGAGCTGAACATCTTCAGGTCGATGGGTTTGACAAGGTAGTCATGGGCGCCGAGGCGAAGACACTCGACGGCGGTCTCGATCTCGGAGTTGGCGGTAATAATGATCACCGGCACCTGCGGATGGCGGACCTTCAGTTCTCGCAAAACATCCTGGCCGGTCATGTGCGGCATGTTGAGATCAAGAAAGAGCACCGGCGACTGCATTTTCACGAGCGTTTCAGAGACCTTGCGACTGTCGCTCTGGGTCACGACGTTTTTAATGCCCATTGAGGTCAACAACAGGCTGTAAGCGTCAAGCTCAGACTGCTCATCATCGACCAGCAGGATTTGACAATTTTTCATTTCGGAGGTGATCATTATTGTTCTCAACCAATCATTTTTTTCAAAGTAATCATAAACCGTGCCCCACCCACGGTATTTTCCGCCCGCAACTCGCCTCCCATTTCTTTTTCGACTATCATTTTCGACATATAGAGCCCCATACCGGTGCCCGAGGAGGTGCCCTTGGTGGTGTAGTAAGGGTTGAAAATCTTTGGAAGGAGATGCTCGGGAATACCACCGCCGCTGTCGATAATCTCGATAATAGCGGCATCATCGTTGCCGGAAACCACAATAGCAATGGATCTGGTGGTCGAAGCTCTTGTCCTCCCGATATTTTCAATGATCGCTTCTTTGGCGTTGGCGAGGATATTGACGAGGACATGGATGAATTCCCCCTGATAGCCAAAGACGATCAGCGAGTTTGTCCCGGTCATATTGGTCACCGTCAGAGTGATACTGTTATGGCGCATTTGCGCCTCCATCAGTTTTACCGCACTGATAACCGCCTTAAGAATATCGACGGGCCCCTTGGTCTTTGACGGCTTGAAGAAATTACGAAAATCATCGATGGTTTTGGACATGAAGGCTATTTGATCACCGGCACCGGTAACCACTCGCTCAATAATATCTTTTGAGAGCATGGAGTTATAATGGGCTGCCTGAAGACTGGAAATATAGGTGGAGAGGGTATTGAGCGGCTGCCGCCACTGGTGGGCAATGGCTCCGAGCATTTCGCCTACGGCGGCCATTTTCTGCGCCTGCATGAGCTGACCTTCGGCATCGACCCGTTTTGAGATATCGCGGACACTCGAGAGTACCAGATCCCGGTTTTTCAACCTGAAACTGGTAAGGCTTACCGAAGCTGGAAACTCCACACCATCCTCCCGAATAAAGGACCAGCGAAAGACGTGCTGCTCGCCATTACGGGAGTCCTGAAGAATGGCCGCCAGTCTTTCATCACTGCGCAAGCCGTCCGGCTGGAGTTCCGGCGAGCAGTCAAGAATGGTTTTGCTCAACAATTTCTCGCGGGACAAACCGAACATCTCCACCGCCTTCTCGTTGCATTCCACATAAAACAGGTCATTGCTGATGAGAATGGCATCGTTGGCAACGTTGAAGAGAGTTTTGTAATAGGTTTCAACTTCCATCCTCTTGGTGATGTTCCACTCAAGGTCCTTGCTGATTCCGGAAAGTTCCGCACGGTGCTGCTGAACCGCCGTACTGTAGCGTTTGCTGAAAAGGAAAAGGACAATACTACTGCAGCCGAGGCCCAGAATGACGATGAAGAGCAGAAAGCCGAGGAGTCTGAGAACAATCTCCATGGCAAAAACCATTGTCGTCTTCCGCGTCAGCGAATAGGCCTCATCCCGGGGCACGGTTACGCAGAGAAACCAGTCCGAACCGGCTATCTGCTTTGACGACAGGATGTTTTCCCGGCCGTCACCATTCTTATAGAAAATAGTGGTGCTGCCGGTTGTGCCGAAGGTATCTACTTTATGTTCAAGTTCCGGTTCGATGACCTGCAGCCTTGCCCGCATAACATATTCCTTATTCGGATGAACAATGATCGTGCCGCTCTTTTCGACGATGAAGGCAAAGCCGGATTCGCTTTGTTTATAATTGAGGACATTTTCCACGAGGGTATCGAGGACCGTATCGGCTCCCATGACTCCGACAAATTTGCCGTCAGCATAGAGCGGTTTCACCATGGCAATGACCAGTTCATTGGTTACCAAATCGATATAAGGCGTGGTAAAACTTATGACCCCGGTCTCCAAAGCTCTTTTATACCAGGGTCGATTGCGAGGGTCGTAACCGGGTGGAGGCCGCCACCTGGCACCGTCAATCAACACTCCCGCCGGAGTGCCGACATAGACGTCGGTGAAATGGCCGGCCTGCATGGCCATGCGCAGGGGCAACAAGGTTTCCGGATTTTCGCTCAGTTTGTCGAGGTCGATGGAATTAGCGGCGGCTTCAAGGATTTTCATCTGTTGATTAAGCCATATCTCAACGGTATTTGCGGCTTTATTGGCGATATCCTCCTGCTGGGCTATGACGGTACCTTCCACCACATGTTGAGTGATCCGGTAATTGACCAGCATCGCGGCGAGGATCACAACGGAACATATGGTAATTACAACTATTGTCTTTTTGCTGTTGTATCGCATAGAGAGCCTGCCTGGAGTGTCGATGTCAAGGGTATATCAGCAGTAAACCTTACTTGGGGGATGAAGGAAAGGTGGATTTTTCCCTGGAACCTGAGAATTGAAAGACACATTCCCGTCCCTGCCGATCACTGCAATAATTAAGCCTGAAAGTGTAAGGCAGCCCGCAGGGGAAGACGGCATGGTTATTGCTGTACAAACCAGGACATTGAAACCAACAGGGACGGAAGAACCGTTTCCGCAAGGCTTTGCAGCAAAGGTGGAGAAATGCTTACAACCCGAAACTTCAAGGAAATATCCTTTGAAACTCTCAGTCGCCAATTTGAAACCATCTTTCATTCCTCTTCCGATGGGATCTGGGTCTGTGACGGCAATGGTGTGGTTATCAACATCAATAAGGCCTCAGAGGCCCTGAACGGCATTCGGGCTGTTGACGTAATAGGCCACAATATCAAGGACCTGTCAGCAGGCAGGATCTTTGACCAATCGGTGACGACCAGGGTACTGGTCACTGGACGTCGGCAGACGGTGATGCAGCATATCTCGAAGACCGGTAAATATCTGTTATCTACAGGGACTCCGTCGCTGACCGAGGGCGGGCAGATAGTTTTGATCGTCGTCAACGAGCGGGATATAACCGAGTTGAATACTCTTCGAAAGGAATTTGAAGAGAGCCAGCAGGCCCGAGAAAAATATCGCCAGGAGTTGACCGGCCTCTCCCTTCTCGAACTGGAACGCCATGATATCATAGCGGAAAGTTCTGCGATGCGGCGGATTTTACAGATGTCCCTCAAATTAGCCCAAATAGGGGCTTCGAATATCCTTATCCTCGGCGAGTCGGGAACGGGAAAAGGCCTTTTAGCCAAATTCATTCATAAAAACAGCGGGCGCGACAATCACCCCCTGGTGGAAATTAATTGCGCCGCCCTGCCGGAACACCTGCTCGAGGCAGAGCTCTTTGGCTACGAGAAAGGTGCATTTACCGGTGCCGACGAAAAGGGCAAGATCGGCTTGTTCGAACTGGCCCAGGGAGGCACGCTATTTCTCGATGAGATTGGCGACATGCCCCTGCCCCTCCAGGCCAAGCTCCTCAAGTATCTTGATAACCATGAGATCCGCAGGGTTGGCGGTACCCGCTCGATCAAGGTCGAATGCGCGACCATCGCCGCCACCAACAAAGATCTCCTTGGTCTGGTCGGAGACAAGGTTTTTCGTAAGGATCTCTACTATCGGCTCAACTCTTTTATCCTGCAGATCCCTCCCCTGCGTGAGCGTAGGGAAGATGTTGCCGGATTGGCGCGGTTTTATCTGGGCGAAGCCAACCGCACCTATAAATGCACCAAGACCATAAGTCCACAAGCCATCCGCTGTCTTATGAACTACCCGTTTCCCGGAAACGTCAGGGAACTTCGTAATATTCTGGAAAATGCGGTGGTCATGAGCAGTGACGAGCAGATCAATGAGTTCATCCTCGACAGTGTCTCGGTCGCCTCCGTCAGGGAGTCGCGAAAAAATCCGATGGCTCCTGCAGGCAGTGAAGGAGATCTCGTCTATAAATTACAGGCATATGAAAAAGAACTGCTGCTGGCAGCAAAAAAGGATTGCCGCACCACCCGCGAGGTTGCCAGGCAGCTCGGCATCAGTCAACCGTCTGTGGTGCGAAAATTCAAACAATACAAGATCAGCTGAACAACTGCGTCTGCCACAAGGGTTTTTTTGATAACGTCGGGGAGGCTGGCGTACATTTTGCAAAGCGGAGAGTCAACCGATTTGCCTTGATGGTTCCGGGCGCTCCGGACCATCCTTAGATGATATTTTTTCCAAACGTAGAGGAAAACCATGACCACACACACCAACAGCAGTTTGCATGAGCGTCGAAATACTGTAATCGCCAAAGGCAATATCAGCGGCACCGACCGCTATATAGCCCACGCCAAGGGAGCACTTCTCACCGATGTCGAGGGCCGGGAATATATCGATTTTGGCGGCGGCATCGCAGTGATGAACGTCGGCCACTCGCACCCGAAAGTCGTCCAGGCCATAAAGGATCAGGCGGAGAAATTCACCCATACCTGTTTCATGGTTACCCCCTACGAGGGGCCGGTACTTCTGGCGGAGAAGCTCTGTGCTGCGGTTCCTGGGGATTTTCCGAAAGTGGCGATGTTTGCCAACAGCGGTGCCGAGGCGGTTGAGAATGCTGTCAAAATTGCCCGATATTATACGAAGAAGCCGGCAATAATTGCTTTTGAAAACGGTTTCCACGGTCGGACCCTGATGTGTATGACCCTGACCTCCAAAGTCAAGCCCTACAAGCTCGGTCTCGGTCCTTTTGCCCCGGAAGTGTACCGGATGCCTTTTGCCAACTGCTACCGCTGTCCCTACAGCCTTCAGTACCCCGGCTGCGGGGTTGAGTGCGCCGACCGGTTGGAGGATTTCTTCGTCAACTATGTACCGGCCGAACAGACCGCCGCCATCATTTTTGAACCGGTACAGGGCGAAGGCGGCTTTGTCGCTCCACCGCCCGAATATTTCAAAAAACTGCAGGCGATCTGCAAGGCAAACAATATCCTGCTTATCGCCGATGAGGTGCAGACCGGCATCGGCCGTACCGGAACGATGTTTGCCATGGAGCAGTACGGCGTGGCCGCCGATCTGACCACCGTCGCCAAAAGTCTTGCCGCCGGCATGCCGCTCAGTGCTGTAGTTGGACGTAAGGAGATCATGGACAGCGTCCACGCCTCGGGCATCGGCGGCACCTATAACGGCAACCCGCTGGCCTGCGCTGCAGCGCTTGCGGTCTTTGATATTTTTGCTGAGGAAAACCTGCTGGAAAAAAGCAAACAGTTGGGAAGCACGCTCCGGAAAGCCCTCCAGGCCATGCAAAAAGAGCACGCCATTGTCGGCGATATCCGCGGTCTCGGACCAATGATCGCCATGGAACTGGTAAAGGACCGCACAACCAAGGAGCCGGCAGCGGCCGAAACCAAAGCGCTGGTGAAATTCTGTTTTGACCGGGGCCTGATAATTCTCGCCTGCGGTGCCTATGGCAATATCATCAGGTTCCTTATGCCGTTGGTAATCACTGATGCTCAACTCGAAAAGGGCCTGGCCATTGTCCGCGATGGTCTTGCCGCTATTCAGTCCTGAGACACACACGAGGAGAGATGATGTTTGGATATTTTAACCGCATTCTGACGATTGATCTCAACACCCACACTTCGGTCATCGAACCGCTCGGCGATGAAGTTCTCGCCGAGTGCTTTGGCGGCAAGGGCCTGGCCACCCGCCTGCTTCTTGAACGTAATCCGGCAAGGGTCGACGCTCTGGCGCCTGAGAACCATCTCATCTTTGCCACCGGGTCCTTCTGTGGCGGGCGGCTGTGGGGTGGCAGCCGCTATGGGGTGTTCACCAAGTCGCCGCAGACCGGATTTTATTCCGAATCCTATTCCGGCGGCAAGGTACCCGAGGCAATTGACGCCACCGGTTTTGATGCCATTGTCCTGCACGGCAAAGCCCCTGCCCCGACTGTGCTGTCCATTCATCCGGACGGGGCTGTTTTCCATGCCGCGGAAGATTTATGGGGTATGGAGACCTTTGCCGCCGAAGAAGCGGCGGTTGAACGTTTTGCCTACCACCGGGAAGGGTTTGCCAAGCGCGGCGCGGTGGTCATCGGTCCCGCCGGTGAGAAGCTGGTGCGCTACGCCATTATCGCCAATGACAAGTGGCGTTGCGCCGGACGAACGGGAGTTGGGACGGTTATGGGATCTAAACTGGTTAAAGCCATCGTTTTCCAAGGTGACCGAAAAAGGGTCTATGCCGACCCGGAAGGTGTTGCCGAATACGCCATGAACTTCTCCAAAACCAATATGGAACACCCCGGGGTCAAGGCCTATAAAAAGATGGGGACGACCATGATGGTCACCCTCATGAACAATGTCGGCGCCTTCCCGGCCAAATACTGGAATCAGGGCTCCTGCGACCATGTGGAGGAGATCAGCGGTGAGCGCTATCATGCGGAGCATGAGGTCAAGCCCCACGCCTGCGCCAAGTGTTTTATGGCCTGCGGTCGGATGACCCGATTGAAGAAGGGACGCCATAAGGATCTTCAGCTTGAAGGTCCGGAGTATGAGACCATCTACTCCTTTGGCGGGCTGTGCATGATCACCGAGATGGAAGAGGTCGCCTATCTCAATGACCTCTGCGACCGGCTGGGCATGGACACCATTACCGTCGGCAACCTCTGTGGACTGGTCATGGAGGCAAAGAGCAAAGGTCGGATTGATTACCCTCTGGAATACGGCGATGCCGACCAGGTTGCCGCACTGATCGGCAAGATTGCCGCCCGTGAGGACATCGGTGCCGTCCTGGCCGATGGTATTATTGCCGCCTCCGAGCGGTTGGGACTCAGCGATCTGGCAATTCATGTCAAGGGCCTTGAGCCGGCGGGATATGACCCGAGAGTGCTTAAGGGGATGGGCCTCACTTTCGGCACCTCCCCCCGGGGAGCCTGCCATCTGCGAACCACCTTCTATAAACCGGAATTGTCGGGAATGATTCCGGCCGACCAGATAGAGGGCAAAGCTGCGATGCTCATTGATTT
Organism: Pseudomonadota bacterium; assembly: GCA_043798185.1. Taxonomy (GTDB): domain Bacteria; phylum Desulfobacterota; class Desulfobulbia; order Desulfobulbales; family Desulfocapsaceae; genus Desulforhopalus_A. Next base: position 536 of record JAZDOW010000184.1, on the reverse strand, counting down.
TGAGAACCGCCTGAACATCTTCGACACCCTGATTCTCTGTAGGTTTTACCGCGATCTTTATTCCTGGGAGGAGCTTACAAAAGCCATCAATCTGGCCACCGGACTGCAGGCAAGCAAGGAGGATTTGGAGAAGATAGCCACAGTGGTTGCGAATATGACCCGGCAATTCAATATCCGCGAAGGCTTACAGCCAGAGGATGATCGTTTGCCGCAACGACTGCACAAGGAAAAACTCCCGGACGGCCGATCGCTTACCGCCTCCGAGATGGAGTACTTGCTCAATGATTACTATCGCCTTCGTGGCTGGAACCAAGAAGGGGTGCCACTAAAGAGATGCGTTGTGAACAACCACAACTAATCCGCAAAAAAGGATTGCCGACAACCGACAATCCTTTTTACTGAAGTTTCCTGTGAATTTATATATCATAAATCCTGCTGCCTCTAAGCAACCATGCGCAGCAGCGTTTTAACGAAAGAATTTTGTGGTCTTTGCTTTGGTAATGGGCAAATCGATTGAAAATTCTGATCCAATGCAG
>JAZDOW010000183.1:0-34071 GCA_043798185.1 Pseudomonadota bacterium | reverse complement strand
CTGCATTGGATCAGAATTTTCAATCGATTTGCCCATTACCAAAGCAAAGACCACAAAATTCTTTCGTTAAAACGCTGCTGCGCATGGTTGCTTAGAGGCAGCAGGATTTATGATATATAAATTCACAGGAAACTTCAGTTCCAAAACATAGTGTCCCTTTAACCCGCCTGATGAAGGCCAGGCCGAAAAGACCCAAAAAACCGAAGACCGATCAACCGCCACCGCCGGTTGAGCCTCGGGAGTCACTTGGTGACGGCAAAAGAGTGCATCGCAAACCGCGCAAGGGCGGAGAACTTCAGGATGGGGTAAATAATCAAAGGGTGGCAAATGGCAGGAGACATCAGAGAGGCTCAAGTACCACAGCATCGCCCTTGTCCAAGAGGAACAAGTCGGGTAAAAAGAAAACGGGTGGTAAGCAATAAATCATAGCCCTCAATTTTATGTACCAAGACCTTGTTTTTCAGCCCAATATTTCAAGCACTCAAACCCGATAAAGGATTAACCATGACTCCTCTGAAGATCGAGACTATCCGACAGATCGCCGACTCGCCTTTAATCTTTAAGCGCGGTGAGTTTTTGCAAAGAAATGGTGCCTTTCGCCGAATTCCCGAGCAATGCGGCGATGGTCGTCAGGTATACGAAGTCGACGGCAATTACGGTAATTACCGCACAGTGATAGAGATGAGTGGGACGATCACTACCCATTGCGATTGCCCCTATCCCGGTCGCGGTTGTAAACATGTCGTGGCGATACTCCTTGAGCTTTTTGACCGGCAGAATGTTGCCGAAGAGTCTCGGGAGGCGGCCGTCGATATGGTGCAGGAAAATTTCCTCTCCTCCCTGGAGATCAGGCAACAGGCCCTGGAGGATCGCATAAAACGGGGGCGGAGTGAAAAATTTCAGGTCATTGAGGGTGAGATGCTGAAAGGCGATCATCTCCTCACCACCACCAAGGGTCGGCAATACCAGGTAACTCTCCATGACCCCCGCGCCGGAATCGGCCATTGTTCCTGTCCGGATTTTCATTTCAATCAGTTGTCGACCTGCAAGCATTTGCATTTTCTCAGCGAATATCTGGTTGAAAATAAAGAATTTTCCCGACGTATCGAGGGGGAGATTTTCCCTTATATCGACATTTTCTGGGATAGCGAGGCCGGTCGTCCACGTTTGTACCACGAGCAGGAAAATGGACGAATGGATGGCGAACTCGCCGGCCTTCTGGCGGAGATCTTCGATGAGCGCAACCTTTTCCGCCAGGATGATGTTTCGGAGTTTATCCCGCATCTCGCCAAACTCGAGAGCTACAAAGAGGTTCGGGTTCAGGAACCGGTACTCAGGCAATTGAACAATATTGAGGCGGAAAAAGAACTCCGCCACGCCGCCGCCCAGGCGCCTGCTGATTTTACCAGGTTCCTCAAGGTGCAGCCCTATCCCTACCAGCAGGCGGGAATGGCCTTCGGCCTCTACAAAAAGGCAGTGTTGATCGGTGATGAGATGGGTCTCGGCAAGACCCTGCAGGCCATTGGTCTTTCTGTTGCCAAGAAGGAGATTTTCGGTTTCAAAAAGGTGCTGGTGGTCACCCTCAGTTCGTTGAAGCTCCAGTGGCAGAGGGAAATTGAGCGTTTCAGCGAGGAAAAGGCCTGCATTATTGCCGGTTCCTCCAGGCGGCGGAAAGAGCTGTACAACGGTGATTCAAGCCTTTTCAAAATTACCAACTACGAGGCGGTGTTGCGGGATGTGACGATCATCGCCCGGTTCAGGCCGGATATCATCATTCTGGATGAGGCGCAGCGGATCAAAAATTTCGAGACTAAGACAGCCGAGGCGGTGAAGAGCCTGCCGCGCCAGCATGCCATCATTCTCACCGGCACGCCCCTGGAAAATAAGCTGGAGGATGTCTACTCGTTGATGCAGTTTCTCGATCCCGATCTGCTCAGCCCGCTGTGGCGCTTTGCCGCCGACCACTTTCTTCTCAGCCGTCGGAAAAAGGGTGATATCCTCGGCTATGTCGGTCTCGAAAAACTCCATGAGAAGTTGCAGCCGCTGGTCATTCGACGCCGCAAGGAAGAGGTGATGGACGAACTGCCGGAGTTGATCGTCAACGACTACTTCATCGATCTCTACCAGGAGCAGGCGGAAATCCACGCCGGATATTCGCAAACCCTCCTGCCTCTTTTGAATAAAAAATTTCTCACCCCCATGGATATCCGTCGTATCCAGGTACTTCTTCTCAAGATGCGGCAGGTCTGTGATTCCACCTATCTGATCGACCGGGAGAGTAATATCTCCCCGAAACTTGCCGAGCTGGCAACCATCCTTGAGGAAGTGGTGATAGAAAATAGTCGAAAGGCGGTGATCTTCAGCGAATGGACCACCATGACCATGCTGATCGGCAAGCATCTTTCCCGTGTTGGTATTCCTTTTGTCGAGTTGTCCGGTAAGGTGCCGGTTGAGAAGCGGCAGCTGCTTATCGATGAATTCACCAACAATCCGGCCTGCAAGGTGTTTTTGTCGACCGATGCCGGAGGGACCGGCTTGAATCTGCAGGCCGCCGATTGCGTAATCAATTTCGAGTTGCCGTGGAATCCGGCAAAGCTCAATCAGCGTGTCGGCCGGGTGCACCGGATTGGTCAGAAAAGCAAGGGTATCAATGTCATCAACCTGATAGCCAAAAAAAGTATTGAAGAGCGAATTATGGCCGGGATCAAGCTGAAGGAAGAGCTCTTCAGCGGGGTCTTTGACGGTGGCAAGGACGAGGTGCTTTTCTCCAGGGAAAAACGCCAGGAAATGGTCGATCGTCTGCGGCAGATGATCGACGAGCAGGGTGCAGAGCCGGTCGTCCAGACTTTGCCGGCAGAAGAATTGGCTGAAGATACGCCGCATTTCCTCAATCCCGAGGTACTTGGCAAGGAGGTCGATTTTACTGGCGAAGAGACTCTGGAAAACCTGCCCGACCAAGAGTATCCCGAAGAGCAACCGGAGGAGGGCGAAGCACACACCGCTGAGAAAATGGAAGAGGTCTTGAATCAGGGCATGGGCTTTATCAGTGGTCTGTTGGAAATGGCCACCGGCAAAAAGCTGGCGATTGCCGGAGGGCGCGAGAAGATGGTGACGCTTGATAAAAAAACCGGGGAAGTGACGTTGAAATTTACCTTGCCGGGGTTTTGAGTTCGGGTTATACCGATTCACCCTCACTTTAATCTCATGGGAAACTGGACGACATGGCTTTAAACCGTTTACGGATGGCTTGGGGTGGGGCATTGGCAATTGCATTGCTGATGCTTGTCCTTTTTTGGCAACCGTGGCACACGGCTCTTCCTCCTGCCCCGGCTTCAGTACCGCTGCCCCAGGACAATTTATTTCACCCCGATGTGGTGATAGAAAGTCGGGCTCTGTCCCAGCTCCCCAAGGATGTTCTTGCCGTACCTCTCTTGAAAACGCTTCTCACCGAGGAGTTTGTCTTTTACTACCAACAAAATGAAAGCCGCCTTACCCTTGAAGGGACATTCCGTCGCATTGCCTATGAGCGCGGCATGGGGGTGGGTGATGAGATTCTCGCCTATGCCCTTAATACACCCGCTCAGGTGGCTTTGTGGAAAAACAAGGACGGAAAGCTTAAAAATTTCCTTTTTCTTCTTGAGAAGAAAGGACTGTTGCGTTTTGTCGAAGCCCTGGCCCGACTCGCTTTGAACGACACCCAGCTCAAGGCGGCGTCAACCTTGCATCTGGCGGATGGCACGAAATATTCCGTATGGCACCTCCAGTACACCCCCAGTCGGGCTATTTTCTTCGTTGTCCTGAAGGATTATATCGCAATTTATACCGACCCCTCTCTTCTCGATAGCAGCAAGGACGGTTTGCGGCAGGAGCACATTGGTCAGTTCCTGCAAAATCTCGGACCCGACAGTCTGGGGTCCTGGCTGCGATTGCCGCCTTTGCAGGGAAAACATAGGGTCGCCGTCCAAAGTTCATATCTTTCTTTTGGCTACCAGCACTTTTTCCCTGCCCTTGAAACCTTGCGCTTTGACTATGGCGAAGGTGGATGGACAACCTCCATCCTTTCTTCCACGTCGTCTGCTTCTCCCGACACCCTGTGGGGCCGGGTGCCGGCGGCTCCTGCTCTCTGCCTCGCCCTTCCCGTGGACAAGTCAAGAATACTCAGCTATCTCCAGTCACTCTCGACCAATGCCGAGCTTTCCGAGTTGGTGGAGAGCCTTCGTCCACCGGCCGCCCTGTGCTGGTATGGCGACTCCCAGCTGCATACGCCCCTGGCCGTCTTTCCCCTGGCCCAAACCAAGGAGTCTTGGAAACCTCTCTTGACCGAGCTTTTTACTAAAACTGTGGGTACAGCCGAGGCGAAGGGAGAACAATTCCCGGTAGAGGAAGTCGCCTCACCCGGAGCTCAGGAACAGGTATGGCAAAGGTCGGTAAGCTCACCCCATGGAATCGCCGACGCACGAAAAAGTCCTTTGGGAAAAGAGATGCGCTCCAGACGGTATTTCCCCGTGACCTTTGCCCTAGCCGACGACACCTTGATCTTTAGCCCGGATGGTATGCTTGCCGATCGGACGCTTGCGGTTTTGAACAAGAAATATCCCTCCATGTCCGAAACGCTTGGAAAATCGCCAGCCTCCGTAAGTGTTGCGGTTGTCCCCAAATCTCTGGCTGGTTTGCTCCGCCAGGCCCTTTCGGAGAGCTTGCCGCCAACCAGGGAACAAGTTTTTCGCAGCAGCGTGGAGAAGCGTTTCTTTCCCTTGCTGGACAGCGTGGCAGAAATGTCACCCTTTGTTTTGGCAACACCCCGCGGAACCGACGTCTGGGAGCCTTTATCGTGGCACACGCTCTCCTCGCCCTCACCCTGATTTTCACCCTGTGGTTGCCGGCGACAGGGTGCGCTGCCGAGGCGATGGAGACGCAACTCAACGCCCGGCAGTCAGAACTTTTCCGCTCCTGGTTTCTGCGCATCGTCGCCGAAGAGCTGCGTCGGGGGCCTTCGCCGCGCTGGGTGCATCGGGATTGTGCCAGTTTGATTCGTTTTGCCGCAGGCGAGACACTGAGATCCCACGACGAGAAGTGGCTGAAGGCCAGTGGCATGAGCGCAAGCCCTTTACCCCCGGAACTCACCCTAACACCTGAGCAACAACTGTTGCGTAACCGCTGGAAGACCTACGAGGGGAACTACCAGGCCTATGTTTCGGCCATCGGCCTGGTGCAGGGCAATACTGTTTTTGTCTCCCGGAATATTCTTCTGGCAAGACCTGGGGATTTGCTTTTTTTCGATCAAGGTGACGACCAGCACCTGATGATCTGGATCAATGATGGTGTCGCCTATCATCGCGGTAAAATCCTGCCCGGCGATAACGGACTGAGGGCAGTCTCCATTGAACAATTACTGAACTGGAAGGACAGCCGGTGGCAACCAAGACCAGAAAATTCCAACTTTGTTGGTGTGTATCGTTTCTCCTTTCTGTCGCGCTGAGCGTTTCCTCCTGGGCGAATCAGGAGGATGAGGAGTACAGATTCCTCGGCCTTCAGGAAAGCGGCTATGAGATGGCGAGGGGAGAAACCTTCTTCCTGCTGGCCGACAGCAATTTCTCCTCAAGCGACAAGGCGGTAATCCGACTGGAAGGGTCGGAATATCAGAGGGATCGCTATACCGGCGTTGACATTGTCCTGTATCGCATCCCCGAGCCCCTGGAATTCCTGCGCAAACAACCCGATCTGCATCGCATCCGCATTCCCGGTCAGTACGATGGCGAGGGGCTGGCCAATGCCATGAACTATGTCTGGGACGTTTGGTACAAGAAATCGCGGCTGGCCTGGCAGCGGATATTTTCCACCGAAGCCCGGACCAAGGCTACTGCTCAGGTACCTTTGCTCAAGCAGGCTCCGCCCCATACCTATCGCACTATCTTTGAAGATAACCCTCAGTTCAAGCCACTTGCGGGTTTCCCTGTGGTCAGCCGTTTTCGTTACCCACTGAACCAGGCCAAACCCATCGAACCTCCGCAGGGGGCAAAAGTTGCAGGCTCCAGCCATGAGTTTATTGAAGCCCGACAGGGTAATGTCTTCGTGCCCTTGGGCCAATTATCGCCCGGGCTTTATTTAGTGGAAGGCTTGTTGGGAAAATTCCGGGCAACGGCCTTGGTGTTTGTTTCCGACACGGCAGCCATCACCAAAACCTCCGGGGAGCAGCTTATGGTCTGGACCGCCGACAAAAAGACCGGCCAACCAGCGGTAACGAAACTGCTGCTCACCGATGGGACGGGTACCTTGCAAAGTGGTACCTCCGACTTAGATGGAATCGCTGTTTTCAACAGATCGAGCCCCGAACGATCCTATCTCATTGCCCAAGATGATGGCGGCGGGGTGTATGTCTCGGAAAACTTTTATTATGACAGCGAAATCCACAACGCAAAACTCTTCGCCTTTACCGACCGTCCCCTTTATCGACCCGGGGATGTGGTACGCTTTAAGCTTGTAGGTCGACACTTCAAGGACGCTCAGCAGTCCGTCCCCCTGGAGGCGGGCCCCATCCGGGTGACCGCTCTTGATGCAAGCGGTGCCCCGGTTGCATCAACCGTCTTCCACCTCGATCCTCAGGAGGGCGGTGACGGCACCTTTAAACTTCCAGACAATGCCCCCGCCGGAGGCTATACCCTGCGCTTGGTATATAAAGATGAGCCCTACGCCGCCTCCTTCCGGGTGGCCCGTTATGCCAAACCGCATTATGACATCGACATCACCTTTGATAAGGGTAAATTTGCTGCCGGTGAAGAGGTCTCGGGAGTAATCCGTGCCTCCTTCCCCGGCGGTCAGCCGGTAGTCGACCTGGCCCTTGAGCTCTCCCTCCGTTCGCAAACCCTGGCCATGTCCGACTATGAACACCGACAGCGCGGCCGTTTTCCCGTCACTCTGACCCAGGCGAGCCTGGTTACCGATGGGGGTGGTGAGGTTCACTTCACCCTGCCCCCGGCGCAGGAGCCGAGCCGTTACACCCTGCGGGTTGTCGGCAGCGACGGCTCAGCCTATCGGGTCTCCGCCCTCCGCGAACTGCTGATCGACCCAGCTGCACCGATGTTTACCCTTTCTGCCCCGAAACAGCTGTCTCAACCGGGTGAGGATATTGCTTTTCACCTTCAGAAACAACCGTCACCGGAGGGAAGGGCGGTTGCCTGGGAGGCGGTTCGGCTGGAAGATCAAAGCATTTTGCAGGGCGAGTTGAAAGACAAGGAAGAATTTACCATTCGCTTCGACAAGGCCGGTTCCTACACTGTGCAACTCAGGGATGAACAGAACCGAATCGCCGGTTCCCTGCCCCACTGGGTGGGCGGAGAGGGACTCAAGAGTGCACCGGACACCATCACCATCCTCCTCGACAAAGAGAAGTACCGGCAGGGAGAGACGGCCCATGCCCTTATTACCTTTCCCCAGCCGGTACGGGAGGCACTTCTTACCCTGGAGCGGGATTCGGTCCACAAACACGGACTTCTCTCCAAGGGGGCCGACTGGTTGCATCTGACCCGCAAGACCGACAGCCAATGGGAAGCGGAAATCCCCATCACCTCCATCTTCCCACCCAATCTGACCTTTTCCGTCCTGATAATGCAGGACGGCACCTTTCTCTTTCAAAATAAGGGAATCCGGGTCGAAGAAGCGGCCATCTCCATTGCCATGACCCCGGACAAGGGTGCTTACCGTCCCGGTGATCAGGTAACCGTCGAACTCTTTACCGCAATTGAAGGCAAAGCAGTGGCGGCAGATCTGGCAGTTGGCGTGGTGGATGAAATGGTCTATGTTCTCCAACCGGAGCTGGCTCCGGACATTCGGGATTTCTTTGGTCATTTCCGCCGCAACCAGGTACGCACCGTATCGAGCCTCAACTTTCATACCTATGATCAAGCAATAAATGCCGAGGACACCGAGACCGCCGCGCGATTCAACCGGCCCGTCAAGCTGTTGGAAAGGCCCCGTCGGGAAAACATCGATACGGCGGCCTGGTTTCCCCGTCTGAAGACCGGGGAAGATGGGCGAGGTCGCTTCACCTTTGTCATGCCCGACTCCCTCACCCGCTGGCGAATGACCGCACGGGCTACCACCCCTGTCGGCCGCATGGGCCAGGAAACCTCGTTCCTGCTCTCGGAAAAGCCGGCCTACCTCAAATGGTCCGGGCCGAACCTCTTTCGCGAGCAGGACCGGATTGAGGCAACTCTTCTGGCCTTCAACACCGGCGATCAACCACTTTCCGCCTCCCTTGGCGTCCATACATCATCGCAGGGGGATGTGGGGGACAAAACTATCACTCTGCGGCCTGGGGTGAATTACCTCTCACTACCCTTCACCGCCCGGGCTAATGAATCACTCCAGGCTTCACTCGCTGTGGGCGGTGAGGTAGTCGATCGCCTCGCCATTCCCATTGAGGTCGTCCCAGTGGCCTGGCCCCGGCTGGAAAGCCTTACCGTTCCTCTGGTTGATCCTGTTACCCATCTTGCTCTGCCGGAAGGGGTGCGGGAGATCAAGGTAAGTCTTGCCTATGGGGCAGATGCAGAGTGGCAGCGGGTGGCAGCCGACCTTATTGATTACCCGTACGGTTGTGCCGAGCAGACCGCCAGTCGACTCATTCCCTTGAGCCTTGCCTATCGCTCCATGCGACACCTGCCTCTTGACCCGGTCATGCTGACCAAGCTGCGGGATCGGCTGGCAGGTGAGCGATTTCGCCTGGCCCAGATGGCCGGACCGGAGGCAGGCTTTGCCTGGTGGGGCGATCAAGCCCAAGGCAGTCCGTTTTTTACCGCCTACGCCTATTTTGCCGATCACTTGGCCTTCTCAGCCCTGGGAATGGAGGCCCCAGTTGAACACTGGATGAAGTTTCTCGATGTTTACAGGAAAGGGGAGCATGAAGAAGCCCCTCTGCTACGGGCCCTTTCCCTGTGGCTGGCGGGCGAAATGCGTTTGCCCGTCAAGACAATGGCCTTAGGGGTGGCAGAGGAAATGCTGAACGGTGCAAAAAAAGCGGCTGTATGGGATGGCAACCATCCACGCGGTACCAGTCTGGTGCTGGGAAACACAACTCCGGCAGCAGCCAGATATCTGACACTGACGCTCTTGGATCTGCTGCTCGGCGCGGAAGGTGGAAAACTGTCAGGCTGGCCGGAAGCGGTGCAGCGGGCAGAGGGAGAACTGTCCGGAAAAGATGATGTCCTTTGCCAGGCAGCAGCCCTCATGGCCCGGGCTCATAGGGAGAAGAAGGCCGTCTCCAACAAAAAGGTTGCCGACATTTTGGCTGGAGCGTCAGCGAACGCCCCTACTATCGACCGGGCCTTGGCCCTGATCTTTTTGGACCGGGCCCTGGGCTCTGCTGCAAGCCAAGCACAGCCAAGCCTCAAGCCACCATGGGTGCGAAGGAACAATCTGCTGGGTGGAACGGAATGGCTTTATCCCGATATCGGCCATGGGGAGATACTCATGGAGTCCGAGGCAACCCTTCCGCAGGGGATGGCAGCCAACATTCAGTATCGGAGCTATGGTCCGGCAGCGGCCAAGAGTGTCGTAAGCATCAAGAGGACCCTGTATCGCTTGACGCCGGCCGAAGATCGTCCCGAACCGGATTACTGGTCGGATGAACCGATAATTGAGCATCTCTTCCAGGCCACGGAAGTTGGGAGCGATGAACCTCTGGATGCCACAGCCCTCTATCTCGATGAGGTAAAGCTCGATCCGGGGAAAGGCCGTTACCGCTATGGATTGCTCGAAGTTCCGCTGCCGCCCGGAGCGGAGCTGGATCCTTTCACTTGGGGAATGGGGGTACAAGGGGTGGCGGAGACAGAGGACCCAGTACCCCTGCCGGAAACCCGTGCGGAAATGAAGAACGGCAGTTATGCCGTACCGGTAGGCCGATTGGGTGGGGATGGCGAAACCAGACGGAGGATCTTTCGCCATCTTGTCCGTTTCCCCCTGCGCGGTACCATGCATCTACCGCCGGTCCGTTATTTTTCCATGTATAATCCCGAAGAAGCTACTGCCAAGGCTGGCGCGACCCTGGTGGTACAATGAAAGCTAGGTATGGTCTACTGGTGTTCTGTTCTGTAATGCTTCTGACAGCCGCAACGGTAGCCTTTGGTGCTGGGCTTCCTTGTAATAGGAATGCTGTCCTTGAGGCATGGCTTAAGGCAAAAAGAGGAGAGTGGGAAAATCGGCTGGTACTGATTCCCGGCTACGAGAGCCCCGGACTCCTCGCGGTTTGTCGGGTTGCAGGGGGTGGGCCGCGCAGTGATGGGGATAATATCTATCTTCCGCACCTTGCAGGCGATGAAGAACTGCTCTCTTTGGCCCATGAGTATGTTCACCTGGCCCTGCGACATCATCCCCTATCTCGGGATGAAGGCTTTGTGGAGCGAATGGCCAGGGTTCTGATATTTGGAGAGGAATAGTGATGAGAATTGTATCGATCTTCGCACTCTGGCTGGCCTTTACCACGTCGGCCGCCGCTGCCGGGTTTGACTGCAGCAAGGCAAGCACGGCCGTGGAACGGCTCATTTGCGGCAACGAGGAGCTTTCCCAGGCCGATTCACGTCTGGAGGACAACTATCGAAAGTTGCTGGCGGCTTTTGCCGGCGATTCTGTGGAGACTCAGCGGCAGCAGCAGGCGCAAAAGACCTGGTTGCGGGAGTCGCGGAATCGCTGCCCCGATGTCGACTGCCTGAAATCTGCTTACATCTTCAGAAATCTCGCATTGGAATCGGCAATTCCCCGTCCCATCACCCTGGATGCACCCATAGGTGGATGGCGCAATTCCTTTGGCGAGGAGGTCGCATACAGCCAGATGGTACGGTATCCCGCCAGCACCGCCAACACCGAGGATCCCTCGGACGAAGATGAAGGACGTCTGCAGCAATATGCCCGTATCCGTGGTCGTATCGCCCAAGCATCGAAGCCCCTCAAGCTGATTGTCAACGGTGTTCCCATGCCTCTCCTGGTCGATGCAGACGGCAGTTTCAGCCGACCGTATTTCTTCGGCACCGGCTCAAACTCGGTCGAGATACGCAACGAGGATGGTTCCGTCGGTGTCCGCCGACAATTTTACGAGGCCTACAACGAGAAACTCCGTCCCCGTCTGCGGGTGGTGCTGTCGTGGGACAGCAACTCCACCGATATTGATCTTCACGTAATTACGCCCAAGGGTGAACACTGCGCCTACTTTGACAGGACAATCCCCAGTGGCGGTGCTCTGGACGTCGATGTGACCACGGGTTACGGGCCGGAGATCTTCTCTCATCCAGCCCCGCCGCACGGCACCTATCTGATTTACCTCAACTACTACGGCGGCGGCTATGGGTATGGCAATGGCGATGAAACTCCGGAGAAAACCATCACTGTCTCGACCCTCACCATCGTCACCGAAGACGGTACCCCCGATGAACGGATGCAAACCATAACCGTGCCGATGCGGCGGCCGGGAGAGTTGGTTGAGGCGGCAAAATTTGTCTATCCTTGAAGGTATTGCGGACGTTACTATCTCTGGGGAAAGCACAAGTTGCCGCTTTCCCCAGAGAAAAAGACGATTACACCAGGGGCTGGTACTCAGGTTCGTACATTAAGCTCTCGATAAAACCTGGAAGATCAGCAGGACGTGGCTTGGAAGCAAGGCCTCTGTTATAGGCTATTTCCGCGACCGCAACTGCCACAGCCAGGGACACGTCACGGATTCTCGGGAGCGGTGGGTAGACCCGGCCAATGCGCAGGTCGGTTTCGGAGACTTCGCCCGCCAGGGTGCGGGCGGCAACGAGGAACATCTCGTTGGTGACATTCGTCGCCCCGCTGGCCATGACACCCATCCCCACGCCAGGAAATATATAAACATTGTTCCCTTGTCCCGGAACAAAGCGCTGGCCGCCTACGACTACCTGTCCAAAAGGGCTGCCGCTTGCAAAAATGGCCTTTCCGGCGGTGTGGGTATAGGCCTCCTCGGCGGTGCATTCGGCCTTGGAAGTAGGGTTGGAGAGGGAGAATACCACCGGTCGATCATTGATTCCCGCCATTGCCTCAAGGACTTCCTTGGTAAACCGACCGGCCTGTCCCGAGACTCCGATGATAGCTGTTGGCCTGAGGGATTCAACGGCGGTGAGAAAATCGGTGATGCACTCATGATCATGGGCATAATCAAGTTTATGCCCTCTGAGATCGGTGCGGGCTTTTACCACCAGTCCCTTGGAATCAAAATACCAGCAATGGGTTCTGGCCTCTTCCTGCGACAAACCTTCTGCCATCAGGGCAGATACCAGAAGGTCACCTGTGCCGATGCCGGCCTCTCCCGCTCCCATAAAGAGGAACTTTTGCTCGGTGAGGCGGCCTCCGGTGATACGCAGGGTCGAAAACAGACCGGAGACGGTTACTGAAGCCGTTCCCTGAATATCATCGTTGAAACAACATACCTGATCTCTATATTTCTGCAGGAGTTTGAAGGCATTGGCGTTGGCAAAATCCTCAAACTGAATCATGGCGCTGGGGAAGACCTGTTGCACTGCCAAAACAAACTCTTCCACGAGGTCGTCGTATTCTTCGCCGCGTATCCGCGGGTGTTTGTTGCCGATATACAATGGATCGTTCAGGAGGGTTTCATTGTTGGTTCCCACGTCGATGGTAATGGGCAGGCTGAGTGACGGATGTATTCCGCCGCAGGCACTGTAAAGGGCGAGTTTACCAACAGGTATGCCCATGCCGTCGGCCCCGAGATCGCCAAGGCCGAGAATCCGTTCGCCATCGGTCACGACAATTATGCGGATGTCTTTACGATGCCAGTTGCCAAGAAGCTCGGCAACCCGCCCCTTATCATTAGCGGTAATGTAAATGCCGCGGGGTCGACGGAAGATGTGGCCGTATTCGAGACAAGCCTGCCCGACTGTCGGTGTGTAGACGATGGGCATTAATTCTTCAATATTGTCGACAAGCACTCTATAAAACAATGTCTTGTTGCGATCCTGGAGGCTGGTCAGGAAGATGTAGCGCTCCATGTCGTTGGGTTTTTTTCGAAGGTTCCAGAGAACTCTCTCAACCTGCTCGTCTATCGTGTGAACGCGCGGCGGCAGGAGGCCATAGAGTCCGAGACCTGCCCGTTCCTCAAGGGTGAAAGCTGTTCCTCTGTTGAAGGCTGGATCGCGAAGAAGGGAAAACCCTGAGGGAAAGCTGCTCAAACGATTTTTTTCGATGAGCTTCATTGTTGTATCGGTTGTCTTGCTCTTCTTCAGCATCGACAAATAGTTGATGTGGCCAAGAAACCGCGATAAAACTTCATCATCCACTAGTTCCTTTTCAAAACGCAGAACTATCTCGTCATTTTCATATGATATTTTGTACATTGGACATTCCCTGTGAGAGTAAAAAAGCCTATTGTTGCTTCTCGGCATCATTGCGGAAGCAAGAAAAGAAAAGGGCTAAGATAAAAAAAATTGATCATTACTGTACTCTTTCTCTCGTTGTTTTGCAATGCCACTTTAATGATTGATCAACATTTAAACATAAAAGCGGTGAGATGACGGAATATTATTAGGTTGATGTGCAATGTATTCGGAAAATGAAAAGCAGGACAGTATCAAAAATATTTATATATAAAAAAAGAGATATTGCAGATTGTTGAGAATCAACTCGAAAAAATCGCTCGTGAAGATACGCTGATAACAAAATTAATATAACGGTTCAACAGGTTATCGCAGTCAGGTTTATGCTCTCGCATCAGGGCAGGCTGCAAGTCATTTTGTCAGCGAGAAGGGTTGTTGACAGATCGGATCGGCGCACCGATCTTGAAGGACTTGATGTTCTCGGTTGTTTGGTCGAGAATACGTTGCCGGGCTTCACGGCTGGCCCAGGCGATATGCGGAGTAATGATGAGATTTGTCAGTAGGGGATCAAGGAGGGGATTGCCCTGGCGCGGCGGTTCGCTGCTGAGTACATCGACGGCGGCTCCGGCAATTTTCCCCGACCGGAGGGCTTCAGCGAGAGCGGCTTCATCGACAATGCCACCCCGGGCGGCGTTGATGAGAAAAGCAGTAGGTTTCATGAGGGCAAGGGCGCGGCTGTCAATGAGATGGCGTGTGTGGTCGGTAAGTGGACAGTGGAGTGTTAAGATATCGATTTCCGGTAGGATCTCCGCAAGAGTCGGTCTGTCGTCCGGCGGACCGCCGGGCCGCCTGGCGATGATAATTTTCATGCCAAAAGCCTGGGCGATGTCGGCAACCGCCCGGCCAAGGTTTCCATAGCCGACGATTCCGAGGACCTTGCCCTTCAGTTCGATAATAGGAAAATCGAGAAAACAAAATTGTCGGGCCTTCTGCCAGCGCCCGTCTTTTACCGCCTTGTGGTAGGAGAGAAGATTGGTGTGCAGGGCGAGAATCGCGGCAAAGACGTGCTGCACAACGGAGTCGGTGCCATACGACCGGCAATTACATACAGTTACTCCAAGGTCCGACGCGGCCTCAAGATCCACGATATCAGTGCCGGTAGCCGCAACGCAGATCAAGCGAACGGAAGGTGCTCCCAGCAGATGGTCACGGGTGATTCGCACCTTGTTGAGAATGACCAGTTCGGTCCCGGCGATTCTTGCTGCAACCTCTCCCGGAGCAGTAGTTTGGAAAAGCGGCAGGGCTGAACATTCCCCGGCAAGTCCGTCAAAGGAAAATTCATCAAGGCCTTCGCAGTCAAGAAAGACGGCATTCATCGATGCTCCTTTTTATTTATTGGGCCCTCTTGTTTAACCGGATTTATTTGGTGGTAAGGGGCTTTGTTGCAGAATAGACGACGAAATTGTAGTAACGGTACCAGGTGGTGACGTCGATGAAGCCGGCCTGCACCAGCCAAGTGAGTTGGCTGGACAAGGGGGACATGCGGTCTTCCTTCATCCGTTCAAGGGCGGCAGTGAGAGCCTCTTCCTCTATCCCGCTTTCCTTGACCTTTCGTAACCAGGTGCGGGTGCAGATCTTTTCAGCGACCGCATTTTCTCCCTGGACCTGATCGGCATTGATGAACATGCCACCTGGTTCAAGTGCTCCATAGGCCTTTCGGAACAGGTTGGCTTTTGCGTCGTCCGGCAAATGATGGATGGAGAGTGCAGAAACTATCAGATCATACGTGCCTTTAAGAGGCTCTTTGCTGTAATCCATGGTCTGAAATGAAACCCTCCGGGCATCGCTTGCCGCAAACCTATCCTCGGCGACTCTAAGCATGGCGGGAGAGAGATCGACCAAAGTCAACAGAGCGTGGGGATAACGTGCTGCCACGCCGCTACTTAGGAGCCCGGTTCCGGCGCCCAGGTCGAGGACGCGGAGTTCACGATCCTGATGAAAGGGGATAACCTCCAGGGCAATGGCATAAAAGTCATCATAACAGGGAATCAACCGACGACGGTCACGGTCGTAGTGGCTGGAACTCCGGTTAAACATCTCTTGTATACTCACGGTGACACCTTGTGTTTGACTGTTTTCGAAGGCAATCAGTACCTTGGAAATTCATTTCTTGTTTTTTATAAATGAATTTTGTGAAGGTTACTTATGCCTCCTTGTGGGGTGTTGGTAGGGTTTTTGTTGAAAGTAAGAAAAAATAAACAATTTCTCTTCACTTTAGTTGCTCTTGCCATTGAATTTAAAATATATTTCCTTTATTATCAATAAGGTTATGCATACAGAGAGGAAGTGCTTATTGGCAAATGTTGCAAGAGAGTGGGAAAAATATGGGTATCAGGGCAGAAAAAATGGTCACTGAAAATGACTGGTTTTCGACAGTCAGGAGATTCGGCGGTGGTCAGATTCTGGTGATTGCGATTATTTTCCTGTGTTTACAGGGGTGTGCACAAAAAGTTCGGGTTTCTTATATGCCCCAGCAAAGGCGTGCCCCAGGTGTTCAACAATCGGTTGCCGACCAACAAAATGTCCTCCTTCTCAAACGTCATTACGAAAGATGGCGGGGCACACCCTATGTAAACGGCGGAATGACCGCAGCAGGTGTAGATTGTTCCGGCTTTACCGTCCTTGCCTACCGAGATCTGTTCGGGCTTTCATTGCCGAGAACAGCCGGAGAGCAGGCCGAAAGCGGTCGGGAAATTGCCAGAGCTTCCTTGAAATCCGGTGACCTGGTTTTTTTTAGCACCGGGCGAGCGAAGACCCATGTGGGGATTTATCTTGGCGATGATCAGTTTATTCACGCATCTCTTTCTAAAGGGGTGACCCTCTCAAGTCTTGATGACGCCTATTGGCAGGAAAAATATTGGCAGGCCAGGAGGTTGCAACGAGCGACCGGTCCGGCCACGGCGAGCAGTAATGCTGTAGCCGCATATCACCGGTAGAAACAAGAAATCAGGCCCCGGAAGAATCCCTTGCCTGGCTGTTTTCTGAATCCCACAGCATTTCCGAAGAGGTCTCGAATGGGCATAAAATCTGGATGTTTTCTTGCCGGGTTGCTGACGGCATCTTTCTGGTTGTCTGGGCCATGCGCCGCTCTGTCGGCTGTTCCTGAGAGAGTAGAGCTGCCCCTCTATGAATATGGCATTCTCGGCCTGGGGGTGTATTTTCCGCATTATACCGGGTCGGATGAATATCAAACCTACGCCTTTCCTTTTCCCTATTTTGTTTACCGCGGAGAAATAGTTAAGGCGGATCGGGAGGGGATTCGCGGGATATTCTGGCGATACAAGCAGTTGGAGACGGATATCTCCATGGCCGGAAATACTCCGGTAAGTGATAATAAAGCCAGATCGGGCATGGAGGATCTAGCCGCCATAGGTGAAGTCGGCCCTGCCTTAAACTATTATTTTTTCGATTATGGCGAGCGGGATTCCTTCTTTTTCCAGGTGACCCTGCGTGCAGTTTTTTCTGTTGATTTTGATGGCGGTCTGGATATCGGCCACGAAGGGTACGTATCCGATCTGTCGTTAAATTTCAGGGATTCTAGGATTTTCAGGGAGCAAAATATTCGTTTTCAGGCAAGTACCGGCGTAAGGTTTGCCGATGCTGCGATGAACGAGTATTTCTATGAGGTTTCCCCTGCCGAAGCTACGCCGACTCGGGAGGCCTATGCGGTCGAAGGTGGATATGGCGGCCTGCAGGTGTCCGGCAGTATCACCAAGGAACTGACTCCCAGTTTCTGGCTGAGTACCTATGGTCGCTGGGTTAATATCGATGGGGCAGTTTTTGCGGACAGCCCACTCGTAAGTACCCACAATAATTATATCGTCGGCGCTATGCTGGTCTGGAAAATCGGCGAATCGGAAAAACGTGAACCTTAGTCACTTACAAAAACGTTGCACGTTTGATGCGAAGATTTTTTGATAAGTGACTTATCCCGTTTATCGGGGCTAGGCAGGAATGGCAGGACGTTCATCCTGACTGAATTCAAGTATTCGGTCTCTGCTCGGTCGCACCTTGCGATTCTCTTCTTTTTAGAACTCTTCCGGCCCTTCTCTTTTGTTCTCTAACCGTTAAAAATAAAGAACTTACGCATTGCGTAGTTGATCATCACCGCCGTGAAAATATTGGCGACAAAGGCGTAGGTGGTGAGAAGGCCGAATCGTCTGATGAGAATACCCATCAACATCGTGCCGAGCAAGGCACTTAGGCCCGACACCGCGTAAAAGAGAAGGATCTCAATAACGATATTATATTTCCCGCCTTGAAAGACAAAGAGGATATTGGTGATATAGGCCACCATGTTGGCTATAAGAAAGGCGATGAAATTGCCGATCATCGAGTTGCGGGCTCTAGTGGTGTCATTTATCTTCCGGATGGTCAGGTTGAAGAACCGAACTGCGTGATCCTTCTCCTGCAGGGAGGGGAAGATCTTCCAGGCAATGAAATGAAAGATGGTGATATGGACAAGGGTGGCAAGACCCCCGGCCAAGGCATATTTAATAAATTGAAGAATGGCAGGGTTGTCCAGGATCATGATGTGTTGATTTCCGTTCAAAAATTATAGGAGTAAAGCGTGCCCTGATGGAGGCAATGAAAGTGGTTGTCTATACCAGATATGGAAGGGAAAAGCCAGCCGGGGTTGAGGCCGTTGCCGATATGCTATTTTTTCAAGCGTGTGATTATTCTTCCTTTTTAATCTCTTTGATGGTGATATTTGAGCCAAGTGGGGTCTGGACGCATCGGGATTTGTAGAGGACGGCCATTTGTTTAAAAGCCTGTTCGATGGCTTCACCATCTTCAAGATTGTTAGTCTCGATTGTTTCGAGCGGGTCTTGTTTGGTATCCATAATTGCACCTGAGTTGGATGAGAGCTCACTCCAAAGAGCTTAAGAAACTGGAGCGCACTGATCTTGAGAATTTGTAAACGGTTAATGATTGAAAACAATGCCTGAAAAAAAGAGTACGAATTTGCAATTCAGTTATCAACCCTTATTTTAATCGGCAAGACAGAATGTCGGAGTTTGGCGAACAGATATTGGCCCGCCGGATTGCAAAATTACAACAGGAGAAGGATAATGAATTTTCGATACCGCCATGGATTTGGGGTTACCCCCTGACACTTGCTCTCTGTGGACAGGTTCATGCAGATATTCTCTATCCGATGGGGTAGAAAAGGGACGCGTGCCTCTCCGGTTCATGCGTCGCAGCTTGATATTCGCCTTCGTCAGTGGACTTTTATTGATTTGCAGCAAGCCAGTTGCGGTCAATGTTTGAATTAAAATGCATGTTTTCCTTGCAGCCGGCGCTGAACATGCTACCTTGGGAAAGTGAGACGGAAAATTGCTTTTTCTCAGTGACTAGAAGACTCCCGATTGTCGGGTTAGGGCTGTTCGAATAGGATACTTGCGAGTCGCTCATGGTTGATGGAAATGAAAGTATAATAGCTCGGCTGATGATGATCACCGGCAATATCGAGAGTCGCGGGCGGGTCATTCTTGAAGGAACTTTTGAAGGTTCGTTTTCCGGTCAGAATCTTGATATCCGTGAAACCGGGAAGATCGTCGGTGATATTCAAGCGACCAATATCGATTGTTCCGGCCATATAGAGGGGAGTGTTGTTACTGATTCGCTGATTTTGCGTCGAACCGGCAGACATGTGGGGACGGTGGAAACCAGGGAACTAGCGGTTGAGCCCGGTGCCATCCTTGATTGTGCCTTACAAAGCGGAGAAATGAAACGTTCTGCGCCGGCTGAGAATATTGTCGAAACTGCGGCCAGCCCGCTAGTTGATCTGGGGTTGCTGCTCACTGCATTCCAGGAAGGAGTCAGACCCTGTTGTATGGATATTCCTTGGTCCGAACGTCTGGATCTCTATAGTCAGCTCATGGAACTCCTGGAAAAGGGTAAGCCTCTGGTGAAAGTGACCGGAGAGCCAGGCAGCGGTAAATCTCAATTTGTTAATAAATTGCGATCCTCTTTACCGGCATCCTATGAAGTACTTACAGTTCATGATCGAGGTGGCTCGGTTGCTGCGGTCTTGCAGGAGGTAGCGGTTGCACTTGCCGTCGAAGGGGTTGCAGGTGCATCCCAGGGCGAGTTGCTCGACAGGATCAAGGATGTTCTTCTTGAAAGATGGAAGAGCGGGCAGCGGGTAATACTTTTAGTCGATAATGCTGAAAAAATGTATCCAGCCACTATGGAAGGGATCATTCGTACCTTGACCAACGCCTATAGCGAAGGGGATGCTGCCGGGATGCTACAGCTGATTCTTTTTGGAACCAAAGAAATGGAATCCAAGATGGTTGCCACGACCATTGAGTATTTTGACGACGAAACCAATTGCCAACTCCACCTTGAGCCTCTGAATATTAAAGATACTGCCGATTATCTCCGGTTTTGTCTGCAGCTAGTAGCAGCCGGCAGCGGCTGCTACTCGACTGCGCTTCTCCCTTATGAGACCATTCGTAAGATTCACGCCATGAGCCGCGGTAATATTGGTGCCATTAACCGCCTGGCCGATAAAGCGCTACGTCGCGCCTATGGCGCCAATGCCTCGGAAGTTAGCGCCAACTTCCTTTAATTCCAAACAAATTCTTCAATACCCTCCAAGAAGTGTCTCTCCTGGAACGGGCATGAAGTACATCCTCCTTCAGCGCCTGTATTCTCCGCGGCCTTATCTTTCACACCCCTAGATTTTTTTCGTTACATGATCCGTATTGGCTACGATCATAAGTGGCCTTGCCCGAAACGTTTCGGCGGGTCCTGACGAATGTCGCCTGCAGATTGCAATCTTGCATAGCAATGATATATAATTAAGTAGTCATTGATGAAAAATTACGATAAGCGTAAAAATAATTGATAAAATAAACTGTATTCGCAAAAATAATACATCAATATTGACATTATCGTTTTGCCACCGTATCATTCTGCAAAATATAGTTGAGTCAACTCCGATAAATGCAGAGAAATATTTCTCTGTATCCGAAAAAATGGGTGTCCGTTATGGATATTGATGAAATCAATCTGGCCATTATCAATCATCTCAGGGACGGCAGAATGCCCTTCAAACAGATCGCTGAGTCACTCGCCCTTTCTGAGGGGACGGTGCGGGCTCGGGTAAAGAAGTTGAAGGATGAAGGGGTGTTGGATATTACCGCTCTGGTCGACCCCGAGGCGGTGCCGGACCAGTCCGTCGTTATGGTCGGGGTACGCCTGAAAGATATGGATCTGGTGAAAAAAGGAGAGGAATTCAGTAAATTACGCGGAGTGACTTCGGTTTGTGTGGTGACAGGGCGTTTTGACCTGATCCTGACGGTACTCTTGAACAAGGAATTTACCATGCTGAAGTTTTATACCGAGGAGGTTGCCAAACTGGAAAATGTCAGGGCGGTGGAAACCTTCGTAGTTTACAAGAGCTTTAATCTGAAGGTGCCTTTGACAATCCCGGTTTGAAGTGAACGGGCAGCAGAACCATATCGCTCAGGGAATTATCCAATAAGATTCTTACTGAAAGGCAGGTGGTGAAATGGAAAATCCGAAAAAGACCGTGTTGCATGGCTGGCATGTCGAGCGGGGGGCCAATATGGCCCTTTTCGGCAATTATGATATGCCGCTGTGGTATAAGAGCGGAGCAAAGGCCGAGCATCTGGCGGTTATCCAGGCGGCGGGCATTTTCGATACCAGCCATATGGCGGCGGTTACGGTTCGCGGTAAAGGAGCAAGGTCACTTCTGCAGCTGTGCCTGAGTAAGGATCTCGAGACCTGTCTCGGCAAGGATAAAACGGCCCTGATCGATGGAAGATGCGTCTACGGTATTGTTCTTGCTGAGGATGGGACGGTGATTGACGATGCCATCCTCTATCAACTGTGCAGTGACACCTTCATGGTCGTGGTGAATGCCGGTATGGGTGGTGTAATTGCCGCCCACCTTGAAAAACACCGAACCGGGCAAGATGTGGACATTGAAGACCTGACCGACAAAGTCGGCAAAATGGATATCCAGGGCCCGCTGGCAGCGATAATTCTCGGAAAAATCCTGGCCGATGCGTCGAATGTTTTTAACCGTTTGCCCTATTTCTCTTTCAAGGGCAGTTTCGGTACATTTGGAGTTGAGAGCGCGGTCACTCTCACCGACGGAACCCCGGTGCTGGTATCCCGGACCGGCTATACCGGCGAATTCGGATTTGAACTCTTTGTTGCCATTGACCACCTGCTTCCGCTTTGGACCATGCTGCTTGAAGTCGGAACGGATTACGGTCTCTTGGCCTGCGGGCTGGCGGCAAGGGATTCGCTCAGGGCCGGGGCGGTTCTTCCACTGTCCCATCAGGATATTGGTGGTTGGCCATTTTTGCACAATCCCTGGCAGTTTGCCTTGGCATGGAACGAGGCAATGACTGCGTTTACCAAGAATTTTACTGGTGGAACGGCCTTACAAAAAAGTGATTGGAGAAAGTTTACCTTACCCTTTGCCGGTTTTGATCCCCGCAAGATCAATGCCGGGGAAGGCAGTTATGTAACCAGGGAGTCGGGGGAGCGCCTCGGTACCATTCTCACCTGTACTACGGATATGGCTATCGGCAGAGTTAACGGTGAAATCGTCAGTCTCGCTGCTAATAGGGATTTTCAGGCCAAAGGCTTATGTTGCGGCTTTGTTCTCCTGGATGAGGAATGCGCGCCTGGAGAAAAGATTGTGCTGACCGATGGAAAGAGGAAAATTGGGGTTGAAGTGCGGGCCGACATTCGTCCGAATAGGACTGCCAGAATGCCGATGGACAAGATGCTGAGTTGACAACATTATAGGGGGAGACCGCAATATGAAAGAATTGAGTGAAGTGATTTTTGTCGATGAGCTACGCTATACCGAAGATCATGAGTGGGTGAACGTCAGTGGTGATACCCTCAAAGTCGGGATTAGTGATTATGCCCAGGATCAGTTGGGTGATATCGTTTTTGTAGAATTACCCGAGGTGGGTGCGACCTTTGCCAAGGGTGACCAGTTCGGCGCGCTCGAATCGGTCAAGGCGGTGTCGGAAATTTATCTGCCGGTTGGCGGTGAGATCGTCGCAATCAATGAAGCTCTGGGCGATTCCCCGGAACTCCTGAATCAAGACCCCTATGCTCACTGGATTGTCGAAATCAAACCTGCTGATAGGACAGAGCTTGACCAACTTTTGACCGTCGACGCCTATCGCCAACTCCTGAAAGGATAATGTTATGCGCTATCTACCTCATACCGACGATGAAATAGAGGAAATGCTTGCGGTGGTAGGGCGGAAAAGTCTGGACGAATTGTTCTGCTCGGTTCCAGGTGATTGTCGCTTCGACGGCATCATAGATCTGCCGGTGCCGATGGATGAATGGCAATTAACCGACCATGCAAGGCAACTGGCAGAGGCAATGCAGGTAAAACACACCTATAATGTATTGATCGGGGCCGGCAGCTACCATCACAATATTCCCGAGACTATCCGCACCGTGATGAGCCGCTCCGAGTTCCTCACCGCCTATACCCCCTATCAGCCGGAGATGGCTCAAGGTACCTTGCAGGGTATTTACGAGTATCAGACCCTCACAGCCAGGCTCCTCGGCATGGATGTCGCCAATGCCTCGATTTACGACGGTGCTTCGGCACTTGCCGAAGGCTTGCTGATGGGCTTGCGGGTCGCCAAGAAAAAGGCTAGGGTGGCGGTTTCCGCTGCGGTGCATCCGCATTACCGGGAGGTTGCCAAGGCCTACCTTGAACCGACCTGCTACGAAATGGTTGAATTGCCGGTCAGACCCGACGGCAGGACAGATCTGAGCGGCCTTGCAGCGATTGGCGATGTCGCAGCGGTGGCGATACAGTCACCGAATTTTTTCGGTGTGGTTGAGGATCTTGAGACCTTGGGCGTTGCCATTCACGCCGCCGGAGCGCTCTTTATCACCACCTTTACCGAGCCGCTGGCTTACGGTCTTTTGAAAAATCCAGGCTCCTGCGGTGCTGACATCGTTTGCGGTGAAGGCCAGAGTTTTGGCCTGCCTCGTTCTTTTGGCGGAGCGGCTCTAGGGATGTTTGCCTGCCGTGACGAGTTTGTCCGCAATATGCCCGGTCGCCTGGTAGGCCAGACCCAGGATCTGGACGGCAAACGTGGCTTTGTTTTGACCCTTTCCACTCGGGAACAACATATCCGGAGGGAAAAAGCGACCTCGAACATCTGTTCCAATCAGGGAATTTGCACCCTAATTGCCGCCATGTATATGTCCTCCCTGGGTGGTTCCGGCCTTGGCGAACTGGCCCGGCTCAATTACAGCAAGGCTGAGTATTTCAAGGACCAGCTTCGGGCAAAGGGCGCTAAAATCGTTTTCGGATCGCCGACTTTCAATGAATTTGTCGTTGAGTTCAAGGAGGAGTTCCGGCCGGTATTTGATCGTCTGCTGGAACAGAAAATTGTCGCAGGTCTTGAACTCGGGAAATACTACCCTGAGCACGCCGGGCGCTATCTCTTTTGTGCAACCGAGACGACAGCCAAAGAAATAATGGATGCGGTAGCAGGTGAGGTGAAGCCATGAGCACAACAAATATACCAGGTGCAGCCGGAATAATTCAGAATGAACCCTTGTTGTGGGAGAAGGGTAAGAAAGGGCGGCGGGGCATGTCCGTCCCGGCAAGCGATGTGCCGCAGGCTCAGTTTCCGGCCGAACTGCAGGGACCGGGGGTAGACTTCCCCGACCTCAGCGAGGTCGATGTGGTAAGGCACTACACTCGTCTTTCGCAGTGGAATTATGGAGTCGATACCGGATTTTATCCGCTTGGCTCCTGCACCATGAAATACAATCCGAAAATTAACGAAAAAGTGGCATCGACGCCTGATTTGGCTGCAGCACACCCAATGCTCGCCGATGATCTGGTGCAAGGTAATCTTCAGGTTATGTACGAGTTGCAGGAGTACTTGGCGGCGATAACCGGCCTGCCTGGGGTTACAGTGCAGCCGGCGGCTGGGGCGCACGGCGAGCTGACCGGCATGCTGGTCTTTGCCGCCTATCATAAGAGCCGCAATTCGCATCGCAACAAGATCCTGATTCCCGATACGGCGCACGGCACCAATCCAGCCAGCGCCGCGCTTTGCGGCTACAAGCCGGTGCCGATTAAATCCGGGCCGAACGGTATCCTTGATATCCAGTCGATCGCGGCTGTCATGGATGAGGAGACCGCCGGAATCATGGTCACCAATCCCAATACCCTTGGGTTGTTCGAGACAAATATCCGCGAGATCGCCGAGATTGTCCATGCCAAGGGCGGGTTGGTATACGGTGACGGCGCCAACATGAACGCGGTAATGGGCATTATCAACGCCCGGAAATGTGGAGTTGATGTCATGCATCTCAACCTGCATAAGACTTTTTCCACCCCGCACGGTGGCGGTGGGCCGGGGGCTGGGCCGGTGTGTGTGACCGAGGAGCTGATGAGGTTTTTGCCAGCCCCACGGGCGATAAAGGTTGGTGACAGGTATCACCTGGATTACGGTGGGCCGCAATCGATTGGTCGGGTACATGCCTTCCACGGTAATTTTTCGGTGCTTCTCAGGGCCTATAGCTATATTCGCACCATGGGCGCCGCCGATCTGAAAAAGGCCAGTCAATTGGCCGTTCTCAATGCCGCCTATATAAAAGAGAAACTGAAAGGCACGTTGCAACTTGCCTATAACCGGCCATGTATGCACGAATGCGTTTTTTCCGATGCCCTGCTTCATGAGGAGAAGATCACCACCCTCGATATTGCCAAACGATTGATCGACTGTGGCTATCATCCGCCGACCATCTATTTCCCCCTGGTGGTGCACGGGGCAATTATGATTGAACCGACTGAGACCGAGTGCAAGGATGATATAGATCAGTTTATCGAGGTTATGAAGATGGTGGTTCGGGAAGCAAAGGAAAATCCCGAGTTGCTCCGGCAAGCACCGATGCGGGCGAAGATGCGTCGCCTCGATGAGACCCAGGCGGCACGACACCCCTGTCTCCGTGGTTAGTCAAAAAAAGGCGGCAGGCATTGTCGATCTTGGTTTGATCGACTATGCGGCGGCCTACGCCCTGCAGCTGGCGCTGGCAGAGAAAAGACGTGGCGGCCGGCCGGAGGATGATCTCTTTTTGGTGACCGAACATCCGAGCACCTTCACCCTCGGCCGACGTGGTGGACGGGAGAACCTCATGGTCACCGAGGAGTTTCTCAGGGAAAAGTGTATCCCACTCGTGCAAATTGAGCGTGGTGGGGATATCACCTTCCACGGTCCGGGGCAGCTGGTCCTCTATCCGATATTCCATCTGCACCAGGCGGGGCTCAGTGTTGCTGATTATGTAAGCAGACTCGAAGAGGTGATGATCCGCCTGGCTGCGGCAAGCGGAGTTACCGCGGGGCGGGATCCTCGTAATCACGGGGTGTGGGTGGGTGACCGTAAACTCGGCAGTGTCGGAATTGCCATCCGCCATGGCATCACTTTTCACGGTCTGGCACTGAATGTCAGCCTTGATCTCACACCTTTTTCCTGGGTCAATCCCTGTGGTCTTACCGGGGTGAGGATGACGACGCTCAGCCATGAGTGCGGTCGTGATGTACAGTTAAGTGTTGTAAAGAAAAACCTCTACGGCCATCTGACGCAAATTTTCGGCCGCCCATTTATTTCCCTTACCAAGGACCACACCGATGCCATCATGCACAGGCCGGACATCCCAGGCCAAACCCAAATGGCTGCGACGCAGTCTGCCGACCGGACCGGAGTATGAAAAGCTCCGCAAATTGCTGAAGGGTCATGGTTTGACCACCGTCTGTCAGGAGGCCAAGTGCCCGAACCAGTTTGAATGCTACGGCCAGGGGACGGCAACTTTTATGATCCTTGGTGATAAATGCACTCGCAATTGTCGGTTTTGCGCGGTCGAGCACCTGCCTGAGACCTTGCCGGACCCAGAAGAACCCGGTCGGGTAGCCGAGGCGGTGGCTCTTCTCAAACTGCGCTATGCGGTAGTCACCTCGGTTACCCGTGATGATCTCCCGGACGGTGGGGCGGCGCTCTTTGCCAAGACCATCGCCGCCATTCGCAAAGTACAGCCGGATACCCTCGTGGAAGTGCTCATCCCCGATTTGCAGGGTAATCATCAGGCGCTGATGACAATCCTTGATACCGGTCCGGACGTCCTTAATCACAATATCGAGACAGTCGCCAGGCTTTACCCTGAGGTCCGGTCCCAGGCTATATATCGTCGTTCCCTTGACCTCCTCCACCGGGTAAAAGAAAGTCATCCTCATATTCCAACAAAATCCGGAATTATGCTCGGTCTTGGCGAAACGATTCCAGAGGTTGAAGAGACCTGGCGTGATCTGCAGGAAGCAGGATGTGATATCCTGACCATGGGCCAGTATCTCCAGCCAAGCGCTGCCCATCTTGCGGTGCAACGCTTCCTGCCGCCGGAGGAGTTCGACGAGCTGGCGGATAAAGCCCAAATTCTTGGATTTGCCGGGGTCGCAGCCGGACCATTTGTCCGCAGTTCCTACCAGGCGGAAAGCCTTTATCGCAAGGCCTGCAGGAAAATTGCGGCGGTAGGGCTAAGCAGACTTAAGAGTTGACTCCACACCGTTACCATAAGAAGGGCAGGAACTTTTTGGTGGTTGTTTTATACTCTTGATAGGCAGGACCGAAAAAAGCCAGGTTTTCGTTCTCTTCAATGTGTCCGGCGATGAACAAAAAGAGAGACGTTAACACGGTAACTGCCAATCCCAGAGGATTCGGATGCTTGAAAAAGGCACCCCATGCCAGCAAGAGCAGCGAACTGTACATCGGGTGCCTGACGTAGCGGTATATTCCTCCCGTCACAAGGGTGGTGGTGTTCTCGAAGGCGAAATTTTCCGGCATTTCGGTCCTGGCCTCTCTGCCGCCAACTTTTCTGAGCATTTGCAACCCCTGTATAACGAACACAAGGGAGGCCGACAGAAGCAACCAGGAGGAGAGTTGCATCGGTGCGAATCTGTCGGCAAACCAGAAGGGGTAGTTGTGCAATACCAGAAATAGAATCCCTTCAAAGGCGAAGAACCGATAAAAACCGTGACATTGAGGGTTGAGTAATGCTTTCCTTGAGATGTAAAGAAAGATGAGGGTGAAAAATATAAAAAGAAGGATCCTGAAGGTCGAAGAAGGCACCATTGTCGTATGTTCCAGTGTTAAAGGTTGATTGTTTTAAGAAGGTTGCTCAAATGTATATTGCTTACTATCTTCTCTCGACAGAAAGATAGTCTATTGAAAAATGAAGTAAACAAGATTTACGGCTATTGTTCAGTTCGAGATGGACTTGCAAAGATGGGCTAAGTCTTTAAAGAACAGACTAGTTTTATCTGATATCTTTGGAGGTTCTGAATTATTCTCGGCAACTGAACCGCCGGAAAAAACAAAATTGGGAGGATCATCGTGTTTCGAATAATGTTGTTTGTGGCTACAAATATGGCAATTCTCGTGTTGCTCGGCATCGTAATGAGTATTCTTGGGCTCGATTCCAGGAGTACTTCGGGGTTGTTGGTGATGGCGGCAGTTTTTGGTATGGGGGGATCGTTTATTTCCTTGGCGATGTCAAAATGGATCGCCAAAAAATCGACCGGGGCGCGGGTAATTGTCAATCCCGAGAATCAAACCGAACAGTGGCTCTATACTACTGTTCGACGGATGGCCGAGCAGGCAGAAGTCGGCATGCCGGAAGTGGCAATCTACGATTCACCGGACCTGAATGCCTTTGCCACGGGAATGAACAAAAATGATGCGCTGGTTGCTGTTTCCACCGGGCTCCTGCAGAATATGTCAAAGGATGAGGTAGAGGCGGTTCTGGCCCATGAGATCAGCCATGTCGCCTGCGGCGACATGGTCACCCTTACCTTGATCCAGGGCGTTTTGAACACCTTTGTCATCTTCCTCTCGCGTCTTGCAGCAAATATCATCAACAACTTTCTGCGTGGCGACGAAGAAGATGGCTTAGGCTTTTTTGGCTATATGGCGGTCACCATAGTCCTTGAGCTGGTATTGGGATTTTTTGCTTCGATTATCGTCATGTGGTTTTCGCGGAAAAGGGAATACACCGCCGATAGGGGTGCAGCCTATCTTGCCGGCAAAGAGAAAATGATTAGTGCCCTGCAACGGCTTCAGGTGCATCACGAACCCTCGCATCTCCCCGACCAGGTGGCAGCCTTCGGTATCAGACCAAAGGTTGGAGGTATGACCATGCTGCTTCGAAGCCACCCATCCCTTGAGGATCGAATTAAGGCGCTGCAGATGGGGTAAAGAAAGAGCGGAAGGAATGCTTGCACGTTTTATGCGAAGATTTTTTGCTAAGTGACTTATCCCGTTTATCGGGGTTAAGGCATTCGGTAAAGTTTTCCGAGAGTCTCGGGAATTTTTCCCTTTGCAACGAGGCGGTGATCGGCGCCCACCTCGTAAAGACCAAACCACTCTTCCGGATCCCCTAGTTCGTGGCGGGTCGAGTCGGTTGGGTCCTCACCGCTCTTCCACCACTCGTCCTGAAGTTCGAAAAATGAGATGCCGCAGTATTTTTCTTTGCCCTTGGCGGTGCGAAGATCCTGCCAGATGGCAGTGAAGTCCTGCGGGATATCCTCTACCTTATGACCACCAAAACCGGGCGCCCACGATTTCGGCTCAAAAGGCGAAGTGGACATGCCGACCTGGGTTATGAAAATGGGTTTTGTCGATTGAGCCGCCAGTTCCTCCAAATAACCCTGGTAGCTGGAGCCGGTGGCGGAACCAGGCGGAGAAGTGCGAACTCCTTTGGCGTAGGTGTAGACATTGAGGCAGACTAGGTCACCGAGATTGGGGTTGATGGCGTCTTCTTTCGGCACCTCAATATCAGGCCTGTCGGTGATCGGGCCAATATGGGTCCAACTGGTATGGCAATAGAGATGTCGCTGGCCATAGCGACTCAATTCATAATCCATGGCACCGTCGATTAAGCGGGCCAAAGCAATTTCCGTGGGGGTACGATTGGTTACTTCCAGATGTTTGCCCTTGTAGCTGCGCACCTCCGGATGGCGGGTGTCGGTTCGAACCACCGAATCAGCCTGAAGCTCATCGCCGACACTAAAGAGAACCAGTCGGTCAGGACGGCCGGTTTTATAGACGTGGTCGATGGCTACCTTGATATCTTCCATGGTTTTGGCGAGGAACGGTTCGGCGAGGAAATCTTCCTCATAGGCCCATATCCAAATATCCTGACCATAAAACATCTCGGTCCGGTCGAGAGCGGCAAAGAATTTCGGTGGCATTTTCGTGGGAAAGACATGGATGTAATCGACGCCCATGGCCTGCATCAGACCGAGATGCTCTTGGTATCGATCGTCGTCTCCCGGTGGATCGCCACGCAGAGGAGTTTCATTGGGCAGGTAGGGGGAGTAGCCGATGCCGCGGAAAAAGACCGGGGTGGAGAGCTTGCTGTCAAAGATTTCAGTTCCTTTTGCCACAAACCTGGGAGGAGCGGGAGTTTCTTTAGATATCCCGGTGCCTTCGGGTAGCCCTATGACCTTGGGTGCGGCGTTGGCAATAGACGGAACGAGAATCAGTCCGAGCAGCAGATGGGACATTATTTGGCGAAGCATATGGTCTGATAAGAAAAGTGAAAAATGATAGTGGCAACCGATCTTCAGTGCGAGGAAAGAAACCCCATCGATTGTGTTTTTTGGCTAGGTATCAGCCATACCATAAAAATCTTTATGGCCCAAGAGGAAAGAACGGTCGCTGGCGACAGGCGGCCGCCGAAGAGTTGTCTGTCACCTCGCTTGCAAAGGCCATTCAGGCGGCTGCATTAATTCAAGCATTTTTTTCCAGCGTGAGCCAGGTCATTATAAACATTCAACGGCAAAGGTTTACCATTTTTCACTTCCAAAACGGTGAGATGAAGATGTGTCGGTGATCTCTTTTTTGCGGCATTGAGTCCACTGCGTCCTACGGTGGCCAGAAACTCCCCAGGTGTGAGAATGTCACCAAGCCCGACGGTTATTTTACTATTGTGGGCATAGTATAAAAGCAGTTCATTGCCGGGATCATACACCCAGATATATTTACCGCCGCGCAATATGCTTCCCTCCTCCCACTCCCTCTCCATGGCAACAACAATACCGCCGCCAAGTGACCGCACTTTGACCGGCTGCCCTGAACGATCATCAAGACCGTCCTGGTTCCGGTCGTAAATGAAGATATCAAACGAGGGATGTCCACCGTGGCGGTTGCCGCTGAAATAGTCGTACCCTGAAGAAATATAGCCTTTGTTCCTGCCGCCGGTAATCGACAGGACATCGTACCCTTCTAAAGGAAAGATCCACTTGTTTCCGGGAAAATCTTTGCCGTCTCTGCGGTAATAATCCTCTTTCAACTCCTTGAGCAGGGTGTTGAGAATGGTGAGCGCTTCATTTCGGTCGATCTTGCCGTCCCGGACAAGGGTGTTGAATTGATTGAAACGTTCGCTTGGTGTTCTGTTCCCCTCGGAACTTGAGGATACTGTTCCCTCGCTCTTTTCATGCTCGCAAGCGGCCTTCGGTGTATCGGCCGGTTGCAGCAGAGACACAAGGAAAAAGATCAATAGAGGGGTAAGGAGTTTAATCAATGTTCGTCCATATCGATTAAGTGAAAATCACCAGGAGAGTGGGGCGCATTATCGCAGCATGCTCTTTTGTGGCTGCGGTTTTAATGCTCAGCCGGAAGAGGTCGTTGGCGCTCATTCTTGACTTTTAACTGGAACCTTTATTTTTTTCAATACGAGACGGCGGAGCTTGTCCTTGACTTCGTCTCTTCTTTAAAAAAGCTTGTCCGTTTCTGGTATTTTCCCTTGATTGATCAGAAAGTTCTTGCTCTCTTTTATTGGTTCGGCAACAGTGGCGGAGTGTCCTGGGGCTCGATGGGGTTTTCCGGGAGCAGTCCTTTTTCGGTCCTTCAATTCATCAACTTGGAATGAGTCGTTCAACACCATGGAATCGCAGCCAATATTAGAAGATTTGCACCAACTCGCCGAGCAGGCAGGGGAGATTCTCGCGGCCGGATACGAAAAAGAACACACGCTGGCCTATAAGGGTGAGATTGATCTGGTGACTGAAATAGACCACCGCTCGGAAGAATTCATGGTAGGGGAGTTGCGGCGCAGGTTTCCCGGCCATCAGGTGCTGGCAGAAGAAAGTGGCGGCAAGGATGGCGGACGGCATCAGTGGTATATTGACCCCCTTGACGGAACGGTGAACTACGCCCACGGAGTTCCGTTTTTTTGTGTGTCGATAGCCTATGCGGTTGACGGCCGGCTCACCCTGGCGGCAGTGTTTGATCCGATGCGGCGTGAACTCTTCACCGCCGAATGCGGCAAGGGTGCTTGGCTAAACGGCAGACGGCTCACAATCGGGCGGGGAACAGAGCTTTCCCGTTCTTTGCTGGTTACCGGTTTTCCCTACGATATCAGGGAAACGGTACAAAATAATCTTGAGCATTTTGGTAGATTCGCAAAAATTTCCCAAGGGGTACGCCGGTTGGGGTCGGCAGCCCTTGATCTCTGTTATGTTGCCGCCGGTCGGTTTGATGGCTATTGGGAGCTTTCTCTTAAACCATGGGATCTGGCTGCCGGAGCGTTGATTGCCTTGGAGGCGGGTGCGACGGTCACTGCCGTTGACGGTGGCGGCGAATGCATGTCGCCGCCCTACTCGGTGCTGGCAGCGGTTCCGGAGATCCATGGCAAAATGCTGCTGACTCTGCAAGAAGGCCTGTAATTTTCCGGACGATGCCAAATATAACCGCCGAAGAATCCATTCGCCTCAGACTTCTCAACTTTCCTCTTATTATCGGTGTGGTCTATATCCATGCCTTTTCCGTGAAAATTGACCATGCCGGTGTCACTCTCGGACCTGAGAAGATCAATTATTTGACGGATTTTGTCCGGATTCTTGTATCGCAAGGTATCGCCAGGTTGGCCGTACCGCTTTTTTTTCTTATGTCCGGATATTTTTTCTTCCTCGGCTTTACCTGGTCGTGGCGAGGTTTCAGCCAAAAGCTTGCAACCAGAGCAAAAACCCTGCTGCTTCCTTACCTGTTCTGGACGGTTTTCGGGGTCGGTATCCGATTTCTCGGGTGGTCAATTCCGGTCGTAAAGGCATATTTCACTGGTGAGGGGACGCCTTTAACCGATTATTCCATTTACGACCTGACTAACGCTGTGCTCGGTTTGACTCGGGCGCCGGAAGCCTACCATTTCTGGTTCATCCGTGACCTCATGCTCCTGATGATTGTCAGTCCATTGATTGTCCTGTTGCTGCGGTACGTTGCCATGCCGTTTTTAGGTGCGATGTTTCTTGTCTGGATCACTGCCGGTTGGCCGATTTATACCCCTGATGCAGTAGGGGTGCTGTTCTTCTCAGCCGGCAGTTATCTGGCCATGAAGGGAAACAGCCTGTTTCTCTTTGATAGATACGGTAAATGGTTTGTCCTGGCTTATATCCCGGTGCTCTTCGCCGATGTGGTATGGTACGAGGCGCCTTTCAACCTATGCCTGCACCGTTGCGGTATAGTCTTAGGCCTGGTAGCAATCCTCTTTGGCAGCAATATGATACTTGTCAGTGAGCGGTTGAAAAACGTCCTCCTCTGGCTCAGCGGATCGAGCTTTTTCGTCTATGCCGCCCATGAACCGCTTTTAGGGATAGCCAGGACACTTGCCTTCCAGTTTCTCCCTCTCAACTGGCCATACACTATGTTACTTATCTACCTCTTTGTCCCGCTAGTGGTTGTTACCGGTCTGGTGGGGGTGCATGGTATCCTCAGGAGCTTAATGCCCGGCGCCCTGAGAGTTGTTACCGGAGGAAGATGATGAAGCAAAGTGATGGAAGAGCCGTTTGTCGCCCTGAAACTTGACTCTTCAGCAATTGCAGCATTTATGGCGACATCGCTCCGCTTCAGAGGAGGCTTCTAGCCACTGCAAATATTTCTGGACACAGTGTTCGAACTATGCTAAAGCATTACGCGCACGCCGTGGAACATATTCGATTATCTTTGATGATCCTGTCCTCCTTTACATTGGTGGTGTTAAAAAGCGGCCGCAATAAAAACTGAATAAAATCAAAATGTCGGGGAGTGGCTCAGTCTGGTAGAGCACAGCGTTCGGGACGCTGGGGTCGGAGGTTCAAATCCTCTCTTCCCGACCAAAAAATATATAAGTGGTTGTTTTCTGAAACTACTTTTAAGATAGGCCGTTGAACTGGTACAAAGCATTTGTACCAGTTCAACGGCCTTTTTTTTCGTTATTTTCATTGTCGCCGACTGTATTTCGCCTCCTGCTACAGCCAATAAAGATACCCATCTATCTGCACCGAAACTGCTTCGACATTTATAATTTCCAGATAAAAAGATTAAGATGTATGATATATTGACACTGTTAAAAGTGAAAAGTAATGAGCAAATTATTTGGTAGGCAATATTTGTTTTCAGATTTTCCACCAAACGCCATGATGTTGATGGGTTTTATGATTTCGGTCAGACACTCTTTGAATTAAGGTAACTATTTAGCTTAAATTATTTTCGCTCTATCAAAAATAGTTCTTGACAGGGTTTTTGGTGAAATTTTCAAAACTCAACCGTGTTGCCAGTTAGGTTCGATACTCCATTCAGAATGCTTCTGCATGGCTCATGTCGAG
>JAZDOW010000148.1:0-96557 GCA_043798185.1 Pseudomonadota bacterium | reverse complement strand
CAATACCGAACTGTTCCAGGAGAGGCAATTTTTGACCATGCCCATAACGATTATCTTGAACTTTTGACCGACGGTGGGATTATCGGCTTTTTTTTAGCAGCCTGCTTTCTTTTTATGGTTATCCGTTCAGGCTGGAAGATGCTTCGGCGCCGTCGTGATCGGCATGCCATCCTGCTGAGCATTGGCGCATTAACCGGCATAGTCGCCGTACTTATTCATAGCATCAGCGACTTCAATATGCATAATGGCGCGGTGGGGCTTTATTTTTTCTTTCTTTGCGGACTCCTGGTCTCCGCCGGCAACACCAGGTTTCACTATCAGATGAACACAACACTCCTACCCAAAAGTACTTGGTTGTCGCAAAATAATTTGCTGTTTGCCGGTGGTGTTTTCTTCTGTCTGGTCTTGTTCGGGCAGGGTGGCGTAACACTTGCCCGCTGGAAGTATCATACCGTTAAAAATATTTATCTTAGTCGACAACTATCGGAGCAAAATCTTCAAGAAGTGTTTTCGACCCTGCAGAGTTCTGCGCGGCTCGATCCTTTTGAGGGAATTTATCCTTTTTTGCAGGGTGAGGTGCAGAGATATTTGAACAATCCTGAGAAAGCCTTGGCTCTCTATGTCATGGCCAGCTTGAAGGACCCACTGGACGGAGCCTTTCTGCAGAGAATAGGTCTGATGCTGCCGCAAGAGCGGCAACAGGATGCCGAGTATTTGCTGCAAAAGGGTGCCGAACGGACCCTTAACAAAGATCAATTAATGTTGACCCATGTCGAATGGCTCTTGGCAACCAAACAACGGGACAAGGCGATAGAGGTTCTTCGGGAGAGTATTGCTGTAAAGAATGACCTGGTCACGGTAGTTATTCCTTTGCTGCAAAGTTTTTCCTTTACCAAGGAAGAGCTGGCTGCGGTTTTACCGAAAAATGTAAAAAGCTGGATGAAGTGTGGCACATTCTTCGAGAAAATCGGCAATCTTGAAGATGCGGAATATTTTTGGCAACATGCCTTCGATTTTTTAAGCAGCGAAAATGACATTCAGCCGACATGGTTCTCGCAACTCTACAATCATTATAGAAAACAAAAGGATGATTCAAAAGCCATGGAAGTACTGCGCTTGGGTATAGAAAATATTCCCAACTATCCCAGATTTCATGAGTGGCTCGGCGATTATTATACCAAGGAAGGGATTGTCTATCGGGCGCTGGAGGAATATCAGCAGGTTCTGTTGCGTGAGCCTTTAAATGAATCGATTCGCCGGAAAATCGAAAAAATCAGCCAACCGCAAAAGCAATAAGTTGTATTGCAAGTAGTGAAAATGCTTAGAAATGCATCTTCATTCACTAATATGCTTTTCCACAAACTGGGCCATCAGTTCGTGCACATTGTAAGGAGGGCGCACCTTGAAATAGTGGTCGACAATAGCATGACCTATTTCGTGGGCCAAGACGACGAGCTTAGCATCATCTACCGAAATATAGATGGTGTCCTCGGACAGTGAATAAAAGGCCAGATAATTGACGTTTTTCCCATATTTTTCCTTAAATACCCTGGCCACATCAGCAGATTCTCCCAATAAGACAATCTTGATAAGAAGCCGATCAGGGAACATTTCCAGTATAGTCTCAGCCTTTTCAATGATTGTGTCTATCTTTGCCAGGACCTCGTCTTCAGCAGTAATAATGTTTGTTTTTCTTACATATTGATTGAGCTTTCTCCCAAGTTCAATCGCCTCATTGAAATCGGTGAGCAGTTTCTGGCTGCTGTAGCTCAAGGTGACATACCTGCTCTTTGCTTCCTTAGCCGTGAGTGCAGACGGAGTAAAAAGAAAGAGACAGAGTGCAAGACAGAAGAGTATTTTAGACATCCTTCAAGGTGAAACCTGAGCAAATTGCCTTTATTCTTTTATTTTTCTCATCGATATTCCAATAGATACTCTGCAGTTCTTCTTGCTGCGCAGGATTGAGACTTTGGGACTTTAATCTGGCTAGTTCAAGAAGATTGGTGATCGCTTCAGCGTTTCCTTGGAGATTTTTTACCGATTGTGAAAGATCTAAATTAAAATCATTAAGCTTTTTAGCAAGATCTTTTCCTTCATCGTTGGTTCGTAAATATATCGTATCGTCGAGTTTTCCCTTAAGCATATTGTCAAGAGCTCTTTCAAGTCGAAAAAGAGGTCCGGCGATTCTATGGGTAATAAACATTGAAGCTACAACAAGAAAAGTGCCGCCTATAACAAGGAAAACCCAGTGGGCGGCAAGGGTGTTTTTGAGTAGCATCAATGGGGTTTGGCCCAACTGCAGGTCGTGATTGTTGTAAGAAATAGTCAGAGTGTCCGCTGAAAAAAGACCAAGGAGAAAAACGAAAAAGAGGCAGCCTCCGGTTACGAAAAGGAAATAGCCGAGGATAAGCTTGCCTTGAAAATCTTTTTTGATAAAAAAATTTCTTCTTTTATGCTTGGGTGCCATGGCTATTTTTGCTCTTTGTTGATAGTAATTGTCGCATTTCGTCGCAAATCTAAAAGCCAACGTTTCATCTGCTGTTCTTTTTGGTACTCTTCCAACATCTCCCGAATACGCTGCCTGTCAGCCTCTTTGGCCACGTATTCTGGAGAAGGCTCGATGCTGTCTAACCTGAGGACATAGCTTTCGTTGCCTGTGTCAAATCTCACTCCATATTGAGAGGGTTGAAGAGAGGAAAGGAGCAGGCGGACCGGGCTGGCTAGATCAGAAAAAAGGGCGGTAGTGGTTACGCCTTTGGCTGTAGCGGCATCCGATGCCGACTTGGGAATGGTATCAAGTCGAGTGAAGGTGACTATTTTCCCCAGGAAAGCTATATAGCTATCTATGTCAGTTTCGGAGACGGAAACTTGAAGTTTGCTGTTCTGGCGATCAAGAAGGGT
Source organism: Pseudomonadota bacterium (assembly GCA_043798185.1). Classification (GTDB taxonomy): domain Bacteria; phylum Desulfobacterota; class Desulfobulbia; order Desulfobulbales; family Desulfocapsaceae; genus Desulforhopalus_A. The sequence goes on along the minus strand of JAZDOW010000148.1, from coordinate 93,656 downwards.
CTTAACCAAAGAGTTTTCATAATAATTTTTCAACGATTGGCGGAAGCTCTCTTCCTTGTGTATTTCTTGTCTTTCAGCTTCCTGAATGAGGAGTTCCTTCGTTATCAAGGTATCAAAAAGCTCTGACTGTTGATCTGAATGGTAGCCGTATTTCTTGCCTTCTGCCGTTACGGTTTCTTTGACAAAGTCATGACCATTGATGGAGATGGCAATGTCTTTCAGTGGGGCCCTTTTCTCCGGGAAGACGAAAAAGAGGGTAAGGATGGTCGCAAGTCCGATGATTGTCAGGATGATATAGAGGTACTTCATGGGGTTATCTTCATTTCTGTTTGTTGGAAAACGCCTATGCTTAAAGCGAAAAATAAAGTCAGAATGTCATTTTGAAATCAGTACAATTTTAGCGGAAAGAAAATACCAATTGCAAGAGAAAAGGAGGAAAGTATAATTTGCCTGATTCCTGCTGCATAGCTTTGAGCCGAAGGAGTGTAAGAGGTAAACAGTCGTTTAAAGGTTTTTGGAGGAAAATTGCGTAATAAAATCGATTATTTTCTTTTTACTTAAATACATGCCACTGAGGATATCATCGCCGATCTTCAGTGCCGGCACCATGTTAATGCCGTCCCTGAAGGTTCGCAGTGGCGAAGTCAAAATTTCGACTTCTTCAATCTGGAAATGTGGATGCTCTTGGCAAATAGCCAGGAGTTGCTTTTTCACGAGGAAGCAGCGGGGACAGAGTTTGGATTTGTAGAAGATAATATGCATAGTGGTTTCTTGAGTAAGGCAAGCATTTCCTGTCTAAAAAAGGGCATAAAGCAACCTGTGGGAGGGTAGTGCCTCGGAAAGATAAGAGTACCGGATGTGGTGCTTTCATACAACAAGAGAATGTTGTTGTGCAGTCATGAAGATATGATTATGAAATGTCCTTGCCTATTTATCGGTAACCCATGATATACTGGTGAAGTAGGGACAGTCGGTTTCGCTTAAAGATTATAGCGGATTCGAAAACTGAAAACCTCAATAGCCGGCACAATCGGCAATGGAGGGCCATATGTATATCTCAGAGTACATGACTCCCGACCCAATCACCGTATCTCCTGAAATGTTGTTGCCAGAAGCACGCCTGATTCTCAATACCTATCATATCCGGCATTTGCCTGTTGTAGATAGGGAAAAGAAGCTTGTCGGCATAGTTACTGATCGAGATCTGAGGTCAGCCTATCCCTCCTCGGTAAGCACCAGGCACGAACAGATGGTAGAATTCGCTCGGGTTGAGAAAATGACGGTAGCCGATATCATGACCACAACCTGCGCTGCCCTCAGCCCGGATTCTTCTCTTGACGACGCTCTTCTTGTTTTTGATCGCGAACAGATCGGCGGCATTCCGGTATTAGATGAGGCAGGGGTGGTTCTGGGCTTTTTTTCCATCCTTGATCTCACCGCAGCTTATCGCAGGCTCTTCGGCATGATGGAGAAGGGTTCTCTGTTAATCGGGGTCGAGGATGATGGCCGAGAAAATATAATGAGTGAGATTGTTATCATGCTTGAGAACAATGGAATTGTGCTCACCCGTTTGATTCGTCTGGCAGATGAAGATGATGTCGCAAAGATATATATGAGGATTAACAGCCCGAATCCGGCAGAAGTCTATACTCTATTAAAAACAAGCGGATTCTCGCTATTGCGATAACATGAGTTACTTCTTTTTGAATTCGGCAATACTATAAGGACAACGATGCAAGAAAGTTGTGAAGGTTGCGGGCAGTGTTGCAAACAAGGCGGTCCAGCCCTGCATCATGATGACCTTGAATTGGTGAGAAGCGGAAAAATACCAATGTCCAGCCTTATAACCATAAGAAAAGGGGAGTTGGTAACTAACCCGCTGATCGGCGGCATTCAGCCGGTTGCCGTCGAATTGGTCAAAATTTCCGGGTCGGGAAGGCAATGGGATTGTTGCTACTATAGCGGGACAAAAGGATGCACTATCTACGAAGAGAGGCCCCAGGCTTGTCGGGCACTCAAATGCTGGAATACCGAAGAGATTCTCGCACTGATTGAAAAAGACACCTTGAGCCGCACGGACATTTTGCCGGAAGATCATTTGCTGCTTCCGATAATAAGGGAGCATGAACGGATCTTTCCCTGCAGCGATTTGCAACAGGTTTACAACAAGCGTCAAAAAATATCCCAAGCAATGAAAAACGAGTTGGAGACAAGGGCAAATGACGAGATGCGCTTTCGCATGCGGATTGTCGAAAAGTTTCAGTTGAAATTATGTGATGAACTCTTCTGTTTCGGCCGACCGATTTTTCAACTCCTTCAGGCTCTGGGCGTACGAGTCTCCGAATCTGCATCGACCGAAATCCGATTACACTGGGATCGATAGCGTTCCATATTCAAAAAGTATTGGTCAATACGGAGCGCAGAGGACTTACCAGATTTTCCTCGCCACTTCCTCGCCCCTTATCGAGATGGTTATCTGTTCAACAGGGATAGTTTTTCCCGCTGTTTCCATGGCTTTTTTAATAATGACGTTCATAGCCGAGCAACATGGAACTTCCATAATCAGAACGGTAAGGCTTTTTAGATTGCAGGTACTTATAATTTCCGCAAATTTTTGGACATAGCTGTCTGCATCGTCAAATTTCGGGCAGCCCATCATTACCGTTTTTCCTGCGAGATATTTTTCCTGAAATTTTTGAACCGCCACCGCCGTACAATCGGCAACTACCAGAACGTCACTATTTTGCAGGAAAGGCGCGTGCGGCGGAATGAGACGAATCTGCACCGGCCAGTGACTCAATTTTGATTCCCCGACATTAGCCCAAGCGACAGGAATACGACTTGGTATGTTGGCTGACTGGCAAGGTGATACTGCAGATTGAGTTATGGGTTTGAATGACTGGATATGGCTTGATACACAACCGCAATCCATAGTCTTGCCAGGGGCTTTCTCAGCCTTTTTTTTCTCTTCGGCAAGATATTCTTCCACTGCATTCTCATCAAATTCATCGGCTTGACGTTCAACGATTTGCAGGGCTCCGGTCGGACAGGAGCCCAGGCAGGCGCCAAGGCCGTCACAAAGTTTGTCGGCTACCAGCCTCGCCTTGCCGTCAATAATTTTCAGGGAACCTTCAGCGCAATCCGGCACGCATTGGCCACAACCGTTACATAATTCTTCGTCAATCTTGATAATTTTCCTTATATTATTCATATACTGTCCTCCCGGTCAGGTAATTGGTAACAAGCAAGGGCGGTGGCACCATTATTGGAGCTTTTCACCGGCAATAGCAATGAGCTATTGATAATTATAGAATAACACAGCTGGAGGGAAGATCTTTGATCTGGGTCAAGTTGCCATACATTTTTTTTGCGAAGGATTTTCGTGCAGAAACTCATGCCGTCTTCAGGATTTTGCTTTGAAAAATCACAAAAAAGGCGGGGTAGATTTTCCCCGCCTCAGGTTTTTGCTGCTGACAATATTGAAGGTTATCCGAGAATCGCCTTCAGGTCTTCCTCCGGAGTTGCGGCAATCGGTTTACAGGCAAAGTTTTCAACTAATACATTCAGGACATTGGGAGTAATGAAGGCCGGGAGGGAGGGTCCGAGACGGATATCTTTAATTCCCAGGCTGAAGAGAGTAAGGAGAATGACCACGGCCTTCTGCTCATACCAGGAGAGTATCATGGAAAGCGGCAGATCATTGACACCGCAATTGAAAGCCCCGGCAAGGGCCACGGCAATCTGAATCGCCGAATAGGCATCGTTACACTGGCCGACATCAAGGAGGCGGGGAATGCCGCCGATGTCACCAAGTTTCTTGTCGAAGAAACGGAATTTACCGCAAGCCAAGGTCAGAATCATACAATCTGCAGGCACTTTTTCGACAAACTCGGTGTAGTAATTACGGCCCGGTTTGGCGCCATCGCAACCGCCGACCAGGAAGAAGTGGCGAATCGCCTTACTTTTCACTGCCTCGATAACTTTGTCGGCAACGCCGAGCACGGTGTTTCGGGCGAAGCCGACCAGTACGGTATCCTTGTCGACATCAGCCGGAAAACCGGGGAGTTCGAGGGCGCGGTTGATGACCGGAGTGAAATCTTTATCTGCACCGATATGTACCAGATCAGGCCAGCCAACCAATCCGGTGGTGAAGACATTGGCCTTGTAGCTGTCGGCCGGTTTCTGGATGCAGTTGGTGGTAAAAAGAATTGCCCCTGGGAAATTCGGGAATTCTTTGGCCTGATTCTGCCACGCGGTACCGAAATGACCGAAGAAGTGGCTGTATTTTTTCAGTTCAGGATAGCCGTGGGTGGGCAGCATCTCACCATGGGTGTAGATATTGATTCCTTTGCCTTCGGTTTGCTTGAGCAACAGCTCGAGATCACGCAAATCGTGTCCGGTTATTAAAATGGCTTTGCCGGCTTTGACTCCGAGCGGCACCGGTGTAGGTATCGGGTGTCCATAATTTCCAGTGTTGCCGGCATCGAGGAGTTCCATGGCCTTGAGGTTGACCTCGCCACATTTGAGAACCATGCCGACCAATTGTTCAAGGCCTTGACCACTCTTGGTCAGTTCGGCCAAGGTTGTGTGAATATAGGCATAGATCGAATCGTCTTCTTTACCGAGAATTGCTGCATGATCGGCATAGGCAGCAAGACCGCGGATGCCGAAAACAGCAATCTGTTTGAGCGAACGGAGATCCTCGTTGGCGTCTAGTGAATTCATGAAATCAAGTGCTTGCCCTTGGGCTATCAGGCCCTCCAGAGTCGGAGCGGGCGTGAAGGTGGCGGTTTGGGATGCGAATTCGATAGTACCACCGGCGGCCATTACTTTGCCCTTGAATGTTTCGCGCAACTCTACGGTTTTATTGATCCAGACCTGGAAACGAAGAGGGTCGAAATCAACATTGGTTAAACAGGCGAAGACCGCTTCCGCGGTAAATCGATTCACTGCACCATCGGTTATGCCGATTTTTCGTGCTTCTGCGGCAACCAGAGAGAGTCCCTGGACTGCATAGGTGAGTAAATCCTGCAGGGCGGCAGTTTCTTCGGTTTTTCCACACACTCCGATTTTAGTACAACCAGTTCCTTTGGCCGTTTGTTCGCATTGATTACAAAACATAGTATTCTCTCCTCATAGGTTGGTTTGCGAAGATTTTTGCTAAGTGACTTGTCCCGCTTATCGGGGTTAGGACTAAGTTACCCTATAAGGGTCTCAGGATCTTTGATGTAGGTCAAGAATAAAAAATATTATGCAGTTGTCGAAAAATTATTGTCGCTCGAGAGCGAGAAGACAGCATGAAGAGAGCGCCGGATCATACGGTTTGCCCGTGTAATTTCCCCAAATATGGACGGGGGCGAACTGTGCCTTGTTGAATATTTTCAGCCATTTCGATAGGTTGAATCCAGCAAGTGTAGAGATTGCGTGGTAATTAATGTTTTTTGATCCTTGTTGCATCGGACGGATTCGATAGCGTTCTTCCAATTGTACCGTTTGTGATTCCGGTTGATATTTTTTGAGAATCTCCTTGATGATGCGTCCGCCGCCCGGTCGGTCGAACATCTGAAACTGAAAGGTGGTATGATTGTTGTTCCGAAAATCTTCGGTTGGAATGAAAAGCTGAACGAGAATGGTTCCTTGTGGATGCAGGACTTCTCCGCAACCAGTCAGGCACCGGAGAATTTTATTTTCGGTGGTCAGAAGGTTGAGGGTATTGTAGGCAATAATGATGGCATCGAAAGGCTTGCGGAATGCCGGAAAAAGCATGTCCATACATATATATGTGCAATGAGGGTGCTGATGTTCTGCTGCCAACCGTAACATAGGCTGGGAGATGTCAACACCGGTAATTGGGCGTTGCTTCTTTGCCAGATGGCGGGCAACGCGGCCGGTACCACAGCCCAATTCCAGAACCGCGCCCTCCGGTGACAGCATCCTTTTGAAAAACACAAGGTCTTCCGAAAAGGACTCCATCTCGAGGGCATACAAGCTGCAGGCCAGCTCTTCTGGTAAAGCAAGGAAGACATCCTTGGGCTCATCTTGATAGTCCCGGTAAATTGTCACCATTGCAAGGTCATAGAAGGAGTATGGAAGGTGAAAAACGGGATGAAGAGAAAGTTCGCAACATAGATGAAAAATATTTGCTATTGCACATCGGTGTGGTAATGGAGAATGTTCCTACAGCCAAATCAAAGATGCAGGAGACCAGCCTCTTCGGGAGTGGCCGAATAACAATCGACATGAATCAGCCAGTAGTGCTCCGGGCTTTCCTGAATGCGTAAAACCGTCGGCAGCGGGAGCCAGTGGCTGTCGTCGAGCAAATTGTAAAAATAGGAATCGATACCGATGAAACCGTCGAGGAAATGGCTGAGTATATGAAAGGTTTTACTCACATAACCCTGGGCGATGTGTGGCAGATCCTTGGTATTATGTATGCCAGACTTCTCAAGTTCGGCAATGAGTTCCTGAACCATTGACCGGTTACGATTTTCCGCTGTGGCGATACTCGCGAAAAATGCAGCATCGAGGCCAGAAAGAGAAAGCTCCTGCCGTGCCTCGATGCAGTCGTAGATGACTAGGGAAGTAAGGTCGAAAAATTTGTGAAGCTGGTTACAGCAATGCTCAAATGAATTTCCGGACAGGAGCATCCTGTGTTGGGAAAGTCTCTGCACGGCCGGTTATTCCTTTTCCGCCAAACTGTCGTTTACCCGCTTGCCGATTCTTCGGCCCATTTCCACACATTCTTGCAGTTTATGGTCATCTGGGACATATTTCATGCGAAGTCCCTCCTCAATGATATCAAATTTCATATCCAGAAGAGCTGTGTTCATCAGACCCACCGCTTCTCCGCTCCAGCCAAAGGAGCCGAAAGCCGCTCCGAATTTGTTGGTGGGCTTCAACCCCCGCATATACATGAGGAATCCTGCCATGCGCGGCAGCAGGCCGTTGTTGAGGGTCGAAGACCCAAGAATTACTGCCTTGGCTCCAAGTACCTCAGTCATTACATCACTGCGGTGGTGTACCTTCAGATTGATCAGTCGGGTACTGACCCCGGTCTCCCTTAGGCCGATTTCAACGGCTTGGGCCATGCTTTCGGTTGAATGCCACATCGAATCATAGATTACCAGCACTTTTTTCCCGGATTCGTTGCGGCTCCAGTGATCATAAGCCTCAAGGATCTTGTTGAGGTGTGTCCGCCAGATTACTCCATGGTCGGGAGCAATCATTTTGATGTCAAGGTTCAAGGAACTTACAGTCGCCAGCAGCTTTTTGATGAGCGGCGCATAGAGGTAGAGGATGTTGGCGTAATATTTGGCGCTCTCATGCATAACCTCGGACATATCAACCTGGTCGTCAAATCGTTCGCTTGTGGCGTAATGCTGGCCGAAGGCATCGCTTGAGAAAAGGATGCCGTCTTCCTTGATAAAGCTGAACATTGAGTCCGGCCAGTGCAGCATCCTGGTCTCAAGAAACTGAATGGTCCGTTTGCCAAGGCTTATCTCGCTTCCTGACTTGACAACTTCAAAGGGCCAGTCTTCACGATGGAAGTGGTCGATGATCGCCTTCTGTCCCATTGGCGAACAGATCAACTTCTCCGGCTTGACGAGATCCATCATCATTGGTAAGGACCCGGAATGGTCCATTTCAACGTGGTTGACAACAATGTAATCAATTTTCTGGGGATCGATTATTTTCCTGATATTCCCTAATAATTGATCGGCATGCGAACTTTTAACAGTGTCGAAGAGGGTTACTTTTTCATCGACTATAAGAAAAGCATTGTAGGTAGTTCCCCTATAAGTTGAATATCCATGGAAATCACGCACGTCCCAGTCTATAGCTCCAACCCAGTAAATTCCTTTGGCAAGTTCAGTTGTACTCATCGCGGCTCCGTAAGAAGAGTATTGTCGGTTTTTTAACAATAGGTATTATAAGTGCAGGAACAGATATACGGTTCCAGGCATACAGGATAAATCGTTGTAAGGTCTCCATGATAATTGACAGGAGAATGGATTACAATAATTAAGGAGTTGCCTTTTAGTGAAAAAATACCCTTCCATTGACCTTGGCCGATGTAGCGAGTGCAAAGGTTGCGTTGAAATAGCCCCTGAGGTATTTTTCTATAATCCATCCACCGGGATGATGGAGGTGATTGAACGGGACGAATATCCAGAGGAGAGTGTCAATGAGGCTATTAAGAATTGCCCTGAGGCCTGTATTGCCTGGGAGGGCAATGTTTTGCCATGAACCGGGTCGAAAGAGGGTATATATTATCAATAGGTGAAAATACCTTGTTGTTATTGGGTATTTCTACCAACTTGCTTTTTTTTCGAATAACTAGTAATTGTAGTATATTTTTTAACTTTTAAGTTCTATTGCTTTTGGGTTCAATGGGCATGAAACGCAAAATATTCCCGAGGATAACCCTGAAACTGGCTCTTTGGCTCGTGGGGTTGAGTTCCCTGCTGACCTTTGTCGGGACTGCTGCTCAATTGTATATGGATTGTCGGGAAGATTCTCAGGCTGTTGCAGCAGGGGAAGGGGGTTCCGGCGGCCTCGTCATCGAGCAATTGAGCCATGTCACCGGATGTGCCTATGCCAATGTAGTGACCGCCGAAGAAGGCCAAAATCAACCGAAGAGGCGCTCGCCCGGAGCTTTCGAGCGGAGGTTCGATGGCAAATTGACAGAATGTGGTTTCAACAGCCGATTTATGCATATACTGCTGGCCAACGGCATCAAGATATTTTCCATGGCCGGTTGCGCCTTTTTTCTCTTCCATTTCTTTGTCGTGAGACATCTTCAATCCCTGGCAAGGCAGGTTGCCCACCTCGATTTCACCAACCCCGATTCTGTGTTGACCTGCAGGCGTTATAATCAAAAAGAAAAAAATGAACTCGATGAGATTGTCTCTGGTTTCAACACCACACTGGCTCGGGCTCGTCAAGCCTATAACACCCTGGTCGGCAATGAACAGAGACTGTTGCTGTTTTTCGATTCTACCGAAGAAGCGATTGTCGGGGTGGGTCTTGATGGTATCTGTAGCTTTGCCAATGACGCTTGTCTTCAATTATTGGCACAGAAGGAATATGAAGAGATAATCGGCAAAGAGTTGTCTAGCCTTTTTAGCCACTCGGATCTGAAAAAGAACAGTGAGTTCGGCAACCAAGGTCTTATCCGCCAAACGATGGCAAAGGGGTTGGCTTTGCAGTGCGAAGACGGCTGCATCACCTTGCCATGCGGGAAAACACTCTTTGTCGCACTCCGAGTTTATCCGGTGTTTAAAGAAGGCGAGGTCTCCGGGGCGCTGTTGTTTATGAATGATACCGGTGAAAAGCGCCAATTGCGCAGGGAACGCCGGCTGTTAGGTGAGGCAATCGAGCAAGTGCCGGTGATGATACTCATTGCCGATTGTGAGCATCGCATCCAGTATGCCAATCGTGGTGCCGAGTCTTTGACTGGATTTTCCAGGAAGGAATTGGTGGATCGGTCGATTTTTCTCGTGGAATGGAGGTCTGCCGAAGGTGATAGAGCTCCTATTTCTGCCCAAAATTGTCTGCAAAATGGCCAACAATGGGAGGGCATCCTTGAAACCAGATCGAAGTGGGGCAAGCCTCTAAAGTTTTTCTCTGTAATCTCGCCGGTTTTTGACGATAGAAACGCGGTGGTGAATCTGATCTCTGTGTCCCGGGAAGTGTCCTGCGAAATTGCTCTGCAGAACGAATTGATCAATACCAAGAAGATGGAAGCGGTGGGACGGTTATCGGTGAGTTTTGCCCATGAGTTTGGCAATCCCCTTTTCGGTGTGCGCTCAGTTCTTCGGGATATTTGTGACCGGGTGGCTTTTTCCGATGACGATAAATATCTGTTGGAACTTGCCCATGGTGAATGTGAAAGGATGCGAAGCATGGTCAGGGAATTTCAGCATCTGGATCGACAAACCGAGGCGAGGGAAGAACATATTGAAATTACTAAGGTTATTGGCGATGTGCTGGAAGATGTCAGACCCTTCCTCACTGCTCATAGAATAGAACCTTTCACCGAGTTTTCTGATAATACTCGGGGCATCGTCGGCAATAAAAGCAAGTTGTCCTTAGTGGTGCGCAATATTGTCAACAATGCTGTCGAGAATATGGTGAAAAGCGGCGGAGATTTAAGGATATCCACTGTCCTGGATGGAGATTTTCTCCTGATCTCCGTAGGTGACAGCGGTGGAGGGATCAAAAAAGAGCATCAGGATTTGATTTTTGAGCCTTTTTTCTCCACCAAACCCGAAGTGGAGGGCAAGGGGCTTGGGTTATCGGTGGCCTATGGGGCCATGAAAGGCCTTGGGGGAACGATTACCTTTGTCAGTGAAGAGGGTAAAGGATCTGTTTTCACTCTCCATGTACCAATTGACCAGTCAGCGTTTCTTCGTTTGTCCGCCATAAAATAACACTGCCCGCAGTCTATATTTTCCTGGCTTTTTCCTGCCGAATGTTTTTTCCTTCCCTGCTTTTTCCGAGCGATGATTATTCTTTTCCGGGCAATGTTCTGAACTCTGGATTTACCAGCTCCCTTTTGCTAGTATGGCGTTTCATATGGATTTAACCAGGATAGAGAATTAAATGGACATGCCCTTTCAGCTCATAACGAAATTCAAGCCTGCCGGCGACCAGCCCGCAGCTATAGAGATGTTGGCTCATGGCGTTCAGGCCGGACTTCGCGACCAGGTCCTTCTCGGGGTTACCGGCTCCGGGAAGACCTTTACTATCGCCAACATAATTGCCGAGGTACAGCGGCCATCCCTGGTGATTGCCCCTAATAAAACCCTTGCCGCGCAACTCTTCAGTGAATTTAGAGAGCTTTTTCCCCACAACGCGGTTGAGTATTTTGTTTCCTATTACGACTATTATCAGCCCGAGGCCTATATTCCCCAATCCGACAGCTATATCGAAAAGGATTCGTCAATCAATGAGGCGATTGATAAGATGCGCCATTCGGCGACCCGGTCCCTTCTGACCCGAAAAGATGTGTTGATTGTCGCCTCGGTATCCTGCATCTATGGTCTCGGTTCGCCGGATGAATATAAAAACATGCATCTTTTCCTGCGGGTCGGGGATGAATATCCGGTGGAGGAGGTGCAGCGTCGTCTGGTTTTTATGCAGTATGAGCGTAATGATATGTCGTTTCATCGGGGTACCTTCCGGGTACGAGGCGATGTGCTTGATATCTTTCCGGTGCATGAAGAGGACCGATCCATTCGCGTCGAGTTTTTCGGCGATACCGTTGAGGCCTTGTCGATCATCGATCCCCTGCGTGGTGCAGTAATGGAGCGAATTCAGGAATATTCAGTGTTTCCGGGCAGCCATTTCGTTACCTCGAAAGATCGTTTGCAAAAAGCCTGTGAGACAATAAAGGACGAACTTCGACTGCGGCTTGAGGATTTCCATCAGGGGAATCGACTGGTCGAGGCGCAACGGTTGGAGCAGCGAACCATGTTCGATCTGGAAATGATCCACGAGCTGGGATATTGCAACGGCATCGAAAACTACAGTCGGCATCTGACCGGTAAAAAAGCTGGAGCACCTCCGCCAAACCTTCTTGACTATTTTCCCGAGGATTACCTTATTTTTATTGATGAAAGTCATATAGCCATCGGTCAACTCAATGGCATGTACAATGGTGATCGGTCGCGAAAACAGACCCTGGTGGACTATGGTTTTCGCCTGCCCTCCGCCCTTGATAACCGGCCCTTGCGCTTTGATGAATTTGTCGGACGCATCAATCAGGTTGTCTATGTTTCAGCGACGCCCGGCCCGTATGAGCTGGAGCAGGCGCAGGGTCGGGTTGTCGAGCAGGTGATCCGTCCTACCGGACTTCTCGACCCGCGAATTGAAGTTCGTCCGGCCACCAGCCAGGTTGATGATCTCCTGGAAGAAATTCGCATTCGTGCCGATCGGGGCGAGGCGGTGCTGGTGACGACGCTGACCAAGCGCATGGCCGAGGATCTCACCGACTATTATGAAAAACTGGGCATTCGGGTCCGTTATCTCCACTCGGATATAAAAACCCTTGAGCGGATCGAAATTATTCGTGATCTGCGTAAAGGTCAATTTGACGTCCTGATCGGCATCAACCTGCTGCGGGAAGGTCTGGACATTCCGGAGGTCTCGCTGGTGGCGATTCTTGACGCCGATAAGGAAGGTTTCCTCCGTTCCGAACGTTCGCTCATTCAGACCTGTGGCCGAGCAGCACGAAATTCCGACGGTTTGGTAATTATGTACGCCGATGTCATCACCGGTTCCATGCGTTACACCCTTGATGAGACCGAAAGACGACGGAAGATCCAGAAAAGCTATAACCAGCAAAACGGCATTGAACCCAAGACCATCATCTCTTCAGTCAAGGATTCCATGCAGCAGCACCTCAAGAATTCCGGATATATCGTTGACGATTATCAGCAACACCTGCTTGCCACTGCGGAAGAAGTGCCGTTTTTCTCATCAATAAAAGATCTTGAGAAAGAGATTCGCAGGTTGGAGGAAGAGATGCGGGCCGCAGCAAAGGAACTGGCCTTTGAGAGAGCTGCGAAATTGCGCGACCGTATTAAAATAATTCGTCTTATGGAGATAGAACTCGGATGACGGAAGGGATGCTGAATTCTATCCTGCTGCGAGTGGTGCCGGTTACTCTGGCCATGCTCATGCGCCTGTGGTTTTTTACTTGCCGGGTACGGGTTCATAACCTGGAGAATTTCCTTGATCCAAAGAAAACCGGCAAGCCGGTTGTTGCCTCATTCTGGCATTATTCGATTATTTATTTTTTTTATTTCGTTCGAGGGAATCGGGTTATCGCCATGGTCAGTGCCAGCAGGGATGGCGAATATATTGCCCGATTGGGCAAGCAATTCGGTTATACCGCGGCTCGTGGTTCAAGAAACAACAAAGGCATGGAGGGTCTGAAAGCCTTGTTTCGGGCAATCCGCAGTGGGGATAACTGTGCACTTGTCGCCGACGGTTCCCAGGGGCCGCCGAGAATCGCCCAACCGGGAGCGATTCTTCTCGCCTCCCGAACCGGAGCTCCGGTATTGCCCATGCTGTGGTCGGCTGATCGTTATTTCACCGTGCGTTCCTGGGACAGGACGGTCATCCCCAAACCGTTCTCCCGCATCGACTATTATTATGGCGAACCGATTTTTGTCCCGTCCGATCTGAAGGCGGATGGGATCGAGGAATACCGAGCACTACTTCAGCAACGGTTGAACGCGCTTTACGCCGAAGCCTGGGGCCAATATAATAAAGCCGAGCATTAGTGTATCAGGGATAAGAGAAGAGGCTGCTGCGTCGGCTTCACCGTTTTAAGAAAAAAAGGATACAATTGGGAATGCAGAAGAAAGGAATAGTGATTGCCGGACTTGCCGGAGGATCTGGAAAGAGTGTCGTCGCTGTGGGAATAACTGCGGCATTGGCGAGCCAGGGATACAAGGTCGTCCCCTTTAAGAAGGGACCTGACTATATAGATGCCGGCTGGCTGCAGCTGGCTGCCGGACGGAAATGCTATAATCTTGATCCGTATCTGATGACGCAAGCCGCAATTATTAATTCCTTTACTCGCAGATCAGCCAAGGCCGAGAGGGTCATAGTTGAAGGCAACCGAGGCTTGTTTGATGGAGTCAATGCCGACGGTGGCTATTCAACGGCTGATCTGGCATTGACTCTCAAGCTGCCAATCGTCCTGGTGGTAGATTGTACCAAGACCACCCGGACGGTCGCCGCCTTGGTCCTTGGCTGTCAGAAGTTTGATGAACGATTGGATATTAGAGGGGTGATTCTTAATCAGATTGCCACCGACCGCCAGCGGTTGCTGATTACCGAGGCTGTTGAAAAATATACGGGGATTCCGGTGCTTGGGGCGGTGCCACGATTGAAGCGGGACATTTTTCCCATGCGCCACCTGGGGATGATTCCCCATCAGGAATACGGCAACAGCGGCGAAGCCTTGAGTTATCTGGTGGAGCTTGTCGAAAGCAATATTGATCTTGACCGGCTTGAGCAGCTCATGGCACCACTGGCGGATGTGCCAGCAGTTGTGGGCGGAGGAGGTGCAGCTGTGGTGCCGCTGGTGAGAATCGGTATTTTACAGGATGCGGCATTTCAGTTCTACTACTCGGAAAACCTCGAGGCACTGGAACGGGCTGGAGCCGAACTCGTGTATATCAATGCCATGCAGGACGAAGAACTTCCTGATATTGACGGCTTATATATCGGTGGCGGATTCCCCGAAACCGGAGCTAGGGAACTGGCCGCCAATAGAGGATTTCGTGCATCGATTAAAAAGGCAGCGGACCAAGGTCTGCCCATCTACGCCGAATGCGGCGGGCTGATCTATCTCGGCACTTCAATTGTCCTGGATGGTGAGGAGTTTCCATTGGCAGGTGTTTTCCCCGTGCGTTTTGCTATGTCTAAAAAGCCGCAAGCACATGGCTACACTACCTTTCGCGTGGATAAGGCCAACGCTTTTTATCATGTGGGCGAGCAAGTGAAGGGGCATGAATTCCGCTATTCAAGAATTCTCGAGTGGCGGGGATCAGATGAACAGCTGGTTTTACAGATGGAAAGAGGTACCGGATTTATTAATGGTCGGGATGGCTTAGTCCATAAGAATGTCCTGGCCCTTTATACCCATGTTCATGCTGAGGGAACACCTGAATGGGCCGGAAGATTTGTGCAACGCTGCCGCAGACAGGAAAAAGAAGGGAGGCAAGAAGGTTGATTGCTCCCATTTTGGCCAGTGCAGCGCCTGGGGATGTTTTCTTCGCCGGCGGCAGCGAGGTTCATCAGTTGGCAGTATTGGAGCCGAGCACTTTTATGTATATTTCCTGTTGCCGTGTCTCACTGGGGGCGGGTTCAACCCAGTGAATAAACGACTCGGTGACACGTACGAAGCTGCCGTTGTCTTCTTTACACACGGTGCAAATACTCTCTGCCATGTCCCGATACATGATTATTTTTGAAGCCGGTTCTCCTTCTTTCGAGATGGCCGCCATTTTTCGGCAGCCACAATCAAGACGTACCACTACTACGCCGATACCGTCCGGGCTGCCCTCCAGGATGCCTTCGATCATTGCCAGTTCGCGTTTTTCCGCCTGCAGGGCTTTCTTACCTTTTTTGTTTTTCATTGGGCCAAAGAGATTAAAATTATTGATTCCGAGTAGGGTATTTACTGATATATCGCCGGTGCCGACCGAATATCGATCAAGTGGATGGGAAAAATTGTTTACACTATAGCTAAGAAAATAGTGGCTGGTCAAGAGATATATGGGGTTCAATCTTATAATAAAGACCTTATTATTGTATGTAACCCGTTGAAAATAAATTACATATCCTGTTGTCTTCAGGTATGAACCAGTCCGCAATCAGGAGCCGTTTTTTCTTGACAAAAAACTGGCCTTGAATTACAGCATACGTCACGTGTTTACGTGTTCGGGATGGTGTTCGGACTGATGATTAAGTGTCATGAATAATGAATACTTATTTTTTAAATCTCATTTTTGGAGGTAAATTATGTTTGAAGTAATAGTTGATAAAGATAAGTGCATTGGTGATGAGGAATGTGTAGCAGCCTGTCCTGCTCAGGTATTTGTAATGGAAGACGGTAAAGCTGAGCCTGCTGAGGCTGATGAGTGCCTCGGTTGTGAGACCTGTGTTGAAGTATGCCCCGAGGGTGCTATCACCGTAAACGAAGTATAATCTCGATCGAGTCTCGTCCGAAATGGATAAGCCCATCTCCTGAGCAAGAGGAGATGGGCTTCTTTTTTTATTACTAAGCAAAGATGTAATATCTGTGAGGAGGAGATGCTAAAAGGTTTAGCTCGATTCAAGCCGGCGGTGCGGAAAAATACACTGCTCTTATCGTCAGCCTGTCTGTGGACGGTTATAGGACTGCTTTTGCTGGTAAAAGGAGGCTACCGCTGGTCTCAACTGCCTGATCGTCATCCACTGATTATTGCTGCCGGGATTCTTGTTGGTACTGTTAAATCATTATTAATACTAGATAAGTCAGCAAGACGCGGGATAGATCGTATTCTTAATTTTGCTGATGGCACATGTCTTGGTGCTGTTTACTCAAGCAAAACATGGTTATTGGTATTGTGCATGATGAGTCTGGGTGTTATTTTGCGAAACTCTTCTTTTCCCGTTCAGCTGCTCTGCTTTATTTATTTCACTATTGGCTGGGCACTTCTTTTTTCCAGCAGGCTCGCCTGGAGAGAATGGCTGAAACGGTAATACCTACCGGTTGTTACCAGCATGAATGAAAAATCCTTTAATTGCGTACGAGTAAGTAACTCGGCGCTGCAACATAATTACACTGTTATCAAGAATCTCGCCGGAGCGGATGTGCCGGTTATGGCGATGGTTAAAGCCGATGCCTACGGACATGGTATGGTTAATAGTGCTCGGGCATTTGCTCAGGTTGGATGTACTACCTTCGGGGTGGCTGAGCTGCGCGAGGGGGTGATTCTCAGAGAGGCGGGTATCAAAGGCGCAATCTATGTGACCCTTGGTTTCTTGGCTGAAGATGCTGAGCTGATTATTAAATATGACTTGATTCCGGTTATATATTCCTATGAAATAGCACATCTTTTGTCGAAAAAAGCGACGGCTTTGGCGCAGGAAATCGGCGTCCATATTAAAGTCGATTCTGGAATGAGCCGCTTAGGGTTATTGCCGAGCGATATTCCCGCCTTTCTGGCCGAGATTGCCTCCTTGCCGGGTATCAAAGTGGTCGGCATGATGAGCCATTTTCCCGAGGCCGACATTTTGGGAGCGGCTAGTACCGCCCATGGCTATGAAATCTTTTCCAAGGCATGCCGTGAGGTAAAAAGCAGGTTCGGCGGGATCTGCCACATTGCTAATTCTGGAGCAGTGCTTAACTTTCCGGCCAGTTATTGTGACATGGTGCGAAGCGGCATCGCTCTGTACGGTTACCATCCTGCGGGACGGATGACGGGTAACACTGAAGATGCACTGCACTTGATGCCGGCAATGTCTGTAGTCACAAGGGTCGTGCAGGTGAAAACCCTTCCCGCCGGCCATGGAATCAGCTATGGCCATACCTACCGTGCCGAGCGGCCGATTACCCTCGCGGTTTTACCCGTTGGCTATGAGGATGGATTTTCCCGGTTATTTTCGAACCGTGGTCAGGTCTTGATCGGAGGGTGGCGGGTACCGGTGCGGGGCAGGGTCTGTATGAATATGTGCATGGTTGATGTAACCGGTATGGCGGATGTCCAGGTCGGAGACGAGGTCGTTTTGCTGGGTCGGCAGGGCAGCGAGGTTATAAGTGCTGAAGATCTAGCGGAATGGATGACAAGCATCAGCTACGAAGTGCTTTGTCTCTTGGGTAATAATAATCAACGAGAATATATCGAGTAACAGCAATGATCCGAGCACGATTGAAAAATGCGCTTGATGGGTGTTTTGACCAGGGCGTTGCCGAAGGGCTATGGTCAGGTATTGCCGCCGGTAAATTTACCGTCGAACTTCCCAAACATGACAGTATGGGGGATTTTGCTACCAATATGGCCCTGGTTGTGGCCGGTGCCGAGAAGAAAAATCCCCGCGAGCTTGCCAAAAGCATAGTCGAAAAACTGGTGAAAGAAACCGAGCTTATTGGTCGTGTGGATATTGCCGGACCCGGCTTTATTAATATTTTTATCAATCCCGACGTATGGCGTCAGCTCATTCCGACGATTGTGGCGGCGGGTGAAAGCTATGGGCGGAGCACTGTCGGAGGCAACCGTAAAGTCATGGTTGAATTTGTCAGTGCCAATCCCACCGGGCCGCTCAGCGTAGGTCACGGCCGCCAGGCGATACTTGGTGATTCCATCGCCAGACTGCTTACCGCTACCGGCCACGATGTTTTTCGCGAGTATTACTTCAATGATGCCGGCAGGCAGATGCGCGTTCTCGGTGAGTCGACCCGAGCCAGATATCTCGAACTGCTGGGAGAAAAAAGCGAGTTTCCGGAGGATGGTTACCAAGGTCAATATATTGTTGACATTGCCCAGTCACTCATCGACGAAAAGGGAGATTCTCTCAAGGCGCATGAGGATGTGACCCCCTTCAAGAAGCAGGCTGAGACCCACATTTTCAAGGATATCTCGGCAACCCTCGAACGACTCGGAATTATCTTTGATAACTATTACAACGAACATTCCCTGTATGAAAATGGCCATATTGACGATGTCGTTGCCATTCTCCGCGACAAGGGTTACGTCTATGAAAAGGACAATGCGGTGTGGTTTAAGACCACTGCTTTTGGCCATGAACAGGATCGGGTCATTATAAAAAGTTCCGGAGAACCAACCTATCGACTGCCGGATATCGCCTATCACCGGGAAAAATTCAGGCGCAATTTTGACTGGCTCATCGATATCTTTGGTTCGGACCATATCGCCACGGTGCCGGATGTCCTGGCCGGAGTCAGCGCTCTCGGATATGACCCGAGCAAGGTGACGGTGGTCCTGCATCAATTTGTCACCCTTACCCGTGACGGCAAGACAGTGAAGATGTCCACCCGTAAGGCCAACTTCGTTACCGTCGATGAACTCATCGACGAGGTCGGTGTTGATCCTGTGCGGTTTTTCTTTATGATGCGTAAAGCCGACAGCCAGCTTGAGTTCGACCTCGCTTTGGCAACCAAGGAGAGTCAGGAAAATCCGGTATACTACGTTCAATATGGTTATGCGAGGCTCTGCTCGATCCTGCGTCAGGCCGCAGAAAAAGGGCTGGCAGAAATTGATCCGGCCGGTGCCGAGATGACCCTTTTGGTTGAACCCGAAGAGCTGAAACTGCTGAAGACGCTCTCGACATTTCCGGCAACCGTTGAGAGCAGTGCACTGGAGCTGGCGCCGCATAAGATCATTTTCTATCTTATGGAGCTTGCCGGTCAACTCCATAGCTACTATAACAAACACAAAGTTATCACAGATAATCTTCCTCTCAGTCTGGCGAGACTCTGTCTGATAAAAGCCTTACAGAGAGTATTGAAAAATGGCTTGAATATGGTCGGCCTGTCCGCTCCGGAAAAGATGTAGGGTGGTTGACAAGAATGGCTGCAATACGGAAAAGTCCGGTAAAAAAGATCAAGTTTGAGCTGACGAAAAGTGCGATCTGCGGTATCGCAGTGATTGCTTTTTGCCTTTTTCTCTGGATGTTTCTTCTTGGCGTATGGGCCGGACAGTCGTTGCTTCTGCCCAACTATGGTGTAAAAGTCTCGGTTACCGGGGAGAAAGGCAGGATAGTTGAGCCACCGGTAATCAAGGCGGAAAAGAAGGTCGTGAAGAAGACGGAATAAGCTTGGAAACCCACAACCGGAAGAATAATAAGCCACGGCAAGTGGCTTCGAGTGATGTGCTTCCGGGGGAATGTGGTTGACTATGTTTTTTTTGAGGAAGGTTTACACACCACAACATACGGCTGAATATTATGATTGGAAAAATACTCACGAAGGTTTTTGGCAGCAGTAACGACAGGTACCTCAAACAACTCAGGCCAATCGTGGCGCGGATCAACGGCCTGGAAGAGGAAATCCAGGTTTTGGATGATGCATCCCTTGCGGCAAAAACCGTGATTTTTAAGGAGCGGTTGGAAAAAGGGGAAGCCCTCGATGATCTGTTACCGGAGGCCTTTGCGGTTGTCCGTGAGGCCGGCAAAAGGGTTCTTGGTGAACGTCATTTTGATGTGCAGCTTCTCGGTGGAATAGTTCTCCATCAGGGAAAAATTGCCGAAATGCGGACCGGTGAAGGTAAAACCCTGACATCGACTCTTCCGGTCTATCTCAATGGTCTGAGCGGTAAAGGAGTACATCTGGTAACCGTTAATGATTATCTGGCTGCCCGTGACAGTGAATGGATGGGGCAGATTTACAGATTTCTTGGAATGAACTGCGGGAAAATTATCCATGGCTTGAACGATTCCGAACGGCGCGCCGCCTACGCCGCCGATATTACCTACGGCACCAACAACGAGTTCGGCTTCGACTATCTGCGCGATAATATGAAATTCGAGCTGAGCGATTACTGCCAGCGAGGCTTTAATTATGCCATAGTTGATGAGGTCGACTCCATCCTCATTGATGAGGCGAGAACCCCTTTGATCATTTCCGGGCCGGCGGAACTGTCGACCGACTTGTATAAAAACGTCGATCGGATTCTGCCGAAATTCAAAAAGGATGAGCATTACACCGTCGATGAGAAGGCCAAACAGGTTTCCTTGACCGATGAAGGCGTTGCCCTCGGTGAAGATATGCTGGAAGTTGACAACCTTTACGACCCGGTAAACATCGAAAAGCTCCATCATCTCAACCAGTCGTTAAAAGCCCATGTCCTTTTCAAAAAGGATGTCGATTATATCGTCCGTGACAACCAGGTCATTATTGTCGATGAGTTCACCGGACGGACCATGGAAGGGCGGAGATACAGCGATGGTCTGCACCAGGCCCTGGAAGCCAAGGAAAGAGTGAAGATTGAACAGGAAAACCAAACCCTTGCTTCAATCACCTTCCAGAATTATTTCCGGATGTATAAGAAACTGGCGGGAATGACCGGTACAGCCGATACGGAAGCCGCCGAGTTCAAAAAGATCTACAACCTGGACGTCGTAGTTATGCCGACTAATCAGCCGATGATCAGGATTGACTATGCCGATGTTATTTATAAAAACGAGGCGGCTAAGTACCGGGCAATTGTCAAGGAGATTGGGGATTTGCATGAAGCCGGTCAGCCGGTTCTCGTCGGCACCATTTCTATTGACGTCAGCGAAAAGATTTCCAACATGCTGAAAAAGGTGAAGATCGAGCATGAAGTCCTCAACGCCAAACACCATGAGCGGGAGGCGGAGATCATTGCCGGAGCCGGACAACTCGGTAAAGTCACCATCGCCACCAATATGGCCGGCCGTGGGACCGATATTAAGCTTGGACCTGGGGTTATCGAGGTCGGCGGCTTGCATATCCTCGGAACTTCCCGCCACGAATCCCGGCGCATCGATAACCAGCTCAGGGGTAGGGCAGGGCGGCAGGGAGATCCTGGCTCTTCCAGGTTTTATCTTTCCCTTGAGGACGATTTGCTGCGCATTTTCGGTTCCGACCGGATAAGCGGGATCATGAACAAGCTCGGGATGGAGGAGGATGAACCCATTGAACACGGCATGATTTCCCGGGCCATCGAAAATGCCCAACGGAAGGTTGAAGGACATAACTTCGATATCCGTAAACATCTGCTTGAGTATGACGATGTCATGAATAAGCAGAGGGAGATCATTTACCGGCAGCGGCGCGAGGTCCTGGCCGGTGTGGATGTCGTGCAGGTGGTCGAGGATATGATCGAAGCCCTGGTAGATGGTGTGACCAGTGAATTCTGTCAGGAACGGCTTGACTCCAACGAATGGCAATGGCCGGAATTTAAAGTCCGGATGGGAGAGATCTTTCATGTAATCCCGGAATGGCCTGAGGAGGAATTGTCAGGCCTGAAACTCGATACTTTCCGGGAAAAAACCCTGGACTTTGTCAAACAGGCCTATGCCGCCCAGGATATCAACAATGGACCGGAAACCCAACGCCAGATCGAAAAGTTGATACTTCTCCAGGTGGTCGACGGCCATTGGAAAGACCATCTTCTGGCTATGGATCATTTGAAGGAAGGCATTGGCTTGCGCGGTTACGGCCAAAAGAATCCGCTTAACGAATACAAGCGTGAAGGCTTTGAAATGTTTCAAAATATGGTTGAAACAGTAAAGGCACAAACCATTTCCAGTTTGATGCGGGTGCGTGTCGTCCGTGAGGATGATGTCGAGCGCATGGAAGAAGAGCGTCGTCGAAAACAGGAACAGGAACAGATACGTCTGAACAGGGGTGCGGCGGGGGTGGCTCCCCAGCCACCTCAACCGGTGCGGCGCGACGGTGATAAGACCGGCAGAAACGCTCTCTGTCCCTGTGGATCCGGGAAAAAGTACAAAAAGTGCTGTGGCAAGGAAGCTTAGCTCCGACCTGGTCCGTTTGTCGGGGTGAGGTTCAAGTGGTCAAACGATACTATCCGTGAAGTTGCTCCGGATTCATGAGATTGTCTTCCATGTGTTTCAGCTCGTCAATACCTGAGACAACAATATTCGGATCGGTATCCAATTCCGTTAGTGGCAGCTTATCCTCGTATCCCAGTTGGCTGAGGATATGTTTCATGCAGTTGAGGCGGGCCTTCTTTTTGTCGTCTGAACGAATAATCGTCCAGGGAGCGATAGTCCGGTTCGTTTCCGAGAGCATCTGAAATTTCCGAATTGAATACTGATCCCAGTACTCCTGCGCCAGATTGTCTACCGGAGAGAGTTTGTATTGTTTCAAGGGATCCTCTTGTCGTGAATCGAACCGAGCCTTCTGCATTTCTTTGGAGACGGAAAAATAGAATTTGAAAAGTTTGATACCATCTTTCACCAGCATCTCTTCAAAGAGCGGCACGTCTTTTAAGAATCGTTTATTTTGCTCATCGGTACAGAAACCCATGATGGGTTCAACCATGGCCCGATTGTACCAGCTGCGGTCGAAAATGACTATCTCGCCGGCTGAGGGGAGATGGGCGACGTAGCGTTGGAAGTACCATTGGGTCATCTCCGTCTCATTGGGTTTCATGAGGGCGACGACACGGGCGCTACGGGGATTGAGATTGGCCGTAATCCGTTTTATAGTGCCACCTTTGCCGGCTGCATCCCGTCCTTCAAATATCGCTAGAATGCGTTGACCACTGACCTTGAGCGAGTTTTGCAGTTTCATCAGCTCAATTTGCAACTTTTTTAGCTCTATTTCGTAGTTGAGCTGGGAATTTTTAATATTAATGGCAGTCGTGTCATCGCCATTTTTGGTGAGCAGATTTTGGGCGGCGGTTCCCTCGGCGAGCCGGAAGGCTTCTTTTTCATTTTTGCCCTTGTTGTCGCTTTTGTCACTCTTGTCGCTTTTCTTCTTGCTCATATTGATTGCCCTTAATTCTAGAGATTGAAAATATTTTGCAGCAATTTAAGCAACGTGCCGCTGTGGAGGATACTTGCAAAAGCACACGCGGCTTTGGGATAGGGACCAAGCGTGGGCGTAGGTTTTTTATAACATATCTCCTGATTTCCTCAAGTTCCAACATTAATTCAATTTTTTACCTTGTAGAAACATGGTGGCATAAATTTCCGGAAGATTCTGCTTGCGAATTTCTGCAATGACCTTGGCAATATCATAGTCGATTCGATGATGCTGCACGGTGATGTTCCCTCCTGCAGTTTCCAGGATAGCACAACTTGCCCTCGGGTCACCATCGAACATTCGCCCGGCTGAGCCCGGATTGATGAAATGAATGCCTGCGAGGAATTTATGGTACGGACTGTGCGAGTGGCCGGTGACAACAATCCGGCAGCCGAGCTGTGCTGCCAATTCCTGGAAGCGTTCGTCCGGGGTTTCGGCGAACAAGAACTCATCGGGGTCGGCTGGGCTGCCATGGAAAATACCTAGGCGCAGCTGATTGTTCGGCGAATCCTCGCCAGAGGGGTGATCCAGGACGAGGGTTTCCGAATCGCCGAGGGTGAGAAGAGCACGGCGTTCTGCATCACCCAGGGCCTCTGCGGTTGAGGAATACATGACTCGTTTTTCCTGCTTTCGTGGTTTTTTGAAAGGTTGCCCCTTGAGGATGTCGATGACCTTCTTGTCGGTATTGCCGAGGATGGAAATGGCCTTATGGTGAGTAAGCCAGCAGAGTGTTTCGTTGGGGAATGGCGCGTAAACGAGCGAGTCGCCGCAGTTAACTACATAATCAAAAGCCGTTGGATCAAGCTCTCCGGCGATGGCTTCAAGGGCCGGGTAATTGCCGTGAATATCGGAAATGAGCAGAATCCTCGTCGGCATTAGAGGAGCGGAGATACCAGCAAGCATGAGTTTTCCTTGAATTTTGTCAGATTTCTTCGGCGGCAAAAAGATGGCAGGTCGAGGGCAAGGGATTGATCGAGGTAGCTTTGCTGCACAGCCAGAAGTCTGTTGGTAAAATCTTCGCAGTAAATAAACAGAGTGGCTTCAAAATTCAGCCAGAAACTCCGCATATCGAGATTGACGGAACCAAAAAGAGCAAAGCTTCGATCGACGGTTATGGTTTTTGAGTGCAGCAGGCCACCATGGAAAAGCTGGATCTTTACCCCTGATTCGGCAAGCTCCTCGAAGCGGGCCTGGCTGGCATAATGGACCAGCCTCGAGTCATTTTTTTGCGGCACAATGATGGTCACCTCCACTCCGCGCTGAGCGGCGGCTTTCAAGGCAATAAGTAGCGGTTCGTCGGGAATGAAATAGGGACTGGTCATGATCAGTTCCCTGCGCGCGGCGTAAATCGTTGTGAGCAGCAGGCTGTGAATGGTTTCCGGAGCAAACCCCGGACCGGAAGGAACAAGCTGCACCGGACATTGACCGGCCATCGGCAGGGGATGGATATCTCCTTTCTGCCGGACCCTTTCAATATCTTTTTGCATTGACGCAGGGTGGTACGCATCTTCCTCTGCGTCAAGATACCAGTCACTGATGAAGGTGCCGGCAAGGCTCTCAACCACAGGTCCCTCCGCCTTAACCATGATATCGATCCAGTTGCCCACCCCGGCATCCTTTTTGAAAAACTCTGGGTCAACCATATTTTGACTGCCGGTAAAGGCGATATTGCCGTCAATTACCACAATCTTTCGATGGTTGCGGATATCAATGCGGGAAAACAGGGCCTTTATAATTCCAGCCGGCAGTGATTCCCTGATCTTTATCCCCGCTTTTTGCATTTTTGCCGCGGTTTTGCTGCCGAGAAAATCGTGACTGCCTATTGAGTCAAGCAGCAGTCGGCAGGTAACGCCTCTGCCGGCGGCGTCAATTAAGGCCTCTGTCACCCTGTCTATCTGGCCACCATCTTGCCAGATATAAAATTGCATATGACAGGTAGAGGTTGCCTTTTCAATCTCTTCGATGATTGAGCGGGTGATTTCCAGCGGTTTGGTAATGAGGGTCAGCTTGTTGCCGGCCATGGCCGGTAACCCGACCAGGCTTTCTGCCTGACGGTGCAAAGGTGCACATTCGGGGTTGAGGGTTTGCCAAGCGACCGGCGCCCTCTGGTTCAGGGTTTTGAGCCAGTGATGGTAATATTTGTAGGAAACTCTGGCGCGTTCGATACGTCTCTCAGGTATCCGATTTTCACCAAACAGCAGGTAGAAAAAACCTCCTAAAAAGGGCACCAGCAGGATGACGACCAACCATGCCAGAGAGACGCCATAGGGGCGCTTTCGCATGATTACCCGAATAGATAAAACAACCCGGATAACCAGATCGGCCAGGAGGAGGAGTGTCGAAAAAAGGGTGTAATTCAAAAAAGATCCTGATGAAAGAGTTACAGTTTTTGACTAAGCGATTTACGCAACGCTTGATTTGCAATTTTAAAGTAGCATAATCAGTCGGATAAGTGGTAGATGTATTTTGCTGTTTTAGTGTCGAAACGGTTTTTGCAGGGTTATATCGCCATACTTGAGCGATTTTTTGAAGCTGCCGTCTAGGCTGGATGCTTTCTCTGTTATCAAAGGATTATTTCGTATGAAGATAAAGGGTTTTTCTTTTTCCGCCATTGAGTCCGGTATTCGCTACGCAAATAGGCTTGATCTCGGGCTCATCTATAGCGAATATCCTTGTGTTACCGCAGGTACGTTTACCACCAATCAGGTCAAGGCCGCACCGGTGGTCCTTGATAAAGAACGGCTCAAGAGTGGGCAGGCCCAGGCCATTCTTGTCAACAGTGGTTGCGCCAACGCCTGTACTGGGGAACAGGGCATGGCGGCGGCTCGCCGGACGAGCGAGATGTTGGCTGCCGGGCTCGGTATTCCTGAAGCCATGATTCAGTTGGCCTCAACCGGAGTCATCGGTGAACAGCTCAATCTGGCCGCCTTCGAAAATGGCATTCCGGAACTTGTCGATGGCTTAGACTCCGGCAAATTCGAGCTGGTTGCTAGGGCGATCATGACCACCGATACGGTTCAAAAAATCGCTTCAACCACTGTTGTCATTGGAGAGAAAGAGATTAAGATCATGGGGATGGCTAAAGGGTCGGGAATGATCATGCCCAACATGGCAACCATGCTGTCCTTCATTATAACTGACGTACGCATTAACTTCCCGGAACTCCATAAATCAGTGGTCAAAGGGGTTGAGCGGACCTTTAACCGTATTACCGTCGACGGCGACACCAGCACCAACGATATGGTTCTGGTCATGGCCAATGGGTTAGCAGAAAATCCTTGGATAGATGGTGATTCGGAAGCTGACCGCCAAACTTTTCAGAATGCCCTTGAGCTCGTCCTGAAAGACCTCGCCCTGCAGATTGTCAGTGACGGAGAGGGAGCAACGAAGACCATTACCGTTCGGGTATGTGGAGCAAAAGAGGAGGATCAGGGCGAACAGATTGCTAGAACCGTGGCCAACTCAAGTCTCGTAAAAACTGCTTTTTTTGGAGAAGATGCCAACTGGGGCAGGATAATGGCGGCCATGGGACGATCGGGAGTGAAGTTTTCACCCGACCGTGTTGATATCGCTTTCGGCGATGCGGTCATTGTTAAAAATGGTCTGGCTCTTGGGAAAGATGCCGAGGCAGCCGCCTCCAAGGTGCTTAAAGAAAAAGAGATTACCGTCACGATCGATGTGCATGACGGTAAAGCCTGTGCGGAGGTTTTAACCTGTGATTTTTCCTTTGATTATGTGAAAATAAATGCCGATTATCGATCGTGAGCCTATGCGATAGAAAACTGTCTGTTTATTTCAACTATATCATTGAAAGTGATATGGTTTTGCCGGAACTGACAGATTTCGATATCGACAGTACAAACGTGCAAGCGGATGTTCTGTGCCAGGTCTCGACCGACCCACGCGAATATCTCAGGGCTCGGGAATGGCGACACCACTGGAAGGCACCGGACCAGTCAGTGACTCTCTCTTTTGCCAGAGATGACGATACGATGTTTCTGCACTTTCCGGATTTGGCATGTTTTGAAATAGGCAATAACGGTCACCTCGTCACCTGTCATGCCAGGCCTTCCCTCCCATCAGCGACCATTCGCCATCTCCTTTTGGATCAGGTTCTTCCGCGGCTTTTCGCACATTTTTTTTCATGCAGCGTTTTCCATGCCAGTTTTGTGGTTGTTAACGGAAAAGGAATTTGTTTTCTGGCGGATTCGGGTTGGGGTAAATCAACCATTGCTGCCGGCTTAGGCGCAGCAGGCCATACGATTTTGACGGATGATTGCCTCAGTATTGCTGTACGCAATAACCGTGTCACTGGTATACCAGCTTATTGCGGAATCAGACTCTTCGCCGATTCGCTTGAAAAATTTGGAGGTTCCTTGGAAGGTCCAGGGGAAACAATCGCTGAATATACCTCCAAAAAGCGAATTTCCCTGGCATTCCAGGAAACCTTGGGACCTGTGGGCTTGGAAGCTCTCCCACTGCAAGCCCTCTTTCTTCTGACCTCACCGCAAGAAGCAAAAAACTGCCATACACCAGAGATAGTTTCTGTGGGTGGAATTTCAGCCATGAAGGAGCTCCTGAAAAACAGCTTTTGCCTTGATGTTCATGATCAGCAATGGCAAAAGGCTCACTTTCGGCGAGTTTCTGCGTTAGCCGCCGGTGGCCTGCCAATATTCTCTCTGCGTTACCCCAGAAAGTACCAAACCCTTCCCGTCGTGGAAAGAACCATCATGAAAACTTTGGATCAACTCTGATGATGAGCGGGTAGAATGAGCGGCATACTGGGAACCATTCAAACTATGGGGAACCGTATTGACCACCATACGTTTAAAGCTATGCTGGATGCGCTCCATCAACGTGGCCCGGATGGGATAGGTGTCTGGCACAACCATATTGTCGGACTTGGTCACCGAATGCTGCGCACTACCCCTGAGGCACATTTAGAAAAACTCCCCTGGCACGATGTGGAAACTGGGTGCGTTATCATCTCGGATGCCCGCCTGGATAATCGGTATGAGCTGATAGACGCATTGGGGAAAAACAGTTTTAAAATGGAGAGTATTCCGGACAGCAGTCTTATTTTGCGATCCTATCAGAAGTGGGGAAATAATTGCGTACACCGCCTCCTTGGTGATTTTTCTTTTGCTCTCTGGGATATCAACAAACAACAACTTTTTTGTGCCCGTGACTTTCTTGGGGTAAAACCTTTTCACTATTGTTTTCTCAACGGGCTCTTTCTCTTCTGTTCAGAAGCGCGGGTTATTGCCAAATACTCCGGTTTGCCGTTCAATGTTAACGAACCACGCATCGCCGACTCTCTCACGCCCCATCTTGAGGGATACGATACAACCTCAACCTTCTATAAAGAGATATTCAAGCTTCCCCCCGCCCATACTCTCGAGTTTAAAAACGGCCATGTGCACATCAACCGATACTGGCAGCCGGAACCGAAAGAGGCGAATGTTTATAAATCCGATAATGAGTACCGGGAGGCATTGACGGAAATCTTGACGCGGGCAGTGGCTGATCGGTGTCGCGGAGCAAAAGACCCGGTTGTGCTTCTGAGCGGCGGAGTGGATTCTGCGGCGGTGATGGGTATTGCCCAACATTTTTGCAGAGATGTGTCCGGTGGTATCGTCCATGGCTACTCGGGCATCTCGGAAGACATCGCAGACTGCAAAGAATCGAGAATGATAGCAGTACTGAGCGGTAGCGGAGAGATGAACCATCATCTCTACACTCCCAACGACCTGAGCAAACACCTGGATCCGGTTTTTGATCTTGTCTCGCAACTGCACGAACCCTTTGACTTCGGCATGATCCTTCACTTCCTGCTCTATCAGCAAGCTGCCAAAGACGGCAGCCGAGTTATGCTCGATGGTATCGATGGTGATATTGCGGCATCTCTTCCCTATAACTATCCAGCGCAGCTTCTGCGGCAATTTGCTTTCAAGGCAGTCTGGCACGAGACGCGTGCGCAAGGTCACGATTTTTTTGCTGGTAAGGTCTCGCCATATAAGCTGTTATTGGGCTATTTTCTCTCAGCATTTACTCCACAGATTGTCAAAGAGTACCGCTGGCGGCTCAGACTGCCGGCGATGATGAGAGAATACCTGGCCGAGTCAGTGGCCGCCGAATCATTTGCCGGAAAAGTGGGTTTACGCGACAGGCTGCTGACGTTTGAGAGAACACATAGAAAACAAAACCTTTCCTTCCCCGATGGGGTCTATCTCAACCGTGTACAACATCCATTTCTGAACGTCGGTCTCGAAAGATACGACAGGGTAGCCTCATTATGCTCGATAGAACCACGGCACCCGCTTCTCGACAAACGACTAATTGATTTTTATATGGGCTTGCCTTGGAACCAGTTTATGCGAGAAGGCTGGTCAAAGTATCTGTTCCGCCGAGTAGCGGAACAGTTCGTGCCAAAAGAGGTATGCTGGAGAGCCGGCAAGGAGCATATGGGCTGGCAATTTGCTAAAAAAATGTTGCAGTTCAAGCAAGATGCAATTTATCAGCAAATTGTATTGCAAGAGGAGAAAGTTAATAAAATGATTAAATCGGAATTTACTTCTTGCCGATTAAGAAAGGATGGAGATAATAAAGAATCTCATCAAACAGCGATACATCCTGATGTCGCTGGATTAGTTTTATGGCTGAATAATATTTAGGAATTGACTATGAAACAACATCAAAAATCTCAGGGTAATGATGTGCCTGGTATTCACAAGAAAAAAAGCTACAGCAAGCCGGTTTTAACTATTTTGGGGAAAATCAGCGAATTGACTGCTGGTGGAAGTGGGCATCCGGTGGAACATAGCCAAGGTAAGAACCCGCGGTCTTGAGATTTTTTGTCTTTTCGGAGTAGTTTGTTAATCTAGTATCTTTTTTAAAGGAACTCGAGCAGAATAAACTGATAGAGGTCAGAGTTGGTACGGATACGTAAGTTCTTCTATTTACCTGCTGAAGAAAAAATGATTTTTCTTCGAGCTCTGTTTCTTCTCGTTTATATACGATTTTCCTTACAATTCAAGCAATTTAAAAATGTTGTGGGAGATGTTTCTAAAAAAGCCGCTGCGCAAAATTCTGCTCAAAAAAACAACATCCTGCCTGCCAGAGCTGCCAACCTGTTAAATGCTGCCGGAAATATTCTTCCTTACACAACCTGTCTGCCAAGAGCTCTGGCTGGTTCAATTTTATTTAGCTCACTGGGCTATCAAACCAAGCTACACATCGGTGTAACCAGAGAAAACGGCAGTATGCTTGAGGCGCATGCATGGTTAACCCTTGATGGCAGTGTCGTTGTCGGCTACCGTTCTGACCTGGACCGTTACCAGCAATTTCAATTTTCTGATCTGAGGACACAAAAGTAATAATTTCTCGTGGTTTTTGTGAGTGTCTAAGAAAGTGGAGACCGTTCGAATTTTGGTTAGTTGCTTTTTCGGTTGTTGCTGTCTTCTGGAACATCACTTTGGCCGTTTGGTAAGGGAGTGCTGATGAACCAAAGCAGCCATGCAAGTGCCAGGCAGAGACTACCCACGGAGCAATAAC
Organism: Pseudomonadota bacterium; assembly: GCA_043798185.1. GTDB lineage: Bacteria > Desulfobacterota > Desulfobulbia > Desulfobulbales > Desulfocapsaceae > Desulforhopalus_A. The sequence goes on along the minus strand of JAZDOW010000148.1, from coordinate 63,064 downwards.
TCTCAGGTGTTTGCTTTGCAGCATATTTTCTTTTTGTTTTAAGGGAAATGTGATTGCTTTCAACCAGGTAATTTTCTACACCTCTTATACGTACTTCACTTTTCAAAACGATTCATATGGAAACTGTTTTTCACATATGAAAGAATAATGCCAACCTGACATCTTTAGGTTTACAAGTTCCGAATATCTGGCATATATTGGCTGGAATGTCCCATAATTGTTGAGGAGGATCCATGATCGAAATTATCGCAATCTACGGGAGTCCCAGGCGTGATGGAAACACCGCTACTCTGCTGCAGCAGGCCGTGGCCGGGGCTCGACAGGAAGGGGCACATGTCGAAGAGGTGTTTCTTCGGGATTATAAAATTTCTCCTTGCCTGGAAATTTACCACTGCATCAAAACCGGGGAATGCGCCATTCGCGACGATTTTCCGAAAATTCTCGCCAAGGTCGAAGCCAGTGCCGGGATCATGCTGGCATCGCCCATCTTTTTTTATACCGTCAGCGCCCACACGAAAATTTTCATGGACCGATGCCAGTCTCTTTGGGTGAGAAAGTACTGGATTGAAAATCAGGTCTTCGGTAAGGCGCCGGAAATACGCAAAGGGTTATTTATTTCCGCTGGGGCGACGAGCGGTAAAAAACTCTTCGATGGCGCCATTCTCACGGTTAAATATTTCTTCGATGTTCTGAGTACCGGGCTCTGGAAAACAGTTCTCTGCCGAGACGTCGATCACAAAGGCGATGTAGAAAAACACGACGATTGCCTTAAAGAAGCGTTTGAGGCGGGAAGGGCGTTGGCAAGGGTGCTCCAGGAGCAAGATTAACAATAGAGGTTAGCCATGCAAGGAGAACTCACTCCGGAGAGGATAGAGTTTTTAGAAAAGGATTATCAGAGGGGCTTCATAAAATTTTGCGGCCTCAAGCCATCAAAAATTAAAACGGGATTTTTTGAATCCACCATAAAAATCGGTGAAAACCACAAAACCCAAGATAATTTCATTCATGCCGGATTGATTGCGACCATGTCTGATCATACCGCCGGATATGCTGCCTACACCCTTGTTTCAGGTGATGCCAGGATATTGACCATCGAATTTAAGATCAATTTTTTGAAGCCGGCCTATGGAAACGCATTAAAATGTCAATCAGAAGTCATAAGTCAAGGCAAGCAAATCATCGTGGCCCAATCGACGGTTTTTGATATCAGAGATACCCATGAAAAAATGGTTTCTAAAAGCACTATCACTTTGATGATTCTCGCCGCTGAAAAACTTGCGCCAGAGAAACGATAAGGGTAGATTATTTTCTTGTTTTTTATAAACGAAAATAATCCGTTAGACACTAAGGGATTTGAAAATGGACAAGGAGAATAACCGCAGAACATCATTTCGTATGCCATTCGTTTCGAAGATGGATTGCCGGGCCAAGGGAAGTGAAAAAATACATGCTGGGGCTTTGCGCGACGTCAGTATCAATGGCCTTTTTGCGGACATGGATGAATACCCGCCCGACGGAGCTGAGTGTGTTGTGCATATATATTTTGAGGGTGATCACAGCCGCCTGGTAATTGAAAATTTAAACGGGAAAATAGTTCGAAGTGATCCGGGAGGTGTGGCGATTAAATTCGATAAAAGATTGGAATGGTTTGTTTTAATTCCTTTATTTTTCTACCAAATATCTGGGAAGACGAAAATCGATGGTATTTCTCCAGACTTTGATTATTTAACGACAGGCGGACTAACCACCTAGAAATAGAGTATTCTCTCTTCGTAAACTTGAAAATCATTTTTTATTAGGTTGTTAGAGATCTGTAAATAAACTGCATATTGAAGGCAGCTGGAGAGAAAAATTAAGCTGGAGGAAGCATGGGTATCTGGAACCTCGACAAGTTTTTTCATCCTGAGGCAATAGCTGTAATCGGTGCCAGTGAACAACCGGGGCGGATTGGCACGGCCCTGATGAACAATCTCATTCGTGGCGGCTTTACCGGGCGATTGCTGCCGGTTAATCCCAAGTATTCGCGGATCATGGGCTTGACCGCTGCACCATCCATCGGCCTGCACGATTGTCGGGCGGATCTGGCTGTTGTGGCGGTGCCGATTCAACAGGTGCCCGAGATAATAGATCAATGTGCAGCAGCGGGAGTTAAGACTGCCATCGTCATTTCCTCCGGCGGGCGAGAAATCGGTGAAGCTGGACGGAATGCAGAAGAAAGGATACGGAAGGCCGCCGTCGCGGGGAGGATTCGTGTCATCGGTCCGAACTGTCTGGGGATAATGGCGCCCGGTGTAAAACTGAACGCCAGTTTTACCGCCGATATGCCCAATATCGGCAATCTGGCCTTTGTCTCGCAGAGTGGTGGAATCTGTGCTGCCATCCTTGACAGATCCTTTCAGGAGGGAATCGGCTTCAGCCATTTCGTCAGTATCGGTTCAATGCTCGACGTTGATTTCGGAGATATAATCGATTACCTGGGCAGGGATCCGGCGGCGAAAAGCATCCTTCTCTATGTTGAACAACTTTCAAATATCAGAAAGTTCATGAGCGCCGCCCGTTCGGTGTCGCGGATAAAACCGATTATCGTTCTGAAAGCCGGCCGGAGTGCGGCCGGGGCCAAGGCAGCATCCTCGCATACCGGTGCGCTGGCGGGTGAGGATGCAATTTATGACGCTGCTTTCAGGCGAGCGGGAGTGATCAGGGTCGACACCATTGAGGAATTGTTCGATAGCGCCGAATTGACCGCCAAACAACCCAGACCCGTAGGTCCTCGTCTGGCTGTTATGACCAACGGCGGCGGTCCAGGTGTCATGGCTGTCGATGCCATGGCCCGCCATGGCTTGGAACCGGCAACCTTAGGTGTCGCCACCCTCGGTGCCCTGAATGAAATCCTGCCGCCGCACTGGAGTCACCAGAACCCGGTGGATATTTTAGGTGACGCCACCACCGACAGGTATGGTCAGGTAATGGAGATTCTGTCCAAGGAAGCTGGACTGCATGGACTGATGGTCATCTTCCTGCCCCAGGCCATGGTCGATCCCTTGTCGGTCGCTAAGCGGTTGGTGCAGCATTTAAAAGGTCGGCCTTTTCCTATCTTTGCGGTATGGATGGGCGGTCGGGATGTAGCCGGCGCCATACAATTTCTCAACGATGCGGGTATTGCCACCTATGCCAGCCCGGAGCGGGCGGTGCATGCCTTCGCCACTTTAGTGCAACATTCCCGTAATCTTGAAATGATAAAGGAGATTCCGCCGCGTTCGGTACGGCAATTATTCTTTGATCGTGCCAAGGCAAAGGAGATCGTCGCGGCGACCGATCTTGCCGGGGGTGAGTTTTTAACGGAGTCGCGGACCAAAGAGCTGCTTGCCGCCTACGGCATCCATGTCAATCCAACCGGAACGGCAAACTCGGTTGACGGTGCGATTGCTTTGGCGGAGGAGTATGGGTGTCCGGTGGTTTTAAAAATCATGTCACCGGACATAAGCCATAAAACCGAAGCAGATGGAGTGTATCTTGATCTACGCGATGCCGGAGAAGTGCGGGCGGCCTATGCCAGGATCATGGCAGGGGCAAAAGGCTTTAGCAGTAACGCTCGGATCGAAGGTGTGACTGTGCAGCCTTATCTTGCCCGGCCCGATTTTGAGTTGTTGCTCGGGATCAAGCGGGATGAGCTTTTTGGGCCGGTTCTCCTCTTTGGCAGCGGTGGTGTTTATACCGAGCTTATCGGCGATAGGGCCCTTGGTCTGCCGCCGCTCAATGGCCTGCTCATTCGTCGTCTTGTCGAGGAGACTCGGGTTGCCGGGCTTTTGACCGGCTACCGCAACCATACACCGATCGATATGGCTGCACTTGAGGCAATGCTCCTGCAGCTCTCGCAACTGGCGATCGATATTCCGGAAATTGCCGAACTTGATATGAATCCGGTGATTGTTAAAAACGGCATCCCGGTGGTGGTGGACGCCCGTATTCTCTTACGGCCTTCATCGCAGCCGTCTCCTCTGCATTTGGTTATTAGCCCCTATCCTAGGCAATATGAGGTGTGCACGACTACCAGGAGCGGTTTGCGCCTGGATATTCGTCCCATTCAGCCCGAAGACGCTGAGATTTTCGTCGAGTTTTTCAGAACACTGTCCCCGACCAGTGTCTATTATCGTTTCTTCCGCCATATGAAATCACTCACTCCGGAGTTGCTGGCGATGCTCACCCAGGTTGACTATGACCGGCATCTTGCCCTGGTGGCCCTGGATGCGACTACGACACCGGAAAAAATGATGGGGGTAGCCAGAGTCATTGGTGATCCGGACCTCTCCCACACCGAGTTTTCCATCATGGTGGGTGATCCCTGGCATGGGCAGGGGGTGGGAGCCGCCTTACTGCTCAATCTTCTCAAGGCTGCCAAGAAGCAAGGTGTTGAGAAGATTTGGGGCACGGTCCTGCGGGAAAATACCCAGATGCAGCGCTTGGGGAAAAAAGCTGGGTTTGCCATGAAATACAACAGTGAGGAGGGCGCCTACGACTTGACAATCGATCTTGCCAATGCAGAATTGGACGATTGATGGAAGGCTCCGTGGCTGCTACTCTGTCAGGTTGCAGCTTCTTTTATTCACTTAAAAAAGACACATAAACCTATGAAAAAGCACTTTCTTGTTACCATCAGTAATGAAATTGAAAATCTCTTCGGGGTCCGGTTTCTCTGTTCATTCTTCAATACTATCGGGGACCATCAGATCACTCTGCTCCATATCTGTCAAACCGATAACAATGCAATGGCCAACACCCTGAACCAGATGTGGCAGGGACCAAGCGAGGGTATCGAGGGCCGGGTTACGGTCCAGGCCCGGAGGGCGATTTTCAAGGCCAGGGAGATGCTCGGTCACCATCAAATGGCGGTAGAACACATGATGACCAAGACCTGCGCCGAACGTTTCGGCAAGGTCAAGGATATTCTGGCCGAAGGCTCGCGGGGGCTCTATGACGCCATAGTCCTCGGCAGGAGGGCGTCCTACGCTATGCAGTGGATGTTTGAACGTCCGGCCGACGAGACTGTTCAGGCGATTGTCCGAGACAGCGGCTGCACTACTCCGCTGTGGATCTGCCCTGAACCCGAGGCGGGGCGAAGAAACGTTCTGGTCTGCCTGGACGGTTCAAAGAATTCTTTCCGGGCGGTTGATCATGTCGGTTATATCCTCGGTAAACAAGAGCAGCACCATATCACCCTGTTTTATGCGGCCGGTGGGTCGGATGGCAAAAGCGGCGCATATTTCGAGCACGCCGAGGCACTACTTCGGGCTCACGATATTGGGCCGGAACGAATCGGCAGAAAAACCGGCCGGGGCTTGACCGTTGCCGGAACGATCCTCGGCGAGCTTGAAAAAGGCCGCTATGCAGCCATTGCTCTCGGGCTTCGAGGGGAGAAACAGGAGCGGGAAAAAAACATGGGGATATCAGGCGGAACTACGGCAAAAGTTATTGCCAAGCTGGAGAAAACATCACTCTGGTGTTGCCCCTGAAAGCGGTTGGATTAGGAAGAATCTTCTTTCCTACTTGCACGTGATCAGAAGAGAAGATGATCAGGAATTATCTTCTTTTTGTTTTCTGATGTTCTGATGTCGATGTGTTGAAAAAATGGGGTTTTGCATTTCCATCATTTTGTCCAATGTTCGGCAGTTGCTGTTGCTGATAAGTTGTTGATATTCCATTCTTGTGTCTTGAATCATTAGACAAAACAATCTAATTTATCTAATGGTTGTTGTGTTTTTGCAGACAGAACGTGATCTAGGGTTTTGAAGAAGGGGGGAGAGAAAGAAAGTGCTACTAATTGTTATTGAATTTGAACTTCAATTATTGCTAACTGAGCCACAATTTCAGTCATAAGGCCTAAATTAAATTTAGTCATCAATCATTCCGATATTATCAAGCAATTTCATTCAATTATTTTTAAAATACGTGGTCAGAAAGGAGATATTCCAAATGTTACGCCAGCACAGTTACAGTAAAGGAAATTCCGCATTCATCACTGTTTTAATTTGCACAATCCTGTATTTTTTCTTGATGGCTTCTTGGGGACTCGCTGAGGAAAAAGCTGGATATGACAATGCGATTACAGTGTACAACAAAAACCGGCAAGCTGTTATCGACGAAAATCAGTCAGCCAACAGATCATTCTTAAATGAAGTCGCGCTGATTAAAAATGACATTGCACTACAATCTCAAAAAGTAGCGGAGACAACAAAAGAATTGAAACGAGTTGAATCAATTATTTTCAAAAACACAGCAGATAGTAATAGATTGTCTGCTACCCAATCAAGAGTCTCCGCAGTTCTCTTCCCTATGCTATCAGCATTATCCTTAATGTCATCATTTCTCCCTCCTATAAAACAACTGTCAGCTTTAATTTTAGTTTTTTTGTGCATAACTGTATTGAATGTGTTTTTATATTTATTTTTCAAACAGAAACCATTTTTTATTCGTTATAAAATACACCTCATCATTGCATTGACATTATGCATTGGTGCCATTGCATCTCCTTTGTTTGCGGCTGAGCAAACCAAAAGAGAGCAAGTAATAAGCAAATTAGATACTACAGAAAAGATTTTATCAAAATCCGAATATGAAAGATTCATTGCTATTCTCGAAGAAAAACAGATGAATCAAATTTTGATACCAGAATTGCAATCGGGTGACCCTTTATTTAAGGTTTTTCGTAATGTTACTATCGAAACACCAGAATATTGGTTTACCCTCGCTGCTCTGTATACCCACGAACAACAGAATGGAAAGGCGATTGATGCTGTAAAAAGGATTACTTCAAGTACACGGTTAGTCGCGAACGCTGATCATCAGAATATTATTCTCAACAGTTTCAAATACCTCTTGCAAGAAAAACAAACGCAAATCATCAGTTCTATCATTGATTCACTCGGTGGAGCAGTGATGGAAGTATCCACCTCTTTGGAACTTGCAATCTTGCTTAAACAGAATGGAATGCAAACATCAGCCGATAAAACCTTGAGTTATGCAATCATAAAAGCCAACTCGGTCTTTGATTTAACAATTCTTGCAAAATTCTTTATTGATCGGAAAGAATATGACAAAAGCAGTGAGGCACTTGAAAAAGCAATTATCGGTTCCAAAACAAAAGAAGAAATCATGGCTCTTGCTGAAACAGCAATTACCCTTGGAAATAACAAGCTAATCACAAAATTCATCTCAACAGTTGATGTGGTTTTAAGTGAATATCAAGACAAAATGGACGTTGTTGATGTATTTATCAAACATGATCGCAAGGAAGAAGCTAATATTCTGTTTGGAACAATGATTAAAGCCGGAATGGTTAAATCCACAGAATCCACAAAGAAACTACTGTACTTGATAGAGGCATCATTAGTACGCAACTTCATTCCACAAGCATCTGATGCCTCCGAGAAATTGATTTTTATGTTAGGTGGTTTTTCAAAAGCAAAATCATTTTTAATGAAAACTGAAACACATTTAGCCACAGCTCAGGGTCTTCCCGATGCTAATAATATTATGCTTCCGCAGTTTTATGGTCTTTCCAAAGAAGAACAGGGAAGAAATGATGAGGCGGAGGAGGCTTATATTCGTGCAACTCTTGACTCACTAACGACCATCATTTCCAGCTATGGTTATACTATTCCAGAGTCTTTAAATGACTTTTATTTGCTTGGTCGCATTTGGATAAAAGGAAATCGGGCAGACCTTATAGGCCAACTAGATAGAGTGTACAGCATTCTTGAAAAACAGTTTATGAAAAATGTTGCGGAAAAAAATCAAGCTCAGCTAAAAACATTGCGTGAGGAAGCAGTGGCACTTAAAGGACATGTGTCAAAATTACAAAATGATCTTGAAAAGATTAAACAGCGTGCCACTAAATCCTATATAAAATTGGTAATGCAAGCAGGAAGCACAATTGCAACTATACTTTTTTTATTGGCAGCGCTTACAGGATGTATTGTTTTGGCATCGAATTATTGCAAAGAACTTTCAATGGGCAAAACATTCGGCTTTTTAATGAAATTTTCTGAAACAGTGGGTTGGTTACAAGTACTATCAGTACTTGGTCTTATCTCAGGTTTTTTCTATATTCTTTTTGCTCAATTGTTCCTAATGTTACAGATGGTTCAAGAAAACACTAAACGGATTGCTACGTTATTCCCAGCTTTGCTCCCAACAGCTCAGGAACCAATAGTAGAATATAGAAAGGAAGGCAAAATGTCTTAAGAATTCTTAAATATATTTCCTTAAATAAGGACGAGGGTGCAATTCTACAACAAAATGAACAGACTACTTTTAATTTTATCAACAATTATTCTCGCAGTATCTGTGGTTGCTCTGGCATCATGCGGTCGGCGCGGTTCTCCTAAATATACTTCAGTATCACCACAGATGCGCATGAATTTGTTGGAAGGTTTCCGGCGAGGGGACCTCATATTGGACTGTGAAACAAAATGTTTGAGAAGTCATCTCAATGCAAGGAAAGAACAGCACTCAAAATTTCTCAACGGTCAGTATGAAGAACTTGCTGTATCAGTCATGCAAATAGGCTTGAACAGAGATCTTCCATATTTCTATTTAGGAATATGTGCAGAAAATCTTGGCTATTTAGATGCAGCTGAGAAATATTATGACCAAAGTTTGAGGTTGTTACAGAATGGTCTATCGATTCATCGCTGCAACGATGCGTCAAACTGCAATGGAATAAACCTTGATGTCGAGCTTCCAAAGCACATTTTGGTGGTCAAACGGATCAAACAGGAACTTGCTCAAGCCGTTGAGCCTAAAAACAACTACAATGAAGAATCCCTTGATTATTCAGGAAAACTCTCCACGCCTAATTCTTCTAAATATGATGTTGATACGGTAGATGGTCAACAAAGTGAAAAGTATCAAAAGAGGCTAAAGCAACAACAGAAAGACAAAGGAATGCCTCCAGCAGGTCAACTCGATAACACTACCCGCAATTTTCCGGGAAAAGCTAACAAGAATGTACAGGCTGAAACCGTAATAAAGAATTCTGAGCCGGAGCAGAAGCTCGTGCCTCTAGCAATGCAAAGAAAGGATGAGCACCAAACTGTTTCTTCACCACCAGCCGAACAAAAAGAAATCATTGCTTCCGTTGATAGTATGAAAACAGAAAAGCATGTTGACTTCAAACCTAAGAAGGATTTTGAAGCTTCAGCACAAAAGCTGTCAAACAAGAATGACGTTCAAGAAAACTCCTCCTCATCCTTGCCGAAAGCTACGATTACCCAATCAACAACAATGATGGCTGAACCAAGCGTCATGTCAGACAGTATCTGTGATATACCAAACGGTACCACTGTAGCTTTGCTCGAAGAGAAAAGCAATTTTTTTAAAATTCTTTTTAACAACAAGGAAGGCTTCGTTCATTCAAATTTTATTAGGAAAAGCTTGCAATAACCAGAAGCGGATTGATAAGCGGGCAGTTTCGAATCATCGTGGTAAATAGAGGTCTTGAAATTCGATCTGACACAAGGCGGTCGGTTCCTAGTTTGTAAAAGATTCTACAATACGTCAGGTCAATATTAGTCGATGTACCTCTTGATAATTCTCAGTAGCTTTTATTAGGTAAGACATATCTGCTGTAGTTGCTGATTGAAACTGCGAAAAATATGTTCTATGCTGCAGACCATATTACGTTTTGTATCTAAACATTTTATAGCTGAGAACTTGGTTAACGCCACATATTTTTAAAAGGAGTAGCAATGATGCTAATTGAAAAAGAAAATGGCTACATTTTTGGTGGTGACCAAAAAATAAATGAACAGATGTTTTCACCACTGCCAAGATTATTGAATTCCAAAAGGTTGGTTCTGTTATTTCTGATTATTTCTGTCGCATTATATGGCTGTAACAACTTTGGACTTTCAGAAACTCCCCCTGAAAGCTTTCTTAATATGCCGCTTCATACTGGATTAGACCTATTTAGAAATCAAGAAGCAAAAAGCGGCGCAATGGCATTTGCTGGAATATTCTCTGCAGAAAAAGTGAGCGAAGCTGAAAAAAATAAAATAGTTAACCCAATGGTATTAGATTTACTAAATGCTTTCAACGCACAACAAAAGACTTGGAAAAACGTTGGAGAAAATGAATGGGCATTATACTTAGATTTTTTCGATAAAGTAACGGGGAATGTAACAAAAGATATCTTGGTTCTAGAAATGAACGAGCAGATTGGTGGCGTTGTTTTAAAGCGTTATATCGAGGATGGGGTTGATAAAAATGATGCCATAGAGGGTTTGATGATGGGATTGTTTTGGTAACTTTTGACATCTTCTGTTCCTCGTGGATTGCCGTGAGTGGGCTTTATTGCCGTGAAAGAACGGAGTGTTGAAGACAAAAGTTCAGAAATCTGACATTGAAATCGTGTGTTGAATAGGCTCTGTTTTCCGCTTCGCTCACGGCATTAGAAGGAATAATCATTTTTGTCTAATATTGATATAGAAATGAAAAATATGGACTTGTGCTTGTGTAATTTTTTTTAGTCGAATAAAGCAGTCGTTGCCTAAAATACTTGATACATGTTAATGAAAGAATTTTAAGCATACGACAGACATGTTAGGAACATTTTCAACAGTGAGAGTGCTATGAAAAAATCGATAGTTTTAGGACTAGCGTGGATGATCCTTCTAATAGTTGGTTTCTCAACGGATATAGCACAAGGTGCGACAACTGTCGGTAAACCTGCCAAGGAAAAGCTGGCAGTCCTTGATCTTGAAGCGAAATACGGTGTCGAAAAGAATTTCGCCGAAGGGCTTTCTGTAATTATTCGCGACGAGATTCACAGCTTTGGCGATTATGAGGTAATGAGCCGAGAGGATCTGCAGGCCGTGGCTAGCCAAGAACAGCTAAAACAGGCGATTGGCTGCGATGAGGGGGGGCAATGTTTAATCGACTTTGGTAGGGCCATCGGCACACGCTTTATGGTGGTCGGTTCGGTCTCGAAATATGGAGCTACTTATACCATTAGTCTCAGGATGCTTGATACTAAAGGCGAGACTGCCGGAGTTGTCAACCGAGAGAATATGAGTTGCAAGTGCGCTGAAGATGATCTTATCGTTACCTCCCAGACTGTCGCGGCTAAATTGATGGGTAAAGAATCTTCTAAAATGATAGCAGCTAAAGCGACCGCTGAAAAAGAACGCATTGCTCTGGAAAAAAGCAAAGTTGAAAAAGCAGAAAAGGAAAAAGCCGCAATCGAGCAGTTTCGCCTCGCCGATGAGAAGAAAAAAGCACAGGACACCGAGGAAAAACGTTTGGCGTTAGAAAAACTAAAAATTGAAAAATCGGAAAAGGAAAATCAGCTTGCTGAAAAGGCTAGGAAAGAAGATGGGTTAGAAAGGGAAAAGAAACAAAGAATCGATAAACGGAATGCCTTAATTGAAAAGGAAGTAACATCTGTAAAGTTTGGGGGATTGAATATTATCATTCATCCAGTTTTAACTAGCAGTGGATTCAGCCCATTATTATTGCCTATAACCGTAAACAATCCATCAAGTGAAGATATTGAAGTAATATTTGGTCATTATAACTCTCCAAAATTGATGGATTATATAGGCAATCAGCTTTCTTATCAAGAAGCAATTGGCCTTACAACTTCGGAAGATGGTATTGGTGGTTTAACTGGTCACTATAGAGGAGCACCGACGGTAGTTCCAGCTGGTGGGCAGATAAGAGGCAAACTCATTTTTAATGATACCGACAAAGTTATAAAAAAAGCAAGCCTTGACAAGACATTTGCTTTTCAGGCAACAGTCTATGCTGGCCCTGAAGGAGGTCATTATAAGGCTGGCCAGATTTCTGCTTCATCTATTCCGTTTGTTGTTCTAGATTGAGTTATGACTTTCCTAACTGATCCCGATACGGCTGCGGTCCTTAATTCTTGGCCGTTGAGCGACCTTTTTCCCCTGCCAGGATGATCTTTTCCAGCAGTTCCTCGAAATCAACCGGTTTCATGCAAAAGTCGAAGGCACCCTGTTTCATGCTCATAATACCGGTATTGATTGAGGCGTTGCCGGTCAGGATGATGATTGCCAGCTCGGGTTGAATCTTCAGCATCTCAACCATACATTTGAGTCCGTCGAGGCCGGGCATGACCACATCCATAACCACCACATTGAAGCTGTCACGACCGAGCCAGTCCAAGGCCTCCAGGCAACCGCCTGCAGTCTCGTAGGCTATTTTTCGTCGTTTAAAGAAAGAACTCATGATTTGACGAAAATCAGCCTCGTCGTCAACCAGCAATACCTTGTTGTTCGCCACCATTTCCGGCCTCCCCAATAAGAGATGTAGTACGGCGGGCAAGCATCTCGGCAATGTCCGTCAAAAACTTTTGTTTATAGCGTTCAACCATATACGGATCATCCATAACCATATCGAGCTGGCGGGCGTGCAGGGTAAGATAGCCAAGGATCTGCAGTCGTTCTTCGAGGAAGCCTCTTGGACGTTTCTTGATCCTCGCCAAGAGTGCATCCGAGCGAAGTTCGATCCGGAAATCGAAGGCTTCGAGGATCTCGGACAGGAGTCTTGCTCGCACTGCCTTGCGTCGCATGTCCGCTGCCCCGCCCTTAAAACGGAAGGTCACATAGTTCTCGGTGAGAAGTTCGCTTATGTAGGCCTCGATCATCGCATAATGATACCCCAGGCGGACGCTCAGATTACAAAAATTTTTGGAAATGAGGAAATAATTTTTCGTAGTCAGATTCGAGGCGACCGACGGATCGAGGTCCGGGCGCATGGCCGATTGAAAGATGATCGATCCAAAGCCTTTCATACTCACCCGCGGCGGGCCTTCCCAGGGAAAAGCAGATATACCCTGCCAGATCGCCTGCATTGGTAAGGAGACGATATCCTCGACTCGTATCGTTGGCCCTTGGACATCTATGCCTTCCTGGAAACCGTCGGCCAAATCGATCACCCACCATTCGAGCGGCACTTTACCGACCAGCCGTTTGGCTGCACCCGCATGGAAATTGTATTTTTCACCGAAATTGAACATTTCGGTCACCGATTTTTCGTGACAGAACCGGGTGATATCATGGAGGGTCTCGCACCATTTGGATTTGAACTGGTGTGAGGCGGGGTCGTTGAGATTGAGTGGGGTAATATGTTGCAGGGCTTCGGTGACCAGGCGTTGTACCGGGCTTCCCGCCATTATATCTCTTTTCACTTCTCCGACCCGGAGCAGATCTTCGCGGCAACCGTTGTAAATTGCCCTGGCCGACGCATTGACGGTGATGGTTTGACCATTTTCGAGGGTTGTCAGCGCCTCCGGCAGGCCCAGAAGGGCGGGAATGGCAAATTCCCGGGCGACGGTGGCCAGATGTCCGGCTTCGCTGCCATGGCCGGCAATCAGTGCCGAAGCACGGCCAAGAAGGGGTGCCCATTCGGGGAGGGGATGTTCCACCAGCAGTACTGCCCCTTTGGGAAAACTTTGTAATTGGTTCACGGAGTCGATGCGCATCACCTCGCCGCTGACGGTCCCTTTTGCCGCGCAAATTCCCCCGAAGAGAATGGGGCCTTCTCCGTTGTCATTGCCGTCGGTGGCGATTACCGGTTTTGCGGTAATTTGCTGTTGGTGGAAGGGAATTGAACGGCTCTGCAGGATATAGAGTCTGCCCTGATGGTCCAAGGACCACTCGATATCCTGGGGCGCACCGAAATGCTCCTCAAGGGCCAAGGCAGCTTCCGCCAATTTCTTCAATTGACTGTAGGTGAGGGTTGAAGGCACACTGTGAGGATTAGCAATATTGTCAAGCGCTTGGCGGATTTCACTATATACGAGGGTATGCGGTTTCTCCCGACTGACCAGATAGAGATCTGTGGCTCTGGTACCGTCGACGACACTGGTGGCAAGACCCGATACGGCATTAATGCGAATGGTATCCTGATCGTCCCCTGAAGGGTCTTTGGAGTAGGTGACGCCGCTGACCAGACCATCGATCATCACCATGCAACCGACGCACATCTCTATATCCTCATGCCTATATCCCCGCTTGCGGCGGTAGGCGACAGCCCTGGTGCCGTATTTCCCGGCAATGACCTCTTTATAGGCCATGGCCAGGGATTCTTCATCTCTATGCAAAATAGAACGGTATAAACCTGCGAAGGATACCCCGGCGGAATCTTCGCCGAGGGCGCTTGAGCGCATCGCTACTTTAACCCCGCGGTGGGTAAGTTTTTCCAGGCGACCGTAATGGACATGCAGCAGTTCCTCGAGATCGGGGGGCAGGAGGCTTTCCCTGACTATTTTCTTAATTTCTTCACAGGTATGAAAAAGCTGATCGAGGTCGTCCGGGTCGAGGATTTGCAAGCGTCGATTAATTTCCGCAAGTATCGGAGCGGTAAGGAAATGGCTGGTCGCCGAGGCGGTGATGACAAAGCCCGGCGGCACCAGAAGACCGGAGAGGGTGGCGACCTCACCCAAATTAGCCATCTTCTCGCCGGCCTGGTCTTTTTCCCCTCTGCCGATTTCAGCGAGCGGCAGGATGAAAGGGCCCTCGTGTCGCTTCGGTTTTTTTTCGATGATTACCTCGAGATCATTACCGATTTGCTCGAAGATCGTTTCCAGATCCTGGTATCTGCCATCCGCCATCTCTCGGAGATTGCGGATCATCTTGTAGACATTGACGAGGATGGTGGTGATTTTGGAACGAACCACCGCCATCCGATAGGAATCGCCGCTGTAATAAATTTTCTCCAGCTCGGCCATGGCCTGCAGGGCGTTATTGTTGGCGGTGAGGAGACCGCGGAAATTGCCGTAACGCCGCTTGAAGTTTGCTTTCAGCTGCTCAGGGTCGAGTGGCTCTTCCGGAGGAGTTGATGAGAATATATATTTTAAATAATTGTAGAGCTTTTTCATTTGCACCTTAACCCCGATGAAGGGGATTAGTCACTTATCAAAAAATCTTCGCCAAAAACGTGCAAATATTTTTTGTAAGTGACTAATCGAAGCGGGGCGGACCCCGGTAATGTGTTTTGCCAGGTCCGCCCCGCAATCGAACCGGTTTGTTAATGGCCGATCTTCAGACCAAGTCCTTCAAAGAGGAACATGAGTCCAAACCCGTACCACAGGGTATAGAATACGTAAAAAGCCAGGGATAAAAGCACTAACACTATGTTATCCTTCCAGTTTTCTGCCTCGACACCATAGTAGTTGTAGGCGGGCTCCAGGGCCTTTTTCTGAAGATCGGCAAAGAGTTTGGCACCATCGAATCTTTTCTGTTTGGTCAGGTCAGCACCAAGTTTTTTGAATAGATTATGCCAATTGACCAGCGCCTGTTTTTCCGAAAATCCATATTTTTCGGCAACTGGTTTGCCATCGTTTTTGAACATGAAGTCGGCATCGACCAGACTGGCTTTAAGAAGCTGGACCATGTCGCCTTTGATCGTTAATTCCTTACCGGCAGCGGTCGCCGATATTCCGTTGCTGGTCAGTTGTTTTGCCGTTTCCGTAGCCCTCGATTCATCGTCGAGTTTCAGTTTAACATCGATAGTCTTTCCAGTAAACTTTTCAGTTTTCTTCATCGATTCGGGAATGAAGTAGGACGAACCCTTAGAAATCGTATTGAACAGGTTATCCATATAATCAAGGCCATTAACCTTAACTTTCCCTGGGAAAACCGGCATGAAAATGACTGCCAGCAGGATGAAGAAGGTGATCAGCATAATAATGCCGCGGGTTTTGAGTTTTGCTTGCATACTCATATCAATGGCCCTCCGTTGTTAATTTGGAAATATTGCTGAAGAATGCATAAAATACCCAGATGGCAAAGGCTCCTATGACGAGAAAGAATAAGGAGTTGCCGACCAAATCGAGGATACCGCCGAGTTCCTTGGTGATATTGATATAACCGAGGCTCTGCAGTTTTCCCGGCAGGGCAAAGAAACGGTTGATAAAACCAGCGGTTACTGCCAGGGCGAAAAAGCCCCGGATCATTATGCCCGGTACAACCTTGGTAACGAGAGATCCAACCTGTACGCCGATGAGGGAACCGAGCAGCATACCCATGGCCAGGGTGTAGAAAACGAAACCATAGAGTGCATATTGGCTGATCGAGCTGTAGCCGGCGGTGAAGACGATCTGGAAAATGTCGGTACCGACTGTGGTCATTGACGAGACGCCAAGGCCGTAAACAAAGATCGGAAAAGTAAGGAAACCGCCACCAACGCCCATGATCGAAGCGGCAAGGCCAACGATAAGACCACTCAGCACGAGGAATATTGCCGAGATTTTACGGCCACCGGGAGTGACACCTTCGTCGAAGGTTAACATCGGCGGAATATGCACGGACTGAATTCTTTTGCCCATTGGTGGGATTTCTTCACCTTCCACAACCTTCTTGCCGGCTGCTTCGCCTCTTCTTGCCTTAAAATAATCCATCAGGGCATAGAAGGACAGGAAACCGAGGATAAACACATACACCGAGGTGATGAAGAGATCACTCAGAACCGGGTTGAGGTCGTAGAGGTAGCGGTTGAGCATACCACCGAGAGTTGCGCCAATCAGCGAGCCAACGAGGAAGGTCGCCGCCAGCGACACCGAGATATTACCGAGCTTACGATGAAGCACGCTGCCCATGATTGCCTTGGCAAAGATATGGAAGAGATCGGTTCCAACCGCCAAAATACCTTTAACACCGGCACTCATCAGGGCAGGGGCAATGATAAAGCCACCACCGGCACCTATGCAACCGGTGATAAGACCGGCACAAAGGCCGACGAAGACAGAAGCAAAAAAGATCAGGTTAGTGTAATGCGACGGCATATAGGCTGACTTGCCGCCAAGGGCGTTGGGCAACCCTGCCCCGTCCCCTGCGGCAATTGCGATGCCGCCAATGAGTATCGGCAGGAGAAGGAGGAGGAGAACACCCTTTCTCGTGCGGCTTTTGAAAATGTTGGTCGACATCTCGAGTTCCCATCGGGCATGGGCTTGGGAGCCTTGCACCAGCAGGTTGTAAAAGTCCTTGACACAGCTCATAATGAACTCCTTTCTTAAAATATTAATATTTGCAGAATACAATCAAGCGCGATGGATCTTGCCTGCAAGGCGGATTAAGCGGGCTTGGACATATTCCTCTTTATCTCTGCCTGTTCAATTTTTTCCTGGTGTAAACGTTTCTTTTCATAGGCATCGACAAGCTTCTCAAGGAGAGGCTCCAGGTCTATGGGTTTCATCAGATAATCAAAGGCCCCCAGCTTCATGCCTTCAATTCCCGAGTCTACCGAGGCATGGCCGGTCAACAGCACCACTTCGACCAGAGGCTTCATGCTGCGAATACGCCGTAGGGTCTCGATACCGTCTATTCCCGGCATCTTTACATCGAGCAGCACGACGTCGGTGTAGCTGTGCTCAAGGATCTGCAGGGCAACTTCTCCACTCTCGGCTCCTTTTACTTTCAAACCTCGTTTCTCCAGCCGTTTCACGGTGATATCGCGAAACTCCTGTTCATCATCAACTACCAGTACATTAAATTCTCTCATGGCGGTTCTCCTTTTTGGTTAATAACGTCTTTCTGCGAAAGCACTCCGCGTCTTTAAAATTCCGGTTATCCTGGATCAATGATCGGGAGAACGATGGTAAAGACCGCACCTCCGCTGTTCTTGTTGGCGACACTTATTGTTCCGCCAAGTTTTTTAACAATGTCATAGCTGATATACAGACCAAGGCCGGTGCCCTTCCCGGGGTCCTTGGTGGTGAAAAATGGGTCGAAGATGCGTTTGAGGTCTTCCGGTTTGATGCCGTGGCCATTGTCGGAAAACTCGGCAATGAGTTTGCTGTTGCCTTCCAACGCTGTGCGAATCTCGATAATTCCACCCTGACCGATTTCGTCGATGGCGTTATTGATGAGATTGAGGAACACCTGCTGCAGCTGCGGGCCATCGGTCATGGTGCCGGGAAGGTCATCGGTATATTTTTTGACAATCGAGATATGATTGTATTCGGCCTCTTTTTCGACAAAGGAGATGGTTTCCTCGATCAGCTCGTTGAGTTGAACGTTCTGTTTTTCCGCAGATATTTTCCGTGAGAAGCCGAGGAGCCGGTGGGTAATTGTCCCGGCCCGCTTTACATGGTGTCTGATCTGGTCAATGGCCTTTTTGTATTCGTCAAGGTTTTTAACCTTGTCCGGTTCTTCCTCCGGCAGCAATTCTCCGATCCAACCTGCCTGGCTGGTAATCATCTGCAGGGGATTATTGATCTCGTGGGCGATACCGGCGGCGAGCCGACCGACTGTGGCCATCTTTTCCATCTGTATCATCTGGTGACCGAGTTCGGCCCTGTTGCGATCCTCTTTCTCATTCCGCTGCAACAAATAGTTGGCGAAAAACGCAGCAATGGCGAGGAAGATGGCATTCGTGACGATAATGACGATGATGATGTCTTTGCGGACTTTATAGAATGGACCGAGTGAATCCTCGATCAAGGCCTTGACAAAGAGACACCACTGGCCGTCTTTTACCCACCTCGTCGCGACAATATTTGCGCCACGTTTGACAATAGTGGTTCCTTCGTGGTGTTCGAGGAGGAGTCTGTCTTCGTTGTTTAATTCGGTGAGTCCTGCCCGACCAGGGGTTTGCAGCGCACCCTCCTGATTGACAATAAAAGAATCGCCATGCGGACCTATCTGGGTACTCAGGAGAAGCTTGTTGAACTGTTCTGAATTGATCGTTGCCCGCAATACATAGGTTTTCAGCGGGTCGGCTACCGCCACCACGAAGTGGGGAACATTGCGGAAACCAAGAAAGACATCACTGACATGGCTGCCGTTGATCAGGACGTCCTGAAACCATTGGGCGTCATAGTAGTTTTTGCCGATCAGGCTTTCGGCGTAGGGACCAACATAGGCCAGTTGCTTGCCGGAAGAATCAATGACATGCAGATCGACTATGCTGCCGGTTTTATTAATGGCAATAAAGAGCTTGTCGAGGTTTTCCTGCCTACCGAGGTAGGTGATCGGATACATGCCTACCAGCATGGTCAGGAGGTTTTCTTTCTCTTTCAGAAAAAGGGTGACCACGTCCTTTTTGTGTTCGATAAGGCGGCCAAGGGAAACTTCGACTTTGTTGATCGCCGCATCCCTCAGGCTATTGGTGGTCACCAGAACCAGGACCGCAACCGGCACGGTTATAAGCAGGCAAAAGACACCGGTCAATCGTAGCCAGACTCTTTTGTAGTTGTTGATGTGCATAGCGTTCTGTTGATTAATGTCGTTAAAGTATGAAACCCGTTAAATCATTTCCTCTGCTATGAAGGGCTGTTTCCGAGGGAATTGAAAACCCTGTTAAAACAGGCGAGAAGCTCATCCCAGGCTGTGTTTCGTTCCATTACCGCATCGGCACCGGCAGCGAGTATCCGCTCTCTTTTCACCCGGGCCAGATTGCGTCGCACCAGAGCCACGGCTCGCATTCCGCCGATACTTTTAACAAAACGGATAACTCGCACCGCCTCTTCGTCACCATTCACTGCATCCGCCAGGATCAGGTCGGGCAGGAAAGTAAGAATTTTATATTCCGCTCCCTTGCCGAAGGGTACGCTGTCCATGAAACAATTCGCCGTTCTGCTGAACTGTTCTGAGAAAAGTCTGAAAAATTGGTTCCCGGCCTTTTTCCCTCTTTTGCCCGGACAGATGAAGAGTACTTTTCTTGCATTGATCGGCAGAATTCCTCCAGGGATGGGCATGTTGTAGTGCATGAGAAACCCTGCAAGGTCTTTTGGGCGTACCTTTTGTTCTCCACGCGAGATGATGAACTTGAGACCATTTTTCTCGATCCAGTTGTGAACTCGGGCTACAGAGACGCCACACAGGAGCGCCACCTGTTCGATCCTTAATGTCGGCGCTCCATTTTTCTCTGTCTTTTCCGTCATCACTCAGACCTGATTCAGTCAATTGACTTTTTGAATTTCCAAGAAAAATCCGCCTCAACCTATGAATTTGGCGTGGCCGGATGTATGGCCATTCCAAATCTTTGTCTCCATCAAAGCAACTTCCGGGCCAGAGGGAAAATCTGCGGGAATGTTTGTAAAAATGTCGTGATTACAGAAAGATATATGGAACAAGCGAGTTGGTTGCGAAATGGTGCAACTCATCGCACGAGGAAAGGTTGTATAGCTTTGGTGCCGGAAAAACCTGCCTAAAACAGTTATGCTATTGTATTTACCGTGAAAATAGGATATGTGCAGAAATGGTGACAGCTCCCAAGTAAAAATCAGGGCAATGGAGAGAAAAGGTGACAAAGGAAGAGGAACCCGTGGACGGTCCGCAACAGGAAGTGATCAAGACACTGGATTCGCACAACAGTGAAAACGGCCTGGTTAAGCTTCTTGAGAAGCAGAAGACCGAGCTTGTTATCCGAGTATTAAAAAAACATGAGGAACTTCAGTCGGGTAAGGAGTTTACTCATAAGATTCTTACCAGCCTTACCGAGTTGTTTTTTCTCCTTGATAGGGATCTGTATCTAGTGCAGTGCAACAATGAATTTACCCGTTGTCTCGGCTATGTCCCCGACAAAAATGAGCCGCTCAACCTTGTCGATCTCGTCGATCAGGAAAATTGTAAAATTATTCGTGAGGCATTGGCAGACGGGGAATTTCAGATGATTGAAACTACTCTCCGGGCCAATGATGGCAGAGAGGTGCCGGTAACTCTCAAGGGCTCAACCTATGTCACTGAGTCCGGCCGGGTGCTCCATATGTTTATCGCCTCGGATAAAAGTGATTTTTACAAGATGATGGCCAGGATGCGCGAGGTTCAGGATCAGTTGACCCACTCGGCCCGTCTTGCCAGCTTAGGCGAGATGGCTGCCGGCATAGGTCACGAATTGACCCAGCCCTTAAACGCCATCCTGCTGCTTGCCAGAAACGGTCTGAAGGCTATGCAGGATCCGTTGAAAAACCAGAAGATGCTGGAAGAAAACCTCAGTATCATCATTGATCGGGTCAATAAGGCTTCCAGTATTATTAACAGCCTGAAAAGCTTTGCGACCAAAGCCAGAGACACCATGGTTCCGGTCAATATCAATGTGATTATCCTCGACATCCTTAATTTTTTCGAATCACAGTTGACCCTCTCCGACATCGGACTCTACTTGCAACTCGACACCCAACAGACCATTGAGGTTATGGGACAGGAGGTTAAGTTCGAACAGGTTTTTTTTAATCTCATCCAAAACGCCATTCTTTCCATGGGTAAGGTTGTTGAACCGCGTTTGACTATCAGCACGACTATTAAACCCTCCATCAATCCCAAGACGTTGCGTGAGGAACCCTTTGTGCTTATAGCCGTGAGCGATAATGGCGAAGGTATCTCCCCGGCCAATCAGGAAAAAATATTTGATCCATTTTTTACCACCAGGGCAACCGGTTCGGGAATGGGTCTTGGTTTGTCCATCGTTGACAGGATTGTCCGCAGTTTCAGTGGCTACATTAAGGTCAACAGCACGCCAGGCCAGGGAGCCTGCTTTACCGTTTATCTTCCCGCTCACCAGGACAGGGGCTGAAGATGATCACTATTTTGCAGAGGATTTCAGTATGAATACAACACGTATCGCAGGTAACGGCGAACCGAATATCCTGGTGGTTGACGATGACCCGTATCTGCTCATGGCCATCGGTCAGACCCTGACGCTCAGCGGTTATACCGTCGATACCTTTACCTCGCCTCTGGAAGCCCTGGAAAAGCAAAAGAAGACGACCTATGCGGCGATTATATCAGATATTAAGATGCCGGGGATGGATGGCCTGCAGTTCCTCTCTCATGTTCGGGCGGTCGATCCGGAACTGCCGGTTATCATGATCACCGGTCATGGTGATATCGCCTTGGCGGTTACTGCTATTAAAAGCGGTGCCTACGATTTTTTGCAAAAACCGGTTGATGAAGATATTCTCAACGCCTGCCTGGTCAGGGCGGTGGAAAAACGTCGGCTGGTACTTGAGAATCGGCAGCTCAACACCAGTCTTGTTGAACAGCGTCAGGAGTTGACTCGGTTTTATGGTCTGATAGGCAACCACCCGGCAATGCACCGGCTGTACGATATTATCAAGGCAGTGGCGGTGGAAAGCGATCCGGTGATGATTCACGGTGAAACCGGCACCGGCAAGGAACTGGTGGCCAGGGCCATCCATGAGATCGGCAGTAGAGCCGATCAGCCCTTTGTTGCAATCAATATGGGGGCCATGCCTTTGGAGATGATGGAATCGGAACTTTTCGGCCATGCCAAGGGCGCCTTTACCGGAGCATTGCAGCGTAAGGTCGGCAAATTTGAATTTGCCGGAGAAGGTACACTCTTTCTTGACGAGATCTGCAGCCTGCCTATTGCCCTACAGGGTAAACTCCTGCGGGCACTTGAAGCGAGGGTCGTCAGTCCCCTTGGAAGCAACATTGAGGTTCCTTTTAAGGCGAGGATCATCGCCGCCACCAATAAAGATCTGGAAAAGGAGATTGACAAGGAAACCTTTCGCCAGGACTTGTTCTTTCGCCTCAATGTTCTTCCGGTGTTTATACAGCCGCTCCGTGAAAGAAGACAGGACATCCCGCTGTTGGTCGAGTTTTTCCGTCAGGAGTATGCATACGGTAAAATGATCGCACCGGCCCCCTTCAGTCCCGAGGTGCTTCGCGAAATCATGAACCTTCCCTGGCCGGGCAATGTCAGGGAGTTGCGTAATCATGTGCGGCGATTATGTATCTTTGGAGGTCTGGAAGAACACCGGGACGGCAGTGAAAAAAGCGAGAACGCGATCCTGGAAGGAAAACGGTTGCCGCTCAAGGAATTCATCGATCGAACGGAAAAAGACTATATCGTTGGAGTGTTGCGTGAAACCGAGGGACAGGCGGCCCTGGCCCATATTCGGCTGGGCATATCCCGCAAGAGTTTTTACGATAAAATAGGCAAATATGGCATTGACCTGAGTGAATTTAGAAAAACTGAGAAAGAGAGTTTCAATAAGGTTGGGTTGTAAAGAAATTGGTGACATATATCATTAATATGATAAAAACAGGAAAAACGCTCTCGATGATGGTTCCTATTGCCTGGGTCAGTACTCCTGAAATAGTTGGCCTTCGGCAGAAAAACAGCGGTAGTGAAGAGTGCCGATGAAGCGATTATATCTCATTCGCCATGCCAAATCGAGCTGGGTTGAGCCCGGGCTTGATGATTTTCACCGGCCGCTCAACCATCGCGGTAAAAAAGATGGTCCGGCAATGGCAAAACGGCTTGCTGCTGAAGGAATTCGGCCCGATGTAATTATTTCAAGTCCTGCTGTCAGAGCTAAGAAAACCGCGTTATTTATGGCAGAGGGCACCGGATATGACGAAAGTGCTGTTCGGTACGACGATAACTTATATCTCGGATCGGTTTCCTACTATTGTCATTTAATTACCACGCTTCTCGAACAGGTTGATGTCCTTTTCCTGGTAGGTCATAACAACACCATTACAGAACTTGCCGAACATCTCTGTGGTCAAATCCTTGGCAATGTGCCGACCTGTGGTGTTGTTGCTCTCGATTACTCGGATGAAGGAGGTTTCTCAGATAGCGCAGGGCGCGGCAAACTCGATTTTTTCTGGTTTCCAAAGGATCATGGCGGCAGCCGTACGTAGTTTGATTCGTTATACAGCAAGATATTTTTTGATAGGCGGCAAAGATGACGGAAATATTGCCAAATTGTTTGCAATGCAGCCATTATTATATCACCCATGACCCTGCGAAACCCTATGGCTGTCGGGCTCTGAAATTTCAAAGTCGGATCAGTCCGGCTCGGGTGGTGTATGAATCCTCCGGGATGCACTGTCAGTTATTTTCCGCTAAAAAGCGACAAAGCAATGGTCCAGGGACTTCGAGGGTGGCTTGAGTAAGCTGGCAGGCGCATTGATTTTTTTATGAAGAGTAATTTCTATCAAAACACATGGGAGTGGCTGAAGCCTCCGGTGCAATCCCTCGGACGTGAAACCTGGCTTACCAGCTGGGAACTCATCCGGATAACTATTCCGGTCGCCATTGCCACCAAGACCCTTGAAGAACTGGGTCTCATTTCCTCCTTAAGTCTTGTGCTTGAACCGGTGATGGGACTCCTCGGTTTGCCCGGATCTCTTGGTTTGGTATGGGCAACCGCCATACTTACCAATATGTACGGCGGTATTGCGGTCTTTGCTGCCCTGCTGCCCGGGCTTGCACTCAGCGGTGCCCAGGTGACGGTACTCTGCTCAGCTATGCTTATTGCCCACTCCTTGCCAGTTGAGCTAAGTGTTAGCAAAAGGGCGGGGGCAGCCCTTCTGCCGATCGCCTTTATCCGTATTCTCGGTGCGGTTGTTTATGGGTTCCTCCTCAGTCGCATCTGCCTCGTCTTTGACCTTTGGCAAAAACCGGCCGTCCTGCTATTTAAGTCTTCTACTCAGTCCGCCGACCTCCTGCAGTGGGGGGTTGATCAGCTGCAAAACCTGGGGATGATCGTGGTTGTTATCTTCGTCATTGTTCTTTGCATGCGGTTGTTTCGAGCTATTGGTTTTCTGGCATTACTTGAAAAGATCCTGGCGCCTGTCCTGCCGTTTTTTGGCATGAGCCACCAGGCTGCACCGATCACCGTAGTCGGCATGATTATGGGGATCGGATATGGCGGTGCCTTGATAATACGGGAAACCAGCACCGGAAAACTGGCGAAGACGGAGGTGTTTAATTCCATGGCGCTTATGGGGCTCTGCCATGGATTGGTTGAAGATACCCTCATTATGGCGGCGATAGGTGGAAAACTCGGAGGGATTTTATGGGGACGGATTGTCTTTTCCCTCATAGTCACATTTTTCCTGGTGCGGATAATGCGCATTTTAGCTGACAGGCGCATCCGACAACATGCATAAATAAAAAATATTCTTTTCTTAACTCTCCTATGGAATTTACACAATTCGGCAAGAAAATGACCGGCAATGCAGGTATCCTCTCCCTTATGGATGATCTTGGCAAGGCTACGGCACCGGGCAGCAGTGCGCCCATGATTATGATGGGCGGTGGAAACCCTGGGCAAGTTCCTGAATTTCAAGAAATAATGCGAAAGCAATTCTTGTCGATAGGTGAGGATAAACAGGGCTTCCAGCAACTCATCAGCGGCTATGCGCCACCTCAAGGCGAAAAGACGTTTGTCGAAGGGTTGGCACACCTCCTGAGAGAAGAGCAGGGTTGGGATATCGGCCCGGAAAATATTTGTCTGACCAACGGCAGTCAAACCGCCTTTTTTATGTTGTTTAATCTCTTCGCCGGAATTCTTCCCGATGGGCGTAGAAAGAAAATCTGTCTGCCCATGGCACCTGAATATATTGGCTACGCTGATCTTGGCCTTGTTGAGGATATGTTCGTATCGACCAGACCGCACATAGAACTCCTTGATGACGGCTTCTTTAAATATCATATTGATTTTGAAGAACTCGAAATTGGTGATGATATCGGTGCAGTATGCATTTCCCGACCGACTAATCCGACTGGCAATGTGGTAACCGATACAGAACTGGCCAAGCTCGTCGATATAACAGCGCAGCGGAAAATTCCGCTGATTGTCGACAGTGCCTACGGACTTCCCTTTCCGGGTATGGTATACGTTGGGGCTCAACCGATTTGGAACGATAATCTCATTCTTTGTTTTTCCCTTTCAAAGTTGGGCCTGCCGTCCTTGCGAACAGGCATTGTCGTGGCGCAAAAGGCGATCGTCCAGGCGCTTACGGCTATGAATGCCATTATTTCCCTGACTCCAACCAGCTTTGCGGCGGTTCTTGCCGGTAATCTGGTGAAGAGCCGGGAGATAACTACTCTCAGCAGGGAGCTTATCCAGCCATTTTACCGGAAGAAGATGGAGAGAGCCGTCGCTGTGGTGCGTGATAAATTTGCTGGCATCCCCTGTCGCATCCATAAACCTGAGGGTGCCATGTTTTTGTGGCTTTGGTTTGAAGACCTGCCCATAACCAGCTTGGAATTGTACCTCCAGTTGAAAGAAAATGGGGTGCTGGTTGTTTCAGGCCACTATTTTTTCCCAGGTCTCGGTGGGCCTTGGAAACATAAGGATGAGTGTATCAGAGTGACCTATTCCCAGAGTGATGATGATGTACATCGGGGCCTGGCTATTATTGCCGAAGTCGTGCGGCGGATATATCTAGAATATCGTGGAAGTAAAGAATAAATCCGGCACAATGAGGAGAGAAACATTGACAAAGAAAAGGTGTGTGCAAGGAGTTGTGTTTTTTCTGGCAATGTCATTGTTGCCGATGCAGGGGTTCGGCGATTGTTTGCAAGGTGATTGTCGCAATGGCAAAGGACTGTTTGTTGCCGCGAATGGTCGACGTTATGAGGGTGAGTTTAAAAATGGCCTGGCCAATGGTACTGGAACTCTCATTTTAGCAGATGGAAGTCAGTATACCGGTGAGTTTCGGGAAGGAAAATTCCATGGACAGGGGAAATTGAAAAGCCCCGACGGAAGAAAATACCAGGGCCAGTTTCTTGACAATGTCATCGATGGTGAAGGAACGCTGACTCGGCCTGACGGCTCCCAATATATGGGTGATTTCAGTTTTGGGCGATTTCACGGCAAAGGAATTCTCTTTTTTGCCGATGGTCGCGAATATCAAGGTGATTTCCGCAACGACGTCATTGATGGACATGGAAAGCTGATCTATGCCGATGGTACGTGGTATGAAGGGATATTCCGCGACGGTAAACCTGCTGAAAAAGGGACGAGAAAATACCTTGATGGCTCGACGTATGTCGGCGAAATGAAAGATACCAAGCGTCATGGACAGGGTGTGTTCGAGTCTCCCGGCGGCGAGCGTTATGAAGGAAATTTTGTTGATGATAAATACCAGGGCGAGGGTATCCTCAAATATAGTGATGGATCGCGTTACACTGGCGGTTTCAATGAAGGTCTTCTACAGGGCGATGGTGTGCAGGAATACCCCGATGGTACGATATACCGGGGAAAATTTGCGGCGGGCAAGAGGAATGGTCGCGGTGAATTAACTTATGCCGATGGATCGCGCTATAAAGGACAATTCCTCGACAATTTGATGCATGGTGAAGGCACCATGGTCTACAGTGATGGAAAAAAATTCTCCGGGAAATTTCTCTATGGCCAGCCTGAATTGCCGAAAGATGAGCGGGTTGTGAAAGAAGAACCGGCACTTGCTGCGGCAAAGGAGAGTGTTGAAAAAATTCCGGCACCGGCGGCACAGTCGGTAGCACCCATGCAAAACGTTCAGCAGGCAAAGATTCCTGAAGTCGTAACTGCTTCTACATCAAAACTCAAGGCCAAGGCCGGCGAAAGCTATTTTATGAAGGACGGACTTGTTTATAATGGTGGAAACGGATCTCTTTTTGATGGAACCGGTCGTGTTTCCTCTCCCGATGGGCGGGTGTATAGCGGTAAGTTTCTGAAAGGGTTGATAGATGGTCCCGGGAAAATCGAGTATCCTGATGGTGATCGATATGAGGGAGAGATGAAGAGTGGGCAGATTCACGGGTATGGAACCTATCACTTTAATGACGGCCGTGAATATAAAGGTGATTTTATCAAAGGCAAAAAACAGGGCAATGGGATTTTTACCTATCCCGATGGTACCCGGTATGCAGGTGAATTTAAAAATGATCTTTATTCGGGGAAGGGTGAATATCATTTTGCCGATGGGAGCAAGTATAAAGGGGAATATGAAAATGGCAGCTTCAATGGTCGGGGTGAACTGGTTTATTCCGATGGAAGTATCTATAATGGTGATTTTAAAGATGATCTACCACATGGGGAAGGAGTTCTTACCTCTGCCGATGGCAGCCGATACCAAGGGGCTTTTAAACTCGGCCGACGTGATGGTCAAGGTCGGCTTGTTCGAGCAGATGGAAGGGTTTTTGAGGGTGTTTTCGAGAACGACAAGCTGACCCAGAAGAAATAAAGCGGAAGTAATCGACAAGATAGTGGGGCAGAAACTTCTATAGGATGCAACTATGCGTTGGAGTTATAAAACAGTACACTACGAGCTAAAAAAAGAAGGGCTGCTGGGAAGTGCTTTTCTCGATGAATCGGAAATGGAGTTGTCGTTGAACGAGTACGGCAAGGCAGGATGGGAGCTAGTTTCGATACTTGAGACTCAGGAGGGGTTCATTGCCGTTTTTAAACAGCCACTCAGCGTTGGCAGTCAAGCAACTTACTTCGCAGAAGATGCGGATGATCGGCGTTACGAGCCGCTCAGAGTCGAGAAGGATGATTCAATGATGGTGCCGGATGCCAGTAAAAGTTACAAAAAAACCGGAAGAATAGAAGCACAGGTGGTGCCGATTGATGAATATGAAATTGTCGTCGATGAAGAGGATGAAGATGCGGAGGAGGAAAATTCACTGATAGAAAAGGATGACATCGGTTCGATTCGTATCGAGTAGGAACAGTTGGGAGCAAGGCTTGTTGGGGGGGATTTTGTTACCCGAGGTTTAATAACGATCCTAGCTGAAAAACTGCAACCGCCATGAGATATGCAAAGATGGTGTTGAAAGCCATTGAGAAAGTAGCCCATTTCCAGGATGCCTCCTTGGCAATACATACCAAGGTGACAAAACAGGGGGAGTAAAACATGATAAAGACCAAGGCGGCAACAGCAACCACCCTGTTCCAATTGTTGTCTTCCTTGAGGCGGTCGCTCAGGGTTTGAGATTCTTCCGCATCGGCTTTGCCCATCGAATATGCAGTCCCGAGGGTAGAAATTATAACTTCTTTGGCAGCAAAACCGCCGATGAGAGCAATATCCGTACGCCAATCAAAGCCAGCAAATCGCGAAATTGCTTCCATGCTGATTCCTAGCTTTCCTGCAGTTGAGTGGCGCAGAGCAGCATCAGCTTTTTCGTTGTTTATCTGAGCTAAAGTGAGGTTAAGAGCTTGGGCCTCCTTTGATAGTGGCGCATTGGCTGTGTTGATTTCGGCTATGATTTCCGGTGCAGCAGCATCTATAGCTGCCTGGTTTTTCAAGGCAAAGGATGTTGCGACCTCCTCGGGCAGACTGGGAAATGTCATCATTGCCCATAGCAGGATGGAAATACCCAGAATAACTGTACCGGCCTTTTTCACATATTGATAGGTACGTTCCCAGGTATGGATGCAAAGTCCGCGAACTGTAGGAAGACGGTAGGGGGGCAGTTCCATGACGAAGGGCGTAGGCGCGCCCCTAAGCACGGTTGAACGGAGCAGCTTGGCGGCAAGCATTGCGACAACCCAGGAAAGCATTGTGAAAAAGAACATGTAGTTAGCTTTATTTTCACCGAAAAAAGTTCCGATCAGGAGGGCGAGGACTGGAAGTTTGGCACCGCAGTTCATGAAGGGAACGGTGAGTAGCGTAGCCATCCGTTCCTTCGGTGAACGGAGTGTTCTTGTGGCCATTACTCCTGGAACTGCACAACCGCCGGCTATACCGCCGGAAATAATAAAGGGCATTACCGAAGAACCATGGAGGCCAAAGATTCTGAATATCCTGTCCATCATAAAAGCCACACGGGCAAGGTACCCTGAGTCCTCAAGGATGGCTATGCCAAAAAACATGAACATAATAAGAGGGATAAATCCGAATACTCCTCCAACCCCGTCTATTATTCCAGAAATGATTAAGGACTTGAGGATGCCGTTCGGTAAGAGGTTTTCGACAAGACCGCCAAGCCAGGTGAATGCATTTGTAAGCCATGAAACCGGGATCTCGCTCCAACTGAAAGTAAATTTATAGAGACCGAAAAGAATAGTGAGCATCAGTATTGGTCCGATTAAACGATTGGTTAACACTTTATCAATTTTGTCGGAGGTGTAAAGACGATCAGCATCGAACTGGCGGGTGATTACTCCCTGCCGCAAGAGCGATTTGATATATCCGTATCGATGATCGGCTATAATTGCTTCGGGATAAACATCAAGAGTCCGTTGAGTGTGATCCGCTGTTTTTTCAACGAGTTGTTCTAGAAGTTGAGCAGTTTGAGGGGCGATTTTCCGACCTTTTGCTTGAATTTGTTCATCATTTTCCAAATATTTGATAGCTGTATATCTGGCATGGTAGGTCTCGGTCATCAGGGCGGTTGCGGTAATTGTTTCAATCAATTCGGTCAGAGTAGAGTCAAGGTCATCCCCATAGGAAATATCAAGGGGGTTCCATTGCTGTTTTGTCGAGGCAACCTGAAAGGCGGCATTGAGGAGCGCGTCTTTGCCGAATCCAGATCTGGCGATTATCGGAATTACAGGTATTTGGAGATGTTGTGCCAGAACGGCTGCGTTGATAGCAATGCCTCTTGCTTTGGCAACGTCCATCATATTCAAAGCAACTACCAAGGGTGCACCCAGTTCGAGGAGCTGGCAAGTGAGATAGAGGTTGCGTTCAAGGTTCGAAGCATCGACAATATTGATCACCACTTGAGGTCGGTTATTAACCAGATAATCGCGGGCCACCAGTTCCTCTGCCGAATATGCAGTCATTGAGTAGGTTCCCGGTAGGTCGGTGATTAAAATTGTCTGATTTTGATATTGGAGTTGCCCTTCCTTGTGGTCAACGGTTATCCCAGGATAGTTGCCGACATGCTGTCTTGCTCCCGTCAACTGATTAAAGAGAGTCGTCTTGCCTGCGTTTGGGTTGCCCGCCAGGGCCATCATAAGCTGCATGGGTCTTTTTTCTGTTGGATACATGAAATCGATAGTTGATGGGTAGCAGAGACTAGAATTTTACTCGACATCGACGAGGATATGATCAGCCTCATTGTTGCGCAGGGTGATCGTACTGTCGAGAATCCGGATTGCTACCGGATCATGAAGCGGGGCACGTCCGCAAATTTTAATGTGAGCGCCTGGGACAAAGCCCATCTCGCGTAAGCGCCTACCTAGTTCACCGGCAACACTGATCGCCTTGATGATGCCGTGCTGATTCTTAAGCATTTTTCGCAAACAAATATTGTGCATTAACTGGCCTTTTAATTATGGTTTTGCTATCATTGGTTTTTTGTTGTTGAACAATCTGCTGCGGTATTACAAGAGCAACAGCCTTGCCCGCAGGATATCTGTGTTTTTTTGGAAAAAGCTGCTCGCCATTGTCTGTAAAACTTGCGACCGACAAAAATGGCACTCACCGCAATAATTGCCCAACTTATTACATTCTCAATCATAAATTTATATTCAAAATCTATAGTTAGATACACCTAACTTTGTAGGCGAAAAAATAAGCCCGAGCAATCGGACTTTAAGATTTACATCATAAACTCGAAACTAATATATTCTCGGAGACATCAGCGTCGAGGCTGATTGTCCCCCCGTTCACCTTAAGAATACAGCGACGTCCTTTTCCGGAGCAGATAACATCAGCCTCAACCCCAGGGTATACTCCCATTGCCGCAATACGTCCGCAAACCTTTCGGTCACCTGTAACTTTGCAGATTTTAATACGCCCGGTTGCGTCTCTTTTTGATAATGGAGAAATTAAATCGCTGCAGTGATTTTTACGCAAACACCTTTTCACAGTGTCAGTAAAGCAAAAAGCAAATTTATTTTGACGTTTTCTCAACACCACACTCTCCATATTTTGATTAGGTACTCCAAACAATAACTTCAGTCAACAGGTTTTTCAATAGGTTTTAAATATTATTAGGGAAAACTAACAGACTATTCGGGAAAAGACCGTGAGAGAAGTTTGGGAAATAGCAAAAAGCTTAAATGATAGAGTTGAGTTGACCTAGATATTGATGTGAGGAGGGAATGAGTTGAGTACCTATGAAAAACTCGAATGAAGCCGATAAATCACGTATTCTTTGATTGAGAATGCATCAGTTCCACAGAAAAAGCAAAGCTTATTGAGTGGGACCTTCTATCTCGACCATGATGTGATCGGCCTCATTGTTGCGGAGGGTAATTGTGCTGTCCATAACCCGAAGAGCGACGGGATCATTAAGGGGAGCTCTGCCCTGGATTGTGATTTCCGTACCAGGAACGATCCCCATCTCTCTGATTCGTCTTCCTAACTCTCCTCCCACCTTGATTGACTTGATGATGCCCGATTGATGTTTAGCCATTTGTCGCATGTTGATAATTGCCATTGCTTTTAACCTTTACAAGTCGCCTAAAATATAGGAGCGCATGATGTGCCCATTCCTTTGCCTTTGGTTTCGCTTATGGCATGCTCATACAGTGTATTTTGCAACAATATTAAAGGATCTCTGAAATAACAGTGAAACACACCTTGACTGTAGGATGGTTTGTGTTTCTGATCGGGGCAAGAGAAAAGTGCTATTTTTGTTCAGCTTCCCAGGAGTCTTTCAGTGTAACTATTCTGTTAAATATTGGGTGACCAATTTGTGATTCGATATGATCGGCGCAAAAATAGCCCAGGCGTTCGAATTGAATTTTGTCGCCGGGGTGAAATTCCATAAGGCTCGGTTCCGCCATTGCGTCACTGACCACAACTTTGGAGTGAGGATTCATCTGGTCGAGGAAATCTATGTCTTTATCGGCTTCGGGATCTGCAACCTTGAAGAGCCGGTCATAGAGGCGGACAGTCACAGGCGTCGCTTTCTTTGCAGACACCCAGTGGATTGTCCCCTTAACCTTACGCCCATCCGGGGCAGAACCGCCGCGAGTTTCCGGGTCGTAGGTGCAGTGGATCTCGGTAATTTTTCCACTTTTCGGATTTTTCACGTGGGATATGTAACGTACCAGATAGGCAAAACGCAACCGAACCTCTCGACCCGGCCCCAGGCGATGATATTTTTTGGGTGGGTCTTCCATGAAATCACCCCTTTCAATAAAAAGCTCCCGGGTGAAAGGCACCTTACGATCTCCCATTTCAGGAACCTGGGGATGGTTCATCGCCACCATTTGCTCTACTTGTTCGGCTGGGTAATTATCAATTATCACCTTTACCGGATCCAAAACACACATTCGACGGAGTGCCTTGCTGTTCAGATCATTGCGGATCTCATTTTCTAAAACACTCATGTCAATTCGACTTTCACTCTTTCCAATGCCGATTGTCTGACAAAAATTGCGGAGTGATTGAGGAGTGTAACCGCGGCGTCGTAACCCTGAAATAGTCAGCATTCGCGGATCGTCCCAGCCATCGACATACTTTCCCATGACCATCTTTAGGAGCTTTCGTTTGCTCATAACCGTATAACTCAGGTTGAGTCTGGCAAATTCGATCTGGCGAGGATGGCATGGAGTTTTCAGGGTGTCGAGCACCCAGTCGTACAAGGGGCGATGGTCCTCAAACTCAAGGGTGCATAAAGAATGGGTAATATTTTCCAGCATGTCGGAAAGACAATGAGTGTAATCGTACATTGGATATATCACCCAGCTATCGCCGGTGCGATGATGGTGGTCTTTCAGGATTCTGTAAATAACCGGATCACGCATATTGAGGTTGGGTGAGGCCATATCAATCTTGGCTCGAAGTACATGGCTTCCCTCGGCAAATTCTCCGTTCTTCATGCGCTCGAAAAGATCGAGATTTTCTTCAATACTGCGATTACGGTAAGGGCTCTCTTTCCCGGGTTCTGTCAATGTGCCTCGGTATTGCCGAATTTCATCGGGAGACAATTGACAGATATAGGCTTTGTCCAGTTTGATAAGGGCTATGGCAAATTGATAGAGTTGCGGGAAATAATCGGAGGCATACAAGGCCTCTTTTCCCCATTGAAATCCGAGCCACTGGACATCTTCTTTGATCGATTCGACATAGCTGACTTCTTCTTTACTGGGGTTGGTGTCGTCAAATCGCAGATTGCACATACCGCCGGTTTCTAAAGCAATGCCGAAATTCAGGCAGATCGATTTGGCATGACCGATGTGTAAAAAGCCATTGGGTTCCGGTGGAAACCTGGTAATGCTTCTTTGATGCTTACCGGATTGCAGGTCGTCGGCAATAATCTGGCGGATAAAATCAAGCGGTTTGTTCTCAGATTCTTCTCGTATTTCCATAAGTAAAGACCAATGTATGGGGGAACTGATTATGCGAGGTTAAAAAACTTTTCAACATCCCGGAGTCGTCGGACAACGGTTTCTTTGCCGATGGCCAGGATGATGTCAAACATTGACGGACCAGCCAGTTGACCCGTGATAATAGTTCGCATGCCATTGATGAGAATACCGGGTTTAATCGACAATTCTTCGGCAAATTCCCGTACCACCCTTTCCGTCTCGTCGAGTGTAAATTCGCCAAGTTTTTCATACCTGGTTGCAAGCTCTGGGAGCCAGGACCGTAACTCATTATATTTAAGGACATTTTTTTCGAGTGGTTTAGGGTCGACCATAAAGTCGTCGGCGAAATACGCTCTGCCAAGGGATGTAAAATCCTTGAGGGTGTGAAAGCGGTCTCTGATCAACGCCAGTGTGTCGAGATACCATGTTTTTCTATCAGAAAGGTAATTTTCTTGCCACAGATTTTCCGCCTCAAGCTCCTTTTGCACCATTTTACTGAGTTCGGAAATTTCCATGTTTCGCAGGTAGTGTTCATTGAAGTAGATGGCCTTGGGGTCGGTGATAAATTTTGGATCACCTTTTTTATAATTAAAAATGGCGCTCGATTTATTGATTCGTTCCAGAGAAAAAGTCCGGATCAGTTCTTCTTTTGAGAAAAATTCCTGGTCGTTGCCTGCAGACCATCCCAGCAGGGCGAGAAAATTGTTAAACGCCCAGGGAATGAATCCGTTGTCACGATAGAACTGCACAGCGACAATCTCACCATGGCTGCGTTTGGAAATTTTTGCCTTTTTGGTGTCGAGAGTAAGCGGCATATGGGCAAAAACCGGCAGCGATGCTTCCAAGGCTTCATAGAGCAACACCTGCTTGAGGGTGTTGGTCATATGGTCTTGACCACGAATAATATGGGTAATGCGGTCGCGAATGTCGTCAACAACGTTACAAAGGAGATAGAGCGGCTTACCATTCGATCGAACAATCACAAAGTCATCAATTTCCGAATAGGCAGATTCTATTCGTCCGAAAACCTTGTCATCATAACCAAGCAGGCCATCTCTATTCGGCACCTTAAAGCGAACTACGGAAGGAAGTCCGGCAGCTTCTTTGGCAGCTGTTTCT
Organism: Pseudomonadota bacterium; assembly: GCA_043798185.1. Lineage (GTDB taxonomy): Bacteria > Desulfobacterota > Desulfobulbia > Desulfobulbales > Desulfocapsaceae > Desulforhopalus_A. The sequence continues at coordinate 27,963 of JAZDOW010000148.1, read as the reverse complement.
TCTCTTGTGAGATTGCGACATGTCCGGTCGTAACCGAGCGGATTTTTGGCCGCGAGAGCTGTTTCGCGTTTTTTTTCTAAATCCTCTTTAGTGCAAAAACATTTATAGGCAGTTCCACTGGCCAATAATTTCTCGGAGGCGGCGATATGATCTCCTTCAAAATCCGTTTGGAAATATGGCCCTTCATCATAATCGATACCGAGCCATTTAAGACCGTCAATGATTCCCTCAATCGATTCCGCACTGGAGCGGCCGAGGTCGGTATCTTCAATGCGAAGAATGAGTTTGCCCCCGGTTTTTTTAGCGTATAACCAGTTGTAAAGAGCGGTTCTTGCTCCGCCAATATGCAGATAGCCGGTGGGACTCGGCGGAAAACGCAGTCGCGTTTCAGTCATTATTTGCTCCTTCAGGCCACTTTTTCGGCCGGAAATATGAAAACCAGATGTTTATACGATTGTTATAACTCACACTGAAAATAAGTTGTATGTTCGTTCAAGACAAGGGTTTTACATCGAGAATCTTGCCGGTTGTTATATATCGTTTTCCATCTCAATGTACAACATTATTGCGGTTGGAATGCTTTGATCAAGCGAGTTTTGCAGGAGGAAGGCGCATCCTGCGAGGGCGGAGGATAGCCATTTTTTTGGTTGTTCAATGAATGGGAAGTTTGTATAGTTTTTCATTTATTACCGAGAAGTTGTTGGTTGCTTGGCGATGTATCAAAGCTGCGGAAGCAGGCTATGATGCACTTGGCGTTATTGAGGTGAACTTTTTTGAGGGGAATATAATGAGAGTGCTGGTGAGTGACAATTTGTCTCAAGTTGGAATAGACATTCTTAGAAATGCGGGTCTGGAGGTGGATGTAAAAACTGGACTTGCCCCGGAGGAACTGAAAAAAATCATCGGAGACTACCACGGATTGGCCATTCGTAGCGCGACCCGCGTCACCGCCGATCTTTTAGAGGCTGCCCATAAACTGAAGGTGGTCGGACGAGCTGGGATAGGACTTGATAATGTTGACATTCCGGCAGCCAGCCAAAAAGGCATTGTGGTCATGAATGCTCCGGATGGCAATGCGACGACTGCGGCAGAACATGCAATTTCAATGATGATGGCTCTTTCTCGTAATATTCCACAAGCTTGTCGGTCAATGAAGGAAGGAAAATGGGAAAAGAAAAAATTCATGGGTCGTGAGGTGACCGGCAAGACTTTTGGTGTCGTTGGTATAGGCAGAATTGGTGCCATTGCCGCAAGTCGGGCGCAAGGGTTAAAAATGAAGACTATTGCCTACGATCCGCATATGCCAAAGGAAATGGCCGAGAAAATCGGTGTGGAATTAGTGAGCCTCGAGGATCTGGCTAAGCGCTCTGATTTTATTTCCGTGCATGTTCCTTTGACTCAGGAAACAAAGCATCTTGTTTCTACCGAATTTTTCGCAAACATGAAACCTGAGGCCATGTTTATCGATTGCGCTCGGGGTGGAGTTTGTGACGAGGTGGCTCTTTATGAGGCACTGGTAAATAAAAAAATAGCCGGTGCCGCCCTTGATGTTTTTGCCAAGGAGCCTACAAACCAGGAAAACTGCCCCCTTCTTGGGCTGGACAATTTTATCTGTACTCCGCATCTTGGTGCCTCAACAAATGAGGCCCAGGAAAATGTGGCTCTGATCATAGCTGAGCAGATTGCTGATTATCTCTTGAAAGGTGCTGTTACCAATGCGGTGAATGTCCCATCGGTGAGCGATGATGTACTCGCCCAGGTCGGACCGTATTTGACTTTAGGTGAAATGCTCGGTGGTCTTCACATGCAAATCGCTAAAGGTGGAGTGGCTGAGGTAACCATAGAATATAGCGGAGCATTGGCCGAACTGAATACTAATCCCATAACAGTTGCTTTTCTGAAAGGGCTTTTCTCGCCTATCCTGAAAGATGCCGTGAATTATGTTAATGCCCCGATCATTGCCAAGGAGAGAGGTATCCGGGTCGTGGAGTCGAAGAGTGACAAATCGGACGATTTTATCAATACTTTGACGATTAAAGTGACCACCAATGAGATTGAGAACACCTTGGTCGGTACGGTTTTCGGGAGAAATGAGCCGCGTCTTGTTCGGTTAAATTCCTTTAGGCTTGAGGCTATGATATCCGGCCCCATGCTCCTGGTTTTCAACCATGACGTCCCTGGGGTGATTGGAGCGCTCGGTACAACCCTGGGAAATGCGGGAGTAAACATTTCCCGCATGACAGTTGGTCGTGAGGAGAAAAGCAATCAGAATATTATCCTGCTCAGTACGGATGAACTGGTCTCCAAGGAGCTCTTGGCCAAGGTAAAGAGTTTAGCGAATATTAACAACGCGCAGGTTCTTGATTTGTCTGCTGTTTAGCACCTTGCGGATTGTATTCGTTCATGAAAAGCAAAAAAATAATCTGCAAAAATCACCTAGCCCCTCCTTTGTGGGGGGTAGAATTTATTGGACATAATATATTTCACGAAGGTCCTTGTTTCTCTCAAGGAGACTGTGGATACGTTTCAACCAACGCAGTGATTTTGTTTAGAGGCAAGATCGAAATAATGTTTCCCTGCAGCTAAGGGGGGGGGCGAGCGGCAATTATTCACTGAATGAATGTGTTTCATACGGTTGTCGGGGATGCATAAGTAACTTGAAGAGAGGATCAAAGATATGGTGGATGAGGTAAATAACAGTGGCAGTGATTGTGGATGCGGTGAAGGAAAAGTACCAAACAGGGAAGGACGATGTGTGATGCCGGAAGTTACCTTTCCTGCCTTCGTAATGTCTTTAAATACATCAGCGCTCTATCACCTTGGCGAGATTACTGATCCACAGACAGGAAAAAGAGTTGTGGAACTTGACCTTGCAAGGCATGCAATAGACACTTTGGTGCTTATTCAAAACAAGACCAAAGGCAACCTGACGCCGGAAGAAGAAGAGTTGCTGAAAAATATTCTTTATGACATCAAAATACGTTTTGTTAAGGTAGTGAAAAAATAGTTCATTATGTGATGAATCAAGAAAATCGCAAGATTACATTATATGCACCTGCAAAGATCAACCTGTTCCTTCATGTCCTCAACCGACGATTCGACGGCTATCATGATTTGGAAACATGGATGCAGAAACTGCAGTTGTTCGACACCATTACGCTTAAGATTCTTCCTGAAAACAAGAAGGTTGAGTTGATTTGCTCAGAGCGCAATGTTCCAGCGGATGCAAATAATCTGGCGGCAAAAGCGGCAAGGGCTTTTTTGACGGTTAGTCTCAATGGTGTAGGATACGGGGTAAAAATTAAATTAGAAAAAAAAATTCCAGTTGCAGCCGGCCTTGGCGGAGGGAGTAGCGATGCGGGTACGGTTCTTCGGGGGTTGAATTCCCTCTTTGGCCAGGAGTTCAGTGAGGAGGAATTGCTAGAGATTGCTCGTCCATTGGGTGCTGATGTTCCTTTTTTTGCAGTAAGCCATGCTGCGGTTGTTGCTCGGGGCATTGGCGATATAATGAGTCCTGTGTATCCGCTTGAAAATTGTTCATTTATTTTGGTCAATCCTGATATTTTTGTCTCGACTGCTTGGGCTTTTCAAAATTTAACATTGACAAGGGAGTTGAAAAACTCTAAATTGTCATGCTTTCAAAAGCTCGAAAACGTTTCCTTGGCGCTGTCGGATATGTATAACGACTTGGAACAGGTAACGTGTGCAAAATATCCGGAAATTGAGCGTATTAAAAGCTCACTTTTAACGGCGGGGGCATCAGGAGCGTTGATGTCTGGGAGTGGACCGACCGTTTTCGGGGTTTTTCCGGACTCTGATGTGTCGAATACGTCAAATCTGGAACGTATTGTTGATGGATTGCGTCAGGAATATGGCGAAAGAGTGTATTTGTTGAGAGCATGTACTGGGGCGTCGCCAAGCGGTAAGGCACCGGGTTTTGATCCCGGCATTCGTAGGTTCGAATCCTTCCGCCCCAGCCATCACTAATGTACGTTATCCTGTTTCTTTGAGTGCAAAAACATGGCGCGAGATTTAAAAATATTTTCAGGCAACGCCCATAGGCAGTTGGCTGATGAAATTGCTACTCATTTGAATATCCCCGTTAGCAAAGCCGATCTGAGGAAATTCAGTGATGGAGAGATTTTTGTCGAACTGAAAGAAAATGTTCGGGGAACCGATGTTTTTCTCATTCAACCTACATGTACTCCAGTGAACGATCACTTAATGGAATTGGTGATCATGGTTGATGCCCTGAGAAGAGCTTCAGCGCGAAGGATAACCGCCGTTGTCCCCTATTACGGATATGCCCGCCAAGACAGGAAGAATGCCCCCCGTGTCCCCATTTCTGCAAAGGTGGTTGCTGAAATGTTCATGGCAGTTGGGGTTCGCAGAGTGCTGTGTATGGATCTGCATGCTGGGCAGATCCAAGGTTTTTTTAATATTCCCGTTGATCATCTTTTTGCGGCACCGGTGATTCTTAAGTATATTAAGCAAAACTTCGGGGAAGACGTCATTATGGTTTCTCCTGATGCCGGTGGAGTGGAGAGAACTCGTGCTTTTGCAAAAAGGTTGAATTCCGGTTTAGCTATTATCGATAAACGTCGAGATAAACCCAACGAATGCGAAGCAATGCACGTAATTGGGGATGTTGCGGGGAAGACTGCGATCTTGATGGATGATATGGTTGATACTGCAGGAACTCTTTGTTCCGGCGCCCAAACCCTTCTTGATCATGGAGCTAGAGAAGTACATGCGTGTTGTTCACACCCTGTGCTTTCCGGACCGGCGATTGAAAGGCTGAAGGCGTCAAAATTAAAATCACTTGTCGTTACGAATTCGATACCACTTCGTGGCGAAGCTTTAACGTGTGAAAAAATCAAGGTTCTTTCCGTCTCTCGTTTGCTCGCGGAAGCGATTAGCAGGATACATAATGAGGATTCGGTCAGTTCGCTGTTTGTATAACTGACGTGGTTGGTTAAATTTTGAAATACTATAACTGTTTATAATATTCTGCTCAGTCGTTTTTGGTGCGAGTAGCTACGACTGTCTGGCAAAGGAGGCTTTATGTTTCAGGTTGAGATGTCCGCATTTGTGAGAAATACTTCCGGTAAAGGACCCATGCGGCAATTGCGTATGCAGGGAATTACTCCTGCGGTCGTATATGGTGGTGGTGGAGAGGCGGTCATGCTTCAACTTGAGACCAAATCACTTATGGCGAAACTTCTCGAATTCTATCGGCGTAATACAGTTGTTACGCTAAAAATAGAAGGAGCTTCAGACAAGTGTGTGATGATAGGAGAAGTGCAGACTGATCCCGTCCGCGACACTTTGATCCACGTCGATTTCTGTGAAATTGATCTTCAGAAATCGCGGTCTTTTATTGTTCCTGTTATCTATAACGGTACAGCCAAGGGTGTTGATTTTGGTGGCGATATGGTTATCGGTCATGGAAAGGTTGTCTTGGAAGGCAAGCCACTTGATATCCCAGACGAATGTACAGTAGATGTTACTCCCCTTGCCATTGGCGATAGTGTCAAATGTGGCGAGTTATCGATTCCGGATAATGTCAGATTGGTAACAGATGCTGAGGCGTTAGCCGTCAGCATAATTAAACCCGGCCAGAAGGTTGCTGTCTGATGTAATGGCCTTTTTAGCCATTCAAGGGGAGAAAAATCACAATCTTACCAAATCACTTGAATGTAAGATTTTCAGTTCTTTCCCATAAAAGAGAATTTTAGGTCCGAAAAAGATTTCTTTTTCGGACCTTTCTTTTTTTCAGATATTTCCATTATGAATGCTAATGACTACTTGGTGGTTGGGCTCGGTAATCCCGGTATCCAGTACTGCTTGAACCGCCATAATGTCGGATTTCAGATTGTGGACGATCTGGCCGAAAGATGGGGGCATGTAAATTTCATTGGAAAATGGAACGCATATGTGTCAAGTTTTTCTTTTTCGCAAAAAAAAATACACCTCATCAAACCCCAAACTTTCATGAATCTTAGCGGAAATGCGGTCGTTCAGTATTATCGTTTCTTTAAAATATCGCCTGACCAATTGCTGGTCGTTCACGATGATCTTGACATGAATTCTGGGCGTATAAAGCTTGTCAAGGGTGGTGGTACTGGAGGGCACAATGGTATCAGATCTCTTGTTGATTCTTTGGGGACAAAAGATTTCTATCGGCTGAAGATTGGTATTGGAAGGCCTGGAAAAGGGGGTGTCCATCCTGAATTTCCAGTAGAAAAATATGTCCTGAGTGATTTTGAAGAAGGTGAAAGGGCTCTGATGAACTCCCGGTATTCGGTAATTGAAGAAGGATTACGTTTTTTTCTTGAAGATACACCAGAAAAGGCTATGGGCCTTCTTAATGGTCTGAAGTGAGGTTAACCCCTTACTGAGGGCACAAAATAAAGGCATTATGGCTACCGGCACTGTGTACCTCATCTAGGTATGCTTGGGAAAAAGTGCGGCAATTATTCTGCAAATGAGTTATAGTAATATTTACAGTGTTAAAAAATACTGATCTTCAGTATCACCCGCTGCAGCAAAAAATATCAATTACAACCGGAATAAAGAAATATCTCTTATATTTTGGTGCGTTCCCTTGTTTGCATATGCTTTTGTAGTGTCTTGTGAATCAGCTATTATTGTGTCCGGCCTTATGCAAGGCGCTTTGAAAAAAGGAGAAAACTGTGTTTTCTGAAGGTGATATGGCTGTATATCCAGCTCATGGCGTTGGTGTTATTAAAGCCGTCGAAACTAAGAAAATTGGTGGAATTGATCAATCATTTTATATTTTAGAAATCCTTGACAACAGCATGAGGATTATGATCCCGACCGCCAGTAGCAAAAATGTTGGACTGCGTGCCATTGTTGGCAAACAGGAGGTTAGCAATGTGTTCGATATCTTGGCAGATCGTTCGGTGGCTCTCGGGACCCAGACATGGAACAGGCGTTACCGGGATTATATGGAAAAAATCAAGACAGGATCTGTCCATGAAGTTGCGGTGGTATTGCGAGACCTTTTCCTTCTGAGCGTTGATAAAGATTTGAGCTATGGTGAGAGGAAGATGCTCGATACTGCCAAAAATCTCCTGGTTAAAGAATTGTCTTTGGCTCAGAATACCGAGGAAGCAGCTGTAAGCAAAACCATTGAAGCCATTTTCTCTTAAAGCTACATGGCTTCCGGTTTCATGGATCACATTGTATTCACCTTTTATTTAAGCCTTACAGGTTGTTTTCGTTCATAATTACCAAGAAAATAATCTGTAAAAGGCAATTATAACTCCCCTATGGGGTTTTAGTTCCCATGGAATCCAATTTTTTTGTCAAAGACAGTTCTATTAAGATTGTAATTGACGCTGGATTGGCGGGAACTCGTTTAGATCAATTTCTTGCGCTGACTATTCCGTCAGTTTCAAGATCTGTGCTTTCCAATTCAATCCGAAAAGGCCGTATCTGTGTCGACACGAAATGTCGCAAAAGTAGCTATCGACTGAAGGAGGGAGAGATTGTCAGCGGAGAAATTGAAAAACAACACTCCGTCGATGTCTTGCCTCAAGCGATTGATTTTACAATTATCTATGAAGATGATTTTCTCCTGCTTCTGTCAAAACCTCCAGGACTTGTAGTGCATCCTGGGAACGGTAATGCTCAGGGAACACTGGTCAATGGATTGGTCCATTATTGTCAATCGATAGCCGAAGCTGGCGATAGTTTAAGACCGGGTATTGTTCATAGGCTCGACAAGGATACCTCCGGCATTATGCTGGTAGCTAAACAGGATTTTGTACATCGAAAATTAGTCGACGATTTTAAGAACCGTCGGCTCACCAAAGAATATCTGGCATTACTTCATGGTGTGTTAAAGGAAAAGAGTGGTCGACTGGTGGCATCTGTTGGACGACATCCAGTCCATCGTCAGAAGATGGCGGTGAGACCGATTGGCGGCAGGCATGCAGTTACCAATTGGCAAGTTGTCCAGGAGTTTCATGATAATACCACTTTGGTTAAAGTTCATATCGAAACCGGGAGAACGCATCAAATCCGAGTTCATATGTCTCATCTTGGTTGTCCTGTTGTAGGGGATCGAGTATATGGCGCTCATCGTGATAACTCAGGTTTTCCCAGACACCTCTTGCATGCGTCGAGGTTGGTTTTCCGTCATCCGGTTACTGGTCAACCGATGGATTACACTGCTGCCCTTTGGCCTGATTTTGCCGATATTGTAAACGACTTAAGCGGCAGAGAAAAAGAGGAGATAGGGTGGTGAATATCGCTGTGACAGGCAGCTTGGGATCCGGCAAGAGTACAGCAAGCAGGATCCTCGCTGTGGCATTGTCGGCTGAACATATTGATACGGACGAACTCTGTCGGCAACAGATGCAGCCAGGAAATCCTGGGTTTGAAGGTTTTTTGCAGGTATTCGGTAATCGGTTTCTCTTTGCCGACGGCTCACTTGACAAGCAGCGTTTACGCCAGGCTGTGTTTACCGACAACCGAGTAAAAAATGATCTGGAGATGATTCTTCATCCATTGGTAAGGCAACAGGTTTCTGAAAGGTATAATCTTTGTTGTGCGGTCGGAAAAAACCTTGTTGTGGAAGTGCCACTTCTTTTTGAAGTAGGTTGGCAACATGATTTTACCGTATGGGTTGTTGTGTATGTTCCAGAAGAATTGTGCGAAGGTCGTGTAGCGACCCGTGATGGTTTGTCGACTGAGGAAATACAGCGGGTTGTAACCGCGCAATTACCAGTTTCCGAAAAGCTCAAATATGCCCATTACGTCATTAATAATAACGGTACCTTTGTAAGTACTGTGCAGCAGATAGCTTGGCTTGCAAAAAATCTTCAAGGCAGAAATAATAATGGGAAATGCACGGAAGATAGGCTAAAAAGCTTGACAGCAAAGGCATGAATACGTATAAGGGAAACAATGATTTTGAAACTCAATTCCTGTCTTTGCTGAATCATTTCTTTGAATCCTGTTTATTACACGCCGCTGTGAGATAGTTGTCTCCGGAAGATTGATCCAAGACCGTTTACAGACTTCAAAATGTTTGATTCGTCACAGATCTGGTCGTTTACTCCATTCTATTGACATTATCTGATCGACCTAAAACACTCAACCAGTCCATGGAATCACAAGTGATTTCCATTGCAATGTGATTTGCTCTGGCATTTTCTGCAATGCGTGGTCTTGATTAAAACTTTCAAATTCACACCGATGGCATGGTGAAGAGCTTGATGTGTCTTGGCGTCAACGGTGTTTCCCATTATCCTGCCAATAATTCCAGAAAGGAGAAGTAGATTAATGAATCTGGCGGAACTTAAACTGATGAAAATCGGTGAATTGGTAGCGCTTGGTCGATCATTAAAGGTCGAAGGTTACAGTGCGCTACGTAAACAGGAGCTCATCTTTGCTATTCTTAAAGCCCAATCTGATAAGGATGGCAAGATGCGTGGTAGTGGTGTTCTGGAAATACTGCCTGATGGCTTCGGTTTTCTCAGAGCCCCTGATTATAATTATCTGCCTGGCCCAGACGATATATATGTTTCCCCCTCGCAAATACGCAGGTTAAATCTTCGCACCGGTGACACTATTGAAGGATTGGTGCGATCTCCCAAAGAGGGTGAGAGGTATTTCGCCCTGCTAAAAGTTGATAGTGTCAATTTTGATCCTCCCGAAGCATCCAAACAAAAAACATTGTTCGGCAATCTCACACCGTTACATCCTAATGAGGCTTTTACTCTGGAGTGGCAACCGGATAACATTTCCATGCGGGTTATGGATATGTTTGCGCCCATAGGAAAAGGTCAGAGAGGATTGATTGTCGCTCCGCCACGAACCGGGAAAACGGTTCTCATGCAGAAAATCGCCAACTCCATTGTGCGAAATCACAAGGAAGTGTATTTGATCGTTCTGCTCATTGATGAACGGCCGGAAGAGGTCACGGAGATGACCAGAAGTGTTAAGACTGCCGAAGTCGTCAGTTCGACTTTTGATGAACCGCCACAGCGGCATATTCAAGTAGCCGAGATGGTCATTGAAAAAGCCAAGCGACTGGTTGAACATAAGAAAGATGTGGTGATTTTGCTTGATTCCATCACGAGACTTGCCCGTGCCTATAATACCGTTACTCCGGCTAGTGGCAAAATTCTTTCCGGTGGTGTTGAAGCCAACGCCTTGCATCGACCTAAACGGTTCTTCGGTGCGGCGAGGAATATCGAAGAAGGAGGCAGTTTGACCATTTTGGCAACCGCACTTATTGAAACGGGAAGCAGAATGGACGAGGTAATCTTCGAAGAATTCAAGGGAACTGGTAATATGGAGCTGATACTTGACCGGAAGATGGCAGATAAACGGATTTTTCCTGCTATCGATCTCAAACGGTCAGGCACACGGAAGGAAGATCTTCTTATCAAGGCTGATGCCCTCAATAGGATCTGGATTCTGCGTAAGCTCCTCAACTCAATGAATCCCGCTGATTGTATGGATTTTCTTATAGATAAACTGAAGCTGCAGAAATCCAACGCTGATTTTCTTGATTCCATGAACACATAACATTTTCACCACAACATGGAATACTCCATTTTTAGTTGAAAAAAATCGCTATTTGGGTAATATGTCTTGTTTGTGTTTTTGAAATCTTCTCATTATCGTTAAAATTTGTTCACCCTTAGGGGTATTGGAGGAATAGGAGCTATGAAGAACGGAATTCATCCGGAGTATCATACAATAAAGGCGTTGTGCGCTTGTGGCAATGAAGTAGAAGTGGGGTCGGTAATGAAAGAGATGAAGGTTGAGATCTGTTCTCAGTGCCATCCTTTTTTTACCGGCAAACAGAAACTTGTCGACACAGCGGGACGTATCGAAAAGTTCAAGCAGCGTTATGCCCAGCATTATGCCAAGTTAGAAACAGGCAAGTCCTGATCTTGTATCCAGTGTCGGATCTCCTCCGGCAAGCAGTGTATTCTCCGTAAGGTCCACAACGATGCTAGGCATGGTTGTGGACTTTTTTCTTTTTCTTTTTCCTGGTTAATAAGGTTATGTTTGAAAGATTTGCTGATCTCGACGAAAAGATTTCTCATCTTGAAGGCAGGTTGTCCGATCCTCAATTGGTGAATAACCAAAAGGAATATCAACAGGCTGTTCGAGAACACGCGCATCTGATTAAACTTAATACTAAATACCTGGAATATATGAAGGTTCAACAGGATATTCGCGACAATAAAACGATTCTCTTTGATGAAACCGAAGATCAGGAAATGCAAGATCTGGCCAAGGCTGAACTCGAAGAACTGGCGGAGAAAGAGAAAAAACTTGACCAGGAAATGAAGATCATTCTTCTGCCTAAGGATCCCAATGATGATAAAAATATCTTCCTTGAAATAAGAGCTGGAACCGGTGGGGATGAAGCAGCACTTTTTGCAGGAGATCTTTTCAGGATGTATAGCCGTTTTGCTGAAAATATGGGCTGGCGGGTTGAGATTATGAGCTCCAATCCTCTTGGTATAGGTGGGTTTAAAGAGATCATTGCTCTGATTAGTGGAGAACAAGTTTATTCGAAGCTCAAGTATGAAAGCGGGACACATAGAGTGCAACGGGTTCCTGAGACCGAAACACAGGGCCGAATACACACCTCGGCAGTTACTGTAGCAATTTTGCCTGAGGTCGATGAAGTTGAATTGAATATTGATATGAATGAGTTGAAGTTTGATGTTTTTCGTTCCTCAGGGCCAGGAGGGCAATCGGTCAATACAACCGATTCGGCTGTTCGAGTCACCCATCTACCCACCGGACTTGTCGTCATATGCCAAGATGAAAAATCGCAACACAAAAACAAGGCAAAGGCGTTGATTGTCTTGCGTGCACGATTGCTCGATCAGATGGAACGGGAGCGTCACGACAAGATATCTCAGGATCGTAAAAGTCAGGTCGGCAGTGGTGACAGAAGTGAAAGAATTCGCACCTATAACTTTCCCCAGGGGCGTATGACTGATCATCGAATAAATCTCACCCTCTACAAACTCGATTCGATAATGAGCGGTAAGATTGAAGACGTTATATTTCCTCTGATTGCCCACGATCAGGCGGAAAAGCTCAAAGATATCCAATAATGTTTCGATGTCTTTTAATGGTGCTTACGACATCTTTGTAAATGTTGTAAATAGAGATCTTGGATGCGAAGCATGCGACTTTCGGAACTTCTTCATTATGCTGCAGCTGAACTCGCACAGGCAGGGATTGAAGAAAATATACTCGAGGCCCGACTTCTCCTCGGGGCTTATCTTGGAAAAACTCGGACCGAGCTTTTCCTCCTTGGCCAAACAGAAGTAGCTGCGGCTGATATAGCCCAGTATCTTGACCTTATTAGCCGCAGAAGAAAAAGAGAGCCAGTAGCTTATATTCTCACTGAACAGGAGTTTTGGTCAATGCCATTCTTTGTTTCACCGGCCGTACTCATCCCGCGGCCGGAAACTGAATTTCTGCTTGACCGGGTTTTGGCTCTTGTGGCTCCTAAAAATCTGGATAAGGGCGCTCTGCTCGATCTGTGCTGTGGCAGTGGTGTGATCGCCACAGTGCTCGCCAAAGAAACCGGGAAGAGAATCGTCGCTGCGGATGTTTCGTCCTCGGCCCTGGAAGTTACCCGAACCAATCTTTGTCGCCACGGTTTTGCCAGGCAGGTGGCGATGGTTGAGGCCGATCTCTTTTCTGCTTTCCGTATGTGTCGTGATTTCTCACTTATAGTATCGAATCCACCATATGTGAGCCGACTGGATCTTGAAAACAACCTTGAACCTGAGGTAACGGAGCACGAGCCAAGGCTTGCGCTGGATGGAGGGCTAGACGGAATGGATTTCATACAGAAGATACGGCAGGAAGTGCCGAAGTTCCTCTGCCCTGGAGGACAACTGTTCATGGAAATAGGATCAGATCAAGGTGAGGCGGTCCGTGAGCTCTTCACTGCAGGGTCAAAAGATATTCAGGATTTTGAACATGTTGATATACTTGTTGATTATTCCGGTCGAGAGAGAGTGCTGCATGCCAGAATGGCGTAATGATATTTAACGGTGACATGAAATGGAAAAATTGGTCATTGAGGGCGGTCGACCGCTGCATGGCGAGGTCAGAATCAGTGGTGCGAAGAATGCTGCTTTGCCTTTGATGGCAGCAACACTCCTAACACCTGGACAACACATTTTACGCAATGTTCCAGACCTGCGTGATACTCGCACCTTTATCCGGCTTATGGGAAATCTTGGTGTAAAAAGCGAGCGTAGTGGTGATGTCCTGATTTTAGATTCCACGCATTTGCTCCATGCTGAAGTGCCATACGACCTTGTTAAAACCATGCGTGCCTCGGTATTGGTATTGGGGCCGTTGCTTGCAAGGTTAGGGAAGGCAAAAGTATCGCTGCCTGGTGGTTGTGCCATTGGAGCAAGACCAATCGATTTTCACATAATGGGTTTGCAACGACTGGGGGTTGTCTGCAAACTTGAAGGGGGATATGTCGATGCCCATATTAAAAGGCCGATGCAGGGGAGTGTCATCTATTTCGATATACCTTCCGTGACCGGCACTGAAAATCTGCTGATGGCTGCAGTATTGGCTGAAGGGACGACGGTTTTAAGAAATGCTGCCCGTGAACCCGAGGTTGGCAACCTCATCGATATGTTGAACAAGATGGGCGCTAGAATCGATGGACGCGATACAGACAGGCTTACTGTTCATGGAGTGAAGAAACTCAATCCTACCGATTGCACTATCATTCCGGATCGAATTGAGACAGGGACCTATCTTATTGCCATAGCGGCTACAGGAGGTTCCGGTACGGTCACTGGCTGCAATCCTGCCCATCTCCCAGCGCTTCTTGAAAAATTGCGTTGTGCTGGTCTACGAATCAGAGAAACCGAGGATTCAATTAGCATTGACTGGCCAACTCGGATAAATGAAGCCCCTAAATTGAGCAGCGTCGATATCAAAACAATGCCCTATCCGGGATTTCCCACCGATTTGCAGGCGCAGCACATGGCGTTGATGACGCTTGGTTCGGATATCTGCGTGATAACTGAAACAATTTTTGAAAACAGATTTATGCATGTGGCTGAACTGCAGCGAATGGGTGCAAAAATTAGGGTTGATGGGCATTCTGCAGTAGTTACTGGTTGTGGAATGCATGGACTGAGCGGTGCTCCGGTGATGGCCACCGATCTGCGGGCCAGTTCCTCGCTGGTTATCGCCGGACTTGCAGCATCTGGACGAACGGATATTTCCCGCATTTATCACCTGGAACGGGGTTACGAAAACTTGGTAGACAAACTCACCGGTCTAGGTGCTCGGGTCTGGAAAGAGCAAGAGTGAAACTGTTGTTCTTTATTTTGATTTGCCAAAAAGCCGGCGAATCATTATTTTGTTATGCATTATGGAAGGTAACTGATTTTGTAAACTGTTTTAAAGTTGGTAATTAATAAGTTCAAAAATAAGATCACTCAAAGTGCTTGATCAATTGAAAAGTGAGTGCCTTAGAGCCTGGTTATGAAAATGACAAGAGATTTTTCCAACAATAAAACTCTGGGATTCATTAAAAAGTACAGGGATAGATTGGCCCTTATCGGAGTAGTGATAATCTTTATTATCTCTATTGGTGGTGGTATCGCGCTTCAGAAAACCAGGCGATCAGGACAGGAATTTCAACCGGAGCTTATTCCCAAAAAGGTGGAACTTAAGCTTCAAAGCAAGAAAGAAGATGTTGAACAGACAGGAGAGGCTACGCAATCAGCCTCCTTTTTTCTCAAGCCTTCTCCCGATGAGCTTTTAAAACAGTTGACCTCATTGGAGAATCTTAACGAGGACGTAGTTGAGTCTAAATATACTGGGCTGCGGATACTGTGGCCGGTCTATTTTTTTACTTTGCAGTCGACTGAGGGAAATAAAGCCAGCCTTGTTCTTGATGTAGCGGAAGATGGTTTTGGAGTACTGGTTGAGAGTGAAGTGGACACCTTGGTCTATCCACAGCTTCGTGACCTGGAACCTGGTAAAAAGCTTTGGATAGGCGGTGAGATTCTGGCGGTTGATCGTTCCGGGACTGGAACTGTTTATTTGAAAACAGAGCATATCAATTTGGGCGACAAGCTAGTTCTTCCAACAACCCAACAGAAGGCGAACTGATCGGTGTCCGCTCCTCCCAAGGGTCTTTTATCCGGTTATTGGGGTAGGGGGAGAGTGAAAGTGAAAACCGCTCCACCGTTCTGGCCGCAACTAACATCGATTGAACCCTGATGCTCGGTGATTGTCTGTTTCACTATAGCTAAACCAAGTCCTGTACCTTCCGTTCTTGTTGTGAAAAATGGCTCAAATATCAGATCTCTATTGCTCTCTGCAACACCTGGTCCGTTGTCCTGGATCGAAATTTCTATTACCTCTTGGTGATCTCTATTTTTAATTTCCCTGGCCTGAATAGCAATACGTTCTTTGCCGGGAGGGCAAAAGGCCAAGGCATTAAGAATGAGATGGGAGAATACCGTAAACATTTCCTTCTCATCAGCCCAGATGTCAATCGTTCTGTTGAAATCACAGAGTATATCGGCTGAATCCGGCCATGCAGGATCAGACTTGCAGACTTGAAGTACTTCCTCAATACAGCCATGAAGTGAAAACCAGCTGCAATTGGCAACTTCCGGTCGGGAAAACCTGAGAAAATCCCCTATACTTTCAATGAGGCGGTTGGATTCCCTCAGGATGATGGTGGTCAATTGGAAATTGCTGTAATTCTCAGAACTTCCGGACGAGAATTCGTTGGCAAGAACTTGTGCCGATCCCGAGATTGCTGTCAGGGGGTTGCGAAAATCATGGGCGATGCTGGCACTCATCATACCGATCGCGGCGAGTTTTTCCGTTTGCCTGACTTGACGCTCCAATTGTTCAATTTCACTTATGTCTTTCAAAGTGATGATTTTGTGTGGTGGTTCCTGTAAAAGCTGATCGGTTTCTGAGCGGTCTATATTTATGTGGGAATAGCCTATACGTACCTTATTGCCGTCTTTTTTAAAAAAGTCAGTGGTTGCACGGTGGGTATCTTCCGATAAATTTAGACTTGGGAAAACTGTTTCCAGTTTTAGGCCAAGAAGGTTCTCCGGCTGTAACCCGGTAATCTTTTCTATGGCGTTATTGGCTGAAGTAATAAGGTGGTTCGAATCGATGGTAATGATCCCGGTAGAAATATTGTCAAAAATCTGTTTGTAGAGAATGGCGAGCTGGTCAAAACTTTTTATTGAATCGGAGAGGGCGGATTCGGTCCTCATGAGACGCAAACCGAAAAGGGCACTCAGGATTGCGGCGAGAAAGAAGGTAAGTCCCTGCACGGCAAAATGGTTGACAATGAGCATCGGGTTATGTGCCGTGGTCCAAAGGTGGCTACGTAAATATTCTGGGTAGAGGCCGTATGCTTCGAGAATAAGGATGGCACCGTATAGGAGGGTCGCTGCCGATGCTGCAACGAGACCGCCTTTTCGTGGAAGGATAAGACCGCCGGCGACGATGGGGAAAAAGAAGACTGAGGTGAAAATTGATCGTGATGAGCCGGAAAAGAAAACCAGTAAGGCGACAAAACAAGTGTCGAGGAGATTTTGAGCAAACCCGAATTTACGTAGATTGCCTTCATATATAAGGAGGAAGAATGCTGAGAATAGAGTGGTGAGAAAGACGAGCAGGAGCAACAGGATAAGTAAATTGGACGGCAAAATGATTACATCAAGCTGGGCACCGCGGAAAATATAACTGATGGCCATTAACAGCGTATAAAGAACAATGCGTAACACCATCATCCACAGCAGTTGATTTCTAAGAATCTGGTTGATGCTGATGGGGTGCAGGGCACGTTGGATAAGGGTAGAAAGCTCCATATGCTTTAGTTTAAACCATATTTTTTAACTTTATACCGTAGGGAACGAAAACTCAGTTTCAGAAGATCGGCTGCTCGCATTTTTGAATTGTTGGTCTTTTTTAGAGTGTGGGATATGAGGCGTTTCTCTAGATTATCAATAATTTTTTCAATACCAAGATCAAAGAGTTCTTCTTCACTGGCGGCTGCTTGAAAAAGGTTGCCATGGTCATTGCTCACCGTCTCTGGGTCTGTCGGTTTGGTTTTGCCGGAAAAGGTCAGACTCTCCGGGAGGATAATGTTTGATCCGGCTAAGGCAACGCCACGTTCAATAATATTTTCCAGTTCTCTAACGTTACCGGGAAAGTGGTAGTTCATCAGGACCTGCAGAGCATAGGAAGAGATTTCCTGAACTTCTTTATTCAGTTGCCGAGAATATTTCTTCAAGAAAAAATCAACCAGCATCGGTACGTCCTCTTTTCTCTCCCTGAGTGGTGGGACTCTCATCGGGACGACTGCCAGGCGATAGAAAAGGTCTTCCCTGAACCTCCCCTCACGAATTTCTTCCTCAAGAACTTTGTTGGTTGCGGCTATAATACGGACATTAATTCGTTTCGAGCGCGTTCCTCCTACTGGCTTTATCTCTCGTTCCTGCAAAACCCGCAGCAGCTTAGTCTGAATAATGAGTGTCAATTCCCCAATTTCGTCAAGAAAGGCTGTGCCGTTGTCGGCCTCATTAAAAAGGCCTGATTTATCGCAGATAGCCCCAGTAAAGGAACCTTTGACATGACCGAACAGCTCACTCTCCATTAAGTCTTCGGGGATGGCACTGCAGGTGATCGGAACGAAGTTGTGTGCAGCCACTTTGCTGTGTTTATGGATAGCTTGGGCCACCAGTTCCTTGCCTGTTCCAGATTCCCCATAGATGAGGACATTGGCAGGTGTTGGGGCAACCCGTTGGATCATGTCAAAAATTTTCAGCATTTCTCTGCTCTTACCAATTATTTCTGGGAAAGAGGCGCTGAGGTCCTGGGTTTTAATGGTTTGTTGAGTTTTGCTGGTGGCTGATTCTATAACCGATTTAATCTCGTCGACGTTAAACGGTTTCGTGATATAGTCGAAGGCTCCGTTCTTCATCGCCAAGACAGCATCATCGGGAGAAGCGAAGGCGGTTATCATGATAACCGGCAGATCGGGAAAATCTCTTTTAACTGTCTCGAGGAGTTCTATGCCGGTCATCCCCGGCATGCGAATATCACTGACGATGACGTCTACCTGTTGGTTGTCGAGAATTGCCAGTGCTTTTTGACTATTCTCGGCAATGGCAACTTTATGCCCTGCTTTTTCTAAAAGGATCTTGAGAAAATCCCGCATACTACGTTCATCATCTACGATCAATACCGAGGCCATGGCCACCTTCTTGAGATTTGAGTTGCATTGGATTGGAATTTATACCTCAACAGTTTGTGGGTCATTGAAAACACAAAGTAAAAAAAGTACCAAGAATATTCTTGAGATAATTGGTACTCGAAAATAACACATTCTTGAGGGTACGGAGGGATAGTTTCCCGGGAACTTCCTTCTGCTGATTTTTGTTCAGAAGCTCTTTTTTGATAATATCGTATAGCGGGGCAAGAGACAAGGAGGGGATAGAGGGTCGGTGAAAAACAATATAATATCAATTCGCTGGAGCTGGAGAATAACGAATTCGGACTTAAGGCAAGCCTATTGTCTTAAGCCTTGACCATGCGGGGAAAAATGACACGTGATTATATTTCCACTACCGAAAATCATTTGTCGAGGGAAGTGGCTAAAGATCTGGCTGCTTTAGTAAAGAGATGCATATCATTTATCTCTTGAATCAGGGCAATACTCCTCAAACCATTTTTAAGCTCCTCTTGTAGATGCCTGAGTGCCAGAGCGTCGTGGAGGATTTGCGTCTGCAGGGAATTGCTCTCTTTGACTGGTTCGGTCCAGTTCAATATTTCGCCAATTTCCATTATCATTGGTTCACTGGCACCGACTTTTTTTAAAATAGCCTGAGCCTCAGTCGGTCCGGTATCATGAAGATACGCGGCACAGAGGAGTATGGCAAGATTGCCTCCCTCCTCTTTGCCAATATTTTCAACAAATCGGGCTGTGGTGGTGGCTTGGCGGATGCGTTTGAAATCAGTCTGGAAATACTTCTTCATTTCCACTGCCACCTTATCTTTAAGGAGATTGTCTTTCACTCCAACGAATTCATCCGGTAGAGTTCCTAAACATCGTTCCGCATAAGGACAATAGGAGGCACAACCAAAATCCATCTTGGGGTTGACAAAACGATGTCCACAATTGCTACACTTTCTGCTGGTGTCATCTTTGTAGAACTCTACAGTTTTGTTGCATTTGGGACATGGTGCATCAAAAATGGCACCTGCTTTCCAATATTTCATATCCTGTCCGGGACATTTCATGGATATGCTCCTTTGTTATAATTACGAGTGGCAACGATTTGTGGCCCACTTTCCACTTCTTTTAAAGGTCAACTATAAAAAGTATTAACCAACACTCTTCATTTATCGTTGACCTAGATCAAAAAAGGGATTTTTGGGAGAAAAATGTTCGATTGGAAAGAGAAAATACAGCCCCTCTGCATGTTCACTCTCGGGGGGGATTCCCGAGGGGAGAAGCCCCCCGAGAGTGAACGGAAATAGCCATTTTTCATTTTATACAGGGCAAAAGTCAGTCATCAATGTGTCGATTGCCAACACCGAGGGAGCATCTTCCGGCAGTTCGAGTAAGGAACGACGTTCCATGTCGAATTCAAGAAGGGCAGGATCGTGTGGAATGATGCCTGCGATTGGTAAACCGATTTCCGCAACTTCAGCCATAAAGGCATCGCTGAGTTTTTCCGGGCCACGCGTAACGATGATAGCAAGTTTTTTCACATTAAGTTTTAAGCCTGCCAGCATTTGGTTTATCCTCCGCACTGCTCGTAGTCCCCTTAGGGAATAATCTGTGACAAGAAAGAGAACGTCAACTTGGCCGCTGGTGCGTCGACTCAAATGTTCCATTCCGGCTTCGTTGTCGACTACAGTGTATTTATAGTGGCCGGCCAGCTTATCGGTGAAGCGATTGAGGATATTGTTGACCATGCAATAACATCCCTGGCCCTCTTGTCTGCCCATGACCAGAAGATCAAACTTCGGTTTTTCGATTAATGCCTGTTCAATGAGGGTTTCCAGGTAATTGATTTTATCCATTCCTGAAGGGATCCCCTGCGGATCCTTCATGTAGGTTTCACGAATCTCGCCAATTGTGGTAGTAACCTCTAGCCCCATTGTCTCTCCAAGATTGCTGTTCGGGTCTGCATCAACGGCAAGAACTGGAGTTTTTCCATTTTCCCCGAGATAGCGGACGACCAATGTTGCTACGGTGGTTTTACCAACCCCGCCTTTTCCTGCAAATGCTATGACTTTGCTCATACATATCTCCGTCGAAATTTCTTGTTGCTAAGGAATAAATAATGAGTGACCTCGCCATAATAACGAGTTTCAACAAAAAGAGTTAATACTCGAACAATAGTAAACATCTTCTGGAGAAAAAAAAGAAAAAACCACCTCATCATATTAGAAGACGAGGTAGTTGCAATTTTGGAGGATATCAGAGGATTTTATTGTCCAAGCATCAAGCAGAGATTTTCGCCTTTTTTCTTTTTTTTCGGCAACGGGTGGGCCAAGGAGACTTCTAAGTTGCTGGATATCTTCTAGAGAGATGGTGCTGTTGTTGGCAATTCCTAAGAAATGCTCATCTATACCGAAACAAAGTCCGAGGAGTTGCGGAAAGAACTGCACCGGCAGAAGTTTTTCTCCCGCTGTCTCCGAGAGGATATTCTTTTGGCTAGTATCGAATTGGAGATGACAATAGGAACACATCGGGGTGATGTAATCGGCACTGGCAGTCTGAGCCCCAGTAATTTTTTCTTTGAGCAGATTGTGAGAAAGATCATTGTTGATACTGGCAAGAGCCGCTCTGTAACATTCGAGTTTTCTTCGCCAATCGAGGCTATTCGCACCGGTAGTGGCCAGAAGTTCTTCAGTGATTCCGGGTGAAAGGAGTCATCAAAGTGGGTGATTTCCCTTGGCCGTCTGTTAATGCATTACGTCGTTTATAGAGATTAACTTGGTCAGATAATGTTTGTAACGGACATATTTAAATATCGCCTTGCAGGATTTACATCCGTCACTACCCTTTAGAGTTTATTAATATTGTGTTTGCGATTCATGTGACGTATGTCTTCCAACAGTTCCCCTTGTCAAGGAAGAATCTCTTCGGTAACGTATTGCCATGTGTTTTAATATCCCTTAGAGGGGTAGGAGCCTTTTGCAGATTATTCTCACTATTATTGGACAATAATAATCTGTAAGGCACTAATATTTAATATCTTATGAGGTAAATAATGCAGTTAGATCCTTTCGTTGGTGCGGCTAGATATGTTCTCGATCATGAGTTGGCGAAGATTGTTAATATTTCTATGGTATTGGAGATGCCTTTGTTGTTGAAGGGTGAGCCTGGCACGGGAAAAACCATGCTCGCCCATGCTATAGCCGAGGAACTGCGAATGCCGCTGATTATTTTGAATGTGAAATCGAACATGAAGCTTATCGAGGCGTTGTATCAATACGATACTCTGACGCGATTAAACGATAGCAGGTTCGGTGATTCAAGTCGCAACGTCAGCAATATTTCTGAATATATCAAGATGGGCAAGATCGGACAGGCCTTTACCGCCAATGCCAGGTGCGTGCTGCTGATAGATGAGATAGACAAGGCAGAAACCGAGTTCCAGGATGATATGCTTGATGTGCTCGATCAAATGCAATTTGATATCATGGAGACGGATGAAACAGTTCGGGCGACTCACAGACCGGTGATAATCATTACTTCCAATGCCAAAAAAGATCTGTCCGATCCTTTTCTCGGGCGGTGCAATTTTCATCACATTGCCTTTCCCGATCCGAAGATGATGCGCAATATTATTGCTGTTCACTTCCCAAATGTCGATAAAAAGCTTGCCGATAATGCTATCGCATCCTTCTATGATCTGAGAAACATTGAAGGGCTTGAAAAGAAACCAGCGACACGGGAACTGATCAACTGGTTGCGGGCCTTGGCAAGCGATCCTGATTTTCAGGATGGTGAGCGATTAAAAAAAGAAATTCCTTATCTTGGGGTTCTTTTCAAGAAAAGTGCCGATTACCAGCGGTCGGCAAACAGTATGGTGAAGAAACGATTTTTCTAAACGGGGAACCCTATGTTTATAGCTTTTTTTTATCAGCTCAAGGACGTGGGAATTCCCGTGAGTCCAACGTCTTTTTTAACCCTGCACAAGGCGATGCACTGCGGTTTGGTTAATTCGGTCGATGATTTATATACCGCAGCAAGAACGATACTGGTAAAGAGCGAAAAATATTTTGATCTATATGATCAGGTTTTTGCCCATGTTTTTGCAGGCATAGAACTTCCTTTAACCGAGGATGAGGCAACGTTTGACCTGCTTGCCAGCGGCATGTTGCAGGAATGGCTTGCCAACCCTAAAAAACTTGCCGAAGCACTCGGGCTCGATGAGAAAAAACTGGCAGCTATGTCTCCTGCCGAGTTGCTGGAGTATTTCAAAGCGCGGCTTAAAGATCAGCAAGGACGGCATGACGGAGGGTCCAAGTGGATTGGCACCGGCGGCACTTCGCCGGTTGGCCATTCCGGCTTTCATCCGGGCGGATTGCGAGTAGGTGGGGTTTCGGGAAGTAGGTCCGCCACTAAAGTTGCGGGAGAGAGAAGGTACAGGGATTATTCTGTGCGTGGAGTCTTAACCCGGAGTTCCATCGGTGAGGCATTAAAACGTTTACGCAATCTGGTGCCGCAGGGCGTAAAAGACCGATTAAATATCGAAGCCACCATTTATCGGACGATGAAAAACGGAGGGGAAATTGAACTGGTCTTCGATCATGGAATCGTTGATCGTCTCAAGGTGATCCTGGCTATTGATAATGGTGGCTGGTCCATGGAACCCCATGTTGAATTGGTGCAGACCCTGTTCAGTTATGCAAAATCTCAATTTAAGGATTTAAAGACGTATTTTTTTCACAATACAATCTATGATTTGCTCTGGGAGGATGTGGCACGCTATAAGCGACCGATTCCCATAAAGGATTTTGTCCGCCTCGACCCTGATACCAGATTAATAATCGTCGGTGATGCCAGCATGGCACCCTATGAGCTCATGTCGACGGATGGCTCTATTTATGCTTTTGAGCGAAGTGGCAAACCCTCAATTGAACAGCTTAGATTTCTGGCTGAGACTTTCTCACGGGCTATTTGGTTGAATCCCATAGACGAGAATCACTGGCAGTATACCCACTCTTTAAATGTCATCCGGAGCGTCTTTCCGATGTATGAGTTGTCTCTTGATGGTTTAGAGAAAGGAGTGCGCTATCTGATGGGAAGGTAACTTGTCTTGTTGGCAAAGAAACCGCAGAAAATAAAAAGTGTGTTTTTCCAATGTTAGTAGAACAAAAACTGATCTGGCTAAAAAAGGAGGTGACATTTTCACCATTGGAATTACTGTCTGCTGACTAAAAGCAGCATCATTTTCCACAATCAATAAAAAAAACACAGGAATTAATTATGTCTCCTTTTAAACCATATTGTCTGCCACTTCTTATCGGCAGTCTGCCCATCGCCAGTCACCAAGAAGCCACTGATCTGATTTTTCAGTATACTCCTGACATTCCACTTTGGCCGCAATTGCCGATTTATAAAGTAGAAGGCATGATGCAGCAGTTTCTTCCTGGATTACCGGGAGTAATAGAGGAGAAGGGAAAAACTTTCGTAGACACTGCCAGTGCTGGTTATGAGGAAGGTATGCTCGCCTTCTATGAGGAATATCTCGGTGTCACTGAAGGTGTCACGCCTCTTGAAGGATCCCGGTTCCAGTTGGCAAGCGAGGTGGCTCCCGGCTTCAATGTATTTTTGCTGCAGGCAATGGCCAAGAAGGAGACACTTTTAGCACTTAAGGGGCAAACCACCGGTCCGGTGACCTTCTGCACCTCGATGGTCGATGAAGCCGGCCGGGCGATATTTTATAATGATCAACTTAGGGATGTGGCGGTCAAACATCTGGCGATGAAGGCCAGGTGGCAGGTCAGGAAAATGGCGGAAATCTGCAACCGGACCATCATGTTCTTTGATGAACCTGGACTTGCCGGTCTTGGTTCATCTGCTTTTATTACAATCACTCGTGAAGAAATAATTGCTTGCCTGTCCGAAGTCTTTCAGGCTGTTCGTGCTGAAAATGGCCTAAATGGAGTTCATGTCTGCGCCAATACTGAATGGTCGGTGATATTTGAATCAGGCGTGGATATTGTCAGTTACGATGCATACTCCTATTTTGACAAGCTCATTCTCTACCCCGAGCATCTAGTGAAGTTTTTCGCCGGTGGAGGCATTCTCGCCTGCGGCATTGTTCCGACGGCTCCGGAATTCATTGACATTGAAAACACCGATTCTCTTGTTGCCAAATGGTTTCAGCAAACCAAACAGTTGCAGGCAATCGGAATCGACAGGGAGAAAATTTATAATCAGACGCTGATTACTCCCAGTTGTGGAACAGGCGCCGTGTCGAGAGAGCAGGCCGAGAAGGTACTTCATCTTACTAAAACAGTCTCGGAAAAGATTAGGGCAAATTTTGCATGACGAGCGGTTTTTGCAATGTCAATCAGAAGTTCCTTCGGATGAAATGTTGGGTTTTGGTGGAGGGGCGCTGCCAATAAGTCGGTTCTTTCCGGCGACGGTCAGTTTTTTTATATAGTATTCCCTTTGGGTGGCCGTTGCCCTGGAAGAAGCAGATTCACTGTAAACTAAGGAGACCGGCCGACGGGGCCGGGTATATTTTGCTCCACCTGCGGCAGAATTGTGTTCGGCGATACGCCTTGTCAGGTCGGTGGTGATGCCGGTATAGTAGGAGCCATCCCGACAACGGACAATATAAATAATCCATGCAGACGCAGGGAAGGAAATGTGGCGTTCGTTATCTTGCATGGCAATGTGTCGGAGGGGAGGATGCATTATAAAGTTATTGCAGCCGAAGCTTATCTTGCCAAAACCCCTTGCAGGTGGTATCGAGGGCAGTTCTCAATAAGCAGCAAAGAACAGTTAATCATCAAGGTATATGCCATATGACTTCGCAAGACGGTAGCGGAAATTTAGAAAAACAAGCTCTCACTGAACACTTGCGTGAATTACGGTCGTGCCTGATTGTCTCCTTTGGGGCGGCATTCATTGGTTTTTGTCTGGCCTATTCGGTGATTCAGCCCATTGGCACATGGTTTTTCAAGCCTCTTGTCGATGTTTTGCCGCAAGGCACTTCTCTGATCTTCACTTCATACCAGGAGGGGTTTTTTTTTATCTAAAGCTCGCTCTGGTTTGCGGAGTATTGTTTGCAGCCCCGGTGATTTTTTCGCAGATCTGGCGCTTTGTTGCCCCAGGCCTTTATGGCCATGAAAAGAGGGTGCTGATTCCTTTTACCCTTCTCTCATCCTGCTGCTTTCTCGGCGGTGCCGCCTTCGGTTATTTTATCGTCTTTCCCCCCGCCTTCAAATTTCTTGTCGGCTACAACAATGAATTTCTCACCTCTCTGCCGGCAGTGAGTGAGTATTTCGATCTGGCGACAAGGTTACTTTTGGCTTTCGGGGTGATTTTTGAGATGCCCATCTTTATGGTCTTTCTTGCCAAAACGGGATTGATTGACGTTGCCTTTCTCAATCGTAATAGAAAATATGCCATTCTCATAGATTTTATTGTTGCCGCCATCTTGACCCCCACGCCGGATGTCGTCAACCAGATGATGATGGCTATTCCGCTCATGGTTCTCTACGAGATCAGTGTCCTGGCTGTTTGGCTCTTTGCTAGGAAAGGTTTTGTTGGTTTCAGGAAAACACCAGTGGAGATTGAAAAGATATCGGAATAAAAGAGTTTCCTCCCTGGATTTCTCCTTTCGCATGGTTTATAAAAAGAGAGTGTGAAAAATAATGTTTTCTCTCAATCCTCTTGCTGGTGATCCTGCTTGCAAGTTGGAAGACATACGGAAAAATATATCTGGAGGTGTTTTATGGGCATGAATGCAGAATACGAAAAATTGATTCAGATCGGCAGACCCCCCAATATTACTAAACGCTTTCCCCATTCCAAGGCCTTAATTGTCAGCGGCAAGATCATTGATCGAGCTCTCTTGGCAAAGGGTAAGGCAATGACTATCGCAGCCAACGGTCGCAACAGCTTTGTTATCCGTGGTGCCCTGCAGGCTGCCCAACGGGCCGATGCTGCATTGATCATTGAAATTGCCCGGTCGGAGGGAAATTATTGCCCGGTCAACGCCTATAATCTGGCTATGTATGTCGACACCATTTGCAATGAACTGGGCATTCAAGTTCCGGTGGCAATACACGCCGATCATTATGGAATTAAAAGTGACAGCGATCTCTCTTTTGCAAAAATGGATATTCCGGCAATGTTCGATGCCGGAATAACCTCGATCGCTGTTGATGCCTCGCATATGCCGGACGATTTAAATCTGTTGGCCAATATCGAACTTGGAGCCTTTATTCCCGGATGGGCGGGACTTGAAACCGAGGTGGGAGAAATTAAAGGAGATCAAGGACTGTCAACGGTTGCCGATGCCTCGTTTCTCATCAAGGGGCTGAATGCCCACGGAATATTTCCTGACTGGATTGCCTTGAATAACGGCTCAACCCACGGCCTTGAAGCGAGCGGTCAGGGTATTCAGGTGGAGCTTACCTCCGCCATCCACAAGGCTCTTGTGCCCTATAAGGTATCTGGAGCACAGCATGGAACATCAGGCAATAATTCGGAAAAACTTCGGGCCATTGCCGCCGAAACCAATACAACCAAAGCTAATGTTGCTACCGCTCTGCAAATGGTGTCCTGGGGTGTAGAGGTTAATGATTACGGCAATGCTCTCCTTGCTCAAGATGGTAATTTTATCAAGGTCAAGGGACAGGGCATGAGTGAGGAAATGTGGCAGAGGATGACTGCCCATGCCACAAAAAATGGCTGGAAAGGCGGGAATTATAAAAATCTCAACCTCCCGTTTGAGCCCTTGCTACTTTCCCAGGCGCAAGAAGTGCGAGAGCGGATGTGTAAGGGTGTAGAGGATTTTGTTTATAAAATCCTCACCCAGGTCTTTCATGCTGAAGGGACCGCCACATTGGCCAAGGAGGCTATTTTGCAGGCTGGATCCTATGATCTGGGCCCCAAAGGAAGTCGCCTTGAAGATCCGACACAATGGACAAAAGAGAAGATCATCGCCAGGGCAAAAACCTTGGACAGTGACAAGGGACCGGAAGGCGATTTTGACGATTGACCAGAGCCAAAAACGCCAGTAACAAGGCAGACTATCAGCAAATTTAACAACAAACTGAACAAGAATGAAGAGAATACTAATCACCGGCGCGGCCGGCTTTATTGGGGCGCATTTGTCTCAGAAACTTATTGCCGGCGGTGCTGAGATTGTCGGGTTAGATAACCTCAATAATTATTATGACCCGCAATTGAAAAGGGATCGGATGGCGGCTCTGGCGGCAGGATCGATGTTCAGTCATGTTGACATTGATCTTGCTGATCGCAATGCCGTAGCCAAGCTCTTTGAGCAGAACTGTTTTGATGCGGTGGTAAATCTTGCCGCCCAGGCTGGTGTTCGGTATTCGCTGATCAATCCTCACTCCTATGTTGATACCAATGTGGTCGGTTTTGTCAATATTCTTGAAGGGTGTCGGCATTCAGGGGTGAAACATCTGGTCTATGCCTCTTCCAGTTCCGTATACGGCGCCAATACCCGGATGCCCTTTTCAGTTCATGACAATGTCGATCATCCGGTTTCTTTGTATGCCGCCTCAAAGAAAGCAAATGAACTGATGGCCCACACCTATAGTCATCTGTTTAAACTGCCGACCACCGGCTTGCGGTTTTTTACCGTTTATGGCCCATGGGGACGACCGGATATGGCATTGTTTTTATTTACC
>JAZDOW010000146.1:0-4993 GCA_043798185.1 Pseudomonadota bacterium | reverse complement strand
CTGGTCGCCACCATCGCCAACTTTCATTATCAAATCGTATCCGTCTTTCACAAGCTGCAGATTCGATAGGGTAATTCCCGAACCGAAGGAGAGGGTGTCAATACCTGCTATATCGTCGAGCTGGATTGTGTCTTGGCCGTCACCGAGATTGAAGATAAAGGTATCATCGCCGCTTCCACCGGTCAGGGTATCACTATCTCTTCCGCCGAAAAGAAGATCGTTTCCGGCACCGCCATTCAGGGTGTCTAGGCCCGCTCCTCCATCCAACGCATCATTTTCCTCACCGGCGTAAAGGGTGTCGCTACCGTCTCCTCCGGTCAGGATATCATTGCCAGCATCACTCGAAAGGGTGTCATTGCCAGCGCCGCCGGTAAGCAGATCATTGCCACCACCGCCTTTCAGGGTGTCTAGGCCCGCTCCTCCATCCAACACGTCATTTCCCTCACCGGCGTAAAGGGTGTCGCTACCGTCTCCTCCGGTCAGGATATCCACACCTTCGTAACCGCTAAGTGAATCGTTGCCAACCGTCCCAATGCCATACACAGGTTTTGCCGCCAGCAGTTCGGAATAAGATACTGTCATACCATCGGCAAAGGCAAAACGGTCGAGTTGATAACTTGCATAACCCGGATGGAACCAATAGGCCAGTTTCACTTGATCACCAGTACCACCCACCTTAATTATCAAATCGAATCCGTCCTTCACAAGCTGCAGATTCGAGGGGGCAATTCCCTGGCCAAACGAAAGGGTGTCAATACCATTGCTGTCGTAATTATTAATGATATCAGCGCCATCACCGACATTAAAAACATAGATGTCATCACCATCGCCGCCATCAAGAATATCGCCGTCACGCCCACCGATTACGATATCGTTACCGGCGTTGCCAAGGAGAGTGTCGGCACCTGCCAATCCATGCAGGTAATCACTTTCCGTGGTGCCTCTAAAGGTGTCATTGCCGGCAGTCGGGGCTGCCCGGTCTTTCCAGATGGCATCGACAATACCGGTTGCTTCAAAGTCCAGGGGCGCCAGAGCTGCGAGAAAACCTGTTGTGTCAATCATATCGAGCACGCCCAGGCCTTTAAGACTGCGGGCGAAGTCGGCCAGGGTTTCCAGGCTTTGTGCACGATCGGCTTGCAATTTTTGCGGCAGATCCGCTGCTATTTGATCGAGATTGCCGCGCAGAGTCTGGTTTGTCTCATCGTAGCTGTAGCTGATTTGTGCATAGAGGGTACTCAAATTGGTTTGGGCTGCCAATTGACCGTAGACAAGTTCCTTCAAGGCTGCAAAACCTTGGGTGATATCCGCGCCCGCTTGCTGATATGGGTTTGAATAGATATTATACTGGAGGAAATTTTCAGACAAAAACGCCTCAAGACTTTCGAGTTTGCGGGCATCGACATAAAGGCCCCGACTGTCTGGTGCAACGCCATCCACACCCACCCATTTGTAGATGATCTTCTCAACCAGATCATCACGCTCGGCACCCGAATCGGCAGCGACGAACTGA
Organism: Pseudomonadota bacterium; assembly: GCA_043798185.1. Taxonomy (GTDB): domain Bacteria; phylum Desulfobacterota; class Desulfobulbia; order Desulfobulbales; family Desulfocapsaceae; genus Desulforhopalus_A. Next base: position 3,483 of record JAZDOW010000146.1, on the reverse strand, counting down.
CCGACAAGGGATTTCAGGACGCCGCTTGCATCGCGGATCATCGCCTGATGCAGGTTATAGACGGTGCCATAGCCCTTGGCGTCGGGCAGGACGGCGATATCGGTGGGAACGACGAGCCACTCGGTGGCGACGCTGTGGGCGCGGTCCACCGCGAACCAGACATCGCTGACCGTGGCGCTACCGCCGTCGGTCCTGGTGAAACCGCCCGTCTGTTTATGGGCGTTGCCGTCGGCGTCGACCAGGGTGGAGGTTGTATAGCCGGTGGCGATGGCTTGGACTCCGGCCTCGGCCAGGCTCAGCAGTTCGTTTGTTGCTGAGATACCGTCGCCGTTGCTGTCCTTCCAGACCCGAAGACCTGCGAAGGCGGCGTCCTGGGCATCGACCGTGCCGTCATGATTGGTATCCAGCTCGGCAAGGGCGGCAAAGCCGTTGGCGGCTTTTGTGCCATTTGCCAGCAGGGTATTGTTGCCGAAGAGCTCGGCGCCGGTGTCGATCTGGCCGTTGCCGTTGCGGTCCATGACCAGCAGGCCGTCGTCCTGGCCGACCCAGCCGGTTTGTTCGGCGAAGCCGTCGCCGCCGTGGTCGAAGTAGGTTCCGGCTTTGACTGCGGTGGTTTCTATGCCGTCATTGTCGAGGTCGAGGATGAGGGGTGAGCCTTGTTGGGTTGCTTGTTGGAATTTGTCGCGGATTGCGTCTATGGCATCGTATATGCTTGAAAAAAGCGCATAAGGAGGGATAAGAAATTTCAAAAGATCGTTGAAGTTTCCTTTCAAAAAGGCATATGGATTTTCAAAATACGGGCCTTCCTCCCAGCTGGGTGGCCAATTTTTTTGCTTTGATGAATCACGACTGCTCCATTTATCTTGTGGTAACCAATGACCATTTTCACCGTTTGAATTATCTGGATCAATCTGGTCCCTGGCTTGTTCAACTATTTCATTCCAGCTCTTTGCTGTTTTTCCAATATCAATGCCTTTCTTGTTATTGTATCGGTCCATGTCTTCAGCTGCTTTCGAATAACCCGTATACTTACGATCCTCAACTTCGTGATTATCGAGAATTGCCTGTGCAGCTACTTCTCCGAATAATCTTGTTAACTCTGCCGCCAGTAAAATATGTCTATAGGCATCTCCAGGCCCATCAATTTGTCCAGGTAAACCCGATTGTTCAGCTTCATTTTGTGCAGCTGCATAGGCGCCCAAGCTTAACTGATTTTTTGTTTCCTCAGATAATTCCATAATCATCTCCTTGAAATATTATTCCGGAAATTCACTTTCCAATTGATATTGCGGCCAATTGTAATATGGCTCGATCTTGTTTAATACAGCCTCTTCTTTTGAAAAGCATTGTTGAGGACTGTCTCTCTTTATCAATACGCCATCTATTTGTCCTGTTTTTATAGATTCACTATCTCTTTCAGCTGGCCACATATATTTGGGTTTCCCATTATGCTCAATAAAGACAAGAACCCAGTTTCTGTCATGCGCTTGACTCCCTGGTCCTCTGTAAGTTCTATCGTACTGTTTTAAATATAAATCACCCCAATATGGATGAACATCACAAACAGTTTCCCACTCAAATTTTGTGATTTCTGAAAGTCTTATTGACTCCACACCTAATCTATTAATTGCTCCTAAAGACTTTTGAAAAATCTCTCTCTCCTTCATTTCTTCACTGTTTTCAAAGGTACATTTTGTTGAGGATAATACGAGCAGTAGTAAGAACAACCAGGAATACTTCCCATATTTTTGCACACTACTTTCGCCATTTTCTAACCGCTCCATTTCACTTGTCATCCATCCTCCTATTTTTTTAAATTCAATATTCATCAACCATCCAACAACGTTTTACATACTTCCTTCCGATATTCATTGACCATGCAAACACCTTATTGATGGCAGGAAGCTAATTGGAGTAAAAATGAAAATGGGGACTGATTTATATTCCCCACAAAACACACCTTCTGTCCTTTTAACACAACCAGCAAACCTTCCATCACTGCCAACCGCCAGTTTTTTCTCATACTGCAATCCTCCATGTTGAAGTGTATGATCCTATATTTGACATCTCACTTCTCCTTTATCAACCAAATCGCTTCCCCAGGATTTCATAAATTTTCTCATCTACCCCCGCCTTCCGGCCTTTCGTTTCACCGACAAACACCTCACCGCATTCGCACATTATCCCCAGCCCACTTTTGCCCCATACTTTCGTCCCGCAACTGATACACCGGTACATTTCTTTTACTGAAAATCCACCGCGTATTTTTCCCTTAAAGGCCTCCGGTCGAAACGGCAAGAGAAAGTCAGTAGGCATCTCTCTAAATGCCTTTTCAAACAGATCGTTATCCTCGATGTAATGCTTTATCCCTTGCCCTATCCGTTTGCCTCCGGGTAAACCTGTTGACGAGGGTATCAAGCCAATTTCCTCCATCTTCTCCGCCCATTCACGATTGAAATATCCTTTTCGCGATGGCTTCCCGTACTGCTCTTGCCACAAATGCACCATCTGCGCTACCAGCATCGCCATCAGTTCTATCGGCTCGCCTTCTTTCAATTGCTGAAAATTCAGGCTGATTTGAGGTATCGCTGAGCCGGCTTTCTCGCACCATTGCCCGGAAGAAAACAGGGTGTGCGAACTGATCCGCCGCCGACTGAAGCTCAGCATACAATTCGACAGGCTATTCTCAAATAACCTGCGGTTGAAGTAATCAAAAATCTTTTGGTAGGCCGCAGATTGTGTTTCTGTCGGTTTCATACATCAAGTTTGTTTAGAGTACTCACATAAACCCTTTTCACGCTCAAAAATAAATGAGCCTCATCTCGTGGTCGGGATGCAGGGGCAGCATAAGGTTTGGCCTTTACTTTGGGTCGTCATCTGAACCTTTCTCTTGCTTTTTCTTCGTCGTATTTTTGTGAGAGTCCCCCCGGACGTGCTACAATTAATTCCTTACAACAATGTTGCATGACGAACAACTGAAAATTCGCTATTTTTGAGCTAACAATTTCCCAAAGTTCAAATGAGTTATCAGCTTAAGCCTGTCATTGCAAGGGCTACAGGAGATTGTGTGAAGATATCCATTGCAAGAATTGCTTAAAATTTCTTTTCAACGGAGACACTTCCTCGTTGCTCAGATGGCATTGACAAATGCTTAATCCCCGGAAATCATGCAGGTCATTAAGAGTAAACCCCTGGCCGAAAGATAGGGTGTCCATGTCACAGTAGTTGAAATCAATAACCATCGGCAAAGCCGGTGGTTTATCTAAAGGAAATTACTGTCGATATCTTAATTATCGATCAGCTTGACGCTCTATCCCGCATCTCGGTCACCAGCACCCTGGCGCCTCCGGTAACCTCGACCAGCCTGGCCGGAGTCAAGGGAACACCGGTGGCATCCGTGCCTGCGGCCGGATAAATCGTCTCATACTCGTCCAGAGAGATATCCAGAAGAATCGCAATACCGCTACCCGACAGACCAAAGGG
>JAZDOW010000142.1:0-41085 GCA_043798185.1 Pseudomonadota bacterium | reverse complement strand
TTAGCAGCAAGAAACATGTGTTGGAAAAGAAAAAAGGAAAGAGCTATTCGCCAGAGGTGTTTGCATCTTCGCTAACTTTTGGAGAAAATGAATCATTGTCGGCAATGTTAGATAGTTAGGTAATTAGCTTGACGGCTATGGGGTGTAGGCCTGAATATGGCCGAGCCAAATTCGGGCATACGGTTTGAGGCAGGGAAGATCAGTTTGGCAGCACTGGCTGAAATGTTGTGGGAGTTAGCTTTTGAAAAAACTGGCACCAACCATTTCGACCAGGAATGTGAACGGATTGATACCATTGATACGGCAAGTGCCAACGACTGTTGAAAGCCGTTCGTTAAAACGCATTATCGGAAACTCCAACTGTAACTGAGAACGCAGTGGCCGAACCATGCCATGCACCGGAGTCGCGGTGACCAGCGTTTTATGAGACCAAAGTCAACTCCCGCCACCCGGTGATGGCGCTCGTTAATATTGCCACATCGAATATCTGACTTCAGCCAATTCTCGTCGGGTTAATAGATCTACTGTATCCAGGAGGTTCTGCTTTTCCAAATTCCTAACAATAAAAAAGGATTCTGAGTTAAGACCTTATCCATGAACACCTTTACCTCAGTCGCGAGAGGGCATAGCTGTGATTCTTCCTGAGTTACGTATGTTACTTCAGAAGAAAAAAATAGCAAAGATAGGCCGAGTATCAGTATGACATCATCTCTTTTTACACATCACTTCTGGACCACATCTATCCCGGACTCTTTAAATTTCGATAAAATTGCCTCAGCTAATTCACTGACATTTGCCTGCTTCCCAGATTGCGAAACACCTAATCCTTTTATAATTTCCCCCTGCCGTCGATAATCAACCTCACCATAGCTTAGAAGTGTTGTTAGAACCTTTTCATGTCCGAGATTCTGGCTCCATGCCTTGAAATCCGCTGGCAACTTGCAAACCTCTTCACCCAGTCGGACCAAAGTATTTCTAAAAGAGTGTGGGTTGAAATACGGTAAACCGGCACTGGTAAAGGCTTCCTGAAATATCTTCCGAATAGGGGTGGCGTTGCTCCAGTGTTTTTTTGTCACCCCCACTACTTCAAAATGCCGATCAGGTCCAAATGCAATTTTCGTTGCCGGAAAAAGAGGATCATCGTTGCCCCACAATTTCTCATTTCGCAGATATTCCACCCATTCAGCCACAATCCCACGAACCTCATCTCCGATTTTAAAAAAGAAGGTACCAAAGGTTTTTCTAAATTTAGTCTTCACTTCTCGGGCATCTTGATAAACGCTATCCGTGACGAGATCAACATGTTTCAGCTTCATGGATGCGATCGCACTGTCCCGAGCACCAGTCAGAATCGTAAATGCCACCAAGGCTCGGTTACGGCGCTCTATTTCGGTCCCGGTCGGCATCATCTTTATCACGTGCTTGATCTGTTCCAATGTTGGCACTTTTTGTTCCCGTTGTGCCGTGGCTATCCGCATATCATTATCAGACAGATTGAAATACTCGGCATCGGAATAGTGCAAACGTGATTTGTAACCAGGTTTATCCGAAAGCCATTCAAAAAATCGTTTGAGCTGCGTGAGGGTCGAATGCAGGGTCGCCTTGCTGAGCTTTTTCCCGGACTGCAGCGCCTTCTGCTCAGCGAGATGTTTCTTGAAGGCAATTGCCTGGCTACGATGAAATGCCTTAAAATCTTTATAATTCGTATAGATCTCAAACCGACTGAGGGCCTTCGCCGCGGCATCAACCGTGGCCTCGCTATTGCGCTTTGCCTCCTTCAAAAAGGAGAAGTATTGGCGCTTGATTCTTTCATTTGCTGGGCTGTGTTTTTTCATGGTTCTACGCTCCTATTGCAAGTCACTGTTTACGGTGGGTTTAGCTCTCTCAACTATGTGTTGCTGTGCTTGCGGGATACTGATGTCCATATCCCCACGAAACTGGTTCAATTTTGCCAAACTGACGCGCTGATTCATGATAGAACTACAATCCGGGCAAATCGCTTTCAGGTTGCCGAACTTCTCGTTAACCGGTGAATAATCGACCATGCCCTCGGCAGGCAATTTCGGGAATCGGCAGCGGACACAATACATTTCCCCAGGCTTGCAAGTTTGCTTATTTTTACCCCGGCGGCTTTGAAGAAATGCCACAAGGTCTCGACCGAGAATGAGCATGGGGCGCTTGTCATCAGTGGTGGCCAGGCCGGCTTTTACCCAGGCGCGTACGGTATTCTTATGGATCCCGAAGAGGTCGGCGATCTCTTCCACCGCATAATTCCGGTGGATTTTCACAAGCCGGGGGTTAGGATGTCGTTTTCTCATTGTCCACCCCCAAACAGTGAAAGTTGAGTTCTTTGGCCGGTGGCAATTTCAACCTTTTTCTGCTTATTCGGCCCGCTGACACTTTTCTTCTCCGGCAACGGTAAAACCGGTAAAACCGGCGAAACCGATTCCACAACATCCACTTTCCACGCCTCGGCCGATCGATTGCCACTGGAACGAAGAAAACGACGGCCATCGACTATGCGCCCGGCATGCCGTTTAATCCACCACCCCAGCTTCCGGCGGTTGATTTCACCACGATCATCGGCAATGTCATGAAGTACCTCGCACAATTCGATGTTCCCTTCAACAGACAACATCGCCTGCTTCACCGCCTCCCGCACCATCGCCGCGGTCTTGCCGAACACCGATTGCCAGGCATTTAACAGGCGCCCAAGTATCTCACGATCCGGATCATCGGCCATGGCTTCGAACACCGAAGCTGTCGGATCGGCCATACCGAGCCACAATAACGGCTGTCGACACAATTCGGACCAGTCGCCATAACCTGCAAGAGATTTACAGGCTGTCTTCGGCCTACCGGCGACGATCCAGGCCCGTATGATCGTCAAAGCGGCTGATACATAACTTCCCCGTTCTCGCAACACCTCGCGCACCAGCTCCGGGCGGGTAAAACTCCGAGCAGCTGGGGTTTCGCAGCCGGGATCAAGATGGATGGATATACAACGCCTCGTCATATCCTGGACTGGCCCGACGTTGTTGCCGCTGGATAGAAAAAGAGTCCGGGTGTTAACCGTTGCCGTTTTTGACACCCCGAGGATTCGGCCGCTCATATATTCCGAGGTCAGCACTGTGCAAAGGCTTTTGTGCGCCACGAGATCACTTGTAAGATTGTCGAATTCAATCACCGCCGGCGCCCGTAACAGCTCGGCAAGTAGGAGTTTTCGACACTCCTCATCATCGGGGGGAAAAGTGGTTGGAGTACCGCGCTGCGGGGTGGCAAAGGTGGTGATAAGCTCACACAGATAGGACTTGCCGGAGCCAACCATATGTGCCCGCACATGAATCATCGGGGCATGGGCGATGCTCGACCGAATTGCAGCGGTCAACATTGCCGCCAAAGTTGCCGCTAGATCGGATTCACTTGCAAAACTAAATTCGTTAAGCGTCGATTTCAGCAGGACCATTGCCACTTCGGCCATTGCTCGGGTGGGACTTTCAGGGACGACAAACTCGCGCGCATTAAAAACCCCGAACATGCCGGTTGTCAGATCATACCCTGCTTCAGTCATCATACTGCCGTCAGGTCGCAGATAGGGCTGACGCGCCAAACCGTTTAATACCGGCAAATGCGGGTAACTTGGCGCATCGAACAGCACAGCGGCGTGGCGAGCAGGAGGGTCAATGCGAACCCATTTCTGGCTACGACCATCGTGACGTGCCCAGGTCACAGCACCTGCCAGTGCCCGCACCAGTGACGATTGATTAATATCCTGCACACGGGTTTCATGGGTGCCGGGATCAGTGACCACAGTCACAATCAGTCCACCGCGCTGGTAATGGCGACCAGAATGAGCAAGTTCACACTCAGCCGCATCCACCACCCGATTCATTTCCCCATCCACCACACGAATGGTTGGTTTCATGCGGGCCGCATTAACCTCGATATCAAGCACTCGCAAAAGATCGCGGATTTTTCTCTCAGCACAATGCCCGTGCAGACATTTGAAACCTCCGATGGGCCAAGTATCGTCGGGCTCAAAATAGGCGGTGCCACCGTCCGCCTTTCCAGTATGTTCTTCTACCCAGGGGCAGGTGATATCATGCTTACCCTCACCGAGAGGCACCTTGTAAAGACCACGATTGCGTAGCGTGGCGAGCACGACATTTTCCTCGGGCCGCTGAATCCACACCTGGTCCCCATCAATAGAACAATCCTGATTCTCGCATTTATCCAGTTTCTTTGGCCGTCCTCTCTGTGCCATTTCCACTTGCAAACCGTCAACCAGATCCTCGACCGAATAACGCAACGCCGGATCCCATTCCAGCATCCGGCAGGAAAAAGGTGGTGAATGCTTGCCGTTTACCGCCACCGGCAGCCGCGCAAGTCTCGCCCTCGGGCCGTTGGCTCCCGGGTCGCACAAACCGGCTGAGACAATGGCATTCATCAGACGGTCGGCGACAAAGCCATCGGCAAGAGGTTCGCACAGCAGATACCCGGCCTGGCAATTCCCGGGCGATGTCTCCAGCAACCATGATGGCGGCAAGGTTAGCCTCTCCATTGGCACCTTGCCTCCCAGATCATCAAGCATCACCGCATGCAGGGTATGGAAGCGTGATTTCTGGCGGCGATAATGTCCAGCCTCATCTGGTCTGAATGTTGCCAGGCTGAAATAATTGTTGTTGCTGGACGATAAGTTGGTCGCGGTATCCGAAGCACCTTGCCACGGCCTGCCAAACCAAGCCGTTCTTGACACCTGCAGAGGATTACCCGTGAAGCTGACCAGGACCGGCCGCGCCTCAGTTTGCTCCCGTCCAAATACTGTCCGTAAAAATTCTTCATTACCGATCGGATAGGTTTCGTCGGTTTTACCGGTTTCAACCAGGACAGTTGACAAAAGTGTCACGATATCATTCATACCGCCCACCTCACCGATTACTCGTTAAGGCACGAATATCTTCCACCCGCCAAGCTGTGCAGCGCTCAGAGAGCTTCACCGGTTGCGGGTATCTGCCGGATTTTACACCGGCCCACCATGTGGATTTTGATACAGGGATAATTGCCGGAATCGGCGGGTCTGCTTTTTTGTCACCGACAATCTGTGAGAGCCGGACAAATCCGGTTTCTGGAAGGGGATTGTGTCGCATGTTGAATCACCTAGTGTGATAACGCCCACAGGGTATCCGTGAGCTTTGAGGTGAATCTATAGCATGCGACTTGGTGTTGCATTGCAGCTGCAACGGTTGTCTTTGCAGTTGCAAAAAGTAGAGAGGCGGTGGTCTTTACTCTGATAACAGTTTTTTCGAATGAGAGAACCTGCCGGCGAGAGTTCTCTCTGCGCACCCAGGATAACCTTGATATTGAGCAGCAATATGCATCCGTAGCGCCTCTTCGCTGGGAAACATTTTCTTATCCATGATTGTCTGGAGCAACGCACCAATAATATGCAGATCTGATCTTTCTTGTCGCTCAGATACTTTCCCTGCATCTGCGGATAATCTCTCAACCATTGCCTGCAAAGAATCTCGTTGACCAAGCAACGCGTCTCTTTCTTTGGCAATTTTCTCCCGTCTTTGTTCTTCACGGGCAAGATCCGCCCGCGCCGCCAGTACATCGGCTTGCAAAGCACGGAAAGAATCGGCATTGATCGCGGCATGGGCAGAACGTTCAATGTCGTCAAAGAGAAAATCTGGTTTTTGATCCGGGTAGTGCTTTGCCATCCAGATCCGTAAGTCAGTGTGCCTTACGGTTCGCCGAGGCGGGGCAACATGGTCATCAGCTGCAACCGTTTTCCCATCTCGACCACAAGGCATTTCCCCATGAGCAAGTGCATCAAAAATCTTCTCAGTGTTCACCCTAAGACAAGGCCATCTTGAGAATTGTCCAGCCACAGGTATATGGAGACCTGACCTTTCAAGTTCTTGCAAAATTTCTGGTTCATATTCAATTAGACCACACCATCGTATTGCCACCTCGATCGGCCGATAATAAGGCTTTTCTAGAGCATTACAGCTCTTTGTGTTGTAACCCGCCATTTCCTACAGACTTCCTGAATCGTAGTTTGTATGATACTTCTGATTGGAGTCGGAATGTTCTTCCCACCTCTGAAGATATTGACCCCTCTTCCTGGAAATTGTAATTCCATTGCCGATAATGAGGCTACTCTGCAAGCCTGAGCAGTTTCTTGGCCTCAGCAAATCTTCCGGCCAGAGTCCGACTGGCACAACCCGAATAGCCACGATATTGATCAGCTATATGGTCTCGCAATTTTTCTTCACTCGAAAATAACTGGCCTTCGACAATAACCTCAAGCAATGCGCCGATGATATGCAGGTCGGAATCTTGTTGCCGTTTGCTCGGTGGTCGTTTTTCACGCTCTTGATCAGCAAAATGGAGATCCTCGAACTCACGCAAAGCGCTTGTTCTGACGACTAATATACAATCCTCCGGCAAGCCTGATGCCCCATAATAATTACTGGGGTCATTGTATGGTTTTGCCGATGTACTTCCCTGTTTTCCTGAAGCGGTTTTAGCTGTGTCGGTTATTCCTTCATAAATGGACGCAAGATCCTCTGGACCCCACCGTTGCTGCAGTTGAAACACTCTGTTATCTTTTCCCTCTACGAATACACCATCGAGGAAACAATAAGTGGCAATTGGACCGTCAGTGAGTTGAAGATACCTTTGCTCGATGTCCTTGCGCTCTGCGCCTAACATCGGCAAGTCCCAAATCCCATCGATTGTCAATATTTGGCCTTGGAAGCTGTCGCTACTGGGGGGAACTCTTCCTCCAAATTTAGTTGATGTTTCCCTGGTCTGCATTTCAATCATCTCACATATCGCTGCAAGTTGCTCCGCTTGCTCCTGAGAAGAACGCTTTGCCAAATACTCTCTTTTAAATTTATCTGATTTCTCATAATCGAAGGGTAAATTGAAATCTTCACCATTTTCAGCAATATCAACGGGGATATATCCATCAAAGTGGGGGGCACCAAAAGCAAGAATTTTGTTCGGTAGAATAATTGGCCGCAGTGTTTTCCATGATATTTCTTTGTGGAATTTCTCTTTCCATTCCTCAAATGGAAGAAAATTATCACCCTGTCTCACCTCCGCTCGGTTGACAAAATAGACGGATAACTTGAGATGCCCATCAAGGGCAAAGCGTAGCACATCAGCTTCGACAATTTCCTCACCAAAGAGGGTGGATAGATATTTTGTTGCCTCCGAGAGCGTTTGCCACTCCTTGAATTTAAACAGCTTGCTTTGGCCCATTGTTTGTCCTGTTTGACTTCTCTTTTTTGTCCGTACTCGCTTAACTCCAATGCCCGTGAAAATGGAGAAAGGGGGGAATACTCTGCCATCTTTTTCCAAGGTATGGAGACTGGTGTCAATTTGTTTGGATTATATCGGCCTTTACAGTACATTATCATACTCTCGCAGTAAATGTTTTCATCAAGTGTGAAGGAAGACTCATGAAGCTCATCCGCAACACAGGCACCGACCGCGTCATCGACCTGCTGCGTCCGCAGCTAAGCCAAGGGCGCCGGCTTGATTTTGTGACCCCGGCTTTTTCACTATTCGCTTACTCCGAGATGCGGCGAGAAGTGGACACACTGGCTGGATGCCGTCTTCTTCTACCTGCCGCCAATGTGGAACTTGCGCTCCTGGGCTCCACCGCCGATCGTGCTGCACGCAACCGTCTGCAAACGCGCTGGCTGGCAAATCAGCTTTCACAGTGGATTGAGAAAAAGGTCGAGGTGCGGAGAGCGCTTGGCACGATCCCGCAGGGCGCGTTCGTCTTGCGGGATGGCGAAGCACATCCCCTGCAAGTGCTTCTCGGCTCACTTGCATTCAGCACCGATGGGCTTGGGCTGACGCCGGGTAACCCGTTGAACCTGATCCAGGCGTCCGAGACGCCCGAAGAAGCCCAGCTGCTCAGTCAGTGGTTCGACGCCCAGTGGTCCAGTCTCGTGGCCGACCACAGTGCCAAGGTCACTCTGATCGGCGACCTTCAGGCACTCGCAACTCACCGGGACCCATTTCTCGTCTACACCCTCATCTTGCACCATCTCTTCAGCGGTCGTGGCGACGATCTTGACGAAGAGCGTATCGTCAAGTCGGCAACCGGCATCCGCAACACCGTGGTCTGGAAGAAGCTCTACAAATTCCAGCGCGACGGTGTTGTCGGCGCGATAGACAAACTGGAACGGTTCGGCGGCTGCATCATCGCCGACAGCGTTGGCCTCGGCAAGACGTTTGAGGCGCTCGCCATCATCAAGTACCACGAGTTACGCAACGACCGGGTGCTGGTGTTGGTACCCAAACGCCTGCGCGACAACTGGACGCTCTACAAGGCGAATGACCGCCGCAACTTTCTGGCGCCTGACCGCTTCAACTACGACGTGCTGAATCACACCGATCTCTCGCGTGACGGCGGGCTATCCGGCGACATCGACCTTTCGCACATCAACTGGGGTAACTATGACCTCGTCGTCATCGACGAGTCGCACAATTTCCGCAACAAGCGAACGCCCAAGCAAGGTGGCGAGACACGCTACGACCGCCTGATGCGCAAGATCATCCGGGAAGGCGTCAAGACCCGAGTGCTGATGCTTTCCGCCACGCCGGTTAACAATCGCCTCGCCGATCTCCGCAACCAGATCGCTTTTGTCACCGAGGGCGACGACACGGCATTGCTTGATCACGGTATCGGCAGCATCGACAGCACCACCCGACTGGCGCAGAAACAGTTCAACCGTTGGCTCGACCTTGAGGATGCCAAGCGAATACCTTCACGGCTGATCGAAATGCTCGGCTTCGACTATTTCACCCTGCTCGACCTGCTCACCATCGCACGCTCGCGCAAGCATATCGAGAAGTATTACGGCACTGCCGAGACCGGCCGCTTCCCCGACCGACTGAAGCCGATCAACATCAAGGCCGACGTGGACCTCGCCGGCGAGTTCCCCTCGATCCGCGAGATCAACAACGAGATCCGCCGGCTGAACCTCGCCTCCTACGCGCCGCTTCGGTACGTGTTGCCACACAAACAGGCAGCTTACGACAAGAAGTATAGTACTGAGGTCAAAGGCGGCACAGGCTTTTTCCGCCAAGCCGACCGCGAGGAAAGCCTGATCCACCTGCTGCGCGTCAACGTTCTGAAGAGGATGGAAAGCTCCGTGCCATCGTTCGCCCTCACCGTCCAGCGCCAGTTGCGCGACGTGGAGGCCACTTTGGCCCGCATCGAAAGTCATGCCCAGGAGATGGAGGAAATCGACATCGAGGATGTGGACATCGACGATCCGGCCTTCGAGAGCTTACTCGTCGGGCGTAAGGTGAAGGTTCTTTTGAAGGATGTGGACCTCATCCGCTGGAGGCAGGAGCTGATCGAGGATCGAAACCGCCTGGCAACGCTCCACACGGCGGCGGCTCAGGTCGATGCTCGGCGCGACGACAAGCTGGCAAAGCTGCGCGAGATGATTGAACACAAATGCCGCAACCCGATCAACCCCGGCAATTGCAAGGTGATCGTCTTCACAGCCTTTGCCGACACTGCCCGTTATCTTTACGACCAACTCGCCCCATGGGCCAAGGCAAGCCTCGGCATCGACACGGCGCTGGTTACCGGCACGGGCAGCAATCAAACCACGCTCGCTGGCTTGCGCAAGGACCTGTCTTCGATCCTCACCACCTTTGCACCACGAGCGAAGGAGCGCCCCGAGGAATACGCCGCAGAGGGCGAGCTTGACCTGCTCATCGCCACCGACTGCATCTCCGAAGGCCAGAACCTCCAGGACTGCGACTGGCTAATCAATTACGATATCCATTGGAACCCGGTGCGCATCATCCAGCGTTTCGGCCGTATTGACCGCATCGGCTCACCGAACCAACGCATCCAGCTCGCCAACTTCTGGCCCAACATAGAGTTGGAGGAGTACATCAACCTGGAGCAGCGGGTTAGTGGCCGCATGGTGCTACTCGACATCTCCGCCACCGGCGAAGAGAACTTGATCGAACAAGACTCCGGCAACCCGATGAACGATCTGGAGTACCGCCGCAAGCAACTCATGAAACTCCAGGACGCGGTGATCGACCTCGAAGACCTTTCCACCGGTGTTTCCATTACCGATCTGACGCTCACCGACTTTCGCATCGATCTGGCGCAATACCTCAAGGCCCACCCCGGTGTGCTTGAGAATCTACCGCTCGGCACCTGCGCGGTCACAACCACAGCCGATGCGGAAATTGCACCAGGCGTCATTTTCTGCCTGCGCGCCGAGGGCGAAGCCGCCAAGAGCAGCGCGGAGACAGGCTATCCGCTCGGTGCCCAATATCTCGTGCATGTGGGCGACGACGGCACGGTTCTGCTGCCCTACACCCAGGCCAAGCAGATCCTTGATCGGCTCAAGCGCCTTTGTCTCGGGCGCGAACTGCCCGATGCCGGTGCCTGCGCCCGCTTCGACAAGGCCACCAAGCAGGGTGAGGATATGCGCGCGGCCCAGCGCCTGCTTGCCGCCGCCGTGGCCTCGGTGGTCGGCAAGAAAGAAGAGCGGGCCGTGGCCAGCCTGTTCACCCCCGGCGGCACCCACGCCCTGAAGAGCGAGTTCGCAGGCATCAACGATTTTGAAGTTATCGCCTGGCTCGCTGTACTGCCAGGCATCGACTCCTGAGTAAAAGAGGATATTTGAACTATGAGTTTTAGAACCGCAGAGCCTGCTCTCAAGGACGTTCTTGACGCTATCGCGCGAGGGGATACGCAGTTGCCGGATTTTCAGCGCGGTTGGGTATGGGACGATGTGCATATCAGGTCACTGATCGCCAGTCTGTCACTCTCGTATCCAATCGGCGCGGTCATGTTCCTTGAAGCAGGCGGCGTCCCCTTCAAGCCCCGGCTATTTGAAGGTGTCTCGCTGAACCCTCCGCCGAAGCCTAAGACTCTGGTCCTCGACGGCCAGCAACGCCTCACCTCAATGTATCTTTCGCTTCGCAGCGGCCTGCCGGTCAAGACAAAAACGGAGAAAGGTGCAGAGGTCCACCGGGTCTATTTCCTGGATATGGCAAAGTGCCTCGACCCTGCTGAGGATCGCGAAGAGGCTGTGCTCTCTGTTCCCGACACGCTCCGGGTTACCTCCGACTTTGGTCGGAAGGTGGATCTTGACCTCAGTACGCCCGCACTTCAATACGGGCAGCGCTTATTTCCGATTGCTTTGATGTTCGATACCCAGGGCTTTATGCAGTGGAAGATGGGTTACGCAAACCACCATGGCAACGCCGCAGACGCGATGATGTTCCTCATGCGCTTTGAGCAGGAGATCTGGCTGCGCTTTCAGCAATTCAAGGTGCCCGCCATTGAGCTCACGCAGGACACGCCGCGCGAAGCGGTCTGCCAAGTGTTTGAAAAGGTCAATACGGGCGGCGTCACGCTGACCGTCTTCGAGTTGATGACTGCAACCTTCGCTGCAAACGAGTTCAATCTTAGAGAGGATTGGGAGGCTCGCCATGAACGTCTCACCACCAAGCATAACGTACTCAAAGCGATTGATGGAACCAGTTTTCTTACAGCTGTCACTCTTCTCGCCAGCTACGAGCGGCATCTGCTCAGCAAGTCAGCTGTATCGTGCAAGAGAGCGGATGTTTTGCGTCTCGAACTGACTGATTTCAAGCAGCTCCAAGGCCGCGTTGAAGCAGGGTTCAAGAAAGCCGCCGAACTGCTTGCCGAAGAGAAGATATTTGACACCAAGAGTCTTCCCTACGCGACACAAATGATTCCACTTTCCAGCATCTGTGCGCGATTAATGGACAAAATCGACCAGCACGGCGTCAAGCAAAAGGTGTTGCGGTGGTACTGGTGTGGCGTTTTCGGGGAGCTCTATGGGGGCGCCAACGAAACGCGCTTCGGCATGGACCTTCCTGACATGGTTCAGTGGATAGACGGTGGCAGCGAGCCGCGTTCGGTACGGGACGCCAGTTTCGCCCCTACTCGTCTGCTGTCCCTGCAATCACGGCTGGCCGCCGCGTACAAGGGTCTTGCCGCCTTACTGATGAAGCATGGCGGTAAGGATTTCATAAGTGGGTCACCCATCGACCTCCAAACCTATTTCAATAATGCGATCGATATTCACCATATCTTTCCAAGGGTGTGGTGCGAGAACAGCAAACTGCCACGAGAGAAGTGGAACAGCGTCGTCAACAAAGCACCACTGGCTGCCGGCACCAATCGGTTCATCAGTGGTGACGCGCCCAGCCTGTATCTGTCTCGAATCCAGAAGAACAAACAGGTCAGCCCTGATAATCTTGACAAGTTCTTGGTTTCGCATGCCATCCCCGTCGCTGAACTCCGTGCGGATGATTTCGACAGCTTCATCCTTCGTAGAGGGTCAGCTCTCCTGGGGCTCATCGAAGGCGCCACCGGGAAGGCGGTATCGGGCCGGGAGAGTGAAGAGACCGCAAAAGCCTTTGGAGGCGTGCTTACGTGATACAGCCGCCGGGGGTCAGTGGGTTCGTTGCCGCTCTTGACCTGCCCGCCGGCAGTCGCGTCGATCAGCGCGTACCCAAAAAGCTATTGCTTGAGAACGGTGCGCCCACGGCCGCCGACAAGCGCCTTATCAATGACGGCATCGAGGAGTTGCTCTGGCTGGCGGCGCTCAAGCCAACGACTATCAGCGTACCCGAATATCGCGACGAGGTGCGGGAATATCTGGAAATCGCCGTGTTGCACCTCACCCTGCGGCCCGCGGCCAAGGTGCCACGGCTGGTGGAGCTGGTGCACCGGGCGGTGCCTTATCCGTTGCTGCTGTTAACAGAGCAAGACGACCGAGTCGGACTTTCTGCGGCCCACAAACGCTGGTCGCAGGGTGAGTCAGGCAAGACGGTGCTGGAGGGCGATATTGTCGCTGGTGACTGGGACACGGAGTATGATGGCGATCGCTGGCCTGCCTTCCATGACGCGCTGGCGCTAGGCAAGCAACCACGCACCACGTTGTATTTGCTGTATCAAGGCTGGATAGATACTCTACTGGCACTACAAGCGGCGCGACTGACCGGCGCTTTCTCCGTCGCCGTAAACGCCGAACGTGCTGCGCTCCGTCACGATGCCCTGCAAGAATGTACGCGGCTCGATGCGGAAATTGCCCGCCTAAGAGCCGCCGCCGTGAAAGAGAAGCAGATGGCGCGGCGGGTGGAATTGAACCTGGAACTCAAGCGCGTTGAGGCGGCCATAGTTGCTGCCCGCGCCAAACTGTGAAAATAGAGGACATGATGAAGAAACTGACCGCCGATGACCCTGAAAGCAAATCCCCCGACCTTGTCGCCGAGAACCTCGCCGCGCTCAGGGCGCTCTTCCCCGAACTCGTCACCGAGGGGCCGGGCGGCGTGGCGGTGAATCTCGACGTGCTTAAGCAGCTTGTGGGCGACCAGACCGTTACCGATGCCGAGGAGAAATACGGCCTCAACTGGCATGGCAAACGCCGCGCCCGCGAGCTCGCTCTCACCCCCTCCACCGGCACCCTGCGCCCCTGCCCGGAAGAGAGCGTGGACTGGGAAACCACCCGGAACCTCATGATCGAGGGCGACAACCTTGAAGTCCTCAAGCTCCTGCAGAAATCCTATGCCGGCAAGGTAAAGCTTATCTATATCGACCCGCCCTACAACACCGGCAAGGACTTTGTCTATCCCGACAACTTCCAGGACAACATCAAAAACTATCTGGAGCTGACCAGGCAGGTTGAAGGCGGACAGAAGATCAGCAGCAATACCGAGGCCAGCGGTCGGTTTCATACCGACTGGCTGAACATGATGTATCCGAGGTTAAAGCTTGCGCGAGGTCTGCTCAGAGACAATGGGGTCATCTTCATTTCGATTGACGATAGAGAGTACTCGGCATTGCGCCTGATGTGTTGCGATATCTTTGGCGAGGAAAATATTGTCGGCACGGTCGTCTGGAAAAACGCAACGGACAATAATCCGACCAATGTGGCGACTGAGCATGAATACTTGCTAGTGGTGGCCAAAAAAAAGGATTCGATTGATGCTGAATGGAAGTCATCCCTTTCAGATATCAAGGATGTACTCGTTAGAATTGGCGATGAGCTCACAGCGAAGTTCAAAGGGCAAGAATTGCAGGATGTGTATAACACTTGGTATCGTGAACATAAGGCGGAACTATGGCCCCTTGACCGATATAAATACATCGATGATGGAGGGGTCTACACAGGAAGCCAGAGTGTGCACAACCCTGGTCGAGAGGGTTACAGATACGATGTTCCTCATCCACTGACAAAGCGTCCATGCAAGCAGCCTTTGATGGGATATCGATTCCCGAAACAAACAATGGACGAGCTGCTTGCAGCAAATCGAATTCTGTTTGGAGACGATGAGTCAAAGATCATTGAGCTGAAGGTATATGCTGCCGATTTCAAAGAGAAGCTATCGAGCCTCCTGGAGTTGGATGGTCGATTGGGGGCTTACGACCTCAAGGAAGATTTTCCAACGGAAGGAAAAGTCTTTACTAACCCCAAACCCGTGCGCCTTTATGAGGCGTTCTTGCCATTCCTATTGAAGGATCATGGTGATCTCGTAGTTGATTTCTTCGCGGGGTCCGGCGCAACAGCCAAAGCTGTGTGGAAGCTCAACTCAAAGGATTCGCTCCAAAGAACCTTTTGCCTTGTTCAGCTACCTGAACCGCTAAATGCGAGCGATAAGGATCAGAAGGCTGCCGTTCAGCTTTGCAATTCGCTTGGGGTGCCGTGCACTATTTCTGAAATAACCAAAGAACGCTTACGACGCGCCGCCGCCAAGATCAAAGCAGAGAACCCGATGTTTTCTGGCGACCTCGGCTTCCGCGTCTTCAAACTCGCCAGCAGCAACATCCGGACGTGGGACCCGGACCGCGACAAACTCGCCGATTCCCTCTTCGACTCCATTAACCATCTCAAAGCCGACCGCACCGAGCAGGACATCCTCTTCGAGCTGCTCCTCAAGCTCGGCCTCGACCTCTGCGTGCCGATTGAAACCAGGCAGACAGTCGGGGCCGCCAAGCAGACGCATGAAATCCACTCAATCGGCGGCGGCTCGCTGCTTGTCTGCCTCTCGCCCACCATCCCGCAAGCCGACGTGGAGCCGCTGGCCCTCGGGATCGACGCCTGGCACAAGGAACTAAAACCCGCCGGAGAAACCACCGTCGTCTTCCGTGACAGCGCCTTTGCCGACGACGTAGCCAAGTCCAACCTCACCGCCATCCTCCAGCAGCACGGCCTCGAAACCGTGAGGAGCTTGTAACCATGGCCACCGACAGCGCTGCCCTGCTCAGCACACTGGAACAGCTTTGCTCCCTGCCGCGAGAGGCGGCGACGGTGGAGTTCAAGTCAAACTGGGACTTGCCGGACGACATTGGGGTATACCTTTCGGCCCTGGCAAACGCGGCGGTACTGGAGCGCCATGACCGCGCCTGGCTGGTGTGGGGCGTCGATAATACCACCCACACCGTCAAGGGTACGACCTTCAACCCCTTCGCCACCAAAGGCGAGGGCAATCAGTCCCTCGTCATGTGGTTGACCCAGAAGATTTCCCCCCGCCCGGACTTTGAATTTCATGCAGTTGACCATCCTGCCGGACCAGTGGTCATGCTGGAGATTCGCCCGCCACGCACCGCGCCGCTGGCCTTCAAGGGGATTCGCTATATCCGCATCGATAGCCACAAGACCAAGCTTTCCGAGCATCCCGACAAAGAGGCGAGGCTTTGGAACGAACTCGGCGGGGCAGAGGATTGGACTGGGCAAATCGTACCAGACGCCTCCCTCGACGATTTGGACCCGGAGGCCATCATCTTTGCCCGTGCCAAATTCACGGAATACCTGATCAAGAGTGAGCCGGATGTGAGCCGCCACGCGAAAATCCACGCCGATGCCATTGCCTGGGATGTGCCGACCCTGCTCAACAAGGCCCATATCACCAAGCAAGGGCGCGTGACCCGTTCCGCTCTGCTCCTCCTTGGCCGTGACGAGGCCTCTCATTTTCTCTCGTCTGCTGATGTAAAATTCAGCTGGATTCTCCGCGACAACGACAACCGGACAGCCGGCGGGCAACATTTCGGCATGCCATTGCTTCTCTCCTCTCAGTCGCTGTTCAGCCGTATCCGCAATGTGCAGGTGGAATACATGCCGGACGGCAAGCTCTTTCCCGTCCCGGTCTCGCAATACGACTCTTGGGTTATCCGCGAGGCCCTGCATAACTGTGTCGCCCACCAGGATTATCGGTTGGGCGGCAAAATCAATGTGGTGGAACACCCTGACCGGCTGGTGTTCACCAATTTGGGGGCCTTTATTCCGCCCAGCGTCGAATGGATGCTGGAGCACCAGTCGCCGCCAGAGCATTATCGCAACCAATGGCTGATTGACGGCATGATTCGTCTACGGATGATCGATCAGCTTGGCAGCGGCATCCGCCGGATGTTCGAAACCCAGCGGGAACGGTTTTTCCCTCTGCCAGACTTCGCCATTGATGCCGATTCTGGTGCCAAGCCCAGGGTGGAAGTGACCATCAGCGGTAAAATCCTGGACGCCCAGTACACCCATATCTTGATGAAAAGGCGAGACTTGAACCTCACTCTGGTGATGTTGCTCGACCAAATACAAAAACACCAAAGGATTTCTTCCGACGCGGTGAAGTGGCTCAAAGCCGAAAAACTGATAGAAGGCCGCTCTCCCAACTATTTTATCTCGGCCAGGGTGGCGGAATGGACTGATCAAAAGGCCAGCTATATCCATAACCGAGCTCTGAACGATGATTATTACCGGCGTTTAATTGTCGAGTACCTCCAGAAGTATAAACGTGCCAACCGCAAGGAGCTGGACGAACTGCTATCTCCCAAACTGTCTGAAGTTCTCACAGCCAGTCAGAAGCAGCACAAAGTAAAAAATTTACTTCAGTCCCTCCGCAGAGAAGGAATGGTTCGCAATGCAGGCTCGAACAAATCGCCAACATGGGTTCTGAGCGATGCACTTATTTCTAACTCAACCACCGAACAAAATGATTAGCCAAAAAAATATCCAGAATTTGTGCGTAGAATGCTGTTTTTAAAAGAATATTTATTTCTACTCAATGCTGCCAAACTATCCATAAACAGCAAGGCCATCTCTCTGCTCTCTCTATGAAACTACACTTTGAACCGAGTCTTGACTATCAGCTCGCCGCCATCGATGCGGTCTGCGACCTTTTTCACGGGCAGGAAACCTGCCGCACGGAGTTCACCGTCACAAAACACTCGGCCCAGCAACGCCTGCCGGGGATGGAAAACGACCTCGGCATCGGCAACCGTCTGACCTTGCTCGACGACGAATTGCTGGCCAACCTGCACGCCATCCAGCTCCGCCACGGCCTCGCCCCCTCGACCTCGCTTGAGTCCGGCGACTTTACCGTGGAGATGGAGACCGGCACCGGCAAAACCTATGTCTATCTGCGGACTGTCTTCGAACTCAACAAACGCTACGGCTTTAACAAATTCGTCATCGTGGTGCCCTCGGTGGCCATCAAGGAAGGCGTTTATCATACGATCGAGACGGCGGCGGAACACCTCAAGGGGCTCTACGCCGGTGTGCCCTTCGACTCCTTCATCTACGACTCGGCAAAACTCGGCCAGGTGCGCAACTTCGCCACCAGCCCGCAGATTCAGATCATGGTGATGACGGTTGGCGCCATCAATAAATTCGGCGACGAACAGCAAGCGCAGTCCGAGGAGACGGACGAAGCAGCCCGCCGCGCGAAATCGAAGAACGTGATGTATCGCCCCAGTGAGAAGACCGGCGGGGAGAAGCCATCGACTTGATCCGGGCGACGCGCCCCATCCTCATCGTTGACGAGCCGCAGAGCGTCGAGGGCGGACTCGATGGCAAGGGCAAGAAGGCCATGGAACGGATGCACCCGCTGTGCAACCTGCGCTACTCTGCGACGCCGAAACACGCGCACCACATGGTCTTCAAGCTCGAAGCGGTGGACGCCTACGAGCGCAAGCTGGTGAAACAGATCGAAGTGGCGGCGGCCTCGGTGGAAGGCGGGCACAATAAGGCGTATGTCAAACTGCTCTCGGTCAGCAACAAGCACGGGGTCATCACGGCCAAAGTGGAGCTCGACACCCTGACCAAAACCGGCGTGGTCCGCAAGGAGGTCACCGTACAGGATGGCGATAATCTGGAGCAGACCACCGGACGGGCGGTATATCAAGACTGCCGTGTGGGTGAAATCCGGGTGGCCAAGGGCGATGAGTTTATGGAAATCCGCTATCCCGGCGGCGAAGAATACCTCCGCCTCGGCCAAGCCTACGGCGATGTGGACGCCATGGCGGTGCAGCGCCAGATGATCCACCGTACTATCAAGGAACACCTGGACAAGGAAAAGCGATTACGCCCACAAGGCATCAAGGTGCTCAGCCTGTTTTTCATCGATGCCGTGGAAAAATACCGGCAGTACGACCCCGATGGCAATCCGGTGAAGGGCGAGTACGCGCGCATCTTTGAAGAGGAATACCGCCGCTTGGCCAAGCATCCCGACTACCATACCCTTTTCAAGGAAGTGGACCTGACCACTTCAGCCGAGGATGTGCACAACGGCTATTTCTCGATAGATAAAAAGAAGGTCGGCGGCAAAACAGTGGAAGTATTTAAAGACACCAGAGGCAACACCCAGGCTGACGACGATACCTACAACCTGATCATGCGCGACAAGGAGAAGCTGTTGAACTTCGACACGCCGCTGAAGTTTATCTTCTCGCATTCCGCCTTGCGCGAAGGCTGGGACAACCCGAACGTCTTTCAAATCTGCAGCCTGCGAGAGATGGCTTCCGAGCAGCAACGCCGTCAAACCATCGGACGCGGCTTGCGCCTGTGTGTGAACCAGAACGGGGAGCGCCTGCACGGCTTCGAGATCAACACCTTGACCGTAATCGCAACCGAAAGCTACGAACAGTACGCCGAGAAACTTCAGAAAGAGATCGAGGACGAAACCGGCATCCGCTTCGGCATCGTGGAGGCGCACCAGTTTGCCGGAGTCACCACCACCGGGGCCGATGGTCAGCCCGCGCCGCTGGGCTTCGAGCAATCAAAGGTGCTGTGGGAACATTTGAAAACCGCCGGTCTCGTCAACGCCCAGGGCAAGGTGCAGGACACGCTGCGTAAGGCGCTTAAAGAAGGCACACTGACCCTGCCGGAGCCGTTTGCCGCCCAATTGCCCCAGGTGATGGAGATTCTCCGCAAACTGGCTGGACGCTTGGAAATCAAAGACGCTGACAAGCGTGAGCAGGTGAAGACCCGCCAGGCCGTGCTGCAAAGCGCTGAATTTAAGGCGCTGTGGGACCGCATCAAACACAAGACCACCTACCGCGTCCAGTTCGACAACGAGACGCTACTGGAGGCCTGCATCAAGGCACTTCAAGACGCGCCGCCTATTGCCAAGACCCGCTTGCAGTGGCGCATGGCCGACCTCGCTATCGGCCGCGCTGGCGTGGAAGCGACGGAAACAGCCACCTCCGCCCCCGTCACCCTGGACGAAGGCGACATCGAACTGCCCGATATCCTCACCGACCTTCAGGACAAGACCTCGATAACCCGCCGCAGCATCCACCGCATCCTTGTTGAGAGCCGAAGGCTCGATGATTTTAAGCGCAATCCGCAGCAGTTCATCGAACTCGCCACCGCAATCATCAACCGTGCCAAGCGTATGGCCCTCGTGGACGGCATTAAATATCAGCGCATCGGCGATGAGTCGTACTACGCCCAGCAGCTTTTTGAAACCGAAGAACTGCGCGGCTACCTCAACAACATGGTCGCCGCCAACAAGAGCGTTCACGAACAGGTGCTCTACGAATCAGACACCGAGCGGACGTTTGCCGAGCAGTTGGAGAAGAACGAGGCGATTAAGGTGTACGCCAAGCTCCCCGGCTGGTTCAAAGTCCCGACCCCCCTCGGTTCCTACAACCCCGACTGGGCCGTGCTGGTGGAGAAGGATGGAGCCGAGCACCTGTACTTTGTGGTCGAAACCAAGAGCAGCCTGTTCACCGACGACCTGCGAGACAAGGAGAGCGCGAAGATCGAATGCGGCAAGGCGCATTTCAAGGCTTTGACGGTTGGGGACAATCCCGCGCGGTTTGAAGTAGCTCGCACCTTGGCTGACTTGCTCACTCGGAGTGAGATCCCAGTCGGATGACCGACGAAGTGATTAGTATCGTCACCGAAAACAATTTGACCATGAAGTTTATCAGCCGAGGTTTATTTATCCTGTTATATCTGGAATTTTTCAGTGCTCCAGCCCAGCTGATGACTGTCCCGGCACGAGCATCTGGTTTCGTTGTGGCTTAACCCCCTAAGTTATTCCATCGCCAGCAACTGAATAATTAAAGTCCAGCCTTAATACCATCCAAATAGTCAGCCCAAGCTTGCATCATTTTTTTTCTTTCCGGCATAAACTCAGCATAGTTATACGCAGCCCGCACGCTGTTTCTCTCGGCATGGGCAAGCTGCCGCTCAATTGCATCCCGATTCCAGCCCTGCTCATTTAACAGGGTACTGGCCATGCTGCGGAAGCCGTGACCGCTCATCTCATCTTTGGCATAACCCATGCGCCGCAAGGCGGACAAAATGGCATTGTCACTCATCGGTCTCGACAGAGTCCTCGGACTCGGAAAAACATACCGCCCTTGTCCTGTCAGCGGCTGGATTTCCCACAATACCTTCTGGGCCTGGAGCGACAAAGGAACAATATGCAGAACTCCTGCCTTCATCTTTTCCGCCGGAATCCGCCACTCTGCCGTCTCGAAATTAATCTCCGACCATTCGGCATGGCGAAGTTCTCCCGGGCGGACAAAAACAAGCGGCGCCAGTTGCAAGGCGCATCTGGTAACAATACTGCCTTTATATCCATCAATGGAATGCAATAAGCCGGCTATTTCTTGAGGGACAGTGATGGTGGCCATGTGCTTTCCATTGGCCGGAGGAATGGCACCGCGCAGGTCGCCCGAGGGGTCTCGCTCTGCCCGCCCGGTTGCCACGGCATAACGAAAGATCTGTCCGCAGTTCTGTTGTGTCCGGTGTGCCGTCTCAAGGATGCCCTTCTCTTCAATACGGCGCAATACCTTCAGCAGATCCGGAGCCGTGATATCTTTGATGGGCCTGTTGCCCAACCATGGGAAAACATAGAGTTCAAGGCGCCGGATGATCTTGTTGCTATGACTGCCAACCCACCCCGGAGAAAATTTGGCGTACCATTCTCTGGCGATAACCTCGAAGGTCTCGGTTTCTTCAGTGGCGGCAGCCTTCTGCGCTTTTTTGATGTTGCCGGGATCGATCTGGTTGGCAATCATGGCAAGTGCCTGATCACGTTTCTGCCTGATCTCGGCGAGGGATATTTGGGGGTACATGCCAAGAGAAAGCAACTTCTCCGTACCCCCAAAACGGTATTTGAGCCGCCAGAGTTTGCCCCCGGTCGGGGTGACCAGAAGGAAAAGGCCGCCACCATCAAATAGCTTTTGCGGCTTATCAGTCGGTTTGATTGTACGAATCTTAGTATCAGAAAGCGGTGTAATCCTTTTCGGCATTGGGTTTCCTCCACTTTTGGGGGTATCTGAATATGGCCAAAGACCACGTACCCCCATATATACCCCCAAAACTGTGGGATCTTACTGTACCAAAACGGATGTTGCTGGACAACAAAAAACCCGCTTTCCTTGCGGATTAGCGGGTTTATATGTAAAGCCGGACACTGCCGGACGATCTGTTGGTGGCGATGCAGGGACTTGAACCCCGGACACTGCGGATATGAGCCGCATGCTCTGACCGACTGAGCTACATCGCCTTGCGACAAGGCGGAAATTATTACCTTGCAGGTCGTTCTATGTCAACACTTTTCAACAATAATACGGAATTTTTACCGCAAAAAAACAGAAGGCCCAGTTCTCCGGACCTTCTGTTCGTTACAGAAGCTATAGCGTTCCGTGGGCGAAAAGAGCCAAAGCTCTTTCTTCTTACATCATTCCGCCCATTCCGCCCATTCCGCCCATTCCACCCATGCCTTGAGGCATTCCGCCGCCGGCAGAAGCGTTCTCTTCGGGTATTTCAGCGATTACACACTCGGTGGTGAGCAACATGCCGGCAACAGAAGCTGCATTCTGCAATGCGGTTCTGGTAACCTTGGCAGGATCAATAACACCGGCGGTAATAAGGTTTTCATACTGCTCGGTAGCAGCATTGAAGCCCATTGCCCCTTCAAGTCCTTTTACATGCTCAACAATGACAGAACCTTCACGCCCGGCATTATTTGCAATCTGACGAATGGGTTCTTCAAGGGCCCTGAGGAGAATATTTCTACCAAGAGCTTGCTCACCGGTCATTTCAAGAGCAGCGAGGGCCTTGAGACACCTGATATAAGCGACGCCACCACCAGGAACAACGCCTTCTTCGACAGCGGCACGAGTTGCATTCAACGCATCTTCAACGCGGGCCTTCTTCTCTTTCATCTCAATCTCAGTTGCAGCACCAACATTGATGACAGCGACACCACCAATCAGTTTGGCAAGACGCTCCTGCAATTTTTCACGATCATAGTCGGAAGTGGTGTCCTCGATCTGGGCACGGATCTGCTTGACACGTCCAGCGAGTTTCTCTTTATCACCGGCGCCGTCAACAAGAGTGGTGTTGTCTTTATCAACAACAATACGCTTACAGGTACCGAGATCATTGACAGTGACGTTTTCAAGTTTGATACCGAGATCTTCGGTAATAACCTGACCGCCGGTAAGAATGGCGATATCTTCGAGCATTGCCTTGCGACGATCACCGAAACCAGGTGCTTTCACAGCAGCCACACTCAGAGTACCACGGAGCTTATTGACAACCAGAGTAGCGAGAGCCTCACCGTCTACATCCTCAGCAACGATGAAGAGGCCTTTGCCCATCTTGGCAACAGATTCAAGTACCGGCAGAAGGTCCTTCATGCTGGAGACTTTCTTCTCTACCAGAAGGATGTAAGGCTCATCCATGGTAACTTCCATCCGCTCAGGATCGGTGACGAAATAGGGTGAGAGGTAACCACGGTCAAACTGCATACCCTCAACGACATCAAGGCTGGTGTCCATTGATTTTGCTTCTTCTACAGTGATAACACCTTCTTTGCCGACCTTATCCATGGCTTCAGCAATAATATTACCGATAGTCTCATCGCTGTTTGCTGAAATGGTACCAACCTGAGCGATCTCTTTCTGTTCTTTGGTCGGAGTGGCAATTTTGGCCAATTCAGCAACAACACAGGCAACGCCTTTGTCGATACCGCGTTTGATCTCCATAGGATTGCCACCGGCGGCAACAAGCTTCACGCCTTCAGTGTATATCGACTGTGCAAGAACAGTGGCAGTGGTAGTACCGTCACCGGCAACATCGGAAGTTTTAGAAGCAACTTCCTTAACCATCTGGGCGCCCATATTCTCAAACTTGTCTTTCAGTTCGATTTCCTTGGCGACGGTTACACCGTCCTTGGTGATGGTAGGAGCACCATAGGATTTGTCGATCAGGACATTGCGGCCTTTCGGACCGAGGGTTACCTTTACGGCATTAGCGAGTGTATTAACACCGTTGAGGATCGACTCACGGGCTTTGACTCCATATCTTAATTCTTTTCCAGCCATTATTTTATTCTCCTTTTTTCAACGAGATATTCTCAATTATAAAAATCACAGTGACAAACAAATTCCAGAAGTATCCGAAATTATTTTACAACAATTCCAAGGATATCGTCTTCACGCATGATAAGAAAGTCGTCGCCATCGATTTTCACTTCAGTTCCGCCATATTTTGAGAACAGTACCCTGTCTCCGGCAGCAACCTGAAGAGCGACCCTATCACCCTTATCATTTAATTTCCCCGGACCAACAGCAATAACTTCGCCTTCAGCAGGCTTTTCTTTGGCACTATCGGGAATGATGATGCCACCTGCTGTTTTTGCCTCTTCTGCAAGTCGTTTCACCAAAAGACGATCATTCAATGGACGAATTTTCATTACTACCTCCTAACTAGACAAATGATTTGTTACGGAAAAAGGGACTCGCAGCACAAAAAAGGAGTCCCAAATTGATTTTTTGCCCGATTTTCAGGGTGGTATATCGAACTGCGCAAAAATATAGGCTGTGATCTTTAAAAATCAAGGGGCGAATTTTAAAAAAATGAGAGATGTGAGGCGATTTATGCAGTATCAAACAACACTGCATAACTACGATATTTTTCACACCTTAGAGAATCGTTTGTCGTTTTTACAAACAAATTTCGTCAAGGTATTTATTCCGTTTCCCGGGATTGCCTAATCAACCGACGCGGACCATCCATTTGAACGGGTCGTCTTGATAGCCGTGCTGAATGGCTTGCAGCTCAGTGTAGAGCCTGGCCGATATTTCTCCAGTCTGACCGTTATTGATTTTGTAACTGGTGCCTTTAAAGAGCAGTTCGCCAACGGGGGAAATAACCGCCGCGGTCCCAGTGCCAAAAACTTCCTGCAGTCTCCCCTCCTGATGAGCCTCAAGCACCTCATCTATTGAGATCCTTCGCTCAACCACACTCACGCCCCAACTGGAGGCAAGCTTGATGACGGAATCCCTGGTAAGGCCACCCAAGATTGATCCCTCCAACGGCGGGGTAAGCAGCTGGTCATCTATTCTAAAAAAGATGTTGCTGGTCCCAACCTCTTCAACATATTTATGCTCGCAGGCATCCAGCCACAAAACCTGAGTACAGCCTTCTTTCTTGGCAATTTCCGACATATACAAAGAAGCCGCATAATTACCGGCGGTTTTCACATCGCCGACTCCACCCTTTACCGCCCTGACATACTGGTCACTGACATAAATCCTGGTGGGATTGCACCCTTCGGCGTAATACGCTCCAACCGGAGACATGATGATATAAAAATAGTATTGGGATGACGCCTTGACGCCGAGAGTAGGCTCAACGGCAATCATCGTCGGGCGAATGTAGAGGGTTGCCCCTGCAGCTCGCGGCACCCACTCCTTTTCAAGGTAGATGAGCGATTTAAGGACATTGACTATTTTATCCACCGGAATCCGCGGCATACACATGCGTACGGCGGACTTGTTCATCCGTTCAAAATTATCCTTGGGTCGGAAGAGAAACAATTGATCGTCCTTTCCCCTATACGCTTTAAGACCCTCAAATATTGCCTGGCCATAGTGGAAAACCATTGCCGCCGGATCAATTCGAAACTCCTCTTTCCCACAGATTTTCGCATCATGCCAGCCATGTTCACGCTGCCATTTCATCAAAAACATATAATCGGTAAAATGAACCCCGAATCCAAGCGTTTCAGGTGACGGCTTTTGCTTCAACTTCTCCCCGGACACCTTCTCTAATGCAATTTCAAGATCTTCCCACATTCTGCCAATCTCCTCAACAACACTTATTTTTCTTTGCTTATTCCCACGAAGGATATATATAATTTTTATCCAATAAGTGCTGTTACCATGGTTTGCTCAACAGCCTGTATGGAGGTTGCAGAATACCTCAGCCGCCTGAAAAATTGCAACTCAATTTCCGTTAACCCACCACGCCGGTACTGGTTCAGTCACAAGCGCATGCATAACACCAAGACAAACTATCAGCCGGACGGGCAACCACCAAGCCCGCTCAGCCTCAGATATTTTCTCCTGGTATTTGCCATCTCCATCTTCTTCTTTGGCATGATTCTCTGGCCATTCTGGTCAATACTGGTGTTGTCCTTCCTCTTAACCAACCTCTTCCGGCCGATTTATATCTTCATCGGCAAGAAACTGCCCCATAAGCTCGCCTCAGCGCTCACCTGCCTGCTTATCATTGCCATCGTCTTTGTTCCTCTTGTTTTTTTCGTCTTTTCACTGACCGATGAGGCACTCAATTTGTACAGCTGGGGAAGGGATAGCCGAATCGGCCTGAAGCTCCAGATATTCATCCAGGAAAGCCCTCTGATCCAACAGTTCCAGGATCAGTTGGACCAGGTTGGTTTCAAGTTTGACCCGTCACAGATTTCTAACACTGTTTCCTACCTGGTCAAAGAAGGCGGCTTGCAACTTTATAACCATGCCAGTGCCTGGGCGACAAACATCCTGCAATTTCTATTATTTTTCTTCCTAATGATCCTGGTCATTTTTTTCCTCCTCATTGATCAACCGAAGTTGATAGAGTATGTCATTCGCATCTCCCCACTACCCGAAGATGAAAATCGTCTCCTAATCAATAAATTTCAAGAAATAGCCAACGCAATCCTCAAAGGAAACGGTATCTGCGGGCTCATCCAGGGTTTTTTAGGCGGCGTCATTTTCTCCGTCCTCGGTTTAACTTCTCCGATTCTTTGGGGTTGTGTCATGGCGGTCATTGCCTTTATGCCGATCTTTGGTATCGGCCTGGTAATGATTCCGGCAGCTCTCATCCTGATGATCAGTGCTAGAATGGGTGAGGGCATCTTTCTCCTCGTTTTTTATGTGGTCCTCTCCTTCGGTGTTGAAAATTTAGTGAAACCCAAAATGGTCGGCACCCAAGTGCACATGCACACCCTTCTGGTCTTTCTCTCCATACTCGGCGGCATGACGGTATACGGAATTCTCGGAATTATTTACGGACCGCTCATCATCACCGCTTTCCTGACTCTTTCAGAAATCTATCTGAAAAAATACGACCATCACGTCCGGCAAAAATAAGGAGATCGATAGGTTCAAGGAAGGCCGAAAAATTGCGGAAAGTTAAGCGAAATCTATTGGAATGACATCCCAGAACATCACCTTTTCATTATTCCAGGTGACGACGCTTGCTTTAGCATCCTGGGAAACGATGATTCCCAGAACATCATGGAGCTTATGACAGAGATAGTAAAGAGACCGGTGTCGAGTGCCAACGCTTTCCACCCGTTCGACCTGGCGACGTTCTCCTTCCGGGTCAAGGGCTCTGGCAACAATTCCCCCCATTTCCATGGCTCCTTGAATTATGCCGCCAAATCCGACAATCTCCAGGCTTTCGGTGGTCACGACGGCACCATCAACCCCGGTAAGCCTGGCGATAAACCTGGCATACTTGAAAACCCGCTCGTCGAGCTGGGCCAATTCTTCCGTCTGTAGCGAAACATAGTCCTTCCACCCCGCCAAATATTCAGGTCCATAGAGTCGACCGCAATTTCTCGCCAGCACCTCCATGATTCGCAGTACTATTTTTCGCAACTGGTTACGAGGAGCACCTTCATCAAATCGATATTTAAGATCGATATAAGGATTGTCGTGAGCGACCAGATCATCCATCCCGGCCGGGAAAGATATAATAGTCCCACCATGCCCGGAGCGTCGCACCGTACTTATAACATGCTTAAAAAACTCGAGATACAGGGCAGGGATAAAAGAGGGATCAATATGCGCCCACTCCCCTGGATCACGGTTCGGGTTCTGCTCGTGCATGGCCGCAAGTTCAAAGCGCACCTGACTGAACCGCCTGGCAACCCATTGCGAACGAAAAACGTTGGTCGATGGGGAAATAATAATACCGCCACTCAGCTGGGCAAGGATCTCAATCCCCCGGCAGACAATCAGTCGACCGGCACCGACGATATTTACGCCAAGAGCCGGCGGCAGCGGGGTTGCCTGTTTACTGCCGCCATGGATAACATGCATCCACCGCGACCCTGAATGAATCAAGCCCCAGATCTGCAAGCCCTCCCCTTGCCGATAGCGAATGCCGATAAGTGAATTATTGTAATCTATGGAAGGGCCAAGTTTAAGGAGTTCGTACTCGTTATATGGCCGCGGCACAATAAAATTGAGAACGAAGAGACCAAGATTCTCACCTATCCCGTCTTCATCAACGTCTTCCGGCTCACAGAGCATCAACCGGAAACGAGGGCCGCGCGCTTCCTCTTGCATCTGGCTGACCTGATATGCCGTCGACAGCAGTTCCTCCAATACCTCGGAATCCGGCAGCCTCCTGTAACCTCGGCTGGAAACCTCCATTCCTGAGGGCCCAAGCTGCCAGAGCGCGAGGAGTGCCTGCACCAAATCCTTTGGATATTTGTGGACCATAGCCGATTTTTGCCTGGAAATGAACTTGCCCGATGGGCATCACCTCAGCCCTTGGTCGCCTTTATCAAATTCCCATCCTGCTCTCAACTCACCTGAGATCTGGGGGGTGGGAAAAACAGAAAGAGTTTTCAGTAAGGTGCCAATACCATTTGTCGGGCCAAGAGAAGCATGATACCGCCAGGTCAATCCCCCTGAATTTCAAAAGTATCATTTTGATATATTTTATGAAATTCCTATAAACAATCAAGGTTTTTCCGTTCGGCCGGGGAAAATCATCCTCCAATCCAAATTTTTATCCTAGAGCACAAACCGCCAACGCTGTCAGCGTAAAACCGAATGACCGCTGCGGCCAAATAGAAGGATACCTCTAAAACGACTCCTACAATTTCAGAGGCAATCCATAGGTGTCTTGTCCGAGAAGGTGCATGGCACTATCTCCACCGAACAGGTGGAGGAAACTGTCGTCGGCAAGATTGCATCGAAAACCGCGACAGGTTCTCGGTCGATAGTGATAAATCTTACAAAAGTATTTGCCATTCCTCTGCTCAAGAAAAATGCAGCCCTTATCATCCGGGTGGATCATGTACAATTTGTCACCACGCTTTGCCTTTTCGATAGCTGCCTCCAGACCACTTTCCCGAATGTCTTTCATGCTGACGTTAACACCGACATGACCTCCCATTTTTGTCAGAAATTCAGCCTCATCGGCCTGAACAACGATCTTTCGATAGCCTTTGCAACACGTGCCGCATTGCCGACACTCATGGAAAATGGTCTTCAAGGCGTCTTCGTCAATGTTATTTTTTTTCATTTTAACCCTATTGCAAAGTCCACCTGTGGTGCAGTGGATGATCTTTCAACAACTGATTGGCGCGTTCGGAAAAAAAGACTCCGATTTTCTCACGCCGTGATGTCAGCAAACTGTCTATGGTTGCAATAACCGATGCCTCCAGGCTGACGGGATTATAGCCCCCTTCGAGCACCATGAGCAACCTGCCCTCGCAGAACTCCTGGGCATACTGTTTCAGCAAAGCAGTTATCAAGCCAAACCCTTCGGTGGTTAGGGTTGTGCCACTGATGGTCTCATCCCGATGACCGTCATACCCTGCTGAAACCAATATTATCTGGGGAAGATACTGCTCGACCACACTCTGGAGAATACGCCCAAGAAGAAAGGTGTATTCGACATCGCCAAACTGGGCAAAGACCGGCACATTCACGGTATATCCTTCACCCTTACCTGTTCCGGTTTCAACAGCTTTGCCGGTAAAGGGAAAGATATCACGTTGATGCAGGGAAATAACCAGCACCTCATCGGTATCATAAAACACATCCTGCGTGCCATTGCCGTGATGGGCATCAAAGTCGAGGATGAGTATCCGATTCAATTGATATATGCGGCGAAGATACTTAGCGGTAATAGCAACATTATTAAAGATACAGAACCCCGTTCCCCGACCGGGTTCCGCATGATGGCCGGGAGGTCGAATAATGGCAAATCCATGATCCACTTCACCCGTCATAATTCGGTCAGCGAGTTCAAGACACCCACCGGCAGCCAATTCGGCCGTTGCCAAAGAATACTCCATCAAATAGGTGTCACGATCATAGGAGTACGGATCGGAGCGAAGCTGATACTCTCGCAATTGTTCAAGATAGAAACGCGAATGAACTGCTTCAATGTCGGCGGAAGCGGCTTCTCGTGCCTGGCAAAAAAGGCATTCCCTCCGATACCGCTCCCGGACCAAGGCCGAAAGCTTGCGAATTCGAGACGGATTTTCCGGCGAATAGCGAGGAATTGCATGTTTCAACAAACGATGATCGACAACCAGCCCGACACTTTTATTCATAATGATACTGATATTCGGAATTATTGAAAAAATTACCGGCATTCATCCTGAAGAGGTGGCCGACCCTCATTACCTGGTGATCATCATAATGAAGCGTTTCAACCAACTCAAAACCAAGTTTTATAAGACAACGCTGCTGCGACTTGTTGTTGATATCGGTGTACATCTCAACGCTCTGAGCCTTCATCTGCCTAAAAAGATGAATAATCAAATATTTTTGAGCTTCCGTCCCAAAGCCCTTGTTGCGCTGCACCGGATCGGCAATCTTCACCGCCATAACCGCACAACTCCTGCGCTCCGGACGAAACCAGTATCGCAGGGTACCGATGGGTCCCGCATCCCTCAATTCTATGAGAAACACTCGATTCTGTTCCTGCCAGCAGACCCCACTGTTTATAATTTCCCTGCCACCCTGGGCATCAATCCGATCAGGGGTCAGGAATTCTCCATGCGCAACATCACTGTTACTCCAGGCGACAAAGAGCGGCAGATCATCTTCGGTCAACCGCCGCATCCTGAGGCGTGGTGTCATTATTTTATCGCCAAAAATCATAACCTGCGTCACCTGCTCCGAACAGGCTAGCCCTCGCCTGTTCGGATGGTATTTGAGAGGAAGATTGGGACTGACAACGACTGCCGCTCCACCTGCACCTTAGAGGTTTTGCACCGCATCCTGAAGATTCTTGTTGGATTGCACCAGTCGCTCAAGGGCACCGACGGTCTCGACCAGGGATTTGTTGACCACACCGGTGGATTGCTGGTTTTCTTTAGAAGACATCGCCACATTTTCGATCTCCAACATAACGCTCTGACCGCTGCTGCAGAGATTTTTCGACTGCTGACTGAGGCCATCGACGGCCTTGGAGATAGTCTCGATTCCTTTGGAAATCGTCTCCATGGAAGTGAGGGCGGTATTGATAACCTTGCCGCCTTCATCAAGCATGGTCATTCCACCCTGCATGGCGTTAATGGTCTGCAGAGAATCCTTTTCCACCTTTTTAACGATGGTGGAAATATCGATCGCCGACTTTGAACTGTTCTCGGCGAGTTTACGGACCTCGTCGGCGACAACCGCAAAGCCACGGCCGGCATCACCTGCCCGGGCCGCCTCAATGGCGGCGTTGAAGGCCAAGAGATTGGTTTTCGAGGCAATGTCCTTGATGATGTCGACAAACCCGGAAATTTTTTCCAGTTGACTCACCAGACCGCTGACCATCTCATTATTTTTTTTCATCGTGGTGTTGATATCCACCAGCTTCTGCTCGGCATTTTTGCCGGCGGCCTTGCCGGTCTCCGCCTCCTTCGACAAATCGATGGCCAGTTGGTTCGATTCCGTCGACAAATTGAGCATCGCTCCGGAACTGTCGACCATTGCCTTGACAGTCTTCAAAGAACCATCGAGCTTTTGCACCTCAGAATCGATGAGGACGTTCATTTCATCCACCTTGGTCTTGGCCTTATCCATCTCCCGCCTCGACTCGCCAACCAGCGCATCGACATCGTTTACTGCCGCGCTTATCAGTTTCTCCACCGCTTTTTCAGCGGTCACATCGGTTATATATTCCAGGGCACCTTTGATATTGCCTTTGGCATCCTTGATCGGGGAGGCAGTATATTTAATCGGCATAACCATGCCATTTGGCTTGGCGGTTGTTTCTGCCTGGACGATGGAATCGGTTCGCATGGCCTTACCGCAAGCGCAATTGTCCGTCCGACAGTGGTCAGTCTTGAACTGGTCGTAGCATTTCCGCCCGACAACCTCATCGGGCATCTTTCCCAATACCGCCGCACCCGCCGGGTTCATAAAAGTAATGTTGTAATCGGTATCGATCGACATTATCGGGGTCGGAATGGTATTGAGGTTTTCAATCTTTTCATCGGCCGCCTGCCGCTGTTTGGCCTCTTCGGTCATATCAAGTACATATTCCAACGCCCCCTTAATATTGCCCTTGGCGTCTTTAATCGGGGCACCGGTATATTTGATCGGAATGATCACGCCTTCCGCCGGTCGAGCAATTGTCTGCTCGGTTACTACGGAATCCGTCCGCATTGCCCGACTGCAGGCGCATTTGTCTGTTTTGCAATGGGGTGTTTTAAATAAGTCATAACACTTCTTGCCAATCACCTCATCCGGCGTCGAACCAACTACCGCGGCGCCAGCTGGATTCATAAAGGTGATATTGTAATCGGTGTCTATGGCGAGGATCGGCGTGGGAATGATATTCAGATTTTCAATCTTTTCTTCGGCGGCCTGTTTTTGCTTTGCCTCTTCCGTCATATCGAGGACGAACTCAAGAGCACCCTTAATATTGCCCTTGGCATCTTTGATCGGTGCCCCGGTATATTTGATCGGAATGATCACTCCTTCCACCGGACGGGCAATAGTCTGCTCGCTTACCACGGAATCAGTTCGCATCGCCCGGCCACATGCACATTTATCTGTTTTGCAATGGGGGTGTTTTAAAGAGATCATAACACTTTTTGCCAATCACTTCGTCCGGCGTCTTCCCCACTACTCCTGCCCCGGCAGGATTCATATAGGTAATGTTGTACTCGGTGTCTATGGCCAACACCGGCGTGGGCAGGGTATTGAGGTTTTCAATCTTCTCGTCGGCCACCTGCTTCTGTTTTTTCTCTTCCGTCATATCAAGGATATATTCAAGAGCACCCTTAATATTGCCCTTGGAGTCCTTGACCGGTGCGCCGGTATATTTAATCGGAATAATGA
The DNA here is from genome assembly GCA_043798185.1 of Pseudomonadota bacterium. Classification (GTDB taxonomy): domain Bacteria; phylum Desulfobacterota; class Desulfobulbia; order Desulfobulbales; family Desulfocapsaceae; genus Desulforhopalus_A. The sequence continues at coordinate 8,432 of JAZDOW010000142.1, read as the reverse complement.
CGCCATCTCTCGGTCTGGCAATGGTCTGTTCCGTCACCACCGAATCGGTTTTCATCGCCCGGGCACAGGCGCACTTTTCGGTCTTGCAATGCGGCGTCTTAAAGAGATCATAGCATTTTTTGCCAATCACTTCGTCAACTGTCAACCCGGCAACAGCGGCACCCGCAGGATTCATGAAGGTTATGGAAAACTTGGTGTCGATCTCCATAATCGGTGTGGGAATTACATCGAGATCCGTGGACAACTGCCGGAGTCTCGCCTCGGTTGCCTTTTGTTCACTGATATCATTCAAGGTCACAAAGGTACTCCCGGAGCCATTCATCGGTATGGCTTTACTCATGAAGAAAGTAATGCTTTTATCCCCGTCCTTGTAAATCACCTCGGTGGAAAACGGCTTATTGATCCTTCTTGATTTATCAACGGGACAATCTTTGGTGCCACAAAGCTGGGTGGGACAGGATTCTTCACAGGTCATCTTCGCGAAAATGTCTTCCTTGGCAAGATTAAACCTTGTCAGGAAGGGCTTGTTGGCCCAGGTGATTACCTTCTTCTCATCAACGATATAACTCGGCTCTAAAAGCATTTCTAAACACGAGGTGTCCTGTTCCATTTTTGTCGTTTTTTCCTTGTTTTCCATTTTCTGCATCTCCTGATTCCAATCGGTTAGTTAAATCGTTGTACTAAAAAGAACCTCGTTTATCTCAATTAAGCAGTCCCCGCCTCAAGATGATTGCGGATCAGATTGTGAATATTGACAACCAGCACATGCTCACTTTTTCGGTCGTCATGCTCGTACACTATCAATCTATCGAGGGTGTCCTTCCTCTTCGCCAAATCCTTCTTGATCGATGTAGTTTGTTGATATTGCTCTTGCTTGTAAATCGTCACAATATTATCGACTTCCAGTGCTACTGTTGTCGATTGACTCCTGCAAATTATTAACTTGCGCTCCGCGGAGCTCGGCGGTCCGGCCGGATAGCCGTAAAATTCTCGCAGGTTGATTACTGGAACCACCAACCCACGCAGAATCAGAACTTCGCTTTTGAGGGTATTTGCTCCGGGTAATCCCAGCACCCCGGTCTTTTCGATTATTTCCTGAACATCCTTAAGCTGCACAGCCATATGCCTGCCAATCCAAAAAACCAGGTAGCAATTTTCGGTAATGAGGTGGTGGGCACTGCTTGCCACTTCTTTCCCTTTGCCCGCAGCTTCACCATCGCTGCTCAATCTTGCCAGGGCCTTTAATTCATCGGAATACCCATCAATCAAGGTTTCTATATTCAACAACAGGATATCCGCTCCGTTTTTCTTTTGATAAATCCCGGTAATAAACGAATTGCCTCCTCCCCCAAGAGGCAAAATCTCATCATCGGAAATAGTCTCAATGGTCTTCACCTCTTCAACAATAAGGCCAACCGCATAGGTGTGATCCGACACCACGAGGATCCGAGTCATATCTCCCAGGTAGTCGTCGTCTGCCACGGCCGGTCCGGCGAGGAGTCTTCTGACGTTCAGCACCGGAATCCTTCTCCCTCGAAGAGTCATGGAACCATCGATATTGCCATGTTTGAACAGATCTTTGATGGCACTGCTGTATGGTGGTTCTTTCTCTTCAACACCGCCTCGATACATCTGGTCGATCACATTGAAAAACGTTATTTCCTGAGTGTATTCCACTGGAATTCCATACAGTTGGTTGGCAAAAGCAAAAACTACATGACGGGAAGACCAGGTCACCCGGGTTTCTTTGCTCTCGCTCTGCAATGCCTCACCGATTTTTTCAAGTTCTACTTCTGTACCCGGGAAGAGTTTGTTGAGATCAAGAAGTTCGACGGTTCTTTTTCCTTTTTCCAGGGTAATAAGAGAGGAAATAACCTTATCTTCGGTCTGGAGAGCACTATCCACCTTGCGAATATCTGCCGGATTCACTGCGAAAACTTCCTTGATATCATCAAAAAGCAAGCCGTATCGGCGATGGAAAACTCTGACCACCGCTACCTTTGCAGTTGCTTCATACTGCCTCTCGACGAGTCCCAATCTTTTTTTCATATTTATCAGAGGAATGACATCATCCCGGAGATGCATAACCCCTTCGACAAAATCAAGACTGGTCGGCAAACGCTGTATCCCGCCGGTAACGTGGGTTGCCTCGGTTACACACTCTGCCTTCAGGGCAATTTCCAGACCTTCAGTTCTATCGAGGAGAAAAGAGGCAAATATCTGCTGTTGTGTCATTACCCTATCCTTGTATTGAATTATTGAACCGACCCTGCCATCCTATGGACAACCGCTTCCATTTCGGCGAGATTTCGCCCAGCCTGGGTAATATATCTTGGCTCCAACAAATGATACTTTCTGTCATCGCCGCAAGCCGGATCGGCGACGACTAAAATCCTTTTGAGGCCATCAAATAATTCCCTAACCCGCACCAAGGCTTCGAGATCATACTGATCTTTGGCGTAAAGTATTACCAAATCCCCATTTTTCGGTGATTTCTCTGAAATTCGCAAAAAGCAAGAATATCCCTCACCAAGGGGTTCTATATCCTGCAACCCGGCAATATCTTGCAAAGCCGCCAGATAGCGTTGCGGGCATATTTGCCACCGGCAATCGGTACTGCAATTCTCTTTCGTTGCTGAGAAAAAAAATGTCCTCATACCCTTTATTGTCCTGCCAGAAGGTTTGACTGTAATTTATTTTGTACACTACAAGGTTCCGATACTGCTAAAGCATTATCTGTGCCAAGCTTCCGGTGAGCTCCTTCTGCCGAGGAATTCTATTTTTTATTTCAGCATGTTATTCGACTAGCCGCATTTTCCTGGAAATCAAAACTGAAAAAAGCTGTTAACAAAAGTAAACAGCTTCCTCTTTTGTTAACGATGCATGTGGTAGGAAACAAACTTTTCTTGAAAACGACTTAGCGATTGCCAAGGCGTCGAAGCAAGCCAGAACAGCGACAAGGTCGGACAGAATAGAGTTCTTTGGTAAAGGATCTTGGTGATGAAAAGTCATTGGATAGAAGTGTTGTCTTGCAGTACACTCAAGCCCAGGTTTTCATTTCATTGCCAACAATTCAGAGAAATCAGTTGTTATTAAACGGCTAAGGATCATTTATGGTATTCAATTCTTTTTCATTTATTGCTCTCTTTCTCCCCATTACTTTGTTGGGTTTTTATTTTCTTGCTCAAAAGAGCCAGCAGTTCGCCGCAGTTTGGCTGATCATGGCATCCTTCTTTTTTTATGGCTCGTGGGACTACCGATTTATCCCCATTCTCCTGACTTCGATTTTTATTAACTACTTTGCCTGTAAGCAGATAATCTCCGCCACCCTGACAAACAGAAGGTTGTTGTTGACCACCTCAATCACCTTCAACCTGCTCCTTCTTGGCTTTTTTAAATATGTTAACTTTTTTATTCTCTCCATTAACGATGTCACTTCAGGCGATATCCCTTCTCTCAACATTATTCTACCGGTGGGTATTTCATTTTTCACCTTCACCCAGATTTCCCTCTTAGTTGATGCCCACCATGACAAAATCAAAGAATTAAATCTCACGCACTACCTGTTATTTACCTCATATTTCCCCTATATCGTCGCCGGACCGATCCTCCATCACCAGGAGATGCTACCGCAGTTTGCCGACCCCAAACATTACCAGGTCAAAGCCGATAACTTTTCCGTCGGTATATCCCTTTTTGTCTTTGGCCTTGGGAAAAAATTACTGATTGCCGACAATCTCGCAGCTGCAATCAGTCCGGTTTTTGCAGGAGATAACCCGCATCTTTTTCAGGCATGGCTTGGGATGTTGGCGTACACCTTGCAACTCTATTTTGATTTTTCCGGCTATTCCGACATGGCCGTTGGGGTCTCACGGTTAATGGGCTTTAGAATACCCATCAACTTTCATTCTCCCTATAAGGCGACCAGCGTCAGTGATTTTTGGCAGAGATGGCATATCTCCCTCTCACGATTTCTTCGCAATTATCTTTACATACCTCTTGGGGGAAACCGCCGGGGGCAATTCAACCGCTATCGCAACCTCATCTTAACCATGTTGCTGGGCGGATTATGGCATGGGGCTAACTGGACTTTTGTCATTTGGGGCGGACTGCATGGCCTCTACCTGTGTGTTCAGCATGGTTGGCAGTCGGTGCAAACACAGCATCGGCAACCAACAGTATTCAGAAACACTTTCAATAGATTTATCACTTTCATCGCCGTGATGGTCGCCTGGTGCTTCTTCCGCGCTGCAGATGTTGGCTCCGCCTTCAAGGTTTTAGCCGGAATGGTCGGCATGAATGGCCTTTCGCCGATCAGCGAAATTGATTCTTTTGGTTACATTCTACTGGCTCTAAGCACCTTCGTTGCCTTCTCCATGCCCAATACCAACGAACTGTTTCTTTCCACCGAAACAGGACAAGGAGTGGCACCTGCTTCGCCGTCTATCCTCACGGTCAGATGGTCACCAAACGTCCGATGGGGCCTTGCTATCGGCTGCATCTTTGCCCTCTGTGTTTTGAGTATCGAGCGGACCAGTGATTTTATTTATGCTCAATTCTAACATGCACCAAGCTATGAACACTTCACCTGAAAAAAGTCATCTGTCCTGCTATTTTTTCACCATGGGGTTGTCTTCCCTCCTCCTTCTCACCCTTATTGTCACCCTCAACTATTGGGTTGACCCCTATTTCATCCATCAATGGGACAGCCCCTTACTCCATCGACTCAGCTCGGCGCAGCAAAAAATCATGCCGTGGGCCAAAACCTACGCCGCTTATCGCTATCAACCCGAGGTTGTTTTTCTTGGCAGTTCAAGAACCGAAATTGGCTTGCCGACAGACAGCGCGCTGTTTTCCGGAAAACGTGCTTTCAATCTGGCAATCAGCGGAGCTTCTCTGGGTGATAGTGTCAACATGCTCAAGCACACGGCTTTTTTTCACCACCCGGAGATAGTTATCTGGGGCCTTGATTATGGCTGGCAGTTCCGTGAGAAGACCGGCAACACCGATTTCAGCAAAGAACTAGTGACCCATGAGTCATATTACCCAATCTGGCGCACCTTTTTAAATATCAAACGATCAATCTCCATGGCTATGACCGGCGATACTCTCAATATTATGCTCGGTAAATCTGAGCAAAGTTGCCTATCGCTTTTAGCATACAACGGCCATAAATCCTCAGAGTGCCTGGAAGTAATTATGCGCAATGAGGGTGGCACGAAAAAGGCCTTTGAGGAGGTCCTGAAGAAAAAAGAACCGCTAGGCAGTCCGGAAGACGTCAGCGCCGCTATCCGGCTGCTTGACCAGACAGTTGGGGATAATTGCCAGAATGGCACTCTCTTTCGATTATATATTCAGCCAATCCATGCCTTGGCCGAGCTCTCCTATTGGGCCACATTGGAGGATGACCTCGATGGCTGGAAAAGAGCTCTGGTTAAGATGATCGATTCCCGAAGGCAGGGAGGCTGTGATATCCGGATCTTTGATTTCTCCGGTTTTAACCAGATTACCACCGAAGAAATCCCTCAGAAAACCGGCAGAGATACTATGCAGAACTATTGGGAACAGTCGCATTATCGGAGTGAGGTGGGACAGCAAATACTTGAGGAATTGTTGACGACAGGCAAGAAATCGATAGGTGACACTTTCGGCGTTGAGTTACGGAGCGACACAATTGAGCAGCATCTCCTTAATTTTCGTCATGCTCGCCGGCAATACATCATCGACCACCCTCAGGAAACTGCCAATATCACCCGATAGATAGAGAGGTTTTCAAAGAAGCCGCCGTATACGCATCTCACCTTTATGACGTCAGGAAAATGCTACTCCATGTTTTTCAAAAAGCTGATATAAACGAGTCCTTGATATCCCGGAAAGCCTCGCCGCCTCGGTCACATTACCGCCGGCAGCAAGCTTTAGCCTGCCAAGATACTCCAGCTCGCAGACATTTTTATGATCGGCCCAGGTCAACAGGGTATACTGGCTGTTATTACCTGTCGCAACTTTGCTCTTGATCCCAGCTCTGGCCTGCTGTACCCGGAATCTTTCCGGCAGATGGATGGCAAAACAGGTCGGCCCCAACAAAGGATTAGTGAATACATTTTCCATAACCTGGTAAAGCTCGCGAACGTTGCCCGGCCACTCATAGGTCTCCAAGGCTTCAAGAAAGTCACCGGCAATCCCTTTAACCTCCATACCATAGCGCTGACAGAGCTTCGCGGTAAAATTGAGGGCCAGCTCCCGGATGTCCCGACCACGGTTTTTCAGTTCGGGCAGCTCAATAGTAAAGGCCTGCAACCTGAAGAGGAGATCCTCTCGGAAGGTTCCTTGTTGTACACACTCAATAAGGTTCCTATTGGTCGCCGCCACCACCCTGAAGTCGCTGTACTGTTGCTTTGACGATCCTACCGGCCGGTACTCGTGCTCCTGCAGGAGGCGGAGAAATGTCTTCTGGATGGAGGCCGGCAATTCACCCACTTCATCGAGAAAGAGTGTCCCCAGGTGCGCATGTTTGACCAGACCGTCCTGGGATGACTCGGCATTGGTAAACGCCCCTTTGACATGGCCAAAAAGAGTACTTTCAATGAGGGTTTCCGGCAGAGCTGCGCAATCGACAACGACAAAGTTTTTTTCTGCTCTGGCACTGTTCTCATGAATGGCCCTGGCGAACAACTCTTTGCCGGTACCGGTCGCTCCACCCACCAGGACGCTGACGTCCGACGCCGCTGCCCGAGCTACCTGATCGAGACACCGCCGTATGGCGGGACTGCTGCCAATGATCTTGTCGCGTTTTAAGGACACGGGAACGGTGGCCACTTTATGCTTTTCCCGGCGATATTGGAGTACTCGGACAAGCTGCAGGGAGAGTTCACGGATGATATAGGGCTTTTCAATATAGCTCCAGGCACCGCTGACCACTGCCTTTTCCGCGCCATCGGCCTCGCCCTGACCGGTGATAATGATCACTTCAGGTTTTGTCGCCGTCCCCATTATCGTTGGGATATATTCCAGGCCATTACCGTCAGGGAGCTGAACATCGAGGAGAACGATATCTATTGGTTCCTGTCGCAGAAGCAAAAGTCCCCCCTCGAGAGTACCGCTGGACACTACCCCATGGCCACTTCCCGCCAATTGTTCGGCAAGCATAGTCACCAAGACACTATCGTCGTCAACTATCAGAATTCTTGCCATAATCCAGTGCCTTGCGCACTACCTGTTGAAGTTTACCCCTCTTCACCGGTTTCAGGATGAGGTCGCGAATTCCAATCCGCCGGGCTCGATCCCCATCAAGAGTATCGCTGTGCCCAGTGGCCATAATGACAGGCATATCCGGGCGCAAGGCAAGCACCTCCCTTGCCAACTCAGCCCCTGTCATATTTGGCATCAACATATCGGTCAGAACCAGATCGCAGCAGTTGGGATTTTCCCGAAATTGTTTTACCGCAGCAATACTGTCGTTAAAGGTTACGACCTGATAGCCGACCTGTTCAAGGAACCGCCGCAGCACCTCGCTCACTGCCACCTCATCGTCTATTACCATTATCCTTTCATTGCCACCCATTGTTTCGAAAGCCTTATTTTTCAGTGGTTCTTCCTCTCGACCATCGACGGCAAGATAGACATGAAACGTTGTCCCTGCCCCCATTGTGCTGGTAACACGGATCTCTCCCTTATGCTTTTTTATAATGCCATGCACTACTGCAAGACCCAAGCCGGTGCCCTGACCCTTTCTTTTGGTCGTGTAAAAGGGATCAAAGATTTTGTCAAGTTTCTCCGCTTCGATGCCGCAGCCGGTATCGCTTACCTCAAGGTCAAGATAGGCATTCGTTGTACCCTCCTGTTGTTCTCCATAGAGCAGGTCCGTATCCCGCACCTCGGACAATCTGATAACAATACATCCATGATTTGCGCCAATCGCTTGTTTAGCATTGGTGCACAGATTCATCACCACCTGATAAAGCTGTCCGGGATCAGCAAGAATAGAACGGCAGGAGTTGTCAATGTCATGCTGAAGATCGATGGTTGCCGGCAGAGACGGGCGCAATAACTTGATAATCTCCTTGACGATATGCTGCAGCTTAAAGAGTCTCAGCTGACCGTAGTTCTCCTTGCGACTGAAGGTGAGGATCTGTTTGACCAGATCAACCGCCCGATCGCCACCGGCAAGCATCTCGTCAAGATCCTTTCTCGCCGGATGATCGGCATCCAGGTGATCCCTGGCCATCTCTCCATAACCTATCATAGCCGCCAAAATATTGTTGAAATCATGAGCAATACCGCCCGCAAGGGTGCCCAAGGCCTCCATCTTCATCGCTTGATGGAGTTGCTGCTCCAGCATTTCCTCCCTGGTAGCATCGCGTTTCAAGGCGACGTAATTGACTATTTTGCCGGAACCGTCGAGTACGGGAGATATCGTCACATCTTCTTTATAA
>JAZDOW010000119.1:0-9727 GCA_043798185.1 Pseudomonadota bacterium | reverse complement strand
CTATCCCCATATTGGATACGAAAAACATGAAAATTGCTGGGTGATTGACTCTGCAAAGCCTCTTGGATCATAAAAGGTGGAGCAAACCGGGCCGCCAGTACGACCGGAAGAATGAGGTGAACCAGGAAAATAAAAAGAGTTGCTTTTCCGGCGGCGAAAAGGGCAAGTCTCCGCCCTTCATTTCACGGCAAAGCGGACAGACCAATTCCGACTCATTTTTCAAAATTAACAAATGCAAGAAGAAAACTACCAAAAATCAGTATGTTAGCTGGAATATCGTAACATCTGTTACGAAGGAGCCAGTTGTCCGGCTATGGCGTCATCCGGTCGTGTTGCTCCGGTTACAAAATTGGGCCTCTTTATGCAGAGAGTTCGGATTTGGCTGAACATAACAATATGCAGGTAGTGTTTGAAACGGCGAGAATGTATACGGGGAAATAGCCCGACTTGCCGTTAAATCGCGTTTTTTGGGTTGCTTCTTTTGAGGTAGGATGATTAGTTGTAGACTGAAGAATCGCGGCTCCTCAATCCACAATAACGGAGGTATGAATGAACAAATCAGTCATTATGGTCACAATATCCCTTTTATTATCTGCAATGGCAGCCGTTGCTGTGAGCTCTTTTGCAGAAGACGGCAAAGCGTATCTGGAAAACATCAAATCGACTGACTATCAAACCCGGGTTGACACCCTCAAGAAGATTGAACAAGCGGCAATTATCAATCAGCAACTGTTTGACAGCATTGAAGCAAATCTTTTGGCCGGCTATAAGACAATCGGCAATGATCGGAAAAAAGGTGACGAGATGGGCTGGTACTGTAATGCTCTAGCCTCCTCCGGAGATAAAAAGTATCTGCCCACCCTCCGTCTGGTTGGATCATCTTCGAAAGTGAGTATCCCGGCTACTCACTGCAGCCAGGGAGCGGATAGATTGGCTTTCCATAGGGAACGGGTGGCAGCCATGAGAAAACCGCCCATTGAGAATATGTCGGCGGAGGAGAGTTTAATTTATCGCATGCTCAAGGCCAGTGAACCGAAGTCCATACAATTTGCAGTCAAAAAAACCATGCGGGCCAATGTGAAGAATGAACGTATCTACGATGCCGCCCGTGATGCTTTGATGGCTGGATATCTGGAAAAGGTGAACGATGCCGCCCATGTCGATGCCATGGACTGGCTCTGCAGATGCCTTGCTTTTTCAAAACTGGCCAAGTACCGGGAAAATTTGACTCAGGTCCGAGAAAAGGCACAGCATTGGAAATTGCGCGATTACGCCGGAAGGGCCCTCATCGAACTGGGCGGATCGGCCTCTGCAGCTTCAAAAGAGCAAACGAAAAAATCTTAAACCCGATAAACGGGATTCTTTCTGATACCCCGCACGGGGTATCAGAATCTTATTTGACAACAAAGCGAACCGCCGGAGTTTCTGCAGGGATATCATTTTTCCCCAGCCAGACGCGGGCTTGTGCCAGATGACTGCCCCGGACCAGCGGCCACATAAAATGGTCGTCATTTCCTCCCGTAATTCCAGCCAATCGGCCGTCCACACGCCATTCCACCCGTTTGGTTGCAGGCCCCCCGGAAACCTTCATCGGGTAGGCTTCAATGATGTCCGGAATATGTGGGTCCATCGCCATTTGCAGGTTGGGTGTGGGGTGAAGGATCTGCACGGAAATATTACCACTTTCCTCAGTTCTTCCGGCAACTATTACCTCGTTGACCGAGGCCATGTGAAGGTTGCAGACGGTTTTTGGCAGGGTGCCGGGCATGAATTTTTCGATAAGGGTCGGGCAGAAGGGACCAGCCGGCAGGCCGGTATGGCTACAGATCTTTGCCGTTGTGAGAAGGGGACTCTGAAAGAGCGGTTTGGCTTCATCAAAACGATTCAGTTCCGAAAAGATCGAACGGAGAATCAGGCCCGGACCGGTGGTGCCTGTCAGGCCGCCGGTTGAATGGCCATCGAAGTTGCCCATCCAGATGCCGACTGAGTAGCGGTGGTTGAAACCGACCGCCCAGGCGTCGCGGTGGTCACTGGAGGTGCCGGTCTTGACGGCGGTTTGCACCGGCAGTCGGAGGATATTGCCGCTACCGAATTCAAGTCGGCGGGCCTGCGGGTCGGAGAGTATATCGGCGATCAGAGAGGTGGCCTCGCGACTGTAAATGCGGTGGCGAGTCGAACCATAATTTTTTCCGCTCAGAGTGAAGTGCAGAGGGTGAAAGATGCCGCCCCGGGCCAGGACGGTATAGGCCTGCACCAGCTCCAGCAGGGTCACCTCGCCATTGCCGAGGGCCAGGCCTTCGCCGTAATAACTGGGAGGGCGGTCGAGACTGGCCATGCCCAGGCTGTGGAGGCGGTCAAGAAAGTCGCCGACTCCGGTAAACTGTATTGTCCGGATGGCCGGGATGTTGAGGGAATTGCCGAGGGCCTCGCGTAAACGCAGCGGACCGTAATTTTTGCGGCTGAAATTATGAAAAGGATGCATGCCGTCGCCGACCGGCCTGGCAAGCGGCGAATCGTCGATGATCGTCGCCGCAGTCCAGCCCCGTTCGAGTGCCAGGCCGTAGAGGAAGGGCTTGAGGGTTGAGCCCGGTTGCCTGGGCGAGGTGACCGCATCTATCCAGCCGCCGGAGTTTTCCTTTGAGAGAGGATTGCTGTTCACCCAGGCAAGAATTTCGTCGGTCTGGTGATTGACAACAAGGACCGCGCCATTGTGGACGTCGAGTCGTTTCAGGTCGCGCAGGTGCTGGTCGAGGATGTCCTGCACCTGGCCCTGGAGGACACTGTCAAGGGTTGTTATAACCCGTGCCGTGCCGAATGTTTCACCGACGCCAGCCGAAGGGGAATCGTGCTCGGGAAACTCATGGCGTGCAATTTGACGGACGAAATGGCCGGCTTCGACGGGCAGGTGCAGCTCAGCCAGGGGAAGAGCGTTGAGGCTGATTTCTTCAGCGGATTTTAACGCCAATTTTCCGGTGCGGATGAGAATGTCGGCCAGTTGCCTCAGGGGTCTTGCCAGACCCAGACCACCCTGCTGTTGCCCAAGTCGCGCCGGGGCGCGGACCAGAATGGCCAGGGTCAGCGTTTCCGCCGGACTGAGGGTGTCAAGGTCCCGGTCGAAATGGAGCCGGGCAGCCTGCAGGACACCGCGCCGTTGCCGGCTGTAGGGAACCTGGTTGAGGTAGAATTCGAGTATCTCGGCTTTATTGAACGCGTGCTCAAGTCTTGTGGCCTCAAATCCCTCAAGCCAGCGGGACCAGAGGGTGCGCGGCCGGGGATGGAGGATGCGTACGACCTGCTCGGTAATGGTGCTCGCGCCGCGCACTCCGTGTAAGGCTATGACATTCTGCACCAGGGCATGGGTCCTGGCCAGCCAGTCGACGCCATGGTGTTGGTAGAAACGCCGGTCTTCCGAGGCGATAAAAGCGTCCTGCAGCAAAACCGGGATTTCATGGAGCGGCAGCCAGTCATAAACATTCCAAGGATTGTCAAAGGTGACCGAGAGGGGAATACCGTTTCGGTCGAGGAACTGATGTCTGCGAAACTCCAGGGATTGAGGGCGAAGGCTAGCCTGGAAGGGACGGAGCTCCCCTGAGGTTTTAAAAGACAGCCCGCCGATGGCCGCAAGGCTGAGCAGCATAAGCAGGAGAAAAAACCTGGCCACCTGCTTTTTATGGGTGAAAAGCTGAACTTTCTGCATTGTCCGTAAACCTCCTCTTCACCCATTTTGTCTGACTCTCTCCCGGGCTATTCCGCAGCCTTAACCCTTAGCTGTGCCGGAACCCCTTTGCCGTAAACATCCGGAGCATACATCTCTTCAGCGTGTAGAGGCAGGATCTGAAATTCTCCCGGAGAAATAGCCTGGGCAGTATAACTGAGGTGATACCGACCGGCAGCCAACCGCTCTGAATAGAAACGAACGGCATCGTGCCGCAGTTCACGGTGATAAAAGCTCCAGCGGCTCAAGGTATCTTCCAGCCAGTTGGCAAAGGTACTCCGATATGATCCTAGGCTATTTGGTTCCTCGCCGGTATCTGCGTCCTGCAGGGAGGTGGTTGCCAGATCCCTGTTGACCGGTTCGAGACCGCCGGGGACCGGATCTTCAACAACGACAAAATAGCGTTCTGCCGGTAAGGAAACATAGATATCGACCTTGACCACCTCGCCGGTCAAAAGGTCGATATCGCCACTCTGAAGAATCCATTTGCCTTGTCGTTTGACGCTGTACTCGCGGAATACCTCTATCCCGGCATTAACGGCATCGAAGGTCAGATAGGCCGGGCTATAGGCCAGTCGGGCCGAATAATGCAACCGGCCTTCGCCCTGTTTCTCCACATGTAACTGGGCATGGCGTCCGGCATCGTCCCGGTGCATCGGTCGTTGTAATGCCAACGGTGGGTCGCTGTAGGCGGTAAACCGACCGCTGTCAAGGGATTCCCGGTCGAGTCGGGCAGATACCGTCATCTCCGGAGCCTGACTCTCAAAGAGCTGGGCATAGTCGCAGAGAGCCTTGACGACAAAGAGATTTTCTTGGGTACCGGCCCAATGATCCTGACCTTTGCGGCTAAGGATCAGTCCACGCATAAGGCGGACGGCGAGCTCACTGATGCCGGTATCGGTTGGATTGGCCTTTAGCCAGGCGAGCAGTCCGCTGAGAATTGCGGCATTGTCCCGCACCGATGAAGAAAGCAGGGCTTGAAAACTGCTGTCCTGATCTTCCGTGAAGACTACCTGACCTGCACTTTGGTCGGCGTGGGCGAGAATACTGTCGAGCACCTCCTGCTGCTGGTTGATAAAAGCACCGGTTGAGATTTGCGCCCGGAGATAGAAAGATTTGCCAAAGAGGTTCATTGCCGGGAGATGGGACCGATAACGCTCGACATCGGCCTGAGAAACCTTGCCATTTTCGGCCAGGGCCGCAAGTGCCACCGCCCGAACCGTGGCGGTCATGCCCTTGGTGAATTCCTGCGGCAGGGAATCATGGCGGAGGAGATTGAGGAGATACGCCTGCAGTCGTTCTTCGATCAGGTCGGGGGGCTGATATCCCTGCTGTCGCAGCCAATTGAAGGCCAGGGCGGTAAAGGCGCTGAGGTAGGGAGAGACAAACTCGTCCTGGGGCTTGTAGTAGGTCATGCCGCCATTTGGTGCCTGGTGGACAGGAGCCAGGGCCAGAGTTTCCTGTACTGCCTGATCGTTATCCGGCCAGGCAAAGTCGCCATTTATATACGGCTTGAGCGGAGTATACATGGCCGCCATGACGCCACGGGTCAACCGTTGTTCCCAACAGGTGTAGGGATACTCCCTGACATAGGTGAAGGCACCGGCCAGGCCGCCGATAACCGTCGGCGAAAGAAGCAAGGAAAGGTTGCCGGTGTCTTCCCGCATATTGCTGGGAAAAAGGATTTCTTCGGTTGCCGTGGGTTCACTGGTCATGCCGTAACTGGCGGCCACTTTTTGCTGCTGACGCTTGTTGCTCTGGAGAGTATGGATAAGACCATCCTTATCGATGTTGTCGCCGGCGGTGAGTCGCAGGGTAATCTCCCCCGAGCCGGTGGTTTGCAGAGGAAAATCAAGGGTTCTTCGGTGAAAGGGTTCCAGGCTTATTTGTTTGGTGATGCGCACGGGTCTGGCATCGGTTCCCGGTACATCGACGCCTTTAACCGGACCTTCGGCGAAGAACTTGACCTCCAGGGTGCGGGCCGTATCGGTCCGGTTCATGAGAGTGAATCCGGCGGAAAAACGGTCGCCTTCCAGCACCTGATTAGGCAGGGCTGGACGGATTTCCGTTGCCTGGTTGACTTTGAAGAGCGCCTCGCCGAGGCCCATGCGGTCTTCCGGGCTGACCGCCATTGCCAGAACCCGCCAGGCCGTGAGGTTGTCGGGTACTGCAAAACTGATGGATGCCTTGCCCTCGGCATCCGGTTGCAGAGCAGGATTCCAGTATGAAACGAATTTAAAGAGTGAGCGCATGCTGAGATCCGGGCCGCCGTCACCACCGGCGCTGGCGCCTTTGAGGGTAAGGTTTTCCCGCCCGACCAGCTGCATCAGCAGGTTGTAGTTGCTGAGATCGAGTTCGTCGAGGGAGTAAAACGCCTGGTATGGATCAAAACGTTTACGGCCCTCGGGAAGAAGGTCGAACACCGCTTCATCAAGTACCGCAACAGCTATTTCAACCGGTAGAGAGGCCTCACCCGCACCAGGATGGCGCGACTGAACCTGCAGATCGACCCGTACGGTTTCCCTCGGTTTGTAGGTCTCTTTCTCCGGTCGGACATCGACGATCAGTTCCTTGTAAGGATCCTTCACTGGAACCTTGACATAGCCCATGCGATACGTGGGCTTGCCGAGATCTTCACCCTTGGGGCCCGGCGGCTGCTCAACCCTTGGGGAGGTGACCATGACCGATACATAAAATCCGGGAAGATAGTCGGGGAGAACAGGAATTTCAATAACTTCCGAGCTGCTTCCCAAGGTTTTTGTCAGGTGGTCGATGACACCGTAACGTTCAACGGTGATCAATGCCTGGGCGCCGGGGAAGGGGTTCTGCACAAGGAAACGGGCAGTGTCGCCGATATTGTACCCCGATTTTTCCGGATAGATATTCAGTAGATTGCCGGGAGTCGATTCCCAAAGGACCACGCCTTTCCCGGTCACCCAACGTTCAATGACCGTGGTGTGGCTTCGCCCGGCAGAGTCTTCAAGTGAGGCGATCAGTCTGAAACTGCCGGCCTGCTCAGGAGTAAATTCGAATTCCAGGGGGGCGGAACCGGAAATCCCGGTCATTTCCAGTTCCGGTTCCCACTGGTGTTGGTATTCGGTGTTATAGCCATCACCCGCTCCCTTCACCCGTGCACCCCAGGTTTTTTTATGCTCGGTCTTGAGGGTAATCGGCACCCCGGCGATAAGAGCTCCATTCTTGTCAACGGTTGCCACCCGGACCTTAGCCTTTTGCTTTTCCTGGAGGGTCCAGTCTTCCTGCAGTACTCCGACATACCGGTCGCGGCCATAGTATGGCACCGAGTTGCGGTTGGCGACGGATTTGCCCCGGTCGTCCTGCACCGAGCTCTCGACGGTCATCTGTCCGTACCAGATGGGAGTTTCGACTATGGTAAAGGTCTCAACCAGCTGGCCGTTGTCGTCGAGGTGGCCTTGATTTTCAAAGAGGGTCTGGGCTTCGGTCTGTCGGTCCTCCTGCTTGGCGGCGCTGTCGAATTGAAAACCACTGAGTTGCGGATTGTCCGGGGTAAAGGGACGGGCTTCCAGGGTGGCGGTGACCTTCGTAGCCGCTGCGCTGTAGGGGCCGCCGGCATGGAGTTTGGCACCACTGGTAACGGTGACTTCATCTCCTGATGCAAAGGATGTGTTGTTCAGATCAGTCGTCACTTTGAAGGGGGCAGGGGTAAAATCGCTGACCAGCACCCGCATGGCTTCCCATTCCCCGGATTGAAAATTGCTGCTCACAACAAAACGGTGCCAACCGACTGCGCCGTTTTTGGCAAGAGCAACCTCGCCATGGAAGGCACCGAAGGATGAGAGCTTGATATTGTCTTGTTCATACACCACCTTGTCCAAGGGGTCGAAAACCTTGAGGTGGTAGCTTGGTGGTGCCTGGGAAGAAGGAGCCGAGGTCTTCCCTTCGGCAGGAGGGGTGGCAACCGTCGGTATCGTTATTGCCGCCGCTGCTTCTCCGCCCTTGCTTTCACTTGTAGCGATGCCCGGTGGTCTGGTTAAGCGCAGATTGCTCTGGTCACGGACAAATATCTTGTACTGCATGGTATCTCCGGCCTTGTAAATCCCCTGGGCGGTTGCTCCCCAGACACGGATGTGGCCGTACAACGGTCTGAGCCATTCGGGAATATACTCCCGGTTTGCTCCCTCGGCGGCAACCTGGTAATTGTAGCGCACCGGGAGAATGGCCATGTCGTCATCTTTTCGGCAGGAGACGAAGAGGCTTTGATCATCTTTTTCGTTAGCATAGACATGCAGGAGTCCGGGGTCAAGGGTGGTAACTCCCGGCAATATCGCCACCCCGTCCTTTCCTGTTGCGGCTACTGCCAAGGCATCGGTGGGATTACCGAATTCTTTGAAGGTGCTTTTAAATATCCGTACGGCGACGTCGGCCACCGGTTGGCCGGTGCGCAGATCGGTGACCCACACCATACTGTTATGGTGGCCAAGTTTGAGGTGAACCTGAAAGGGTGTAACCTGGGCAAAGAACCAGGAAGCCTCCGGGGATTTCTCAGGCAGGGGTGGTTGGGTGACGAATTGTCCCTGGACGACGCCTGAACTTTTACCAAGGAGCCGGCGGATGGTCAGGGGTACTGGAATGGAGGCATCTTCCGGGCCGACCGGTTTGATGGTGCTGCTGCCGGGAGTTTTGTCGCCATTGGCAGTCACCGTAGTGTAGCTCAGGAGGAGTTCCTTGAGGTTTACCGCCCAGACATTGGCATCGGTATCAAGATCCTTTTCGAGAACCGGCATGTTTTTCATGAGGGCGTAATCAGGAAGGCGGTGGTCGATGGTAAAACTCATGTCAGCGCCTTCGGCTAGCGAACGACCGAATTGATCTTTGACACCATTGGCATCTATTTGCAGACGGTAGGTGCTGTAAGGCTTGATGATAGATTCCGGTAGATCGATGGTGTAGCGCTTGCCCTTGCTGTAAGGTTCGGAAAGCTGGGAATAGGAGTAAACCTTTTCCCAGGGATCGGTATCCGGCAAAGCGCTGCTAAGGGGCGGGGTGAAGTTCAGGCCCCCGCGGATATCTTCGGGAAGAACCGGTGCGGAGAAGAGGAGCGCAACGCCGCCCGATGGCAGGCAGCGGGACTGGGTAGAAGGGGGATTGCCAGGTGGAATATCGAAGGATTTACTGGTGTTGTTGATACAGCGTACGCCCAGGAAACGAAAATCGGGGATCACCTGGATGGTATCAAGGGTGCGTCGTTCGTTTCCCGGTGCTGCACCCATTGGTGTAACGATTCCCGGCTCGACCTGCAAGAGGGTCACCACTCCGACTGGTAGGTCGGTGGACGGGCTGACCAGCCAGATGAGGTTGCTTTTATCCTTGGCTGAAGTTGGATAATCAGGGTCCTCTTCGATGGTGGCGGCAATGCGTTGTCCCCCTGAAGAGTAAAAGAGATGGGCGGAGAGGGACGAAAGGTCCATAGGAAGATTGCCGCGCACTGAAGTCTGTGGCCGATGCGGGCCGAGCCAGGATTTGAACCAGGCTGCAGTAATACGAGGCCGTAGAGTGGAAAAAGTGTGGTGGACAGTATCGGCAAGGGTAGTATTATCAGCGCTTATAATGCCGGGAGCAATGGACAGTCGGTATTCGGTTGCCGGCAGGAGGGCGTCTTTTTCATCCAGGTTGCAGGCGAGGTTGGCAGGATTGAGCCAGCGCCACTGACAGTTGAGCTTTGGTTCAATGGTAATGGGCAGTTCTTCGGCGTTTCGCTCCATTCGACCAAGAGGGGCAACCGGTCGATCAAATTGGATAACGATTTGCCGCCCTGCGGGTGCCTCAACTCCAGATGGGGTAATACGCAGTATGCGCAGATTTTTCCCGGGTCCGCCAACATTTTCCTGTGCAGAGGAAGGAAGCGACAGGAAAAGGAGAAGGAAAAGAGGCATGGCGAAATAGAGCAGGATGGCAGTGAGTGGTGGTTTGTAGAATGAAGACATTGGTCTGTTTTCCTTTTTTGCAATCGACATGGAGAAAACCTCCTGGTGG
>JAZDOW010000116.1:0-4374 GCA_043798185.1 Pseudomonadota bacterium | reverse complement strand
GACTTTCTCCACCGATTTTCACCGGAAATGTCGGTTACGTTGGACAATTCCGGTGTGATGCGTAGGCTCGCAGTTCACGAATGCTTGTGCTCGTGGGGCTCTTTTCCATGCTCCGGATGGTCATGATTATGTGGCGTGGTGCCATTCGGCTCATGCTTATGGGCATGGGTGGAACTGTCGCCTTGGTAGGCATGGTCATGGTCATGCTCAAAGGTATGAGGATGGTTGTGGTGGTGATGGTGTCCATGACTGTGCTCTTGCTCGTCATGTTTGTGGGCATGCTCGTGATCATGGTCGTGATCATGGCTATGGGTATGCTGGTGCGGGTGTTTGCCTTGGCTCATGAATTTCTCCTTTTTTTTAATGAAGATGGTTGGTAGTAAAGCTTCTGTTTTCATTGTATTCATCGGCGATGCTAATAGCAAGTCCACTGGAGAGCAGGACCCGGCGTGGTTCTGTCAGGTTTGCTCCACGCCCGGAAGTCAATTACTCCGGACATTTTTAGTTTGTTGTCTTGAAACCTATCGCAGTGGGATATTGTTAGTTTTATAAACGGTAACCCGGTTTCTCCCGGCATTTTTTGATGCATACAGCGCTTGGTCGGCATTGGCAACCAACTCCGACAGTATTCTCTCGTGGGACTGATCATTCGTTATACTAAAAAAATCGTTGACTCCGAAACTGGCAGTAACCCTGATTACGTCTTCTCCTGCCTGAAGGGTTGTACCTTCGATCTTGTATTTCAACCTCTCGGCGATACCGGCCGCCACAGCCACTGGGGTTTCAGGCAAGAGGATGACGAATTCCTCACCTCCGTAGCGGGCAGGGATGTCGGATACCCTGACCATCTCCTTAATGATAATTGCGATCCTCTGCAGCACTCTATCGCCGACGGAATGCCCGAAGGTATCATTAATGCGTTTGAAAAAATCAATGTCGACCATTATGAGCGACAGAGGCCGTGCATAGCGAAGAGCCCTGCCGATCTCATCCTCGGCGAGCTTATTGAAATGCCTTCTATTGTAGAGGTCGGTAAGGCCGTCGGTGATCGCCAGGAGCCGCATGGCTTCTTCATTTTTTCGGATGACCGATTCAGTTTGTTTGCGGATAGCAACCTCTTGAAGCAATTCCCTGTTGACCTTGCTGAGCTCCACTTCCTTTCGTACAAGCTCCTGTAAGGTCCGGTCCAGTTGTATTACCATCGCATTAAAGGATTGAGAAAATTCTCCCATAAATTCTACCCGCTGCGAAAAATCGCCGGAAGCAACCATCTTGGTCTGCCATGTCATATGCTTGAGGTTCGCCTGGAGTGTTTTTAATGTGCCGCCAATATATCCTTTCAGAGCAACCTGTTTCGACAAATCCCCCTGAGAGGTGGCAAGCAAAAATTCTCTGAGCGAAAGGAGTTTGGCATAAAGGGCTTGGGCAGAATCAACAGAGGCAAAACGGGCAGGGATCTGGGGAGGCTCGGCAAGATTGATGACGTCCTGTAAAAACCTGGAAAGGGTATCTGCCGCATCGCGCTCATTTTCAGATGGCATCATGTTAACCTCTCGACCTGCAGTGGTGTAACGGCTAGGTTATCATTTCGGCAGTGAAACGGCAGGTCCTGTCGCCGGTACACCAGCAATCGATTTCTTTAACCTGAAATGAACAGCCGGTAAAGCTTTCGAGAAGTCCGGCAATAAAACCCTCGTCATAGGTGCAGATCTCATACCCCAGCTCGGGCAGACCGGAACAGTCGAGGTCTTCGGAAACGGTCAGAACAAGAGACCCTTTGGCGATATCTGCCTCCTCAATACGCAGGATGCCGATTCCCATATCACGGAGAGTCTCCTGGAGGCTTTTCACGAACTCGTTGAAGCCTTTAATATTTGCAAAGTTTTTCTTGTAAAATTCGGTACCCGCCAGCTTGCCTGCTTCATAAAAGATCTGATTGGTTTTTTCTGTTCCCAGATGCTGTTCGATAACATCTCTGAAGGTAAACTGCATGAGGCGATACACCTCAAGCCGCATGTTGGGACCGAGATTGGGGCGGCCCAAGGTAATATCGCCCAAAAGATTCCACGAAAATTTATATTTTCTCTCCGTCATGGCTGACCTCCCGTTTAAATAGTACCGAAATGGCTCTCATCCGGACCAGTGATCTCTCTTCATGATAAAGTCTTTCAGCGTCTTTAGTCAAATATCTTTTCGGCGCTTTTTTTGCCGTTATCTTGACTTTATTCTCCTGAAAAATATAGACTTCTTCATGAGGATAATCACGTCAACCTACTGAAGGAGGCAACATGATATTTATCGACGCACTGAAAATGAAAGGCAAATTGACACTCATGGCAGGTACTGCGATCTTCGGTTTTATAGGGTATTTTGTTGTCAGCTACCTACTTATGGAGGTCGTGGCCGTCAATGGGTCGTTATATACTGAAATTGTAAACAACAAGGATCTGGTTGCCGATATCCTGCCGCCGCCTGAATATATCATCGAGACCTATCTTGTTACCAAACAAGTTATTGAAGCAAAAGAGGCTACCCGGAGAAAAGAATTGATCAGTCGTTTTGCCGATCTGGAAAAGGCCTATCGTGCACGTCATGATTTCTGGAAATCCCGCATTCCACCGGGTTCCTTACATACCATGTTGTTGGTAGATTCGTATGAACCCGGTCTGAAATTCTTCACTCTCCTCAATAATGATTTTATTCCGGCAATTAGAAACAACGATTTGGAAAAAGCCGCAACTGCTGAAGTAGAACTCGATCGTCTCTACGAGCAACATCGCGGCAAAATTGACCAAGTCGTCACTGCCGCCAATCAGGAAAGCACCGCGATCGAGAAAAAGACAGCCGAGATTCAGCGGCGGGTGCATCAAGGCTTAATCGGCTTTACCCTGGTAATGCTCGTGATCATCAGTTTCTTAAGCTACAGCATTGGCGTGGCCATTCTGCGGCCGGTGAACGCCATGGTCAGTTTTTTTATGGAATTATCCAAAGGAGAAGGTGACCTGAGCCAGCGTATTGCGACCTCTGCTAAGGATGAAATCGGTGATATGGCCCAACGGTTCAACACCTTTATGGATAAGCTGCAGTCTTTAATAAAGGAGATTGCCGGAAATTCCAAGACGCTGCAAATCTCTTCCACCAGCTTGACCACCATTGCCCAGCAATTGGCAAAAGGTGCGGAAAATATATTGTCACGCTCCCATGGAGTTGCCACAGCGACGGAAGAGATGAGCACTAATCTGAGTAATGTAGCAGAAGCGAGTGAACAGGCCTCGACCAATGTGAACATGGTCGCGGCAGCCTCCGAAGAGATGACAGCCACCGTTCGAGAAATTGCCCAGAATTCAGGGAAGGCGCGTGGAATTACAGAAATGGCGGTAACCAAGGCTAATAGCACTTCGATCAAAGTGAACGAATTGGGACAGGCTGCCGTGGAGATCAGCAAGGTGACCGAAGTAATCACCGAGATTTCGGAACAGACCAACCTTTTAGCCCTAAACGCGACTATCGAAGCTGCCCGGGCGGGTGAAGCCGGTAAAGGTTTTGCGGTCGTTGCAAATGAGATCAAAGAATTAGCAAAACAGACCGCAACCGCCACACAACAGATTAAATCCCGTATTGAAGGCATCCAGAATTCCACCACTGAGACAGTTGCGGAAATCGGCCAGATATCCAAGGTCATTAA
Source organism: Pseudomonadota bacterium (assembly GCA_043798185.1). Classification (GTDB taxonomy): domain Bacteria; phylum Desulfobacterota; class Desulfobulbia; order Desulfobulbales; family Desulfocapsaceae; genus Desulforhopalus_A. Next base: position 689 of record JAZDOW010000116.1, on the reverse strand, counting down.
TGAAGTGAATGATATCGTAGGTACTATAGCCGCAGCTGTAGAAGAACAGTCGGCCGCCAGTCAGGAAATTTCCAATAACATCTCCCAGGCTTCCCAGGGAATCGAGGATGTTAATCAGAATGTTAATCAGACCTCGGCTGTGTCATCGAGCATCAGCAGTGACATTGCTAATGTAAATAAGGGGGTTCAGGACATTACTGCAAATAGCTCCCAGGTGGATATGAAGGCGCAGGAGCTTGCACAGTTGGCAACTCAATTGCAGCAGCTTGTGGGGCGTTTTAAGGTTTAGCAGGAGAACTGGAAGCTGATGGTATTTTATATGGATTATCAATATCCTGTCTGAGGAAAAGGCTGCTTTTTTACCCCATAATATAATTCAATAATAATCGGCAAGAGTCAAGGTACGCCGTAATCGGTCCATGAAAAACGTCAAAATCTCCGGATAATAGGCCAGGCCCTTGAATAATTCTTTATTGCCAAAACGAATCTTCAGACAGTCTACTGTAAAACCGACACCAGCAAGAACCGAACGCCAGCTTTTACTTGCACCCATAAGGTCTTCTTCGGCGTGCATGCCGGCAAAAAACATCATCGGAATAATCCGAACCCGACCATACTTTTTCACCAGCTCCTGACGCTTCATTTTTGCCAAAACCGCCTCATGGTCCGGTATCCCCTCGATGCTAGCC
>JAZDOW010000109.1:0-8096 GCA_043798185.1 Pseudomonadota bacterium | reverse complement strand
GCCCCGACCAGGGCTTCCATCGTTGGGCTGAACTTGTAGCCGAAGGTTCCGCCGGCCGGGTTCTGGACCATAACCAGATTCTCGGGCTCGACACCAAGACCAGGGGCGATCATGTAGAGGTGGAGGTGCAGGCCGATCGATTTAGAGTGGATGACCAGTTTGCCGTCGTCGTTGATATAAGCAAAACCGACATCCGGCTCAATCGGCATATGGGGCTGGCGACCGACGTAGAAGTCGTCTTCAACCACAACATCCGCCTTGGCGAAAATGGGTGCGGTTTCCTCACCCTTGGCGATGCGTTGTTCGAAATAGACGTTAGGGGTGCCTGGATGAATCTGGATGGCATCCTCGGCCATGGCTGCCGGTGCACTCATATAGGCGGGCAGTTCTTCCAGGGTGACCTTGACCTTTTCGGCGGCTGCCTTGGCCTGTTTTTGCGTGGCGGCGCAGACGATGGCAATGGCGTCGCCGAACTGAAATACCTTCTCATCGCAGAGAATCGGGCGATCCCAGCCGTCACCCTTGTTGCTCGGGAAGGTTATCAGGCCGGTGATGCGGTTCTTGCCTTTGATGTCCTTATGGGTGATGATCTTCACTACTCCGGGCATGAGCTCCGCCTCGGAGGTGTCGATTGAGGTAATTTTTGCATGGGAAACCGTGGCTTGCACCAGGGCCAGCTGCAGTGTTTCCTCGGGCAGCTTCAGGCCGAGATCGGCGCCGTAGTCGCAGGTACCGGTAACCTTGGCGAGCGCCGAAGGCCTCGGGTATTTGGTGCCCCAGATCCGACCGTCGGCCGGAATTTTAAAGGCCAGTTCATCGATGCTTATCTCGCCGCGCAGGACTTTGGCGGCGTCCATGGTGGCATCGACCAGTGGCTTGTAGCCGGTGCAACGACAGGCATTGCGATGTTTCTGGAACCAGTCGCGGACGTCGTCACGGCTGGGATTAGGATTGCTGTCGAGGAGTCCCTTGGCCGAGACGATAAAGCCGGGGCTGCAGAAGCCGCACTGCGCACCGCCATGGGCCATCCAGGACATTTGCAGGGGGTGCAGATTGTCCGGGGTGCCGATGCCTTCGATGGTGGTGATCTGCGCACCGTCGGTGAGTCGGCGCATTTTAGTGGCGCACGAACGAACGACCTTGCCGTCGATGAGGACGCTGCATGCCCCGCACTGGCCTTCGCCGCAACCCACCTTGGTGCCGGTGAGTCCCAGATTGGCTCTTAGTACGGTCGCAAGACTGTCTTCCCCGTTTACCACCAATTTTTTAGGGATGCCGTTGACAACAATCTCCTTTTTGATCATAACCATTCCTCCGTTTGTGATTTGTCTGCGAACCCGATTCATTTTCATTGCCGGAAGAGGGTGAGTTCTCCGGCAGTATTATTGGTGTTTTTTTGCTATTATTCGTCGGTGAAAATGCTTTTCTCAGTAGAGAACAACGCAAATACCGTACCAAGAGGAAGAGCGTTTCCGGTAAATTCTTGATAAGGCAGTTTGTTGCGCGGCTTACGGAGCAACATTGTCAGCGGTGGGGTGTCGGCCTTAAGATACTGACCGTGAAGCAAGTGTGTAACTTGTGTTGACTATATTGCCGTCTTGTTCACAGGTGTTACACACTTGCTTCACAGGATATCAATTGGCAATGGCCAGCCGATGCATTCGATTGTAAACGGTTTTGCGGGAGACCCCGAGTTCCCTTGCTACCTCGGTAACATTGCCGGCATGGATGTTGAGAAGGTGTACGAGGTGGTGCTTTTCACGTTCTTTTTGTTGCAGCATGCGCTGCTGACGATTGGCGGGTGGGGGCGTTGCGGCAGGGGGTGTAGAAATCCCGTTCTGTCGGTTGACTATTTCTCCCGGCAGTTGATGGACACTGACGACGCCGTTGATTGCCAGGTTGGTGGCCCGTTCCACGACATTTTGAAGCTCCCGGACATTGCCCGGCCAGTGGTATGCGTACAGATAATGCATCAGGTCCCGGTCGACTGTCAGGCGATGGCCTCGGTCCTTGCTCAGTTTGTCGAGAAAATGTTGGAAAAGTAATGGAATGTCATCCAACCTTTCACGCAGGGGCGGGATGGTAATGGACATTACATTCAGCCGGTAATACAGATCCTGGCGAAAGGTGCCCTTGCGGACCTTTTCGAGGAGATTCTTGTGGGTGGCGCAGATCAACCGGACATCGACGGGGGTGACCTTGATGCCGCCGATTCGGGTCATACGTTTTTCCTGAATGACCCGCAGCAGTACGGCCTGCTGTTCGAGCGGCATGTCGCCGATCTCGTCGAGAAAGAGGGTGCCGCCGTCGGCCAATTCAAACTTGCCGGGTTTGCCGCCGCGGCATGCCCCGGTAAAGGCGCCATCCTCGTAGCCGAATAATTCGCTGCCCACCAGCTCCCTGGGAATGGCGCCGCAGTTAAGGGGAATGAAAGGCGCACCATGACGGCTGCTTTGGTTGTGAATCGACTGAGCGAAGATTTCCTTGCCGGTGCCCGATTCTCCTTGCAGCAGGACGTTGGAGGCGCTCTGCGCCGAGAGCTTTGCCAGATCGATGGCTTCTTGCATCTCCCGGCTTTTACCGATAAGATCGGTGAACTGCAGGGGGGCGGAGTAGCCGCTGAAGCGGTGGACGAGGTGTTGTACGGCCTTGATCGGCCGAAGAGTGAGAAAGCTGCCGGTGACCGTTTCCTGTTCGTCGATGATCGGTTCGGCAGAGGCAAGACATTGGCATGGGCCGTTGCCGGTATCGAGGAAGATCTCTATTGCCGCATGCGACTTCATCCAGTCGAGATCGGCTTTTTTCCTTGTACTTTCACTGACAAGCAGCTGAGAAAATGTTGTTCCCATAAGGGTAGACCGACTGCCTCCGAAGATACGCTGTGCTGCCGGATTGAATTCCGTTACCGTCCCCTTGCGGTCAAGGATCAATACGCCGTCGGAAACCATATTGAAAAAGCTGACCAGTTTTTTATTGGCCATCGCCAGTTGATGGTTTTTCAGGCGAATCCGTAGTTGAGCGACAATTGCCTTGGCTGCAGCCACAACCATGCCCAGGGTATGCAGATGGGCGCTTTCATAAGCACCGGAGATATCAAGAATACCGATAAGCTGGTCTTCCGGATCGAAGATCGGAGCAGCCGAGCAGGTGAGACAATGGTGTTTGCGACAGTAGTGTTCCGGACCGGAAACTTGGACCGGTTGTTGCTCCTCGATGGCGGTACCGATGGCGTTGGTGCCGGCATCTTTTTCGTGCCAGGAGGCGCCGATAAAAAAATTGCTGGTCATGGGGGTTTCGCCTGCTCCCTCATCCCCAAAGAGTTCGAGGATGTAGCCAGCCTCATTGGTGAGAACAACCACAAAACCGCTGCCTTTAACAAGGGCATACAAGTCGGTCATGAATGGATGGGCGACGGAAATCAGACGCTCCCGATGTTGGAGGGCCTCGGCCAGTTTGTCGCCTTTTAAGTGGTCGTGCAGGCTGTTGTTGTGGGGATCGACACCCTTCTTAAAGCAGCGTTGCCAGGAGTGAAGAATGACTTCCCTGACCTGGGAATAAGCACTGTTGCCGGTATCGATATAATTTTGCCAGTGTTCATCAAGAGAAGCACCGGCGTTGGGAATGTACAGATCCATTTGCGAAAGCCTCGTTGACGAAGTGCCGAGTAATGCCTTGAACTTTGTTGAAGGTTTCATTCTTATACTGATGTTTTTTTCGGTCAATCGTATATGCTGGATCGGCGGTAGAATACCGAAAAGCAACCATGGATGACTGCTGTTATCGAACAGATATGCTTTTATTTTCTGAGCCGGTCCTTTTTCAAGGAACAGAAATTCAAGGGTCAATAAACGGAATCATGGTCGCCCACATCAATGGGTATGATTTCCTGGCCTTCAATCAACATCTCAATAGTGATTCGATACGAGAGGTTAATGGAAATCGAGTGAAGCCCAGTCAAGCGGCCGGTTAATGAGAGCAGCCGCAAGGAAGGATGAAAGGGGTTGGCTTCCAGCAGTTGCAGGGTTTTGAGGTACTGGCGAGCCAAGTCAGGATGGCGTCCAAGAAAACGACGGGCACGCTTTTCATACTGCGCGGTAAAAACAAGTGACCAGCTCATTTCTATGAGGAGATCCGGTGGAGATGGTCCTCGGCGCCCTCCTTGACATAACGACCAGCCGCGATATCGGCCCGGCTCTCAGCCAAGACCGCTTCCAGCTCGCACTCTCGCAGATAGTGGTAATGATCAATGGTCATAACGACAAACCGCTCCTTACCCCGTACCGAAATGGTTGCTTCTTCTCCGTTGAGCAAGGCTGCCTCAATAACGGAAACCCCTTTTGTTTTCAAATCATTAGCGGATATACCGGACATGATACTCTCCTCTGGTTGGGCTACGAACTATAAAAACACTATTAATCACATTGTAAAGAGTGCGATTGTATCTGTAAAGTTTCCTGCCACAGGAAAGATTGGCTTGGACAGTTTCAACCAGCAGCCGTTTATATTTTGATATTTAATAATTTTTTCAGCAAGATATCTTCGATATTTTGCCGAGAATCGAAGACTGACAATATCAATACAGTATTTTCTGAAACCCTGTACATGACCCTCCAGGGGGCAATGACGAGTTCACGATAGAGTAGAATTCCTTGACTTTGCAGCTCCGGTACGAAGCGACCACGATGCGGAGAGTGATAGAGGTCAGATACTGTTTTTTTGATTTTTGACAGTATCTTCTTGGCATTAGAAGGGCTATCTTCAGCAATATAGGCAATTATACTTTCAAGATCCTGTACAGCGGAGCCAGCCCAGGTAACCTTGAAGTCTTGCTTCATTTTTTCTTCATTTTTTCTTCAATATTTTTAAAAACAGCTTCTTGCTCGAGGATTTTTCCATTCTTTATATCTTCTTCGCCCATGGAAATCAGTTTCAAGATTCCGATGGCATTTCTCATATCTTCGAAACTTTGCGGATCTTGAATAACTGCTCTAGGTTCACCATTTTGGGTTATAATAACAGGGCGATGGGTGTCGTTGATTTGTTTGAGTAAATCTGCTGCTCTGGATTTCAGATAAGTTACCGGCCTAATGTCACTTGATATGTTCATAAATTCACCTCGATCCTTTTATGGTACTGAATACGGTTATGGTACTTAATATGGGCCGAATGTCAACTTCTTTTAAAATGGGTAGGAAGGGTGGGGTGGGAGGCCAATCGCGAACATCTGCGGCTTGGCCGCAAAATGTTATTGTTGGAATTAGGATTGTGTCCCCCGAATTCCACAAACCTCAATTCAAGGCTATCAGGAAAGCTATTTTGCAAAGCGATTAATAATAATTCCATGTTTCTTTCCGAATTTTTGTATCTTGCCAGGATCAAAACCTCCGGAACTATAAGTTTTTCTGAACGTCTCGTTTTGCAGAAGATGTAGGATAAAACTGTGATGACCAGAATATCCGGTATAATCCAGTTTCTGGATTTCTCTTACAGCCTTTTGGGCAAGAGAAACCGCCTGTTTGTGAACCAATGACCCATTCAGATCACATTTTCGCAAGGAATAGAGCTGTCTGCAGCTGAAAAATCGTACATCATAGACCAGACAAGCCTCTTGGTCATCGAGAAAGGGGCATGCTGATTTTTTCCCTTTTTGCCGCGATTCTCTGTCTCTTTCAAGTCGTTGGCTTATTATTTTTGCTTCGGATTTAGGCATGGATTCCAACCGCTCGATCAAAATCAGCCCTTCAAGGGTGACGATATCAATATTTCCAACTTCCGTGCAACAGAAAGAGCACCCACGGCTGCAGATTGCCTCTTCTTTAAATTGAGCGGCCTCCAGTTCATAATTCTGGTAAATAGTCTGAAGATTTTCTGTTAGTTTTTTAAAATCAAGTGACATGAACACGAACCTTCGTTTTGGAAAAATAGAAAACAGAACACCTATTATTTTTGCTTCTTATTGGGTCTTCTCTTTCACGTAATTAACCAACCTAGCATACACTTTTTTTGTCAGGTGGAGTTACGCCTATTAAACGGTTTCTACATACCACCTTGAAGCGATTGACATAATGAAAGATGACTTAATTTCATGATCCTGATCGGTGTCCTTGGTTAGTCAGTCTTTCCAGGTCGAGAGGAGATATGTGGACTTCAATTGAGGGCAAAATTGAATATAGTTACATTGACTTCTGTATATAAATCTGTCCCCATTTCCTCTGTCCCCATTTCCTCAAAACGCCGATTTCCCGGTGTCGGCTGTAGTGGCTGTTGGAATTTAACTTCCAAACTCCGATATTCATTGTACTGATAATTCTAGACCCTGGTTTACTTTCTAAGTGTTGTGGAGGCTATGGGTGAAAAAAGACCGGCTATCCGATTAGGCTGATAGCTATATAAATTTCGAATTAAAACGGTAAATTATAAATGTTTATCTAAGCCTCATGCGATTACACAGGTAATCGTCCTGTGAACTATGATCTTCTATTACTGCTTTTCCATCTGCATACGCAAATTTTCTATACCCATTATACTTCCCAGATGAATCAATAGCATTAACCTCTCCGCATACAGCAGGTTTCGCAGTAAATACTACGGCATTGTCGTAGTATTTCACATCACGAAACATAGCGTTTTTATCATTTACCGTAGCCTTAACTACCGTTTTTGCGTCTTCAATTTCACTATTACCTTTGCAGCCTGAGAATGAGGCAAATATTAAGAATGATAAAAAAACAGAGCCTATTCTTTTGATTTTCATATTGCTACGTCCTATCTTTATCAATTGTTTAGGAAACCAGCCTGTTAACTCGAACTTACAACGGGAACATCTGCGGCTTGTGTCGGGTAGAGGAGGGACCTTGCGGCCCCTTCTCCCCCTAAGAACCCTGCGTGAGACTTTCGCCTCACAGGGCTCAAGCATTGATAAGGCGCAGTTAAGCACCCGACAGTAATCGTTGTGAACGTTCGATAAAATATTCATGCCATTCCGGGTCATATGGATTGGCGTTTGCCTTTATCTTGATGTGACGGCGGATGGGGATATCACTTAATTTGAGAAGTGAAATAGGGTCATCCTTCTCTCTGAACACCCATCTTCTGGTCCCAATGCTCTGGAAATATTTAGATTTAATCCACTTAAGCATCTTTTTCGGGTGCCTTCTTTTCGCCCATTGCCAAGTCATCTCCCATATTTCATGATCAATTTTGCCGAAGATGGCTTTACTGACCACATGCCGATAATTATTCCCCCAGCCTCTGAGTATAGGGTTGAGTTGCCGAACCAGATCTTCTGTTTTGATGGTTTTATTCATCTCTATCAGGTCCCTGATTTTGCTTTTTATCTTTGAAATACTGGATTTGGCAGGTTTGATCAACAATTTATCCTCGTACTTACGGACGTTAAAACCAAGAAAGTCAAACCCATCATTTATATGGCTTATCTTGGTCTTTTCTGCTGATAGTGACAGTCCACGTTTTCTCAGGAATTCCTCTATAAGAGGGAGTACTTTTTCTGCCAGTAATTCCTTTGAATCTCCGGTGATAATGAAGTCGTCCGCGTATCTGACAAAATGGATTTTATCTTTACGGTTGAATCTCCCGGCAAGCAGTGATTCAATTCCGTCGAGTACCATGTTGGCAAGGGTAGGGGAAATTATCCCCCCTTGCGGAGTTCCTTCCTCGGTTGGATTGAACATACTCCTCTCAAGGTAACCGGATTTCAACCATTGCCTTAACTTGCTTTTACGTGTAGGGATATGACATAGTAACCAGTCGTGGTCAATGAAGTCGAAACACCCTTTTATGTCTCCTTCCAGAATCCATTCGGCGCTGCCTCTTCGCCTGAGGGCGTTGTAGCAGGCACCTATAGCATCATGAATTGATCGTTTCTTACGGAAACCGTAAGAATGTGAATCTGCTGTGCATTCCGAAACAGGGTCTAACCCCATTTGTTCTAGAGATTGCTCAGCCCGATCATGCATCACCGGAATTCCTAATGGGCGTAGTTTTCCATTCTTTTTGGGAACATATGTACGCTTTAATGGTTGGGATTTGTAGCCTGTAACATTTAACCTTTGAGCTTGCCGCCACTTCTTTCCAGG
>JAZDOW010000075.1:0-3085 GCA_043798185.1 Pseudomonadota bacterium | reverse complement strand
GCCCCGATCAACACCGTCGGAAGCATATCCTGAACGGGATCATTGGCGAACCCTGGTAATTTCTTCCGACCCATGCCAACATGTTGGAGAATCGTAAAGTTGGCGGCAGCGGCCAAGGGTACTGCCAGAGCCACAAGGGTGCCGACTAATGAAAAATTCACATCACCTTCCTGCCGAAACATCCAGGCTATTCCGAGGCATGCCACGGCAATTGCCAACCAGGTTGTCGGCGGCAGGCGATGTTTAAGAAAGATACGGGCAAAAAGTGCGGTGATCAGCGGCCCGACAGCGAGGGTGATGAGGACATTGGCCACTGTGGTCAGGGTTATCGCCACCATAAAGGCGGTGAACATGAGGGCCCAGCATATTCCAGAAGCCCAGATAACCGCAGGCGAATAGAGCAGGCTGCGCCACAGGCCGGGACCACGAAGCAGGGTCAACGCGACCACCAGCGCCAGGGCGTTAAAACCGCTTCGCCAGAAGGTCACCTCAAAACTTGGGGCCGAATCGAGATGACGGGTGACCACGCCGGCCATACTCCAGAGCAGAGTTACTAAAATCATGAGAAAAACAGCGCGAAGGTGTGACATTGTGTCTCGAACGAAAAATTGTTAATCAGCGGAGATCCCGGTCCAGCACGTCTCTGATTTTAGCGGCAAGATCGTCCATGGAAAACGGTTTCTGGATAAAGTTTACACCCTCGTCAAGCACTCCATGGTGGGCAATGACATTGGCTGTATAGCCGGACATAAACAGGCGTTTGAGGTCGGGATAGAGAGAGAGGAGGTTTTTCGCCAGATCTTTACCGTTCATTTCGGGCATTACCACGTCGGTCATAAGCAGGTGGATTTCACCGGCATGCTCGCGGGCAAGACGGATAGCCTCGCCCGGCGTCGCTGCCGGCAGGACGTTATAACCCTGTAATTCGAGCATCGTCTTGGTCATTTCGAGAATCATCGGCTCATCCTCCACCAGCAAGATAATCTCGCTGCCCCGTGCTGCCGAATTCACGGCATCCCCATTAACCAACGCAGTAGCTCCGCCTGCAAACCAAGGGAGATAGATTCTCACAGTGGTGCCTTGGCCCGGCTCACTGTAGACATTGATGAAACCGTTGTTCTGTTTAACAATACCGTAGATCGTTGCCAAACCGAGGCCGGTGCCCTTGCCTTTCTCCTTGGTGGTAAAAAAAGGTTCGAACAGATGCGCCTGAATTTCCGAATCCATACCACAACCGTTATCACTTACGGCCAGCAAAATATAGTCGCCGGGGATAGACCCGGCATGTGCTCTACAGTAGACCTCATCGAAAGCGGCCGCATGCGTCTCAATGGTTACCTTTCCGGTATCGACGATGGCATCTCTGGCATTCACACAAAGATTTGCGAGAATCTGGTCAAGCTGGGAGGGATCCATGTTGAGCGATCCCAGATTCTCACCAGGCAACCAGACCAGATCAATGTTCTCGCCAATAAGCCGCTGCAGCATGGCCAGCATCCCGCTCACGGTTTCATTTAAATCGAGCACCTTGGGCGTAACCGTCTGTTTCCTTGCAAAGGCAAGCAGTTGTCTGGTCAGATCGGCAGAACGCCTGGCAGCTTTACCGATTTCCTGAAGACTGGCAAAAAGGGGTTCGCTTGGGTCCAGTTTGTTCAATGCCATCTCGGTATGGCCGAGAATCACCCCGAGCATATTGTTGAAGTCGTGCGCAACGCCTCCGGCCAGCCGTCCTATCGATTCCATCTTCTGGGCCTGGGTCAGCTGCAGTTGCAGTTTTGCTCTTTCTTCTTCCGACTGCTTTCTCTCGGTGATGTCATTGAACAAAACAGCGGCTTTGCCCTGAGACATCTGAAAGACATATACTTCGAAAGCACCGGCGATTTCGCCTTGCCGGTACTCGACCTGCTCGGTCTGCCAATTTTCTCCTAATCGTGCTGCATTACGATATCTCAACGGAATCTCAGTATTTGCCAGGGAAGGAAAGGCCTCCTCAAGGGTCATGCCGAAAAATTTCGTATTATCGATACCAAGCAGTCTATCGGCGGCCGGATTGGTTCCGACTAAAACCAAACGGTCATCGTTCTGCAATTGGTATATGTGAATGCCCATGGGGGAGGCTTGCACAATGTTACGAAACGTTTCTTCACTCTGCCGCAACACTTCCTCGGCCTGTTTGCGCTCGGTGATGTCGTTGCCGATGCAAAGGAGGTCAATCATTTCACCCGACTCATTGAAAAAGGGTCTGTTGGCCCAGGAAATCCAGATGCGCGTTCCGTCGCTCCGCATATTTTCGTTTTCATTGACCCCGTGGAGTTCCGGCCGCTTGAGGGTATCGGCGATTAATGCCTGCAGGTTATTGCCGGCCGAATCGGTTTTCGGAATAATGGTGCCGATTACACTTTTGCCGATAACTTCATCTACCTGGTATCCAAAAAAGCGCTGGGCGAATTCATTGAAAAAGGAAATCCGACCCTTATTATCGATGCGCAAGATGATGCAGTTGGCATTTTCGACCAGTTCTCGGTATTGCTCTTCACTCTTTTCCAGCTTATCGAGGGACCGTTTTCGATCAATGGCTATGGCTATCTGATGGGAAACCGCCGCAAGAAGCTGAAGATCATTTTCATCATAGACGCCGGCATCAATATAGCTTTGCACGGCAATGACGCCGATGACTTCCCCACCATTGAGGAGTGGAACACCAAGCCAGATCAAGGGCTCCGGCCCCCAGACACCATTCTTGGCTGCACGGGCCTGTAGTTCGGTTGCGTGCAGCAGCACCGGTTTTTTCTCTGCCACAACCAGGCCGGTTAGCGATGTAGTGATATCAAAATCAGTAAGCGCAGAAAAATCGTCATCTACCGTATCGACGTGGTAGGGAAAATAGAGTGTTCGTTTTTGTCGGTCCACAATAGCGATAAAAAAATTAGTAGCATCAATCACAGTGCCGAGAATCTGATGGATGGTCCGATAGAGTTCTTCAAGATCATGGGTTGAATTTACCGCATCGGAAATGGAAAAGAGCACCCGGTTAACCTGCTCGGCATGACTGCTTCCAGGAGGCCCGGAGCACCGGCTATCACCA
>JAZDOW010000066.1:0-31248 GCA_043798185.1 Pseudomonadota bacterium | reverse complement strand
CGAAATCCTGATGGGCTTTGCCAGCGAAGCGGACATGCGGCAGGTCCTAACCCGCACCCGGCATATCTCCATCGACTACTACCCCAATCCCCGGGACGCCGCCCCATGGGTGGAAAACGACCTGCGGGTCACCTACCACCTCGAGGACCATCGGACGGTTGAAAAATTCGTGGGGGTGGTGCCGTTGTCCATATTGAAATGACTCCCCGCGCTGAGATGGTACAGAAAAGCTGGACAACATCATTGCCAATAAAAGATCAATGGGCTTCTCAATACGTCAGCTTGATACTGTTACTGTATATACGAACCACAGGAATCCACATGTCTCCTCTCAATCTTGAAAAGACTTTTGTAAATATTTTGACTTTGAACTATGAAATTTAAATGTAATATCAAACGACTCTAAGCCTAGTCGCACTTCAGTCTTTTTGCTAAGGAGAGGAATAATGTATATTCCCGAATCAATTCGAGCTGAGAAAGATTTTCAGGACTGTATCCAATTTCATGGCCACACCTGCATGGGAGTAACAATTGGGTATTTAGCCGCAAAACTGGCATTGAATGTGTTGAAAATAAAACGTTCAGTCGATGAGGAGCTGGTTGCAATTGTAGAAAACGATGCATGCTGCTGCGACGCAATACAAGTCCTTACCGGCTGCACATTCGGCAAAGGCAATTTCTTTTTTAAAGATCATGGTAAAATGGCTTTTACATTTGCCAACCGAACATCAGGCGAAGCCATCCGTCTTGTCCTCAAGCCTGGAGTGTTTGATAGCTCTGAAGAAGAACAAAAACTGGCCGAGATGATTAAGTCTGGTAAAGGTGACCCCAAAGATATACAGAGATATGAGAAGATATTTGAAGCTAGAAGTGAAGAGCTCTTCAGCCATGGACCGGAAGCATTCTTTGAAATGAAAAAGATCACTCTACAACTTCCTCCAAAAGCCACTAGATCTACATCACACCCCTGTGCGTGCTGTGGTGAGATGGTCATGAGGAGCAAATTGGATAAAGTTAACGATCAGCTGGTTTGTAAAGGTTGCGAAAACCTATGATCAAGAAAGGAAAGAATAAAGAAAAATCAATTTTAGGCATTGGATGGTACAACGGTCATCGACCCCATCGGTGCGACCCTGGCAGTTCTGGTGTATGAATTCATTATCGTCGGCAATAACGGCAACGCTGTTGGACATACATTTGCCGCCTTCGCCTTTCTGGTCGGCCTCGGCCTCTTCCTGGGGTCGACCATCGGCTACCTCTTCGGCCTGCTTCTGCGGCATCACTGGCTGCCTGGGTACCTCCACAACCTCGCCACCCTCGGTGTAGTGTTTTTAACTTTCGCCCTTTCTAATTTTCTGCAGCATGAGTCCGGACTTCTCACGGTTATGGTCATGGGAATCTGGCTCGCCAACATGAAAGAGGTGCCGATCGAAGAAATACTTACTTTTAAAGAAAGCCTGTCCATTTTCCTGATCTCGGTTCTTTTTATCGTTCTTGCCGCCCGTCTGGATATTCATATGCTCATGACCCCTTGGCTGGTCGGTCAATTATAAGTCTTGTGCCGCCAGATGAACTCTCCGACCTGAAGAACCAGGAAGGAAGGTTCATGTTGGTTCCACCTTCTTTGGTAAATGGTGGAAAAATGTCTGAATGAAGCGGCCCGAAACGACTTCACCCAGGAAAAAAACGAGAGCTGTTTCTCCAGGGAAACGAGAAGTTAAAGCAAAATAGATGTTTTCAGAAAGCCTCTCCAGTGTGTTCGGGAGACTGGCCATGATATCAAGTCGCTCTTTGATGGAAAGATCGAAGAGCCGACAAGTCACGGGACGATTCGCAAAGATCAAACATTTTCCTGAATCACTGAGAGGGCAAAGGCTCTGGGGTTCTCCAGAGCACCCCAAGAGGTCTTCCTTACTAAAAACGATTCCCTGCCGTTGCTCCGCTTCGCGCAAGAGAGCGGTTGCCGACACGGCTCTTTCGATGGTCTTCCGGCGTACTTCTCGACTGAGGGTACTATTGACGAAATGATTTATAGAGACGGTTTCGATAAAAGACAGGAACACCGGGTGTTGACAGCAGGCCGCATGGTCCCGACCGCACAAGATTTTTTTTCCGTTCTGGTCCAGGCGTTGATCAAGAGCTGAGAGTAACTGTTCATAGTCGTAAAGAAAGGGGAAGAGGTCGACTTTATTTCGCGATTCCAGGGAAGGCTCCCTGATGGTCAGTTTTTTTTCCTTTTTACCGTATTTTCTAATGAACCGCCACTGGTCGAAATTTGCCGGTTGGGATCTGAGTCCTTTCAGCTTTTTGCCGGCCAGCTTATGGCCAAGTCCTTTGCGAAGCAGATAGGCGTTGACAACCGTACCGGTGCGGCCGATACCGAAACGGCAGTGAACGAGAACCCGTTTGCCGAGATAGAGGCATTCATCCAGCCAGTCGAGGGCCTTCTCCAACTCCTCCGGGTCGGGTGCTTCTTCATCGGGAATCGGCAGATAGTATACCTCGAAACCGGCATTGCTCTCTATCGAGTGAAGATCGCAAAATTCCGCACAGAGGTTGAGTATGGCCCCGATACCAAGCTCGTGCAACCGATCCAAGGCATCATAGGACATGGGGGCATGTCCCACCGCCAGGTTAGTCGTCAGCCAATCAAGTCGATACGCTGAGCCGGTCATTGCTATGTTCCATTGTTTTTTCTCTGGTTGTGTTGGAAAAGCTCAATGCATATCATTCCGGGTCGACATAGCATTGCAGAATTTCCTTGAAGGACTGGGTCATTTCCTTGACCTGCCGAGCATCCGTCAGGGCCATGTCAAGCAGTCGGCACTTGCCCTGCAGAATCCCCAGCATGGTCAGGCGACGAATGATCCCGGGGAGGGGACGACGGGTAAATCCGGCATCCAGCAGATCGCCCCTGGTTTTCACCGAGAAACCGGCCCAAGAGAGGAGTTCTTCGATGAGCCGTATCCGCAGCAGCCGATTTTCATAACTGCCGCCCCCACCCTTAAAGCGAAAGGAGATGTAATTGGCCTCCGGATCCTCCCCGCCGAAAGAATCGAGGACGGCAAAGTGATACCCGAAACGCAGTACCAGGTGGAGATATTCCCGGGCGACAACGGCGTAACTTCCCAAGGCTGCCGACTTCAGGCTCATGATCCCGCCACTGAGGCGATCGGCTTGTTGCCAGTCGAGGTAGGGAAGGCCCCTCTGCCAGGTAACCTGTGGATCGCTGAGTCCCTGCCAACAGGCTCTCATGAGCGGTGAGGTTATTGCTTTCGGGTCGACCACTTTCCCCTTCGAGGCTCCGGGGCCGATTCCTCCCCCTAAATCGAGTATATACATGGTGAAAGGCAGATCACCGACCAACTGCTGGGCACGGGTAAGTTCACGACCGCTCGGACTGACCAGGGAAAACATCTCCGCCATTCCCTTTTCATGGGCGAACCGCACGAGGTCATGCAGGCTGGCGCAATATTGTGGAGCAAATTCAGGGGAAGCGGGATCAAGAAGATGGAGGGGAGCGACCAGTTCCATCAAGGCTGCGAGGCGGGTCGTGAACGGTGTTTGGCGGGTGGTATCAACCCTGACCTCAGTGTCTTTGCGGCAGGTTATTCCTGAATACACTGCCCCTCGATCGGTATCGACGGTCACTTGGCTACCCGGTGTCAGTTTTTTTCTTGCCCCGTGCATACCCACCAGGACCGGCAATCCTGCTTCCCTGGCCACCGAGGCAAAATGACTGGCCCGACTGCCAACCTCCGCCACCACCGCCCGCAGCCTTTCGATAATTTCCGCCAGAGTCGGCGATAAGGCGGCTAAGACAAGGACTACCCCGTCCGGGACATCGGTCAGCCGAGTTTCATTGCCGAGGATAAAGACGCGGCCACTGCCAAGCCCGGAACTGGCCGTTGTTCCACCCGAGAGCAGGACCGGCTGATTAAAAGAGGGGACTGGGGACTTTCCTGGATGGACGGTGCGGTCGCTCCTCGGTGCTTGCATTGATCGGCTCTGCAGGATATAGCAGATTCCCCTTATATCCTCACACCATTCAATATCCTGGGGACAACCAAACAACTGCTCCAGACGCATACCCCATCCGGCAAGGAGTACCCCAGTTGCCGGACTCAGGTGGGTGTTGCCGGAAGACACTGAACCTTCAGTTGTAAAAACAGCGGGGTCTGCCAATATTGCAGAGGGATTCCGACTGAAACGATGAATTTCCGGTTCGGCAATTCCCTCAACCAGACTTTGCCCCAGTCCCGCCACTGCATAGATGGCCAGGTGGTCGGAGCGTGTTGGGCCGCGGGTCATGTCGCGGGTATATATTACCCCGCAGATCCGGGGTTCAATCATTTCCATGACAATTACCGCCATCGGCAGTTCTTGATCGGCCATACCGCAGCGCACGCGGTAGGCAATTGCATGCGACGTATACTTGCCGGCAATGACCTCTTTATATGACTCTGCAATATCTTCATCGGCCACCTGCAGTATGCTGGAGTACTGACCGGCAAACGAATGCACGCCGTCCTCTCCCACTGCACTGCTCCGCAAAGCCCAAGGACCGGCGCTGTTCAGCAGATGCAATTCGGCCAGGCGCTGCCTGACGGCATGGATAAGCACATCCGGCACTTCGGCCTTCCGAAGCATGGCCCTCATCTCTTCGGAAAGCTCCTGTAACCGGTTTCTTGTGTTGTCCAACCGCACCTCGGCTAACAGTTCATCAAGCCGATGCCGGAGATCGTTGTGGGTCAGGAAAAGATTGAAGGCCCTGGTGGTGATGACAAAGCCTCGCGGTTGCGGCAAGTCGGTGTTTTTAAATATCTGCCCTAAGGTATGGGCTTTGCCGCCTGCAAGCTCAGGGCTTTCTGCCGCCTCCAATAGACTTATGGAGTATGGGGGCGAACAATTTTCGTCAAAGACCGGCAAGGTTTCCGCCAGCCTGTTTTCCAGATGGTAAAAACGCTTCTCCAGTTCCCGGTAAGCTCCGGGATGCATCGATATCAGGGCGCGGGTCAGACTGCCGACCGACCAGGTGAGGGCGGTGACAAGACGCGTCACTACGGCCCAATCCACCATTGTACCGGAGTATCGGAGGTCTTCCAGGTCGCTGATCAACTCCAGGCTTCTCTTATCGTAGCGAAGAAGCTCTTTGAAGGCTTGGTATTTAATGTGCGGCAGTCGATCCGGAGCAAAGGCCCGAGTCGTCCAGTGCTGGAGAAAACTGATCAGGGTCATGATGTCTGAGCGGGACCATGTAATCCCGCCATGGCCTCGGCCACTTTTTCTTCCAGTTCGTCCCTGTCAATTGGTTTAATGCAATATTCGAAGGCGCCGAGTTCCAGAGAGCGCTGCGCCGTTTCCAGGGTGGGATAGCCAGTGAGCATGATGACTCTGGTCTGGGGTGATATTTTTTTCAGCTCTTCCAGGACGTCGGTGCCGCTCATCTTCTTGAGCCGAATGTCGAGGATTGCCACGTCGACCCGATGGGAACCGGCAAAAGCAAGGGCATCTCCTTCATCCGTAAACACCTCAACCTGATGTTTTTTTCGTTTTAGGATCTCTCCTACCATGACACCTGCATCCAGGAAATCATCAAGTACCAGTATCAATCCCATTCCCAAGCTCCTTTCTTATCCGATTCTCTATACTTTTGCCAAAGCTCTCGTCTTCATACCGGAAACACCATGGTTGACGAGTCGTTGCCGATGAGTATACCATCCGTACAGCATTATGGCGGAGAAGAAAAGAGACCAAGAATGTAATAAGGAGTTGCTTTTTTCGAACCTCCCAAAAAGTTCTTGCTGATGAAGAGCCGTCTCATCCGATGCTTAAAAATTTCCCTGTCGAGACAGGTTGTGCTATTATTTTAATACAAACGACAGTAATCGGGATGAGTCCAAGCAAATCAAGACCTTTTTCAATAAAAATCAATGAATTGTCCGGGGATGAAAAAAGTGTTTCAGATGTATACTATGCCGACCAACCACCTGGAAACAGTTCTAAGTCACTCACCATCGTTTATGTCTAAAATAAAAGTATTCCTTTTGCTTCTCCTCACTATCTTCCTCCTCTTTTCCTGTAGGGACAGTGAGGACCCCGTCAAAGTTTCCCTGGATAAACGTCAGGAAATTACTTTCAAGCAACAATCACCTGCAATAACATACGCTTATCTGCCACAGTACTCTAACACAGAGTCTTTTCAACGGCATCATCGATTAGTGGAATACCTTTCAGAGCAGACCGGACTCCCCATTCAGCAGGTGTTTCCTGAAACATTTGACAATCATATCAACATGTTTGGTCAAGGTAAGATTGACATATCCTTTTCCAACCCGTTTATTTATGTAAAACTGGCCAAACGTTATGGCGCCAGGGCCATGGCGAGGATCGTCGAAGTTGATGGGCGTGCAGAGTTTCGCGGCCAGATCATTGCCCGCAAGGATAACAGCGACATTCAATCCATTGAAGATTGTCGTGGAAAATCGTGGGTAGCCGTCGATCCTTCATCGGCCGGAGGATATCTCTTCCCTCGAGGTCTTTTTATCGATCACGGATTGACTTCAAATGATTTCAAGGAAATAATCTTTGCCGGCGGAAGACAGGAAAATGTTATTCTGGGGGTATATGCCGGACTTCACGACATAGGCTCGATACGCGAAGGATCCCTCAACGTGGTGAAAGACAAAATCGATATCAACCAGATTAAAGTGATTGCCAATTCCATCTGGTATCCGGGGTGGGTCTATGCGTACAGTTCCAGGCTTTCTCAGGATAAGACCGACAGAATAAGGGACGCTATGCTGAAACTCGATTATAAAAATAATCCTCAACACCGGCTGATCCTTGATGCAGCCAAATTCATCGGCTTTGTACCATCTAATGACCGGGATTTTGATAAGGTTCGAGAACTGAGCAAAAAATTGGGGTTGGATCTTGATTAATTATCTCTCGAGATTTCTTCATCACCTGAGATTCAGGACCAAGATTACTCTGGGGATGACCTTTATGCTGGTTTTCTGCGGCTTGGGTGTTGGATTTATCCTGTCCGCCATGTCATCAAGCGCCCTTCTCGAAGAAGGAAAAAAAAGAGGTATGGCCCTCACGTCGAGTTTGGCGGTTCGTCTGACTGAACCCATGCTGGCCATGGATTTGTTACAAATAAAAAACCTTATAGATAACGTCGACAAGCAATATGAGGACGTTATCTATGTTTTTCTTACCGATTCCAATGCAAATATCCTCTCGCACACCTTCTCTGGAGGGTTTCCTACAGATCTTCTCCACGTCAATACAGAAGGAAAAAGAACACAGCCAATTCTGTTGGCGACCGAACATGGGCTTGTTTATGACTTTAATGTCAGGGTTAAACTGGAAGAGAAAAATCTGGGCTCGGTCAGACTTGGACTATCGAGGAAAAAAATTGACGATCAGATTCACCGTCAGCAATTAACCAGTCTTTTCAGTACGATGGGTGTGGTTGGTTTGGGGATTATTTTAGCCCTTTGGTTTTCTCGCACCGTCACCTTTCGTCTCAGTAAACTGAGGAAATTGGTGGAGGAAGTTGTAAGGGGTAATCTCGATGTTAATGGAGGATTTTCACTGGAGAACTATTGTTGGCAAATCATGGTCTGCAACCGCATGGAATGCCCGGCCTACGGCGATATCCGGCGACGCTGCTGGTATCTGGCCGGAACTCTGTGCCCGAATTGTGGCGACAAACGATATCCTCATAAAATGGAAAACTGCCAGCAATGTTCTATATTTAAGCAAAATTATGGCGATGAACTCCAGGATCTGGCCGAAGCTTTTGATGTAATGGCAGTTACCGTTAAAAACCATATCCATGAGCTTACCGAGCAGGGAAAAACCATTGCCAGACAGCAGAGTCAATTGAAGAGCATTATGAACGTTACCCCGGATTTCATAACCCTGCAGGACAAGAATCTGAAGTATACTTTCGCCGGCAAAGCCTTTTGCGATTATTTCAATTTGGACGAAAAAGACATTATTGGCAAGACAGATTCGGACATTTTTGCCGAGCAACAAGCTGAAATCAATATTTTCGAGAACAAGCAGATACTGGTCACGGGGCTTCCTCTGGCCAAAGAAATCAGTTTCAAACAATCTGAAGATCAAAAATGGTTTCATGTCATTAAGGTCCCCGTTTACGATCAGGATGGCAATATAATTGGTCTTCTCTTTACTGCACGGGATATTTCCATGCTTAAAAAATTCCAGGAGCAGCTTATCCAGTCTCAGAAAATGGAAGATCTGGGGCGCCTGGCCGGGGGGGTTGCCCATGAAATCAACACACCTTTAGGTATCATTTTAGGTTACTCCCAGCTTCTGGTGGATGATACTGATGATGAAAAGATTCTGGAAAGCGTGAGAATCATCGAGCGGCAGACCAAGGTTTGCCGGAAAATTGTCGCAGATTTGCTTGGTTTTTCAAGAAATTCTAAGGCAGTCCTTGGTACCGTGAGTATCAATGAATCCATTCAACAGGTAATCAGGTTGGTTGAACATGCATTTTCCATGAACCATATAAAAATCTCCTCTCATCTGGATGAGAATATTCCATCTCTCCTAGGCGACCAGGAAAGGCTCAACCAGGTCTGGCTCAACCTGCTCAATAATGCTGCAGACGTTATCGAACAGGATGGGCTGATACACGTTCAATCCAAACTCTTTGCCAAAGAACAAAAGGTTGTCGTCAGTATTACAGACACCGGCAAGGGGATTGCAACAGAACATCTCAGTAAAATTTTTGATCCATTCTTTACAACCAAGCAGGTGGGAAAAGGGACAGGACTGGGGCTTTCCGTATCGTTTGGGATTATCAAGGATCATGGTGGAAAAATTTTCGCTTTCAGTCCAGTCCCGGAGGAATATTTACCCGAGAACTTCATGGCATTTGATCACTTAGGTCCCGGGGCCGTATTCGTCATAGAACTGCCTCTGACGATGGATGACAGAATAAAAAACAATGGAAATGGCGGATAAGTCAAATATTTAAAAGGATAGCAACGATGATTCTCTACGATTCCCGCATCCCCGTAAGCCTTATCGAGTTCGGCATCCAGATTCCCGTCCGGGATAGTCGTTCCACTAAGACATTTCAGGCACTCATCGACGATGATAAGCTGAGATCCCTGCAAAAACATTGGCATCAGGACCGCATTGTCGAGACTCTGACCCGGGATGACTTGTTGCGGGTCCATTCAACCGAGTATGTCGGGCGTCTGTTCTCGGAAGGTCTTGAGCAAGAGATTATTTCCACCTTTGAACTTATAGACGCCGAAGGCAAATACTACCGGTATACTCCGGAAACAGCTACCCGGCCGCTCACCGATCTTTTTGAGCGTCTCCTTCTCAAGGCGGCCGGTTCCATCCAAGCCGCACGACTCGCTTTGCAGCATGGGTTCTGTTTTTCCTTCACCGGCGGCGCGCACCACGCCCAGCATGATTTCGGCAATGGCTTTTGCCTGATCAACGATATCGTTATCGCCTGCCGCAAGCTGCAGTTTGAAAAGAAGGTTGACAGAGTCTGGGTCATCGATGTCGACGCCCACAAGGGAGATGGCACCGCAGCGCTCACTGTCGGCGACAATTCCATCCGGACCTTGAGCGTACATATGGCAAGCGGCTGGCCGCTGGACACTCCAGCTGTGCTTGCCGACGGCAGAGCCAATCCTTCCTTTATCCCAAGTGATATCGATATCCCCATCGAAAGCGGCGAAGAACTGTATTACCTGGAAAGGCTGGGTACCGGGCTGAAAAAATTGGAGGAGGGAGACAAGGCAGATCTTGCCATAGTCGTCTGCGGGGCCGATCCCTTTGAAAAGGATGAACTGCCCTCGACGGCTCTTTTAAAGCTCTCGCTGGGCCAGATGTTTGAGCGTGACAAGCTGGTCTACGCCTGGCTTAAAGAGCGCAAGATCCCAGCCGTCTTTCTGATGGCCGGTGGTTACGGTGACGAGGTCTGGCGGGTGTATGCGCAGTTTTTACTCTGGGCATTGCACCAGCGTTGTACTAATATCACGTGATAATTCTGGGTCTATGTGCGAATTCACACCTGCACAAGAGCGAGAACAACCGTGACATTATCCTTGCCGCCAGCATCATTGGCCATATCAATGAGCATTTTGGTCTTCAGGTCGAGGGGCGCATCAAAAGCGAGAATCGGTTGGATCTCATCGTTTTTTACCATGCCATGCAATCCATCGGTGCAGAGGAGAAATATGTCACCCGGACGAAGATCCCCGCTCCTGAGATCGACTGACATTTTTTCAGAGTTCCCCACTGCTTGCAGAAGAATGTTTTTAAACCGGCTGTTTTGCGCTTCCTCTCGACTCAGTATTCCCTGGTCGACCTGACTCTCCACCAGTGAATGGTCCTTGGTCAGTTGCTGGAGATTACCGTCACGATAAAGATAGGTGCGACTATCTCCCACATGCCCCAGCACAAATCTGTCCCGGCAGAACGTGAGGATTTCGGCGGTGCAGCCCATTCCTGTAAACGACGGATGTGCATTGGCATAAGCGAGGATCTTGGCATTTGCCAAGTCAAAAGTGGCCTTGACCCGGGATGCCCCCTGCTCCTCGGTAAGTTTCGACTTGTCACGAAAAGTTACAGAGGCCGCATCCAGAAACAGGGCGCTTGCCAGTTCTCCGCCAGCTTGTCCCCCCATGCCATCCGCCACCATGCAGAAATGGCAGGCCGTATTCACAGCACATGCGTCTTCATTGTTGTGGCGCTGCAAACCCCTATCCGTTTTGCTACAGGCAATCAGTCGCATGCTCTATTCCATGGTGCCATATGGGGAGATGAAGATGCTCCTCGAAAATCGAAATGATTGTGGTATTATAGTCGGTGAAACTCTTTGATGCGAGAAAAGAAAAGCAAAATTTGTCCATAATCGGAGGAATTGTGCTCATGGCCGGCACCTCACCACAGAAACTCGGCACCAAATATACACTGCTCGAACTCATCGGAATGGGGGGCATGGCCGAGGTGTTCAAAGGCAAATTGTCCGGAGCGGAAGGCTTTGAGAAAATCGTCGTCATTAAAAAACTTTTTCCCCAGTTTGCCCAGGATCGTGAGATCGTCTCCCATTTTATTGCAGAGGCCAAACTCGCGGCTCTGCTGCAGCACGAAAATATCGCCCAAATCTACGACTTCGGGGAACTTGACGGTAACTTTTTCATCGCCATGGAATACCTCATCGGCAAGGATCTGCATACCGTTATCCAGCGGGCAAAAGAACTGCAACTCCCTCTGGGAACCGCCCAGGCCCTGTTTATCACCGCCAAAATTCTTGAGGGCATGGAATATGCCCACTCACTCAAGGATCATCACCAGCAGCCACTAAACCTCATCCACCGGGATCTGAGCCCGCATAACGTGTTCATCACCTTCGAGGGTCGAGTCAAAATCATCGATTTCGGGATTGCCCGAGCTGACCTCTTCGATAATAAGACCAAGGTGGGGATGGCAAAAGGCAAAATTTCTTACATGTCGCCGGAACAGCTGACCGCTGAAAAGGTGGACCAACGATCGGACATATTTGCCATCGGCATCCTGCTCTATGAGATGCTCAGCGGGCAAAGAATGTACAGCGGCGATACAGCGACAGTGATCCGTAAGTGCCTGGGTGGAGAATATGAAAGGCTGGATGCGGTGCGACCAGACTTGCCGACGGCCCTCCATACGATCCTCGATAAGGCGCTGGCAAAGGACGTGGAAGGAAGATACCAAAGATGTGGCCTGATGCTCACCGATATTGAGGAATTTCTCTTCAGTATTGAAAAACGACCCAGTGGTCATTTGCTTGATGCCTATATGCACCGGTTGTTTTCAGACGAACCAACGTCCGAATCGAAAAATCCACTTGCCGAAGAGGCAAGAGGGCATGAAGAAATTCATGGCAATTCTAGAGAACCGGTGGAAGCGACAGTGCTCCTGCAGACCGGGTCGCATATTCCTCCACCGCCTCCGGGCGTGTCCGATGGGACCGAGACGATAAAAGAAGCAGCGCATGTTCCACCCGCACAAGACATCTCTCTTGCCGACAAGGCGGAAGAACCGCTGACAAAAGAGCCGCGCCCCAACCGTCCGCGTGTCAGACAACTGCTGGTAACCGCAGTTGTCTGTACTCTTGTCGCGGTCGTTTTCTTCATGTGGTCGCAGTTCAGAACAGAAGGGGTTAAAAACCTTCCCCCGCCTGCCCCGCTTCCGGCGGAAAACACCACACAAATCACAGAGGAACCGCCGCAATCACAATCATTACCATCACCCTTGCCGGCAGAGCAGCCACCACCAATCACAACGCCGGTGATATCGCAGCAGGTGCCGACGGAGCAGACACCGCCAACCGCAACTCAGGCGACAGCACAACCACCGACGGAGCAGATACCACTAACCGCAACACAAGCGGCAACACAGGTACCGACGGAGCAGACTCCGCCAACCGCAACTCAGGCGACAGCACAAATACCGACCGAACAGACATCACCATCCACAACACAGGTGACACAACCACCGACGGAGCAGACTCCGCCAACCGCAACGCCGGTGATATCGCAGTCACCGACAGCGCAGCTTGAACAACCGCTGGATAAAATCAGCGGACTTCTTGAACAAGCAGTAGTTATCCTCACCAAGCAACAACCCACCGTCTCTGATCTGGAAACCGCTCTCAACATATATCATCAGGTGCAGGAAACACAGCCGGATAACTGGGAAGCCCAAACCGGTATTGACCGTATCAGTGAATATCAGCGAAATATAACTGAGCGGGCAATGATGGGTGGCAATTTCCCCCAATCGCAGCAAAATGCCCAAAAAAGATTATTCAATGAGCCGCAAGACACCCGGTTTCTCTCCCTGCAGGGACTGGTTGGAGGGAAACGACAGAGGATAATTCAGTCACTTATCGGCAAAGCGGAGCAGGCAATGGAGAGAAACGACCTGACGGCTCCTGAAGGCAATAATGCCTACAGATTCTACCGAGAGATCATTGAGCTTGAGCCGCAGAATGGTGCAGCATTGTTGGGCTTTGTAAAAA
This sequence comes from Pseudomonadota bacterium, assembly GCA_043798185.1. Classification (GTDB taxonomy): domain Bacteria; phylum Desulfobacterota; class Desulfobulbia; order Desulfobulbales; family Desulfocapsaceae; genus Desulforhopalus_A. The sequence continues at coordinate 18,179 of JAZDOW010000066.1, read as the reverse complement.
TTTCCGAGAAATACGCGGACATGGCGGAAGATGCCTTCCGAGAAATGCGGCTGACAAGGGCCAGAGCCTGCGTCCGGCAGGGACTGGTAGTCAATCCACAAAACAAGCGCCTGGTGGAGTTGCAGCAGGCGCTCCTGAAAACCTCTCTTCGATAAGAGCCGGCGGCGAAATCCCCCCAAGGAGGAATCAGCCAAAGAGTTTTTTCACCAATCGGGAAAAAAACGATTGCTCCTGCACCGGTGCGGTCGACTGTTTCCCTTTCTGAGATGAATCAGATGGCCCGGCAGATTTCTGTGTCATGTCCAGATAAGCGTTGGTATCAAAAATCCGAGTCTTGGCAACATCATAATCACCATGGGCACCGGAACTGGCCTTCATGCTTTCCGGGTGATCGAAAATCAGTTTGTGCGTGCCTATCAGAATCACATCTTTATGCCGAAGGTTGTGTAAGCTGACCTTTTGGTCATTGACAAAAGTGCCGTTCGTGCTGTCCAGATCCCTTAAAACAAAGGTTGTCGCTACGGATTCGATGCGTGCGTGACTGCCGGAGACCGCCAAATTATCAATGACGATGTCATTGGCATGTTTCCGACCGATGGTCAAGATTTGCCCTGCGACAATAGGGTAGTCACGGATTTTGACGTCTCTGAATTGTAGCATAACTTTTGGCATTGTCAGTTCTCCTGGCACATGGTCGTTGAAAAATCGCAGGGTGTGAGCACAAAGTTGCAGCCTGCTCCCGCGAGCGGGCCGGGAAGATAAAAATCATTCATTGTTCCGGCATGACAATATGTTACAAAAAAAGGCTAAGAAAAGTCAACCGGACAATTCAGCCCTGTCCTCCCTACATAGCGACAATAACCTTGAGTGTCCCAGTAGGCTCGGCCGCCGTCCTGAACGCCGCACCAATTTCCGTAATCGGATACCGATGGGTGATCATGTCGTCAACCACCACAGCACCTGTCCGCAACAATTCCATGGCCTGGCGATTATCGAGTGGGGCTGCGCCGTAACAGGTTTTGAAACTTATGTCATTGCGCCAGTATGGATTGAAATCAATGGCAATGGTTTCACCCGGTTTGGCAACGGCAAAAAAGAGCACCGTGCCACCACGGTCGACGCTCTGTAGCGCTGCTTCAGCCGCAGGGATTGCCCCCGTGCAGATGACGGCCTTATCGGCAAGACGACCGTTGTGCTTTGCGACAAATGCCGGGACATCCTCACCCGCCGAGACAACAAAGTCGGCACCGGCTTTTTTTGCCATGGCAAGACGGTAGTCATTAATATCGCTGACAATAACCGTTCCGGCACCAAGTGCCTTTGCCAACTTGACAAAAAGAATACCTGCCAGTCCGCTGCCGTAAATGACAACGCTATCGCCGGGACTGAGCGCAATGGTCCTATAGGCACGCACCACCGTGGCCAACGGTTCGATGAAGGTGCCGGTTTCACAGCTCATGGTGTCCGGCAGTTTCAAGATGCCGGTGGCAACACTCCGGCCGGTGACCCGAAGAAACTCGGCAAAACCGCCCGGTGCAAAATTATTCTTCTCCTGAAAGACGACACAGGCGGTGGTATGGCCGGAGAGACAATAGCGGCATGCGTCACAGGGCACGTGATGGGTAGCAAAAACCCGGTCACCCTTTTTCCACTGCGAAACGTTTTTGCCGGTCTCGACAATTTCACCGGTGAGCTCGTGACCGAGTACCAGAGGTGCACGTTTGATGCGGTACCACTCCATAAGGTCGCTGCCGCAGATCCCGCCGGCGACTACCTTTACGAGGACATCGCCTTCGCCGACGGTCGGTACCGGCTGCTCTTCGAGGCGGACATCGCTATTGTTGTAATACATCCCGACATTCATCGGTTTTTCAACTCCGTGTAGAGTTCGAGCGCTTCAGTGGCACTCATATTTTCATGAACAACCTTGCGAACAGCGGTAAGCATTGCTTCGGGGGCGTCCGATTGGAAAATATTGCGCCCCATGTCAACACCGGAGGCACCGGCATCGATGGCATTGCGGGCCATACTGAGGGCGTCGAATTCGGCGAGCTTTTTGCCTCCGGCAATAATGATCGGTACCGGACAGGCGGCAACCACCTTCTCGAAGTTGTCACAGTAATAGGTTTTGATGATTGCGGCACCGAGTTCAGCCAGCATGCGCGAGGCAAGAGCGATATAACGGGAGTCACGGACCAGATCTTTACCGACGGCAGTAACTCCGAGGACCGGCATGCCGTAGCGCATCCCATCGTCGACCAGTCTGGTCATGTTGTTGATGCTCTGGGTTTCGCATTCGCCACCGACAAAAACCTGTACGGCGACCGCACTGACGTTCATCCGAAGGGCGTCTTCCATATTGACGGCAATCTGCTCGTTGGAGAGATCCTTGAGAATGCTCGGACCTCCGCTGGCGCGCATCACTACGGGGTTAACTGATTCGGGATTGATAACCGAGCGCAGGATACCACGGGTGCACATGAGGGCATCGGCGAAAGGAACCAGGGGCTTGATGGTGACATCGATGCGCTCAAGGCCGGTAGTCGGTCCTTGAAAATAGCCATGATCAATGGCAAGCATCACGGTTTTGCCGCTTTTAGGGTTGAATATCCGGGCAAGACGGTTGCGAAAACCCCAGTCATAGCCGCTTGAACCTTTTAGGAAAAAGGTGTCATTTGTTTGAGGAACATCGAGGAAATACTCTTTGCGTTTTTCAGACAGATCATGTTCGGCCATAGTGACTCCCGTTGGGATAAATGGTTTGCAAGTTATGGATGACGGGTACAGAATACAAAACGATTTTCTCCTAGGCAAGTTAAATGGTTTTCAGATCAACCAGATAAATGGGAATACTGCAACCGAAGTCGAAGCTCAAGGATTTTGTCGGGCCACCCACTGAAGAGAGTATTTTTTGCTGACGACTACCCTCTCCACCCCAACAACCAGCATTTAACCAGTTGATTTTCTGGGCATAAAAAGAAGATATCCGTATAAATACCCATGAGTTTTATGTATTCTCGCCCATTTACTCTTCAATGGCTTTCCTCTATAATTTTTGTAAATCTAATCATATTTAGCGGGAGGGCTAATTGACATGGCAGATGAAATCGACACAGGGCGCGTTATTGGGAAAGCATCTTTCCAGGTGCACGAAAGTGGAAAGATACAGAAAAAGACCGTAAAACAAGCAACTCACGAGCGACTTTGCTTTATAATTACTAAAAACAAAAGCAATTCCTGGGCGGATGACCTGTATGCCTGTGGCCATATTGCTGATCTCAACCGAATTTACCACTAACCCCATCACGCTCATAAGTTGCGTGAACTCAGAACTCTTCACAGCCTTCCTGTCAGCATCCCTGTCGGCTGACAGGAAGAGCGCTTTCCGATGATTCACCTGCAAAATAGTATTGCTGCCATTATCGAAGCATAGCTGACGACTTGATTGCAAAAAGTCGAGCCTGCCCCATGTGGTCTTACTTCGCCAATCGAAGCCCGAGTTGGGTCCGAAAAAACTGCCAGGCACCCAGTCTTTTGCCAAAGGGGATGATAGTTTGATTGCTGTCAAGCAGCAATCTTTTAAGGTCGGATACCGGTGTTTCATGAGTGCAGTCACCATCGATCATTGCACCATATGATCCTGCCCGGAACTCCTCTCCATCGAGAGGCAGGGGATCACTCCCCGGCAACAATCGAATACCCCGGTGCGCAGCAAGGTCAAAAGGAGCAGGCCGCGGCCAGAATTCCGGCCGTCCTCCATTGTCACCGACAAACAGCGATTCAGGAGATGCACTCTTAAGAAAATCGGAGATATTCTGCCCTCTTTTCCCCAGCCATTTGCCAAATCCCCAGGGCAACACTGCCAGAGCGCCACAGTTGCGAACCTCTTCTACCGTATCAGCCATAGATTGGCCATCACCTATTTTTGCCGAAGTGGCCAGGGCTAGAACCTCGAGTCGCTCCTTCGTTACTATTTGGCGTCCGGCTACGACAAACATGCGGGAAGCGGATTGCGACTCATGCTGAAGAAGTATAGCTTCCGTTTCCCCGGTTGGTCTGATCCGCCAGGATGGTGCCAACAAACCTGTCGATTGCCGCGCCTGCTCTGTTAGTAAAGAAAAAAAGTCTAGGGACTTTGCCTCCGTCAGAAGCAAATAGTAGGTACCAGGTGATTTCGCTGCTGAGGCAACTCGTTGTCTGTCAAAATTACCCAGGGCTGAGAGCAGGAATTGGTCCAGATTAAACTTCTTCTGGATATGAACATGGGCGTCAAGATAAATCATTATCTCCCTCTTGAAATAAAAATAGATAATTCCAATAAATTTTACTGCAGCTCTTTTATTAAAAGAAACTTCAGCTTCATTGTGGTCGAAAGCGTGATCTGAGGAATTCAGTAGATAAGACCATCAGTTCTCTGTTGCAAGTCATTTCAGTGTCTACTATCGATCTCTGATGACCTCTCAACTTGGCAATGACATTGATCTGCTGACCTATGGTCAAGGCAAAGATGTGGCCGATTCCAGGAATGCGACTCTTTCGCATTCCTGGCTTTTTGAAGTTTGGCCGCATTAAGGTAGGCCCATCGCTGTTGAAATTTTTTCTTGATGGTTTTCTCATCATCTATACCATAGGTTTGCTGTTAAGTGAAAAGTACGACGTTGTTCATGCCCATGAGGAAGCCGTCTTTTTTTGCCGTTTTCTTAAACCGTTTTTCAACTTTAAGCTGATTTACGACATGCATTCAAGCCTCCCCCAGCAGCTCACCAATTTTGAATTCACCAAATCAAAATTGCTGGTCAGAATATTTCAATGGCTCGAAGACTCCTGTCTTAAAAAATCTGAAGGAATCATCACCATCTGTCCCGATCTGGCCGCTTATGTCAACAAACTCCTCAACAACCCGGCCAAACATTTCCTCATCGAAAATTCGATTTTCGATCCAATCCAAATCGTTGACAACTCAAAAGAGCAAGATGAAAAATCCGCTGAAGTGGAAGTGCCGTTGCCGGCAGACAGCAAATACATAGTCTACGCCGGAACCCTGGAACCCTATCAGGGTATTGATATCCTCATCCCGGCTTTTCGGCTTTTTCATAACAGTAATCCGGACTACAAACTCGTGGTTGTCGGCGGCAACCCCAAACAGGTGCAAAAATATGTTGCCCTGGCGGAGGAATGCCATGTTGGCACTCACTGCATTTTCACAGGCCAGGTAAGCCAGGCCATGGCGAAACGCTGCTGCTCCCATGCAACGATTCTCGTTTCACCTAGAACGAATGGGACCAACACCCCTCTCAAAGTATACGAACAACTTGCCAGCGGCATTCCCCTGGTGGCAACCCGTATCTACTCTCATACGCAAATACTGGATGACAGTATTGCCTTCCTGGTCGAACCGACGCCGGAGTCTTTGGCTCAAGGCTTAACCGAGGCGACGGGAAAAACGGGGCGAGAAAAAGCACTTCAGGCAACGCGTCTCTATAGCGAGAAGTACTCAAAGGATATATACGTAGAAAAGATGTGTGGTATAGCCGGCATCATTGCCTGTGAAAATAGTGCTGCGCCCCGACCGGAGCAATTGCACTCCATGTGCGAGGCAATGCTCCATCGCGGCCCGGACGAACAGGGAAGCAACATCCAAGGTGGTGTCGCCCTCGGTATGCGGCGGCTGTCGATCATCGATCTGGCCGGCGGTAGCCAACCGATATATAACGAAGACAAGACCATTCTCTGCGTTTTCAACGGAGAAATATATAATTACCGGGAACTGCGACAAGATCTGGAAAAACGCGGCCACATTTTCAGAACCAACAGCGATACGGAAGTCATTGTCCATGGTTACGAAGAATTCGGTGATAATTTTCCGGTGCAGCTCAACGGCATGTTTGCCATCGCCCTGCATGATACCGTTCGTCGAAGGGTATTGCTGGTGCGGGACCATATGGGTATCAAACCCCTGTATTATACTTTTGACGGTAAGTATCTGGTTTTTGGATCGGAGATAAAAGTACTGCTCGCCTCCGGCCTGGTCGAGAGGAACCTGGATATTGATGGACTCGGCCAATACCTGGCCTGGGAATATGTTCCCGGTGCCCAGACCCTGCTGCAAAAGGTGCAGAAATTACTCCCTGCCCATATGCTGACCATCGACCTGCAGGCTGTTGCTGTCCAACCGCGCCAGTACTGGGACATTCCTGAACATCCTGCCGGTACCCTTTCCGCGGGTGAATGGGAAGAACAGGTAGATGAACTGCTGCAAAAATGTGTGCGGCGACAATTGGTCAGCGATGTTCCTCTTGGCGCTTTTCTTTCAGGCGGAGTGGACTCGTCGCTGGTGGTGGCGGCAATGGGCCCAGCTAAAACCTTCAGCATCGGTTTTGACGACCCTTCCTACAACGAATTGGCATGGGCTCGTACTGTCGCAACCCATCTCGAGGTCGACCATAGCGACGAGATCTTGGTCCCGGATATCGGTGAACTTTTCGATCGACTGGTTCATTTCATGGACGATCCCATAGCCGATTTCTCGATTTTCCCCACCTATCTGGTCTCTGCCGTCGCCCGAAAAAAAGTCACTGTCGCCTTAAGTGGCGACGGCGGCGATGAGCTGTTTGGCGGGTATGAATCCTATGTTGCCCAACAGCGCGCCGCCCAGTATGCTTGCCTGCCCACCATTCTTCGTCGCAACCTGGTGGAACCACTCTTTCGCTCCATTCGACCGCGTGCTGCAAAAAAGGGCTTGATCAATAAGGCAAAGCGTTTTATCGAGGGTGCCGGATTGCCCGACAACCTTGGCCATTGCCGCTGGCGGGTCTTTGTCAGCCAGGCGCAACAGGCGAGGCTGTTCACAGGTGAAGCGGCGGCAGTAATCACCACACCCGTCGATGCCCATATCGTCAACCTCTTTAAGAAGGCCGGCAACAGAGACCCGCTCAACAAATGCCTCTATGTAGACGCCAAAAGCTATCTCTGCGATAATATCCTCACCAAGGTTGACCGGATGTCCATGGCCGTAAGCCTTGAGAGCCGGGTCCCCTTCCTCGACCCCGAGCTGGTGTCGCTGGCCTTTGCTATTCCTCCGCAACTTAAAGTTGCCGGCAATACTACTAAGGTTTTATTGAAAAAAGTTGCCGCCCGGCATATTCCTGCGCAGTGTGTATACCGCCCGAAGGAGGGCTTCAGCATCCCAATCAAACACTGGCTGACAACCACCCTGAGACCGGTCATGGAGGATCTGCTTGCAGAAAAAGATATTAATGAACAAGGGCTGTTCGACTGGCAAACGATTCATCAGCTAAAAAGCGAACATCTCTCCGGAAAAGAAAATCACAGTCATCAGCTCTGGGCCCTGATCATGTTTCAGGCCTGGCGTAGAAAATGTTGCTCAACCGTTGGCGTCCAAGGCGAGATAGACGATCCACCGGCCAACGAAGATTACCGCTTCCAGCCGGGGGACCACTACCAGGAATCAAAACTTGAGGGGGAGCTGCTGGCTCGCGAATATTTTTCCGCCGGCCTGCCAGGCACCGTCTTTCGCCCGGTTGGCATCTATGGCCCCGGCGATACCCGATTCTTGAAGCTTTTCAAGTCGGTGGACAAAGGAATCTTTCTCATGATCGGCTCCGGCGATGTCCTCTATCATATGACCTACATCGATGACCTCATCGACGGCATCATCCTCTGCGGCACTCATCCAGAAGCCATCGGCGAAGTCTTCACCCTTGGCGGCGATGGCTATACAACCCTGAAGGAACTGGTTAATGCCATAGCCGATGTCCTTGGTCGACCGCACCCAAGACTACGAATACCCTATGCTCCGGTGTACTGGGCTTCGGTTCTCTGCGATAAGGTTTGTAAACTGGTCGGAGTCAGCCCCCCCCTTTATCCACGGCGAGTCGAATTTTTTTCAAAAGATCGTGCCTTTTCAATCGAAAAAGCAAGAAGACTCCGGGGATACAATCCTCAATTCGGCTTATCGTTGGGATTGAGGAAGACTGCACTTTGGTATCGTAAAAATGGACTTCTTGACCGGCGAGAAGGGTAACCACTGATAAACTGGTAAAATTGGCACATCAATCTACAAGGGCGTGTTGAGGATGTCAGGACAGGCAAAGGCGCTTGATCTTCCCGCGGTAGCCAAAGTTCTGCTCTTCAATTACAATCCCGGCACCGATACGTTGATGGCAGGCATTCGGCGCTTGCCCGCCGCTCACAGTCTGAAAATATCTATTGATCGACCGATGGCCCTCAACAGGTATTGGCATCTTGACTTCTCCGCCAGGATAACCTCAGAAGATGAGGTTTGCCACCAGTTGATTGGCCACCTCAGACGATCAGTCTCCTCCTGCCTCGGAACAAATATTACGATGCTGAAGAACTTGGCAAACTTGCAGGTCCTACGTTTGCGGATGGGCTAAAATGGTCCAACCTCCTGGCCGATATCCTGGCCATCAACGGGGAAATGGTGGACGGCGACTTGCTGTCACGCAGCATTTACAGCGACTATCAGACCGTTGTCGACTTCTACCTGCGACGCAACGACCTCATTCGAAGGATGGGCATTACTGTTCGTTATCCACTGCTCGACCACGAATTGGTAGAGTTTTGCGCAAGGATGGCCTCCACCCTGAAAATCAAGGGATGGTTCGATACCAAGTATATTTTCAAAAAGACCATGGAGGGCGTGCTCCCTGATACCATCATCTACCGCAAAGACAAGCTCGGGCACAGCATTCCCTTGAAAAACTGGATCAGGGACGACCGCAAGGTCAGGGAGATGGTGCTTGATTATGTCTCATGTGATACTCTGCGCCGACGCGGACTCTTCCGGCCTGACTACATTGCCGCACTCACCAACGACCACATGGCCAAACGACGCAACAACTCGCACCGTCTCTGGACCTTGGCTGTGCTTGAAATGTGGCTGCGCCACAACCTTGACTGACAAAGAGCGGTATGATTCCCTTTAAAGAACGCCACCGTAATCTGCAATTCACATGAATCCTGAAACAATTTTAGCCTTTACCGCTGTCGCCATCATTGCGATTCTCAGCCCCGGCCCAGCCATTCTCTTGGCACTTCGTAATAGTATTGCCTACGGTATGGGTGCGGTGGTGTGGTCCTCTTTGGGCAATATTTCCGGACTGTTCTGTCTGTCGGCTGCGGCCATGCTTGGTCTTGGGTTGTTACTCCAATCCTCCGCCATTCTCTTCGGTCTGGTCAAAATCCTCGGAGCAATGTACCTTTTCTATGTCGGCGTAAGGCACTTTATCGGCCGTGCCACCCTGATGGATGTCCGAAAGACCGTGTCTCCAAGGGCAAATGCACCAAAACCGCACCAGCTCTTTCGTGAAGGCAGTCTTATTGCCACAACCAATCCAAAGCCGATCCTCTTCTTTACAGCACTGTTTCCCCAGTTCATCAATGCCCAGGTACCACTCTTGCCTCAGTTCTTCATTCTCACGGGAATCTTCATGCTCATGTCCTTCGTCACACTCCTTGGTTACGCAATGGTTGCAGCACGCGCTCGAGCCTTCCTGACAAGACCGATATTTTCCCAATGGGTCAACCGTTTAGTTGGCGCTGTTTTCATTTTCTTCGGCGCGGCGCTTCTTACTCTACGTCGCTGATCCACCTGCCCTCTCTCCACCAATTTCTCTTATCACATAAGTAGACATACCCTCCGACAACTTCACCAACACCCCACAAGGAAAGTTACGTTTCTGACAACGGCTTAGGGTTTAACGAGTTCGTAGTCTTGGCTGCCGAAATTAAGTTCCTTAGCATAATCGAGTTGGAAACGATAGGGAATATCGTGGGCGAGTTGCGACAAGAGCTTGCCGGATCGCCCTTCAATCAAATCCAATGAAGCCGCATCCAACGCCACCGGATTCCCGAGAAATCAGGATACCGATGTCAGGAACTATCTGCTCAAAAGTGTGCCCCCATACAATCGCAGTCCTTGGAAATTCTCGTCAGAACATTGATAAAAAGGCTTTTGCCGGTAAACAGGGAACATAGCCCCATAGCGTGCTCGACGATTTTTTTCTGAAGGTCTTCATGGGTGGCACCCGAGTTGTATTTCACGGCCGTGACATCCTGATCCGCAATACAATCCAATAGTTATTCAACCTGGATCAAATCCTTGAGCCTGGCACATAGCTGCGCATCATCTTCATTTTCAGCCGCTTCAATAAAATATACTTTCTCGCCCATACCATCTCTCCTTGAAATGACCGTCAATGCCCTTTAACCCATGCCAACATCGGGTCCATCCATTCCCTGTAGGGTTGGTAAATTAATCCGTGTCCTTTATCAAGATCCAAGACTATCTCCTTGAATTCCCCCATCCCTTTTGATCGCTGAAAATAGGGACCGGGGGTAATTGATGCTTTGTCGGATCGATCATGGATAGACAATACCTTTCCATGCAATATGAGAAGCTCATCCACCAGACATTTTTCAAATAAACCGGCCAGCATTACGAAATATATCTCTTTTTCCTTGAGAATTGAGGACACATACGAGCTTATGACACCACCCTTTGACGCGCCAACGACAATGATATTGGCGGGTGCAACCCCGTTGCTCAAAAGCTTTCTGATTTGCTCGACAATGTTCTCGGCATATACTTTTACCTGCGTACCCTTCTCCCGCGCCTCACTTATTACGACAAACCCTTGCCCAGCAAGGGCTTCGAGGATAAGCTCGTATTCATAGTATCCGTGCTCTTCACTCTTAGGGCGAAGTCCCGCCTCTTCGACGATTAATCCATGGAGATAGAAGAGATAACGGCTATTGCTGTCTGGATTATCCGGCACATGTGGAAGAATATCATTTTTATCTGCAACCATTCTTTGCCTCCTCATTAATTTTATTTTTAAATTGACCAGCGGGTTACTCAGGATGAAGAACTTGAAGGGCTCGACATCAACGAACATGGCGGTCATGCCTTCAATGACTTCCAGATGCTCAACTCATCCCAAGCCAACCATCTGACTCTACAAGGCAGAGATTATCAACCATGCGGATTGTATCTGTTTTTCGGTGGAAATCCAAGCGAACAATGCAACCCGCCTGGTGAAGCAGCCTACCCCTGATTTCTCGCAAAAAACCATTTGTTAAAGCAAAATCTTATCAGACCAATGAACGGCAAATTTCACTAACCCGGTGAAATGCTTGAGCTTTAGCTTCTCCTTGAGATTCTCACGATAAGTACCGATTGTCTTGATACTGAGATGCAGGCGGTCGGCAATTTCCTTGGTCGAGTAACCCTCACCTATCAGACGCAGGACTTCGAGCTCGCGGTTGGTAAGAACATCGAGGGGTGACTTGCTGTCGGAACTCTGCGGACTGGTCAATCGCTTGAACACCTTTTCCTTAACGGAATTGCTGGCATAGATTTCACCCTTCAGGACATGGCGGATCGCCTCGACGACCTTCGGTATCGCCTCCTGCTTCATAATATAACCATAGGCCCCGGCCAAAAGCGCCCGCTCGGCGTAGAGCGATTCGTCATACATCGACAGCACCAGGGTAGGCAATCCTTCGTGTTCTTTTTTGATCTCCTGGACCAGATCCAGGCCATTGCCATCTTTCAGGGAAATATCGATAATGACCAGATCCGGCCGCAGTTCGGTGATAGCCGCGCAGGCCTTTTTCATAGACTCGATGGCACCGCAGATTATGAGATCTGGCTCCTTGTTGATCAACTCGCTCATGCCGAGACAGAAGATGGGGTGATCGTCGATAATGAGGACCTTATATTTTTCTCGTGGCGCCATCGCTTTGCTCCCTGCTGATTAGCCAAATTGCTGGTGGTCGATTTTTTCCGACTTTTTCATAAAGATATGGAGAGTCGTCCCCTCTTCCCTGCTGCTGGTGATGTCGAGAAAGGCGCCGATCACCTGCACCCGGTATTTCATAATCTGCATTCCCATACCTTTGCCGCTCTGTTCTTCATCGATACCATGACCGTCGTCGCTGATCAACAGGTGAAGATAATCATCCTGTTCACCAAGGGTAATTTCAATGGATGATGCCCCGGCATGTTTCACCGCATTGTTCACCGCCTCCTGGACAATATAGTAGAGGTGGGTGGCGAGGGTATTATCGGTGATTTTCAGAGAATCGTCGCCGGTGAAGGTGCAGTGGATCCCCGCAGTCATCTCTATGTTCTCAGCCATCTGAGCCATGGCCGAATGCAGGCCATAGGCTACCAGATGTACCGGGCAAAGGCCTCGGGACAAGCCACGAGCCTTGGTGGCGGCGTCATCAATAAGGCCTACGATCCGTTCGGCGAGCGCCACACCGGCACTACCGTTTTCCTTCAGGGTCGCGTGCAGGGCCGTGGCCAAACCGCCAATACCGATGAGATGCGGACAGAGATCGTCATGCAGGTCCTGACCGATGGTTTGACGTACGTTGTCGCCGATATCCATCAGCTGCTTGGTCAGCCTTTTGGTCTCGCTGATGTCGCGAAGAATAACCACACTGCCGGCCAGTTGCTGGTTATGATCCTTGAGAACCGCGCCGCTGATGCTGACATGGCGAATCTCCCCCGATTTGCTCAACCGTTTTGTCTCAGTTGCCTGCAGAATCCGCCCCTCGTTGATGGCATGAATCATCACCAGCGTCTCCGGCCAGTTTTCCTGGGGTACGAAGTGATCCATTTTGTGGCCGAGACATTCCTCAAGGCTCCAACCGAAGACCTGCTGAAACGCCGGATTGAAATAGGTCACCCGCCCTTCCATGTCATAGGTGATGATCGGATCGGCAGCGGAGGCCATGACCGAACGGTAGCGCTGTTCACTCTGCCGAAGGCTGTTTTCAACTTCCTGCCGCACGGCTATCTGTTGTTTCAGGTCGCTGTTGTATTGGCCGAGCTGTTCCATAAAGCGGTTGAAGAACCGGGCGAGTTTACCGATCTCGTCGCTTGAGGTCACCACCATGCGCAGGCTGAAATCGCCCTTGCCGGCATTGTCGAAATGGTCCATCAACTTCTGCAGCGGCTTGGTGATCGAGTTGCTGATCTTAAAAGAAAGAGATAAAACGAGGAGCATGGTGGCCAGAAAGGTAGCCACCACCAAGGTGCCGATGGTCCGCAAGGGTTGATAGAATTCCTCAAGATAACTCGATGCCCCGACTATCCAGCCATATTCGTCGATCGAGCTAAAAATACACAACTTTTCCCGGACCTTGACCTCACCGGGATTTTTCCACGGATAGATCATTCGGCCGTTTTTGCGGCGAATGATCTCGGCGAGATATTCATTTGGCTCTCCTTCCACCGAGAGAATATTTATACCCGCCAGCTTGGGATGGATAATCGCCTTTCCTTCAGTGTTGACGACGAAGGCATAACCGGTCTTGCCGAACTTGAAATCAAGGACACTCTGCTTGAAGTCGTCTACATTTACCAACCCTTTAAACTCGGCGCGATAGGACGAAACGGCGATGATCCAGTCCCAGGGCTCAAAGTGCACCATATACAGCGCCTTCGGCCTGGCAACCTCTTCCCCGGGGTTTTTCCAGTCGTACTCGAGATAACCTTTTTTTCTTGCCAATACGTCTTTAACAAAGGAAAATTCCGAGACATTGGTACCAAGCAGAGCCCGCTGCGGGTGGACAACAACCATGCCGTTGCTGTCGAGGCAATAGATATAACCCGATTCCCCGATGGTCTGGCTCAGCAGCACCTCGGCGGCCTTTTCCCTCGCCTCCGCGTCGGTCTGCAGACCTTGCCGACTTTTTTGATAGAGAGCATCAATGATTTCTACATTTTTTTCCGCAACTCCGCGCAGATAATTTTTAATCGACACGGTAGCCGAGGCCTGCACCAGATTGTAAACCGCCGTTGTGGTATTTTGCAATTCGCTTTCGATATTGTTTTGCAGGGAATCGCGGATTATCACATAGACGGTGGCAAAACCGATGGTCAGCGACAGGGTATAGAGCAGGGTATAGTAAAGCAGGAGCTTATGGCGAATTCTTGTCAAGGCAAACATGGTTCGCACCTCGTCCTCGAAGATATCATCTTGGCCGTACCATCATGTGGTCGCAGTATGGGCCATATGAACAAGAGGATTGACAGACTTGCAACAGGCCGACAGCTCCGTTCTAACAGATTTTGTTGCTTGCTGCAGAAAAAAAAGGATGAAGGGCCAAGGCGAACCGGCTACGGGACGGTTGATGGACGAATCGCATGGCAGAAACTGCCGGATTCGCCTTTTCCCTTCATTTTCTTGATCGCACCGGCAAAATTCCAAGTGCGGATAACCAGAAATTACATCTGAATATTCATCTTCCGGGCGTGTTCGGTCAGTTCTTCACGGAAATCGGGGTGAGCAATGGAGATCAGCGCATTGGCGCGCTCCCAGGTGGATTTGCCCTTCAAATTGATCAGCCCGTATTCAGTGACCACGTAGTTGACCATGACCCGCGGCAGGGTGGTGATGGTTCCCGGCTCAAGAAACGGCCTGATCCGTGATCGCCTGGTGCCATCTTTTTCCACTACCGACGAGCTGAGGCAGATAAGAGCCTTGCCGCCACGGGAATGGTAGCAGCCATAGGTGTAGTCAAGTTGCCCGCCGGTGCCGGAAATATGCCGGGTGCCGCTCGATTCCGAGGAAACCTGACCGAACAGGTCGATTTCCAGGGCGTTATTGATGGCAATGGCCCGGTCGTTGGCAGAGATCTTGTCAAGCCGATTGGTATAGTCCACCGGAAAACTGCTGCAAGAGGAGTTGCGGTCAAGAAAATCGTAAAGCTTTTTGGAGCCAAGGGCAAAGGTATAGACAAATTTGCCGACATCCTGGTTTTTCCGGCGATTGGAAATGCAACCTGCTTCGTGAATATCGACAAAACTGTCGCAAAGCATTTCGGTATGCACCCCCAGATCACGAAGGCTGGAAGCGGCAATGAGCTTGCCGATGGCATTGGGCATGGCACCGATTCCAAGCTGCAGACAGGCGCCATCTTCAATCTGGGAAACGACGATTTCGGCAATCTGTTGATCGATATCGGAGATCTTCGGCTCGGGCAGACAGAAGAGATCTTCATGCTCGCTTTCGACGATGGCATCGATCTCGGAGATATGCACCTGCTCTTCATTACCGCCGTAACAGTACGGCATTTTCTCGTTCACCTCGACAATGACCTTTTTCGCCGCTTTTATCTGGGCGCGGGTGAAGGAATTGGAGATCCCGAAATTAAAATAGCCCTTGCTGTCCATCGGAGTGGTCCGCAGGAGCATAACATCGGTGGTAATATCGTTTTTTTCGTAATATCCGGGACCTTCATGATAAAGCAGAGGGATATAATTACAGACCTTGTGGTCGTGGAGTTTACGGTCGGCCCCGGTAAAATGCCAGCTGTTGTAACTGAAGCTCCGTCCCTCCGGATCGGCTTTAGCAACAGCAGCCTGACCGGGAAAACCAAGGGAGCGAATCTTGACATTATTCACCTCTCCCGCCCTTTTCGCCAGTTCCTTGTCGAGGGTAATGGGGGTGGCAAGAAAACAGGCATAGTCAACCCAGTCACCAGACTTGATCGTCTCTACTGCTTCACCTGGAGTCATCAACCTGCTGCTATATGCTTTTGCGTATTTCACGGCAATCTCCTTGTACATGGAAGGTATTTCGCTTATTCTTAGAGGATGATGAGTAAACATCCACTGATCCTGTGATGGGAAAGATAGTCGATTGCCGGATTCTCCCGCAATCGGCTGGAGACTGATTATCTCCTGGGCGTTTTCCCGAGAGGAGCTAGGTTTTCCGCCTAGAATACAAAATTGTGTGATATTTATAGCCATTCTTGATTGAAGCACTGGTGCACCGAATCCAAGGCCGACTCCGGTTTTCGGCGCTATAAGAGATGCGAAAATCACTCTGAGTGATTATTTTTTTCGTATAAATTACATATCCTTTTTTTGAAGAAGTGCTTTTTCACGAATCCCCGAAACCAACTTCTATTGAACACGTCACCTTGGAAAAATCTCAAGCAATAACCCACTTCCGCAACTCACCCTCGCAGGGTTTAGTTGGAACTACTGCCGATTCAGGTCCGGTCGAGGACGTTGTCCGATGCGTCGCCGGTCTCTTTCAAAATGGTATAATCGACAACATTTCCCTGAAAAGCTCCCATGAACTCTTCAAAATCGGCCAGGGGTACACCTATGAAGTAAATTTTTTACGTGGAGAAAGGACTCTCAAAAGACGATTTACTGTCTATCGGTTGGGTGGCATTCACTCAAAAAGTGCATGCTATCAAGTGACTGACCCGAAGGGAAAATACATGGTCGTTAAAATCCCTCCCCATCCGATAACCGATATTAATACATATTTAACTGCAGTCACCCGTGAGAGAAAACTCGCCAAAAAAATCTTTGACATAGGAATCAAAGTAGTCGTGCCCTGCGTCAGTTCAGTGATGAAACATCTTCATCATTTGCGTTCTGCAAAGAAAATGTCGGCCGAAGAAGTTGAGACTGCTTATCTGGGCGTTTTGCGACGCTCCGGAGACAAGTATGCCGAACAATTCAAAATTGGCGGTCGATTTGCTTTTTTCATGGAATTTCTCGACGAACCGTTTTTAGGGAAGGTAGTTCGAGAATTTTACAATAAGGAAATGCTGATTAACCTGAAAAGAGAGTATTTCGACAGGGATCTTCTTTTATTACACAACCACGACAGAAGCGGTTTTATGCGCCAGTATAAGCATATTGGCTCCATGGCGTATGTGAATGAAATATATCGTGGCTTACGAAAATCATTCAATTTTTTTTGTGAACAAGTGGACTCTTTACCAAGTGTTCATTCATCGCCGCTTGGACTATTAACAAAAATGGATTGGTTTGTGGCCAATAGTCTTGGAAAGTTAAGTGATGATTCTTCATTCCAAAAACATTGCAAAGCAAATTATGGCGACAAAAGCTTGACTGTTTATAAACTCAACACATTACTTGATCAACCAACGGAAAAGTCGGAATTACAACGATATCTTGATATTCTTACTAAAGAAGCTCACTGGACTGCCTTTAAATATGGTACCGGAAGGATGAGGCTGATCGGCAACAACTTATTAATGTTATTGGTTATGCTGAAGAAGATGGGTCTAGTCCTCAGGGATCTAAAAGTGGACAATCTTTTTATTGCCGATGATGAAAATATGGAACTGGGGGTGATCGATTTAGAAACAGGGGGCTATGTCGGTGCAGAAAAAATTGAAGGCATTGTTCCTGCGGGCATGCCAAGCAATATGACCCTGTCAAATCTGTTGTTTGTCGATCAATTAAAACGAATATATGGAGAAAAAAAGGTCAGTACAATTTTACATATGCAAGATTGGTATGCCACTCTTTCCATGATGTTTGAAACGAATATCGGCTCGATTCTTTTTGATGATGCCCATAAATATATATTAAAAATCAATCGGGAAATTGATGAAAAATTAGGTTTGAATCATAGTGAGTTTGTCCGCAACAATCCTGATGTCAGGGTAACCCCTACCATGATAGAAAGTTTCTTTTCTCTTTCCGACGAAGATATCAAAGGCCATACATGGCGGTTCTGGACTTTGGCTCAAGAGAATCTATTGCAAAAATGCACGGAACATAGGTCAAAATTACAAGAAATAGAATATGAGGTGCCCTCTGAGTTAAAAATTATATTTTTAGACTATATAGAAGGAGAACTTCAGCACATCCAGGACAAATATAGCAGCTATAGGCTGACAGCTGCCTCCATCGCATACTTGAATCAACCGACCACAACTATTGATGTTCTGCAAAATAATTTGGCCCTTAAAGAACAGCTGTTCGTAGCCAAAACAAATCAACGGCCAACACGATGTAAAATGAAATCAAGACTGGCCCAGGAGATTGATATTTACAAGGCTTGCATTCTTCAAAAACAAAAGGAAGTGGCACTCATTAAAAGAAAAAATATCTTAAACAAGCAACAGATTTCGGCCTTTGAACTCTTCCCTATTATGTTGGATTGTATTATCCGGGCGATGTGCCAGGATGACTGGTTTAAATATAGCCGTGAGGCTGCGAGCATTTCGAGCGAGAAAAAATACACCAGTTGTTGCTCTATACTTCCCACAAAAGGCTGGAAATCGACAATTTTCATATCCAAAGACAAGCTGGTGCAAAAGGACAATTAGCGAGTTGTGAAAAA
>JAZDOW010000034.1:0-15087 GCA_043798185.1 Pseudomonadota bacterium | reverse complement strand
TGCCTATCTTGCCGAATTTAAAGAATATATTCCACAACTAGCCTCATTATGGCACAGAAATTGAAATCCTGTCTTTGATAGCAATTCCCATGTGGGATATAATCCCAATAGTGGCGCTTTAATTTTCAGGAAACTTCAGTCCTTTTTATTAGGGGTGAAATATTAATACCGCCCTTCCATCGCTTTGATAATATGGAGAATCGTCTGATTGACAGGGGTTGCAATCCCATATTCCTTCCCCATCGATACTACCCTCCCGGCAAAGATCTCCACCTCGGTTTTTCTTTTTGCCTCCATATCCTGGAGCATGGAGGTCTTGCCCTCGGGTGCCAGGGTCGAGAGAACGGCGAGCCACTCATCAACATCGTTTTGCCGCAAATTGATGGATATTTTTTCGGCAAGCATGACGACTTCCTGCATCAGCAACTTCATTAAGGCCAGTGCATCGGCCGAAGACAGAAAGACACCATAGGGTGCCCGTAACACCGCCGAAGCCTGGTTGACACCGACGTTAATCATGAACTTCCACCACATGACACGCGCTATATCAGCCGACACCTCATTAGGAATGGCTGCCCTCGTCAAGGCCTCCTGAAGGCGGGCTACCCGGTCGCACTCGTCCTTCACTTGTCCCTCCCCGAAAATAATCTTGCCGGGCCGGGCATAGGTAAAAAGGTTTCCCTCCCGCACGGCATCAATTCCAACAGCAATGGCGCGGACCATTTTGTCCATGCCGCAAACCGCACCGATGATTTCTTCACTTTCCAGACCGTTCATCACCGACAGGATGGTCGTCTCTGCCCCAACCACTCTTTTGATATCCTGCAAAGCTTCCGGGAGATGGTGGTGTTTCAGGGCGACAAGAACGAGGTCGGCCCCACCCTTAACTTCTTCCGGCCGCAGGACTGGAATGGCATAGGGTTTGCCGTTGACTGTTAAAACTTGCCTTTGCAGCCTCTGGTACCTTTCCCCTGAAGCAAGAAAAAACACCGAAAAACTCCCGGCATCCATAAACATTGTGGCATATGCCGCCCCCATAGCCCCGGCCCCGACAATGGCGACGGAGGTAATCTTTGTAATCTTCATATCTTACACCATGAATTTGCAATGAATTGTCGTTCTTTCCCTGAGGTTTGACAGAAAAAACCTCAGAACACAGTACTTCTATTGGGAAAAATTGTCTATCCCTGGCAAAACTCCGGAGAAACAAAGCCTCGGGAAAACCTTGTCATCTTCAACTGCATTCCGGAGTTCGACTGGATAGTTGCCTCTTCGAGTTATACGGAGGAGTTTAACGGTCCCTTGGTTACCATCAGTTATACATCTTCCTGGCGGTGGGAATTGAGGTAACGTTAAACCTGCGGGCCTACATGGATGCCGCCGGTGAAATAATGACCATTAAAGGTTTCTGCAGCGATATGACTGAAAAGAAAAATGCCGAGGAAGGCAACATCACATTACCGAAGAACCGGAATAAACCTATCCTTGAGAGGGCTCCTTTCATTTTTTACTTGAGAAAACAGGGCGTGAGATGCCTCGGAGTGTAAAAGCATTCCACAGGAAGGAAATATATCTCGTACAATCAGCTATTTTTAATTATGTTACTTCTGAATATTTTGTCGAATTTCTCAATTTCAATCTTCATCTTATGCCAGAGGGAGGGAGCATGGTTCTCGGATTACACACTCGCCAAGTACGAATCATTATTTTTTGCGGGGTTCTCCTTACTGCATCGGCCTGCAGTTTTCATCCGGAGCCTCTGACTATGGAGGAGCTCGGCCAACGCAGCGCCGCGGATATGAACGGGATGTTTACCGATCAAGAGCCGGTTAAAACTGAAATAACTCTCTATCAGGCCATGGCCAGAGCCATCAAATACAACCTGGATTACCGGTTGCAGCTCATGGAAAAATCGATGGCGGGAAAAATCAAAGATGCCTCCCACTTCGATCTCCTGCCCCGCATTGCCGCTAATGCAGGCTATAACAACCGTAGCGATTATAATGGCGCCAACAGCTCCGCTTTGACCGGCCCCACCAAAGGAGAGGAATCGCTGGTCACCTCGACCTCCCAGGATAAAAACATCCGCACCGCCGATATTACCGTCATGTGGAACGTTCTTGATTTTGGTATCGGCTACTTCCGCGCCCAACAAAACGCCGACAGCATTATGGTGTCCGAGGAAATCAGGCGCAAGGTCATCCAAAATATCATTCGCGATGTCCAGTATGCCTATTGGCGGGCAGCAGGTTCGGAATCGCTTCTCGATGACATGCACGATCTCCTGCGGCGGGCTGAATTCGCCTATGAAAGTTCCCAAACAATATCCGGCCAGAACCTTCAACCGAGACTTGAAACCCTTACCTACCAAAGAGAGCTCCTCAATAATATACGGATTCTCTGGGGACTTACCCAGATTCTCGTGCCGGCCAAAACTGAGCTTGCCACTCTGATGAATGTCAAACCGGGCAGCCGGTTTTCAATCATGACACCGAATGAAAGGGAGAGAAGTATCCCTGAATTCACTGTACCTGCCATGCAACTTGCGGAAATGGCCATGCTGCACCGACCTGAACTGCGCGAGCAGGATTACAAATCGAGAATTAGCGCAACCGAAGTAAAGAAAACCTATCTCAGCATGATCCCCATCCTGAATTTCCATTTTGGCTATAATTATGATAGCAATTCATATCTTTACACCAACGACTGGTATAGCGCCGGCGCGCAGGCCTCACTCAATCTCGTCAATCTGGTGTCCGGGTGGTCAACCCTTGATGTGGCCGAAAACAGGCAAAAAGTAGACGAACTGCGCCGGCAGGCACTTGCCATCGGCGTCCTCGCTCAAGTCCACATCGCCCTGGAGCGTTTTGGCCTGACCAAAGAGGAGTATCTGATTACCGATCGACTTGAGAAGGTGGATACGGAACTCAGTGCGCAAATGGCTGCCGAAAAGACCGCCGGCCGGACAACGACCTTGGCGATGATCCAGAGTCAGACCGAGGCCATGGTTTCCAGGGTCAGACGGCATATCGCCTATGCGGAGTTGCAGAACGCAGCGGGTATGATATTTAACTCCCTCGGCATTGACCTGATTCCGGAGACTGTTAAAGCAGATGACGTGAATACCCTGGCAGTTGAACTGGAAAAATCTTTTGCTGCCTGGAAAGATACAGTCAATACCAAACCTGCGGAACCGAAACTTTCAGAATTATGATGTATCGTTGCATCGCTTTCATTTTTCTCGTCAATCTCCTGGTAACATTGCCTTGCCTTGCGGAGACGAAAGGCTCAGCGGACAACACCGATAAAGCAGTAGGCGACCCGGCGGAGACTGTCCGTCTCTTATTAATCTCGCCTAAAGAGACCCTCCTGTCCAGCGAAATATCCGCCCGCATTGATACCATTTCCGTGGATGTCGGCGACCATTTCGCAAAAGGGCACCTGCTGGTGTCTTTCAACTGCTCTATTTACCAGGCAGAACTTGCGAAATCGGAAGCACTCATCGAAGAGGCGGAAAAGACCCTTGAAGTCAACAGACGTCTCGAGAAACTCGGTTCGATCAGTGAACTGGAGGTAGCGGTCGCTGCTGCCCGACTCAGTCAGGTCCGGGCTGATGCGGCAATAAAAAAGTATCAGGTTGAAAACTGCACCATTCGCGCGCCTTTTGCAGGCGGCGTCGTCAAAAGAGTCGTAGCCCCCCATCAATACATCACCCCGGGCCAAGTCGTCCTGCAGATTATCGATACCGGCAACATTGAAGTCCAGATGCATATCCCTTCCTTGTGGATTAAGAACATCAAACCTTCTACCCCGTTTGTCATGCATATTGATGAGGTGCAAAAACAATATATCGGCGTGGTAACCGCGTTGGGCGTTCGGATTGATTCCACCAGTCAGACCATAGAAATACGAGGGAGGGCAAAAGGCGTCAATCCGGAACTCCTGGCGGGAATGAGCGGCTCGGCATGGTTTGATTTCAAATGAAAACAACTGATCAACAGATTCTCCTCCTCAGCACTCTTATCCAGCTCGAACAGTCTGCCCGCCTCGCGGAAACGGTCGCCGAGCTCGGTTTTACCATGGTCAACGAGACGCTTCGACTTGTGCCCTACCGTCAAGCCTTCTTCTGGACCTTGAGTCATGGCGGCAAGGTTCGCGTCCGTGCCGTCACCGCCGTGGATAATCCGGCCTCCGACGCCCCTTTCATACAGGCTATAACCACAATCATCAAAGATCTGTTGCGGTCCCCGATAACCGACTCAGGAAGAAGATTTTCCGCGGCCGCGAGTGACGGTATCGACATAACGCACCGGGAACTCAGAGATAAATGGTCACTCAGCCATATGCTCTGGTGTCCTTTGATTACACCTGACCAACGGCTGACAGGCGGACTCCTCATGGTTCGCGTCAACCAGTGGCACGACGATGAATCCATCCTCTTACAGCGTCTTGCTGATGCCTATGCCCACGCTCTCTGGGCCTTGGAAAGACACCGCAATCCCGGCTTGAAAAAAATAGGGGCCATATTCAGAGAAAAGGCCATCAAGCTGGTTCTTGTCACCGCCGCAATTGCCGCTCTTTTCCTGCCGGTTAGGCTTTCCGTTTTGGCACCGATGGAAATCGTCGCCCTTGAGCCGGCCATTGTCACCTCGCCCTTGGACGGGATTGTAAAAGCACTACATGTCGCTCCGAACCAGAATGTAGAAGAGGGTGATCTTCTCATTAGCCTTGAGGATACCGGTATTCGCAATACCTATGAAGTATCTTTGCAGGCACTTGAGGTCATCCGCGCCCAATATTCCGAAACCCTGCAAAAATCCTTGCAGGACCCTGACAGCCGAGCCCGACTCTTCATCCTCAAGGCGGAAGTTTCAAAGCAAGAGGCTGAAGTATACTATACATCTGAAATCATGCAGTTAAGCAAGATATCCTCAAAAAAGGCAGGCATTGCCATTTACTCCGACCAGGAAGACTGGCTGGGAAAACCGGTGTCCATCGGCCAGAAAGTTATGACCATTGCCGACCCGACAAAGGTCGAGGCGGAAATAATGCTGTCGGTGGCCGATGCCTTGAACTTTGAACCGGGAACCGAGGTCGGCTTGTTTCTCAATATCGCGCCCGACCATCCCTTACATGCAGCTCTTAAGCGCATCAGTTATGAAGCGGAAGTTACCCCAACGGGCGGCCTTGCTTTTAAGATTAAAGCAACCGTTCTCGAAAAAACACTGCCCCGTATCGGGCTGCGCGGCACCGCCAAGATTTACGGCAAGAAAGTGCCTCTGTTCTATTATCTTCTGAGAAGACCTCTCACCGCCCTGAGAATTGCAATCGGCAGATGATATGGCAGGCGTATCGGTTGCTCCCACACCCCCATCCCTCATCAGGCTTCGTCAAGATCTGAAGCTGACTTCGGGGCCACCCCTTGAAAACGGTGCACCCACCTGGACGCTCCATGATCCCGTCCGCAATCTGTTTTTCAGAATCGGCAGGCTGGAATTCGCCATGCTCAATCACTGGAGATCGACAACCCCTGAAAAACTGCTGGCGGCAATGCACGACTCGATGACCTTGGCGGTCACTCTCCAGGATATTCAACTCTTTAATACCTTTTTAAGTAATAATCTGTTGGCCTTGCCCGACAGTCCCGAGAGCCTGGCCCTCCTCCGATTAAGAGTGCAAAAGAAAAATGCCGGGGGACTCACCTGGCTGTTAAAAAATTATCTCTTTTTTCGATTACCACTTTTCAAGCCGGACCGGTTCCTTGACGTAACCCTGCCTTTTGCCCGTCTCTTTGTCAGCAACTGGTTTCTCTTCTTTCTTCTTGGCATAGGACTTTTCGGAATTTTTCAGGTCATGCGGCAATGGCAGGTTTTCATCCACACCTTTCCCTATTTTTTTTCAACAAGCGGGCTCATTTATTACGGCATCACCCTCTTTATCACCAAACTTTTCCATGAGTTGGGCCATTCCTATACCGCCAAATTCTATGGCCTGCATGTACCCACCATCGGCATCGCCTTTCTCGTTTTATGGCCGGTCCTCTACTCCGACAGCTCGGAGGCCTGGCGGCTTAAAAGCAAGAAAGCACGGATACACATCGTTATTGCCGGTATTGCCGTAGAGCTTGGCCTCGCCCTCCTCGCCACCTTTCTGTGGGCCTTCCTGCCGGATGGTCCGTTAAGAAGTTCATGTTTTATAATGGCAACCGTGACCTGGATCAGTTCCCTCTTTATCAACCTCTCACCCTTTTTCCGTTTTGACGGTTCCTACCTCCTCTCCGACATGTGGGAAATGCCCAATCTTCATTCCCGGGCTTTTGCCTTGGGAAAATGGCAAATCAGAAAATCCTTTTTGGGGCTGAACAGACCCTGCCCTGAAAACCTCCCCGCTCAAAAGAGGCGACTGATCATAGCCTTTGCCTATTGCACCTGGATCTATCGCCTGCTAGTCTTTCTCGGCATTGCCTTAATGGTTTACCATTTCTTTGTAAAAGTAGTCGGCATTGCTCTCTTTATTGTTGAATTATTCTATTTCCTCACTCTGCCGATTTATAAGGAATGTCACATGTGGTGGAAGATGCGCAGGGAGATTGGTGTAAACCTCAGGCCGGCAGTATCGTTTTTTTTCCCGGTGGCCATGTTGTTGCTGCTGTTTGTCCCGATAGATACAATGGTTCGGGTTCCTGCCCTGTTGAAACCCGGAGTTCCATATAAAATTTATCCTCCCATCTCCGCCCAGTTGGTAAAGGTTGGGGTCACCGAAGGCAGTTCTGTGCAGCAGGGAGAGCTGCTCTTCGAGTTGACCTCACCCCGATTGGCTTTTTCCATTACCAGTCTTGAAATAAAAACCGAAATGCTGAAGGTTCAACTGCAACGCCTCAACCAAAAGAGCGATCTCTTGGAGCAAAGGCATGTAATTCAACAAAAACTCACCAGTGCTCTGACGGAGCTGACCGGATATCTCAAACAAAAGCAACAATTACAAATCAGGGCTCCGATCAAAGGCACAGTCAGGGATCTCGCTCCTGGGCTCGTCGTCGGAACCTCGGTCAATTCTAACCGTTTAATGGCAATCGTGACAACAACCGAGACAACCCTCATCGAAGGGTTCCCCGATGAAAATCAGCGGGCCCGAATCATCGTTCACGGCCAGGCAAAGTTTTACCCAGAAAGTGGTGATTTTACTCCTCTCTCCTGTCGTACCCGCAGTATCAATCAAACTGGCGAAAGTCTTCTGGACGAACCGTATCTTGCCTCAATCTACGGCGGAGAAATAGCGGTCAGATTGAACAATAACCGACTGATTAGTGAAAAAAGCCTGTACCGGGTCATCCTGGAGCCGATCGAAGGGCAACAAGCACTCCCCAATCGGATACAGCCAGGCACACTCGTCATGAACGGCAAGCCGGAAAGCATTGCCGGACGAGCTCTGCAAAAGTTTTTCGCCGTCATTATCAGGGAAAGCGGCTTTTAAAGAGCTGAAAGTAGCCTCAACTACTCACAACCTCTGCTAAAGTTAGCAGATACGCCAGGTAAAGCTGAATTGCTTGCAATTTACCCCGACCTGTTTACTTCTTCTTCATGGCAGGTTATACTAATGTCAAGTTTTTTTCATTCAAACACGAGGAGCCTACTCATGCTTTTTTCACGACTGCGACAATTTGTTGCCCAAAATAAAACTACGGCAACGTCGAGTGCTGAACCTGCATTGGTATCGTCCCGCTTGATGCTGGCACTCGAACCTCGGTTTCTTTATGATGGCGCTCTTGTCAGCACCGGTCTTGAAGGGCTGACCGACTCCACCCCGCCTGCCGCCGAATCAATGCCTTTGGATGTCACTCCTGTAATAACCGAGCCTTCGCCATCAAACGAATCCCCGGCTTGCGACACCCCGGATACTGATGGGTCTCTGCCTCCCGGCCAGACCGAGGGACCGGATGTGGCGACTGTTGCTCCGGAAAATTCGACGGACGAGATCGCAGGTATCGCTCCTGCCGCAAATGCTCCTCCAAGCAGCGAAGAAGCAAGTGCCGATAGCGACACCGACGCCTCACACGTTGATGCGTTGAATGATGCGAATGCAATCCCGTCGACATCTCCTTCTCCCGAAGGAACAACGGAAATCGTCATCATCGATTCCGGTGTCGATAATCCCCTGGAACTGACCCAGAATCTATCGCCTGCGACTGAGGTCTATGTACTTGATGCGAATCAGGACGGAATCGTCCAGATCAATGACATTTTAAACGCCCACGACAGCGTAGACGCCCTGCATATCTTCTCCCATGGCAGCTCGGGCAACGTGACTCTTGGCAATACCCAGCTGAATTCCGATACCATCAATGACTACAAGGCAACACTTGCCGACTGGGGCGACTCGTTTGCAGGTGACGGAGATATCCTCATCTATGGTTGTAATGTCGGATCAGGCGAAAAGGGTACGGAATTCATCAAGTCACTTGCCGAACTGACCGGAACGGACGTTGCCGCCTCCAGCGATGCAACCGGCTCGGGCCAGGGTGAAAACTGGAAGCTTGAGGTGCAGAGCGGCGATGTTACTTCCGAGGATCTGGTGTCAAATGAGCTTATGGCCGGCTCCTCCATCTCCTTAACTACAGCTGAAACCTCAATAGAAGTAGACGGCAGCGGCAACCTTATCGTCACCGATATCAACCATGAAACCGCGGACACCCTCACCCTGAGGACCGACGGCAACACTATTTTCATAACCGATGTCAATAATATTTTAACAAGCTCCATCTCGGGTGCAACCGGTGCGGGAACAAACCAAATAACCGTCTCATTAACCGATTTTACCGGTGGGATTATCGTCAATACCATGGGTGGCGACGACCTGTTGACCGTCGATTATACTTCCGGCGACTTCAGTCGTCAGATCACCTACAACGGCGGCGATAATGTCACCGCAACCGGCGACGCCCTGTCCCTTCTTGGCGGGACGTCGGCGGTCTTTTCCTTTGCCAATGCAAGCGACGGCACGGTTGATATCAGCGGCAATGCCACTCTTTCCTACACCGGTCTTGAGCCCATCGCCCTCTCTGGACTCTTGGTCGATGTAACCCTGGATTTTAGCAATGTAACTGAAACCATTACCATAACCGATCTAGGTGGCGGGCAAACACACGTCACTTCCACCGCCTCGGAAAGCTTTACCTTGTTTAGCCTCCCTACCAACTCGCTGACCATTAATGCCGGCGACGGTGACGACATCATTAACCTCGTCAGCCTGGACAGAAACTTTGCAGCCAGCCTCACCATAAACGGCGAGGCCGGCAATGACGTTATCACCATTGGCAGTGGGGTCAATGTCAGTAACGCCACTATCAACGGCAATGACGGCAATGATACCATTATCAACAATGGTGGGGTCAACGAGATTGCCGGCGGCGACGGCAATGACTCCATCACCAACTCGGCCGGCGGTAGTGTATTGGAAATATATGGTAGCCAAGGAGATGATGAGATTACCAACAACGGCTGGGTAGGTTCAGCAATCAACGGCGGGGCAGGCAATGATTCCATCACTATTTCCAGCAGCGGTGAAGCTTACCAAATTATCGGCGGCGACGGCAATGACTCCATTAACAACAATCACTCCGTCTGGGTTTCTATCGACGGAGGAGACGGCACAGACATCATCACCAACAATGGCTCCATCGGCACTTTTATCGACGGAGGAGACGGCGCGGACATCATTATCAATGAGGCAACCGGCAGTGTTTTGGAAATACATGGCAACCAGGGAAATGATGAGATTACCAACCGCGGCTCCGTCGGATTATCTATCGACGGAGGAGACGGCGCAGACATCATCACCAATGAGGCAACCGGCAGAATTTTGGAATTATATGGCAGCCAGGGGGACGATGAGATTACCAACCACGGCGATGTTTATGAAATCGTTGGTGGAGGAGGCAACGACACCATCACCAATTCGACGACAGGTTATGTGGTTGCTATCTACGGTGGCGCGGGCGGTGACATCATTTACAATCAAGGCTCCATCTACTCTGGCATAGCCGGTGAAGCCGGAGATGATACTATAACCAACGACGGTACCCTGGGTGCACCAGGCCGCGACGGGGAGATTTTTGGGGACGGCGGTAACGACACCATCACCAATTCCGCGACAGGCAATATAGGTGCAATTTACGGTGGTGGAGGCGATGATGACATTCTTAATCAAGGCTCCATCTACTATGGCATTGCCGGTAATGCCGGGGATGACACCATAACAAACGAAGGTACCCTGGGTGCACCAGGCCGCGACGGGGAGATTTTTGGAGACAGGGGTAACGACACCATCACCAATTCCACCGGCGGCAGCGTCAACCACATTATCGGCGGCGGCGGTGATGATTTGGTCATCAACCAGGGAAATGTCGCCGGGGATATCAAAGGAAATGGTGGTAATGATCTTCTCGCAAATATCGGTTCAGTCGGCGGGACTATTACTGGTGGTTCCGGCGATGATATGATCGGCAATATGGGAACCATTGTTAGTGATATACTGGGCAAATCCGGCAATGATCTCCTTGCAAATATCGGCTCAGTAGGCAGGACCATTAATGGTGGAGCCGGAGATGACCTGATTGTCAATCTCGATGTTGCCTTTGTACTTGGCCCGGTCTTTGGCCCCATCGTCAGCCCATTTCTCAGCAGTCTCGGGATCGGCAATGCCACAGCCGGATCACTCCGGGGAAGCAACGGTGACGATATTATTGTCTACAGCCAGGGAAGCGTTAACTCCTCCAATACCGTTGATGTGGACGGTGGCAACGGCGCCGACATTCTGGCAGCGCTCTACAACAGTGGAACATTCAGCGGCGATGGTTCGGGAACGGTCACTACCGGCACTGTCATTCATCCCGGCGGTACCGATGTCTGGGATAATTTTGAAGGTGTCTACATTCTCGGCACCCTGGGACCGGACGTTCTCAACTTCGGCCCAATGGCGACCGTCAACGCCGTTTTAACCGGTCCGGGCGATGACCAGGTAACGTATTACCAAGGCACTGTCCTCGACTTCATGGATGGTGGAGCCGGTTGGGATACCCTCACCGGCCGCTATGCGACCGATGCGATCATTCTTGGCGACGCCACCAACGGTTCAGCCACCTACGCCGGCCCCACCAGCCCTGACAATTGGAGTAATTTTGAAGACTTCACTCGTCTGCCCTTCGTGGATCCGCCTGCCGGAAATGGTGAGAATCAGGCTGCAGCTCTTTCGATAAATACAGAACCGGCAAGCAACGCCGGAAATGGTCCGCAGAACCAATTTGCTCCCTTATCGCCATCTGGCGCCCTTTATTTGCCGGAAGGCCCGGCAAGCTTTGACCTCAACGGTTATCCGGGGAGTCCCTATACCCCTGGTCCCGGTTCCTTGGTGGCAGCAGCACTCAACAGCATAACCGGCTCCATATCCGCAAATCTTGGCTCCGGCGGCACTATGCCCGGCTCCTCCGGTTCGACCGCCGATACCCAGCCCTACACCGCTGAAGAGCCCGCTCAAGAAAAATCTGACCCGGATGATCCACAACCGGACAAGAAAACGTTGGACCCCAACTCGGGCGAAAACCAAGAAAGTTCAAGCCAGGAAGGACCGACGGACAACAATCAAGAACAAAATGGCGACAATGAGTCCAAACCGAAGAAACTCTTGAATGAAGAGGGAGAAACCGAGACTGAGGGAGCCGCAGATACAGCATCTTCGAATATGCAGTATACCCAAAGGCCCCTCTCTGACCCTCTGATCTTTCCCGATGGATTCCTGGCCGAGGTAGAAGACATTGCCGGGCAATTCGAGACGGAGCGGTTGGCACTTTTAGCTGCCATCCAGGGGATGAGTGAAGCCGACAGCACCGACTCCGTTGTCTGTTTATAAATCCGATAGCCGGTTAAATTTCATCCAAATTTCCACTTCACCGGCGTTTGAGGTAATTTTTATATCCGAATAGAGTTTTTTGCAGAGGTTGATCATGGATGTATTTTCCGGCAATGTCTCCGCAAAAAAACCTTTAAAACCGTTGGTTGCAGCGACTTTTTCCAATTCCTTGCAAAGATATCCGGCGGCGCCCTGGCCCTGGAGATCTTCCCGGACAACGAAGGCCACCTCTGCCCATTGATCATCCATTCTCGCATAGGTAGCGATGGCGACAATCTCTTTATTGCCGCGGTTTTTCACACTGCCGATCAGCGAAATGTTCTTACGATAATCCATGTTCGCCCAATGATCCTGCGCCATTTGTTTGGAAAAAATGGTGATGGAATGGAAGAAACGCAGATAGATTGTTTCTTTCTTCAGGGAATAAAAGAAATTGCGATAGGCTATTTCATCAGATGGCAGGAGCGGCCGAACCGACAGGGTTTTCCCGTTTTTCAAAGTTGTCCGGCTTTTGTAGGCCTCGATAAAAATGAGATCTTCGGCTAGTGGCGGCAGCTGATCTGTGAAAATGTAATGATTTTTCTTGGCGGCTTCGATCAGACTGGCGCGGAAGTCCGGATGGGCAATCTGACACAGCTCGACGACCCGTTGGCTGATACTTTTTCCTTTCAATTGGGCAATACCGAATTCGGTCACCACAAAATTGACATCAGCTCTGAGCGTTGCCACCCCGGCACCGGCGCCAAGGTTGGCAACGATACGGGAAATTTGCCCGCCGCCGGCCGTCGACGGCAAAGCGATAATTGACAGACCACCCTTTGATAGCGTGGCCCCACGAATAAAATTGGCCTGGTCCCCGGTGCCGCTGAAAAATTGCCGACCGACGGAATCCGAGCAAACCTGCCCTGTCAGATCGACCTCCAGGGCGGAACTTATCGAGATGAAGTTGTCATTTTTACCGATTATGCCCGGAGTGTTCACCCAGTCCGCGGTGCCGAAATAGAACTGGATATTATTGTCTATATAGTCATAGGCAATCCTCGACCCCATGCAGAAGGTTGCCACCGCCCGGTCGGTCATGAAATTCTTGTATTTATTGGTGATGATGCCCGCTTTGATAAGTGGAATGAAGGCATCGGAAATCATGTGGGTATGAATCCCCAGGTCATTCTTATTATCAAAGTACTTCAACAGGGCGTAAGGCATATGCCCATAGCCGACCTGCAAGGTGCTGCCGTCATCGACCAACTCCTTGACATACTGGGCGATGCGGCCGGCGGTTTCTTCCTCGACGATTTCCGGGCCCATGGAGATCAATTCCTCCTCAAAAGGAATCAGGTAATCGATATCATTCATATGGAGGAACCCGTCCCCATGGGTTCTCGGCATCCGTGGGTTGATTTGAGCAATGACTGTCTTGGCACTTTTTACGGCTTCCAAGGTAACATCGACGGAAACGCCCAGGCTGGCAATGCCAAAGCAGTCCGGGGGACTTATCTGGATAAGCACCGTATCGATGACAATCTGTTTATCCCTGAACAACTGGGGCAACTGGGAAAGATAGGTAGGTATATAATCTACCCGCCCGTCGAAGGCCGCCTGTTGCATCTTGACCGGCACAAAAAAGAGCTTTACCGAGAAACGCTGGAGAAAATACTCGTCATCAAGATAATCGGCCAAGGTATGCGCCAGCATCTGAAAGATCATAATGTCGTTGACATTTCGACTATTTGCCAAGGTGTGAATAAGATGTTGCGGTTCACCACAGCCTGATCCGATAAAGATGCGGTTGCCGTTTTTTATAGTGGCTATTGCCTCCTCGGCCGTTACTACTTTTCCCTTATGCCCTGTGTTTTTTGACATCGCTGCAAAACCTCCGGAATCCGCTGATAGCTACGGTGAGACAAATATTGGTGAACCTGAGCCATTATTGACTCTTTTGCCCGGCATACGCAAGCAGTATACTTAAAAACGCGCTCGGAATTTTGCTTATCTGCTCAAAGTCGGTGGCCCGGCAATTTCATCTCTCGCGGATCTGTGCAGAAACACCTTGTAAGAGGACAGAGAAGACGATAAAGTCAAGGCCTTAAAGAAAACAACATGCCACCGGCGAAATCCTCCCGGAGATCGCCATTTTCAAGATACTTCTTAAAAATTCTATGCCTCCCAAATCCAAAACCGAATATTCTCAAGAATCATCTCCCCCGCCTGGGAATGAGCACAATTTGTCCCCTGCCGAAAAGGATCCCGTTACCAGCGTCTCACTGAAAATAGAAGACTGGCTGACGGTTATCATCATGGCACTTCTGGCCTTAATCACTTTCGCCAATGTCCTGGTACGCTATATGACCAATCGCTCCTTTGCCTGGACGGAGGAGATCTCAATTTTTCTCATGATAGTCCTGGCCCTGGCCGCCGGTTCTGCTGCTGTTGCCCGTAATCGCCACATCCGCATTGAGTATTTTTCCAGCAAAGGTCCCGCTCGTAGACGGCGCATTCTTGCACAACTTGCGTCTATTATGGTATTTGTGCTTTTTGCCTTAATTGCCGTGCTGAGTTGGCGCATGGTCTGGGATGACTTTCGTTTCGGGGAAACCTCACCTGGCATCGGTGTACCACAGTGGTGGTATTCAATGTGGCTACCGTTATTCGCCAGCGCCATCGCCCTCCGAGCGCTCGGCCTTTTTTTCCGTCAGGGTCGCAACAAATGATCGGCACCTTGCTTTTTGTACTCTTTATAGTGCTGATGCTGGCCGGTGTACCTATCGGCGTGGCTATGGGTCTGTCGGCTACTTTCTCCATAGCCATGGCCAATCTAGATACCCAGTGGTTTGGCCTTTTGGCTGTACCACAAAATTTATATGCCGGTCTTGGAAAATACCCGCTGCTGGCAATCCCCATGTTTGTTTTGGTCGGCACAATATTTGACCGCTCCGGGGTAGCGCGACGTCTTGTCAAGTTTGCTGTTTCAATCGTCGGCCATGGGCCGGGCATGCTTCCTTTGGTGGCGATTGCCGTGGCAATGTTGCTGGGGGGAATTTCTGGGTCAGGACCGGCTACCGCCGCAGCACTCGGCGGAGTTATGATCTTGGCAATGAACCGCGCCGGCTATCCCCCGGCGTTTTCGGCAACCGTGATCGGCGCTGCATCGGCCATCGACATCCTTATACCTCCATCGATTGC